>NZ_JBHTBL010000032.1:0-71147 GCF_042665015.1 Halorubrum rutilum | reverse complement strand
GAAGTCGACCGTCGAGTCGAAGTCGATCGCGAAGGACGGCGGCCGCACGAACTACCGCGGGCTCGTCCACATCGCCGACGGCGCCGAGAACTCCTCGACCGCCGTGGAGTGCGACGCGCTGATGTTCGACAACGAGTCGACGTCGGACACGATGCCGTACATGGAGATCAACGAGTCGAAGGTCGACGTCGCCCACGAGGCGACCGTCGGGAAGATCGGCGACGAGGACATCTTCTACCTCCAGTCGCGCGGTCTCGACGACGACGACGCCAAGCAGATGATCGTTTCGGGCTTCATCGAGCCCATCACGGAGGAACTGCCGATCGAGTACGCCGTCGAGCTGAACCGGCTCGTCGAGCTCGAGATGGAGGGTTCGCTGGGGTAATTTGATGCCGGAATGCACCCACTGCGGCGGACACGTCTCACAGCGATTCGTCACCGTGTTCGGGTTAGACGGTGGTGACGTAGTTGCCTGTCCAGCATGTTCCGGTCGGGCACATATCGCAGAGACGATCGTGGATCGGTACTAGTCTCTGACCATGGAACACTGCTTTGCGTGTGACACCGATTACGGGTATCTTGGGACAAGCCCACACGAGGGGTCCTGTCCAGCCTGTGACTCAACTGCTGTCACTCCCGCAGGCGACCTCAGGGTCGTCGACACGACAACGTGGGAGTGTGTGAACGGGCTCTCAACGATCCACGTGACAGCGATTGACGACCGATCACGTCGGTTTGAATTTGTTGTTGCGGCGCGGCGGGGACGAGGGAAACTCGTCTGTCTCGCGATCGATGGAGTGACAGTACCCACCGAGACAGTGTGGTCAGTTCCATCTGCGGTTGCTACGAGAGTTACCGCGCATGGTATCAGGATCAGCGACTCAACGCCGGCTCAGAGCACATAATGAACAGTACTGGCCAGACACACAGTCGAACGCGTCTGTTCTGCCCCGGTCACGAGAGGTGATTCGACTTGATGAACGAGCGCACTAACGAAGAGCGACCGGACACAGTTTCCCGCAAAAACGGTACTGATGCGCCCTCATCGAGCGAAACTGGCGACGGACAGTCTGTTACCGACGCAGTTTCGGTGGAGAATGGGGACGAACGGCACAGTCAGACTACGTGTCCGGAGTGTCACGGGCGACTTCGTCGAGCCGATGATGAGGTTGATGCGGTCTGTGACGACTGTGGACTCGTCGTTTCAGACGCGACGCTTGATACGAACATCAAACTGTACACGCCGAACGACACCGGCGATGAGGACTCCCGCGTCGGACCAGCAAGCACGAACCTCTTACACGATAAGGGGTTGTCGACGATGATTGGGTGGCAAAACACAGATGCGAAGGGGAACGCGCTGTCAGGAGAACAGCGACAACAGATGCGTCGCCTCCGACGGTGGGATGAGCGCTTCCGACGGCGCTCATCTGCGGATAGGAATCTCATGCATGCACTCGGTGAGATCAACCGCATGGCTTCCGCGCTTGGTGCGCCGGACAGCACCCGAGAGACAGCAGGCGTCATCTATCGTCGCGCACTTACGGACGGACTCGTTACGGGTCGAGCCGTTGAAAGCGTCGCCACTGCGGCGCTATACGCGGCGAGTCGCATGGACGGTGTCCCGCGCTCTACCGACGAGGTCTCGGCAGTGAGCCGCGTCGAACAAATTCGCGTTGAGCGGGCATATCGACACGTCTCACGTGAACTCGGGTTAGAAATCGCCCCGACAGACCCCCGTTCGTTCATCGGACGGATCGCGTCGGACGTGGAGTGTACGGACGCGACAGAGCGAGAGGCACGACGTCTCGCCGGAATAGCGGTTGAAAACGGCGTTCACAGCGGGAAACATCCGGTAGGCATCGCCGCTGGGGCATTGTACGCGGCCGCTAAGCGATGCGATGAGTCGCTCCGACAGACGGATATCGCTGATGCTACGGACGTGAGCGAGATGACGATACGGAACCGGTATCCTGAGATTTTGGCCGCAACAGATACCGAGGATGAGTAGACACAGTGAATGACAACGCTGCCACCGAACTCAGAGGCGTATCTGGCTAACCCACATACAAGCTTGCTGCTGTATGGCGATTCAGCACAGCCTCTTACCCACAAATATCCGATTCTTTTGTTCGATGCCGGACTGTTCCGCCAAAGAAAATAACTTTTCTTCGACTGACTGAAACCTGTCGACCTCTAGACTAGGTTGACGCTATCGACGAAGTGGGGAATCTGTCAGAGGCAAAACGCGTGGCTCGAAGGGACCATCGAGTCACGCGGGTTTTCGCTCTAAGCCAGTCGATCTGTGACTGATTCGATAATCGCGGTTGTCTTATGAAGTGTACCAGCGGATGTCTGTCGAGAGTCGCGCACACGTACATATACGGTATAGGCCATGAGAGGCGGAGTGGTCCGCGAGACGAAATATATTGATCCACTATTTATGTATATTGACAGACCTATGAACTCGGACTCGTCAGTTACTCGGTTTGATCCGACGACTACTCGGTCAGCACTCGACGCTGTATTCACTGCTGTCTCCGAGTTTAAAAATACAGATGCCAAAAATCTCCGGCGTCTCGACAGATATATCGACGCCGACACAATCAACCTCCTGTTTGGTGGTCCGGATAGTTCAACAACGCGTATTGAAGAGGGGACCCTTTCGTTTCGATACGACGATGTATTCGTGACTGTGACACATGACGGATGGATCGAGGTCGTCGACGCAGACGCGTTCCCCACACGGCCAGCACACCATAGACTGTCAGCCGACGCACGCGCACAGCAATCGACCGAAGCGGCTCTCGAAGCGGCGGCAGCGGCGTTTGCCGAGGCCGAAGAATACGTCTGGACCGCCGCTAGCAACGCTTCGGATACTGAACTCGGCGATCCGCTCTGGGCAGTGGTGGAGCAACTCTGGGCCATTCAGACATCGATTGACGACCTCACCGCGCAGTCGTCTTCGACTGAATCGCTGGCAACACAGACAGATGACCAGTTGTGACGAGATGACCGATGACGCACTGTTCAACCTCGGCATCGATCTCAACCGGGAAGAGACAGTAGGTGGCGCTATTGATCGGACACTGACTGCGGTCCGTACCACACTGGGGGACACAGCGATTACCGTGTGGCGAAGCCGCAACGAGCATGGTAGCAACCTTGAGAATGGCCAATCGCCGGAACAGCCGTCCCCACCGTTGTTCGGTTCCGAACGCCATACGGGTCGGTCGGATCGAATCCCTTCACCAGACGCGTCTCTAATCAAGCGATGTTTCACGGCTGATGCGCCGGTTCGAACTGACGGGGTGGCCGGACCAATCGCACCGGATGATAACCGCTGGCTTCCGCGTCAGGAACTTTTCGTTCCGATCGATTCCGAGCGTGTGCTATCGGTTGGCTGGGATCACCACGATCTCGCGACCGCGTTGGACGAGGCCGCTGTCCGTGATGTTCTCGAGCGAGCAGCAGAGTTACTCGCCGCGGCACTCGACCGTATTAGCTCCCAGACCCGTGACCCGACAGGCGAGATCGCCTCGGACATTCGCCTCGGTGCGTTTCAACAGGCGATCGAGGACGCCGCCGATGGCGTCGCCATCCTTGACGACGAGGCGTACGCCTATATCGACCAGACGCACGTCGATATGTACGGATTCGACAGCAAACAGGAGCTACTCGGTCGAAGTTGGCGGGAGCTATACGCTGCGGATGAAGCGGCACGGATCGAGAAGGAAGCTTTCGACGCGCTCGAACGCGATGGTCACTGGCAGGGGCGAGTAACGGGAAGTCGGCCAGATGGAACGACGTTCCCGGCGGAGCTGTCCCTGACGATGGTCACCCCATCCCGAATGGTCTGTACGGTGCGTGACGTGAGCGATCGTGAAGCACGGGAACATGAACTCGCATTAAAAGAGCGGGCGCTGGACGAAGCAGGGACCAGCATCCAGATTACGGACCCGACCCAACCGGGGAACCCGTTGGTGTACGTCAACGAGGAGTTTGTACAGCTAACCGGATACGAGCGGTCAGAGGCTCTCGGCCGAAACCCGAGATTCCTCCAGGGCCCCGGATCAGATTCGGAGACGACAAAGCGCATCCGTACGGCGATCGAAACCGAGCGACCAATAACGACTAAGCTGAGAAACTACACCGCGGAGGGTGAACCGTACTGGGCGAAGCTCTCCGTGACGCCGGTTCGAGACGCAAACGGAATCGTGACAAACTACATCGGGGTTCAACACGATATCACCGAGCAACGACGGCGGATCAGAGAGCTCAGAGACCAGACTGAGCGGCTGGAGCTCGTCCTCAGCGGGACGGAGACGGGCATCGGTGAGTGGGACTTCAGTACCAACACAGTCACGTTGGACGCCACTTTACGAGAGACGGTCGGAGCGAGCCCGACGACGATAGACGAATGGCAAGCAATAGTTTATCCGGAGGACCACGAACGTGCCGCTGACGCCCTGCGGCGCCCGATCGAGACCGGTGACCCGGCTGCTGAGACGATACGAATCGGGACGGATGACAGCGAAGTCACGTGGATAGATCTACACACCGTTGTGAGTGATGCGGGTGATGGCTCTGCCAGTGTGCTGGCGATGGGGCGAGACGCGACGAAGCGCTCCGAGCGTGTGAAATGGGCGTCGAAACTGTTTGATCAGGGCCCGCTGCTGTTCGTTCAAACTCGGGCCGTTGGCGGCGAAGCAGTCATTGAGGCCTGTGACCGGTCGTTTTCCGACGCGCTGGGGTACGAGCGCGAAGCGGTGGTTGGACAGCCGCTCAGTGAGTTTTACGACGATACCTCGGCCAATTCGCTCCAAACAGACGGCTACGAACGCGCGCTTAGCGGCGATCTCACCGTTGCGGAACGCACGCTCGTGACGACGGACGGCGACACGGTCCCGTGTCTGTTACGGGCGATCCCGCGCACCGTCAGCGACGAAGTCGTAGGTACCGATGTGCTGTTCATCGATATCTCTGAACGCGAGAAGTACACTCGGCGACTGGAGGCAGTGTTTAACAGCCCGCACCAGTTTACCGCGTTAGTCCGCCCCAATAAAATCGTGACTGACGTGAACGATACGCTGGTTACACGCATCGGTGTGGATCGGTCGACTATAGTTGATGAACCAATCGACAAATTCCCGTGGCTGAACCTTGATCCGAACCACAGACTCACGGTTTGTGAGGCGGTCAACCGCGCGGGTGACGGTGAACTCGTCCAGACCGAAGGAGAACTACAGGGTCCAGATGGTCTCGCACGCATCGACGTATCGTTCAAGCCGATTCGTAACGCCGCTGGTGAAATCACGCTGATCGCCGTTGAGGGGAAGGATATCACCGTGAAGACGCGACAGCGACAGCATTTACAGGTGTTCCAGCGGGTCGTCCGACACAACGTCCGCAACGATTTAAACAAGCTCGTGGGATGGACAACGATGCTCGCCGAGGAACCGGACGCTGACTGTCGTCAAGATCATCTCCGCCGACTGACGCGTATATTCGACGGATGGGAACGACTTACGAACAAAATGCAGGTGATCGATCGCGCGATACGGGAGATACCACACGACGAGTCGAGCGTTAACATCGCTGAGGTCACTGAAACGGCCGCAACGGCGGTACGAGATGACCACTCGGACGCAACGATCGCTGTCTCTGTCGACGCGACCGACGAGACAGTCTCACGATGGCTCACACACCCAGTTACCGAGGTGATAAAGAACGCGGTGGCCGCAGGAGACCGAGAAGACCCGTACGTCAACGTATCGGTGAGACAGGTCGACAACGGCTGGCTCCAGATCGTCGTGGCCGACGACGGGCCTGGCATGCCAGATATAGAGCGGGAGGTACTCGTCACCGGCGAAGAGACGCCGTTACAGCACGGTTCTGAGCTCGGGATCTGGCTGATTCGGATGTTAGTCTCGGTACTCGGCGGGGAGATCGATGTCGACGTGACCGACACAGGTACCGAAGTTGTGCTTCGCGTTCCGACGTCGTCAGCAAACCGTAATCTGGGTTTAGCCGTACCCGGGCAGATGTCCTAGGGGGCATACCGTACAAACTGCGAGGCGTGTGGAAGGGTCGGCAAAGCCCCGTCTCACAACGAGGGGCAGCGATCCGAAACCCAGCAACCGAGGCCGGGTTGTGACACGGACTCGTCGGGTAACAGTACCGTATTCACTCCGGGATAGACTCGCCGCCGTCTTCATCGACTATTCCGGAAGGCTGTCGGTCCACTGCTTGGGCCGCCGCTTCACTATCCGAGCACGGCGACGAGCCAACCACCTGCCATGTGGGGGCAACATCTCGCTTCCCACACACTCGCGCCTCAATCTGGCCGTCGTCGGTTCGCATCTCAATAACGTAATCGAAGTGTGCCGACCCAAACCAGCTGGAACTGTCGATGTCCCTCGCTGGTGGCAGGTGGATGAGCCCGCCGACGCCCTGATTTCGCCACTGACCGACCAGTTCGTGGAGGAACCTATCGAGTGCAGTCGAGTCATGATGCGCCAGCAGTTGGGTCAACGTCGCGATCGCGAATGTTCCCGTTCGATCACCTGTCGCGAGCTGCGTCGTCGCACGTTCGGCGGCGACCCCAAGTGAAGTGAGGTCACCGCACCGAACCGGTCCGGCGTCGGTAGTCGCGACGTCAACACCGCCGTCGGTCTCGGCACCAGGGGTAGAATCGATGACGAGAGGGTCCATCGTCGAGAGCCGCGAGCGAACCTCATGGTGTGGGTACTTCGTCGTCAACACCGCGCCCGTCTCGGTCATCGCCGCGTACATGGCGTAAAACAGGTCATCGTACAACTGGGAGCTCGGCGCGGCGAATCCAACAATGTCGTCGTGTTGGACCGCAACATCGGCGATGAAAGCCGGTGCGATCGTCTCTGGAGACGGGTGTAGAACGGCTTCGAAGGCCTCACCGGGATGCCTTTCGGCTGCGAGAAGCCGGTCAACTAGCTTGTTCCCGTAGTCGTCGACGTAGACGGAAGAGTCGACCCATGACGAACGGTCTTCACTCGTCGCAGTCGCGGCGGGTTCAGTGGGCCGGTTCAGATACTCGTACACCATCATCGTCAACTCAGACGGCTGGGCACTCACTCGGTCTCACCCGCTCGCGGCGGTATCGGGTATAGAGGACCCTCCATCGAGATTCGCGGCGCGTCATTCCATCCCGAACTCATGCGTTCTATTCTTTCAGTATCAATACTATTTCTACGCCCGAAGATATGTGGCAGGCAGAATAGATACCAAATATATCCGTGTCTTAGTAGTAGTCCACAACCGTTCGTCACTCGAAGAAGCCGCGGATGATCTTCGACTCCGCGGCGCGCAGATGCTGGTGGAGCGTCGACGAGGACACGTCGAACCGGTCGGCGAGATCGGCACCGTTGATACCACGCGGATCATCATAGTATCCTTCTTGGAGCGCTGTCTCGGCGATCTCCCGCTGTCTTCTCGTCAACTCTGTACTCCCGGCCGACCCGTCGCGTCTACCGGATGACCCGGACAGATGGCGCTTCGAGACGAGCTGACACGAACCGGAGACGGTAGACAACTCCTCGCGGACCCGACCGATCACCCCCGGGTCCCTGGTCCAGAACTCCAACACGTCAGCGTTCGGGCGGGAACGGACACTGCTCAGTTGTGTGTCTGTCCGCATGAGGACGTCGCGAACCGAGCCCAGCGACCGGCCCGGTGTATCTCTCATCCGCACGGCAATCTCGTGGGCGTTGCTACCGATCGAGTCAATACTGTCGAGTTCGATACCCGGCGTCGCCGCGACGTAATCACGAAACGCGGTCTCGGTGTAGCCGTCGACGCGGCCGGTTAGGTGAAAGTTTTCTCTGCCCGTTAGCGCGACGTGTTCGACGACAATCGTCCCGGACGTCGAGAGGCCCGGAAAGAGCGGCGACGGGTCCCGACACTCAAGATCGAAGGCGATCGGTGCGTTCGACGCGTTCGCAGACTCAAGCGTTGACAGTCGCATTCCGGCGGCGTCCGCAACCGCACCAACCGCTTGGCGTTCTGGTTCGGCGAAGCGCTCGGCGTCTGTACTGATGAACTCGGCGACGGCATAGACGGTCCCGTAGTGGCTCACCGGAACCGCGAGCGATTCTCGGTAGCCGAAATGGAGCAGTCGATTAAGCCACTCGCCGTGACTTCCCCCAGTCTCTTGTCCATCGACGACACGCTGTGGTTCGTTTTGTGAGGCAGCGGTAATCGCGGGAAACGCCTGCCCGTCGTTTTCGTACAGCTTCGACGGTCCACCTGCCTCGGACACTTCGACCGGGTCAATTCGCTCTGTGACCGGATCATACGTGCCAACGAACGCGTACTCCGCCACACGATTGCCGAAGCCGACAACCGCCTCACGCACTGCCGCCGATGTCTCCGCAGTCACGATCGCTTCAACTGTGTCAACCATCCCCTCCCACAGGTTCTGGTAGCGGTCCGCTTGCCGCTGGGTCCTGGCGACATCATTTGAGAGCCCCGCTATCGATGTCTCCTGGCGAAGTTGTGTGAGTGCTGCCGAGACCTGCTGGCTCACCGCCCGAATGAACGATTCCAACGTCTCGTCCCGTTTGTCGACGACTACGCTCAACAGACTCGTCTCACCGAGCTGTGTGACGAGTGCCTGCTTCTCGGCTGCGTCGTCCGCCTCGATAACGGCGTCGGCCGGGAGCCAGCACGTGTCGGACTCGGTGAACGCTCGCCAGAGGTCCGTCTCGCCCGGGTGAATTCGCTGTCGGCTACGTGATTCGGTGTTGTCTCCCGCAGTCGCAAGCCGCACCAACTCCCCTTTTGACGTATTGCGGTCGTATATCGCGAGTTCGTCAGCCGTCACCACTTCGGCAACCGCCTCGACGCACGCGTCAAACGCGTCTTCCGGATCCGTTGCTTTGAATACACGGTTGCTCACGGCGTAGAGGTTCGTCAACCGGCGCTGCCGGTCGAGTTCGTCACGCACATCGGTAAGATCGGTGATGTCGTTGGCAACGCCGAGTACCGCGTCCTCATCGCTGTCGGCCAGCTTGAATGGTATTTTCCACGTTTCTAAGATCCGCTCGTTGCCCGCGGCGTCGGTCAGCGTCTCCTCGGTGCGATGGAGCGGCTCGCCGGTCTCAATCACCCGTCTATCGTCGTCGGTGAATGCGTCCACCTCGTCGGGCTCGGCCGTGTAGTCGGCATCAGTCGAACCGATCATGTCCGAGACGGTGGTACCGTACGCGTCAGCGACCGCTTCGTTCGCGAGCAAGAATTCGCCGTCGGTGTTCTTCGCGAATATCAGCTGCGGGACTGTATTCATGACACGTTCGAGCTGATTGCGTTCTGACTCTATGCGGTCGCGCGCAGTACGTAGTTGACGTCGCTGCGCGACGAGTTCGATCGCCGTCTGGAGGTACTGTGTGACGATCAAAATGAGCTCGCGTTCGTCCTCGGCGAGATTGTCCGTTTCCGGCGACCCGACGAGAAACACACCATCGTCGTCGATAGGGACAATAAATTCGGTACCGATTGGCGTCTCCCGGTTGTGAACGCCCACCTCCGCGGCGACATTCGGATAGTATGCCGGCGTCCCAGCATCGAACGCCTCCCACGCAAGCGATTCACCAGGGCGGAATTGCGGTACCTCCTCGACAAGCGACGCTCCGCTACTGGAGACAGACACCGGAACGAGCACGTCGGTCGCGGTCTCCGCAGTTCCAGTCGGATTCGCTGTATCCGTTCCAGCAGGTTCGTGTGCCCAATACCCAGAGAACGGCCGATCAATAATCTCCGTCACTCCCTCGATGGCAGTATCAATCACTTCCTCGTAATTGTCTGCAGTCATCAGCTCTTCGGCAAGCGAACGTGTCTCCTCAAGGCGACGGAGTCGGCGTTCTTGTTCGGTGAGATCGAGATTAACGCAGGTGATTCCCCCGTCGGGAAGCTGTGCGAGGGACACGCGCTGTGTAATCGGCGTGCCGTCCCGTTTGACGCCGACCAACTCTCCGTCCCACGACCCCGTCTCCTCGACGACCGGGAGAACCTCGGTTTCGATTCGCTCGATGACGTCGTCCGCGTATATCTGCCGCCAGGTCCCGCCGAGCAGCTCCTCGGCGTCGTCGTACCCGAACATCGTGACGTGGGCGTCGTTGAGGTACGTGTACTCACCGTCACCGTTTAATAACGCAATACCGGAGGTCGTCAGGTCCATCGCGGCCGCCTGCTGTTCGAGCCGAGCCAAGTCCTCTATGCGTTCGCTGGCGTCTTGGAAGATTCCGAGGACGTACTCGGTGCCCGCGTGTGTAAACGTCGTTGACCTCACGTCGACGGGCACTGTCGACCCGTCGGCGCGCAGAATCGTTACCGGCTCCTCCGCGTCGGCGCGGACGTGTTTCTCCCGCCCGTCTTGGACTGCCTGAAACCCTTCTTGATGGCGCGTCTCAGTCTCTGGAGGGTGAAGTTCGGTCTGGTGCATCCCGATAAGCGAAGAGCGGTTGCGACCGAACAGCTCGGTCGCAGCCTCGTTTACCGCCACGACGGTTCCGGTGGCGGCCTCTGCGGCGAGGATCGGTGCTGGACCTTCTATCGCCAGCCGCGCGAGGAACGCGTCGGCTCCGTAGTCGGGAGACGTGGGTTCCGGACTCATCTTGTTATATAATTCACTATTCTGGACCAATTTGAGAGTATCGCCGTGATTGCCCATAACTGGATTTTACAGCCTAAGAGTGGGTTTCACAGGTAGTAGATTGATGTATTCATTATTGACAAATAAATATCTATTAAAATCGTTAATAAATGAGTTGAGAACCAGTACTGACTCTTACTCCGGGTTTTGAACAGCACAACATCTGTTGAATAGAAGGCACACATCAAATATATCCTCCGAGGTTATGGGTAGATGAGACTACAGTGGGTTTAGCGGGGTTGTGATCCGTGGTTTTAATCGAATCTGGTGGCCGAAACTGGTTCAGATTTCTTTCGAAAGAGATTGGATTCTTGGGTCCAGAAAAGAATCAAGTCAACCCACTGATTCCCGTCCAGTACGGGTTCTAGAGCGGCTAGTCGTCTGCGATAGCCTTAGTGTTCGGTATCTCTGGATGTGCTTCGGTCTGTTCTGACATTGGCATCCACTCCAAGGATTCCTCGTAGTGGAAGATGCGGTGATCCTGAGTCGGATCGACGACTGTTAGTGAGAGCCAGTTGTTGTCCAGAATCTCGGTCAGTTCTTCATGGTCGGCCAAGATATCGGTGACCCGCTCAACCGGCGCGTGGACGACCGTCGAGAGACGGAGTGGTTGGTGGTACGGTTCGTCGTCTGCGATCATCAGCGACTGGAGCGGGAGCCCAGCCATCAGGTCGCCACCGTTGCCCTGATAGACACCGACGTTGCCGACTGGATTCTGGGTCACCTTCGACCCGCTGCCGTAGACGGCGTTGTCGACCGTAGAGAAGTAGTACTGGGTGTTGATCCACTGGGTGACGACCATTGGGCCAGTTAAGATGGCCTCTAACGCGTCTCCGTCGGAGTCGGTCGACCAGTCGTACGAGTGGAGGAATGCACGCCCGTCGAAATCACAGCCGCTGGTCAACTCGCGGGGGCCGATCACGAATCCGGCGTTCCCGGCTAACCCCCACTCTGGACGCGTCTCGGCCCAGTCGGCGGCACGGCGTTCCGTTTCGGTGATGCCGGTCGAACCGTCGGCCCCCATCGCCTCGACACGCTCAGCCGTCGCGTGGTCGCGAGCAGTCGCAAGATCCGCGCGCAACTTGTTGAGGTCGTCCGCGTGACTTTCGGGTACGTCGTCCGCGAACAGGTCCACTTCGTCCGTCGTCGTGTTGTGCTGACCGGCTATGAAAACCGTATCCTCGGGGATGTCGAACCCGCGGTCGCGAAGTTCAGTCTTGACGGCGTCGTCGTTACAAATCTTCGCGAGAACGTAGGCACTCGGGCCGCCGGGGTTGCCCGCACAGGCACCGCAGTCCAGACTTGAGTCGTAGGGGTTGTTTGTGGTCTCGCTGGCGTGCCCCGCGAAGACGACGAGGCGACTGAATTTCTCGAACCCCATCAACTCGAAGGCAGTGGCGGCGTATTCGACTTTCTCCTCGGTGGTCATCCCCACCGGCAGGTTGCCGGAGTAGGTGTACTGGTAGTGGACCAGCGGTTCACAGAACTCGTGATCGTCGGGCACCAACTCCGCGGCGGCGTCAATCAGGTCGTGAATACGCGTTGGAACGAGCGTCCGGGCCGCGAGTGAGAGCCCGTAGCCGCTCCCAGCAGTCTCGACGTATCCGTAGGCTGTGGCGGCGTTAGCCTCCAGCATTTCGATGGCTTCGTCGGCGGCCTCGCGGATGCCTGCCCAGCGATCGTGGCGTGTCTGGGTGTCCCTGTCGGTGGGAATTTCGGTGATGCGGTGCTGCGGGTCCAGAATCGGTGGACAGGCATCGACCGACACGTCGGCATCGTAGCCCTGATACTCCATCGGGATGCCAAAGAAGCCAGCGTATCCGTAGGTTTCGTAGTTACCCGTTGACTCCATATGACGACGGATAACCTCCGAGCGGGTGTCGATACAGAAAACCAACTGAGCGTCCGGGCGGCCTGAGGTGTCGCTGTCGTCCATTGACTGACTTTGGGCCGCGACGGTCCCGATGAGATCTTCGCGGTAAGTCGCTTCCCACGCGCGCAGGAACGCCTGAGCGAGGTCATCCGCTGGATGCGCCTTGCCCACATCGTTCGAGGGCTCGATGTTGGCGTCGATGGCGTCCAGTAGCGCCAGACGCGCTGCAAGGTATCCTTCTAGCGAAATCGGGTACGTCGACTGCCATACACCCTCGTTTTCGGCGCGCTGCTTGATGAACCCGGTCCACCCCGGGAGTGCAGCCAGCTGTTTCTCGAGGATGGGTACCCACTGGCTCTCAGGGTACGACTTCAGGACCACCTCAATGGCCTCGATTGGCGCTTCGGGCAAGTCGGCGACAACCCCCTCGTCGGGAATTTCGCTGTCGTATTCGGTCATTCCACGGAAGGCGGTGTAGAACCCTGCCTCCCGGTTCGGCATCGACCAGTGGGCACTTTCTTCATCGAGGAAGGCTGACAACCACTTGGTCAGTACCTTGTCGACGTGGTCCGTGATGGTGTCCGCGTCGCTATTCTCGACGTCGGCCGCGTCGGCCATACGGTCGAGTAACGTCGCTGGGTCGTCCTCGTAGCCTGCTTCAGCGAGCTCCCCCTCAAGGAGTTCCCGGTCGATCTGACCGCGTTCTAGCGCCGCCCTGAATGTCTCGGCGCTAGGGTAGCCACGGCCACCCAACAGAGCAGCGGCCTGTTCGACAGCCTCTCCAAACGGCTGGCCTTCAAACCCTGAGAGAGGGTTCGCCGTCACAAACGAGTGAATAGGCCAGAGGGAGCCGACGGTAGTCGCTGCTTCGTCGATATTGTCGCGGATAGTGGATTCAGTATTCATTGTACTCCTCCGTGGAAGTCAGTAGAGTGTTCGATGACGGTTGGGTGGCGTTCAGCAGTGCCACGTAGAGCCGTTGGCTGTGTTCATGTACCCCGCTCTCAATAGCGATGTAGATGCCGACGAAACCGACAGCGATGACCCCGTGGAGCAGGGTCAGTTCGGTCGTTGCCGTGCTGACAGACAGGAGGTTCGAGACCCCCTCATAGACAACGGCGTAGATAACGATGGCCGGGAAAAACACCAGCGGGACGGCACCGTAGCGGGCGAGCGTCGGAAGTGAGGTGTGCTCAACTGCGCTGCGGGCCGCGTGAAGCGTGGTAAAAACGACGAAGAAGGTCAACAAGAGGCCGCTGTCGACGCTTGCTCCCTTTCCTGTCAGCACCGTGAACACCATGCCACCGGCGAGACCGGTCAGCAACGCCACGACGAAGCCGACGGCACTCGTCATCCGACCGATTGTGTGTTCGGTGGTCTCGCTCGGAGTCGTGTGTTCGACCTGTTCACCCGAACTGAGGAACTGATAGGCCTTATAGAATCCGTGTAGAATGAGATGGGTGATCGCAGCCCCGAAGAAACCGAGACCGGCCTGCATGATCATAAAGCCCATCTGACCGACTGTCGAGCAGCCGAGTTTGCCTTTGATATCCGTTTGGACCGACTTCAGGAGCTTCCCACCGCCAGCACTCGCCGCACCGATGGCGACCACAGCGAGCATGAGCGTGGAGTCGACCGTAATAACCGGGGCGAAGCGGGTCAGCAGGATACCGCCCGCGTTGACGAACCCGGCGTGCATCAGCGCAGACGCCGGCGTCGGTGCGGTCATCGAGGAGAGCAGCCAGCTGTGGAACGGGATAAGGGCAGACTGGATCATTGCCGCGAGCACGAGCGCACCGGCTGCGACGAGCCACACCGAACCACCGAGCGTGTCGGCGGCTGCGCCGATTCCGGAGACCGTCGTCAAGCCGGTCGTCCACCACAGCGCCGTTAGTGCGATCCCAAGAAGTACACTACTAGCAAGAAAGTACTTGCGAGCGACCATTGCAGCAGCTTGTGCCTGCTTCCAGCCCCCATTGATGCCGATGAGCTCGGCCATCACTAGACCCATCGCCACCCATAGGAACCCGAACAGTGCGACGTGATCGGCCGCAACGAGTGCCATCACGGTTACCGTGAATCCGAACGTACCGATGAAGAATCTCGTTTTGTAGGTGCTCCCTGCCATGTAGCGGCGCGAGTAGCTGTGAACGATACCGCTGAAGAAGGTAACCACTACCCACATCAGCACAGTCAAGCCGTCGATGGCAACCAATCCGGGTATTTCCCACACGGCACCAAACCTGATTTTGACGATGAGGACGACGATACTTGTGACGAACAGCGACCACACGAGCCATGTTAGTGCACCAGGCACGAGCGGCGAATTCGCCGTCGTGTCCGGGAGCGGTCCGACCATCGGTTTCGAACTGTGTCCTGACATCGTTCAGCCCATCGTACGACTTATTGCGGCACCCGAGACGATCCTGCCGGGTCCGCATCTGGTCGTCCCTGCAACCTCCTATGAACAGACTGTTTGTTAAAGCTATTTGTATTCACAAACTGTTCAAAATAAGGCCATAATAGAACATTATAATTTCCAGCGGTGTGCAGAGATACCCAGTAATGTGGGTCAGGTCAGGAGGCTTGCGACACGTATCGACGCATCGTCAGGGAGACGAGCCCGAATTGTGGTCGGGTCTGTCACACCGTCTAAGGCAACCAGATACCGCCTGTCCGGGAACGAATTATACACACCGTCCTGATCATGCACGTAGCCAGCAATCGTCACCGACGAGGGGAAGGCCTGCTGGAGAAATTGGACCTGTTGGCGAACATTGTATTCAGTGAGTCGGTACTGTACCGTCTGAAGCGACAACGATTCCGTTAAGACTCCCTGCTCGAATCCCTTTCCGACGAGCGAGCGGAGCGGCTCCAACCGGGCTTTGATCCCGACAGGTGACTCTGTGTCGGGAGCAATCCATCGCTCATAGGCGTCTCCGAGAACCTCACAACTCGTGTGTCCCACAACGAGGACTGCTTTGATGTCATGCTGGGTTCTGAGGTGTTCGATAGTGCTGTCTGGAACCGTTTTCCCCTCGTAACGTTCCTGTGTCTGATTTCCGAGAGTCTCAACGCTAACGACGTTCCAAGTAGCGTCAACCGGCCATAGCGGTTCACTGAGCTTGCAACTGCTCATTAAGCACGAGATGGCGAGTGCCGTCTGCGCGTCAGGTTCGTGTCCCATGCCGCTTCGAGACCCGGCCCAGTCTTCGACTGACTCGATGACGGAGTCGAGCTTATTTGCGTTCATACCGCGCTATGACACCTCTGCTCCGACCCATTACTGTCAACGTCGGCCTTCTTCGACCATTCTGCTTTTTGAATTGGCATTACTTTACCAAATCGTTCGTTATGTTCATACAAAAAATCATATTGTTATCGGCCGGGCGGTATTAGCATGGAAGCACTCTCTGGAACTGTCCTCGTCGGCCGTTCGTTCAAGCCGATTCGGGGTCGTGTTGTTATCGAAGATGGTCAGATCGAGTGTTTTGAAAAGATGGAAACAACATCGACCGATATCATACTGCCGGCGTTTGTCAACGCTCATACGCATCTTGGTGACTCCGTCGCGAAGGAAGCCGCTGTCGGGTTATCGCTCGACGAAGCAGTGGCACCGCCTGACAGTCTGAAACACCGACAATTGGCGGCTGCTGACCGTTCCGACTTGGTATCAGCGATGCGCCGGACGCTCCGATTTATGGAGCGAACGGGGACAGTTGCCTGTTTAGACTTCCGAGAATCCGGTATTGCCGGGGCACGCGCGCTCCGTGAGGCGGCAGCGTCCGTTTCCCTCGACCCGTTCATCTTCGGGAGCGGAAAGCAGTCCGTCCTCGATGTTGCCGATGGGTACGGCGCCTCCGGGGCGAATGACGGCGACTTCACCGAACAGCGTGCTGCCAGCCGGAAACGCGCGGTGCCCTTTGCAATCCACGCTGGCGAACCCGACGCGACAGACATCCATCCGGCACTCGATTTGGAGCCAGACCTCCTCGTCCATATGGTGCACGCAGAAGAGGACCACCTGCAGCGAGTTACAGAGCAGTCAGTCCCGGTGGCGGTCTGTCCGCGTGCAAACACCGTTCTCAACGTTGGAACCCCTCCAGTACGGGAATTACTCGACCACACGACAGTCGCACTCGGGACTGACAACGTTATGCTGAATCCCCCGTCGATGTTTCGGGAGATGGCGTACACGGTAAAGCGGTTCAACGTGACCGCTCGAGAAGTGTTACGGATGGCGACGACGGCCGGTGCCGAAATCATCGGACTCGACTGTGGTGTCATTGCCCCCGGTCGGCGCGCAGCACTCCTCGTCCTCGATGGAGACTCGGACAACCTGACGGGTTCTGTTGATATAGTACAGGCTGTCGTTCGTCGCGCGACCGAGGTAGACGTCAAACGTGTTCTCGTCTAGGAGTCGTCTCCCCTCTGAGTCTTGGAATTGAATTTTCCGAAGGGCGTCGTCTCGTGACTCCGAACAAGGACTTCATCGGCAACGGTGAGCCCCATATCGAGAAGCTCCTGTGCAACCGGTGTAATATCGCTGTCCGTCTCGCCGACTGCAGTAACAAGGAGGTTCTCTTCACCAGTGACCAACTCCTGAACTGATACCACTCCATCAATATCCAGAATATCGGGAACGAGTTCACCACGTTCAGGGATCGAAGCGGTACAGTAAAGCAGCATTCGGAGCGGATAGCCTGATTTCTGATAATCGACGCTGGCGCTGTATCCTTTAATTATGCCATCAGATTCGAGACGTTGAATGCGCTTGCGGACAGTACTATCGGAGGTACTGGTCCGTTCCGCAATGTCTCCAGATGACATGTTTCGGGCGTCTTCTTGAAGTGCATATAGGATCGCTTTATCGACATCATCGATTTCCTCGCCAGTCATATCAGTAGATCCGTGACAAGGCCACTTTACCTTTGTACGTTGCATGAGTATGCAATAGAACTCTCCACTCGCTTCCCCCGGCACTCTCAACAGGTTCTATCATACAATAAGATACTGTGCTATCGTGAGGGAGTTGGTCGAGTGAATGTGTATGTATTGAAAAGATCAGTCTCAACTTCCCTCGCGCCGCCAGGAGTCGAAACTACTCTGTGTTTAACAGGGCTATGATGTATGATTCGGCTGAAGGCGCGATCAGAAACTGTTTCGAATCGGGGTTTCGAACTCTGAAAAGCCCGTCATCGATACTCCGAGATCGTTGGATACGGGACGTAGTAGCTGATCTCATCGATCCATATCGACAGCCATTCTTCAGCAGTGGCTTCATCGATCTTTCCAGCATCGATTGCAGCCACCAGAACCCCAACCGACCCGACAACGGTCACCCCTTGGTCTTTCGCAAACGATCGTGCATCTCCGTCGTCTGTCAGCAGTCGACCGTCGTGTGCGTCGGCGAGAGCGAACGCCTGTGCTTCCCCGGGATCGAGATGCCCACCAGCAACGGCTTCTCTGTTTGCGACAGTATCCGAAATCGTCGCGACAGGGATTTCGTTATCAAGCGTATCCAGTGCTCCCTGGAGATATGGGTGGTTATCAATGCCGTGTCCGAGCTCCTCACGAACGACTGGTACCGTACAGATTCCAGAGAGGTCAGCAACTACCCACAGTTGATCGATGTACGCAAAATTCGAGAGGACAGTCGTGTTCAAGACGCTCGGGTTCGCTGGGAGATCGTTGCCTGTCATTTAGCACGTGGCTCCTCATCGGCCGAGTCCTCATCATCGAAGTCGAGTTCGCGTGCTGCCTCTACCTCGTCGGCTGCGTCGTCTTCATCAACAAGCCCGAGGCGAAGTTCAACACCGTGCTCGCGGAGAATGTCACGCATCGTCCAGCGGTCGACATCGGCGAGTCTCGCAGCATCACCGAGAGTGATCCGTTCGCGTTCGTAGAGGGCCACCGCAGCTGCAATACGTTCGTTCTCGTGGTCCTCGAAATATTCACGCACGAACTCTCGCAACGCATCACTCTTGCCCCCGAACACACCAGCCTCGACAGCACCCTCGATGAGGAGGTCGAGGTCATCCGGGTAGGAGCCGGTAATTCGTGCCATCGTTCTATCCCAATCTACGTCTTCATACTATTTATGAACTACGCCAGAATGCCACATGCATTGGGACTATCAGTCTCAACTTCTGTCAGGGCTACTCTATGCGAGGTCACCGCTCACCGAGTTCCGAAAGCCGGGCCTGGATTTCCTCAGCATCTGCCTCAGAGAGCGCCTCAGCACCGAACTGGACGAGTAACGGGTAGAAGTGACGATTCTTCTTAAACTCAGTTTGGCCCGCCTTGCGAAGCTTCAGCTGAGACTCGAGGTAAGTATCCTCCATCTCGTTGAGGACATCGTCGGGGATGTAGATCGTCCGCCCGTTCCACTCGTCTTTGATGTTCGTTTTACTCGTTTTGTTCGTTTCACTCGTTGAGGTTGATTCAGTCGTTTCAGGTGCGGAGCTGGGTTCTACCTCCTCATCCGCCTCACTCGTTTCGGCCGAATCAACCTCATCGTCCTCTTCTTCGTAGTTACCTTCGATGCCGGATGCATCACCCCAGCCGTCGGTCATGCTTTCACCCCCTCAGGCGCGGTCTTTTCGAATGTCTCATCGAACAGGTCGGCGATTTCGTTGAACAGGTTACGCGCATCCTCGACGCGTTGGTTCTCCTTGCCGAAGCCGAAGACAGAGACGCCGTCGCCGATAGACTGTGAGAGGTCGGTACGCTTCGGAATTTCGAAGAGTGGAAGCGAATATGCCACCTTGATCTCCTCAATAGTGTCTCGGTGCTCGCTATTCTGCTCGACACGATTACAGACAATCGCGAGCCGATTGATATCGCCGTACGCCTGTTCGAGCGAGCTCAGCTGCTTCGCGAAAATTTGGAGGCTGTTGGCGTTGAGCTTCTCGGGAATGACGGGAATGACGACGTTGCCGGTCGCGACCAGGGCGTTGTCGGTGAGTACGTTCAGGGATGGCGGCGTGTCAACGAGGATATAGTCGTAGTTCTTATCGAGCTCGTCGAGCGTCATCTCCAGTCGTTCTCGACTCTTTGGCGCCTCAAGCAGCGTCTGGATGTTCTTGTTGTTTGCGAGCTTCTCGCTTGCGGGGAGGATATCAAACTCCTCGTGCTCGACGATGAGATCGTTTACCGATTCCATCTGGTCGAAATCAAGAACGTCGAACAGCGTTGTACGGTCGGTATCGTAGTACAGATCGTTGTAGCCAAGCGAGCAGGTGAGTCCCCCGTGGTAGTCGATATCGACCAGGAGGACATCGTGGCCTCGGGCGGCGAGTGCGCCGCCTGTGTGAATAACGTCGGTTGTCTTCCCAGCGCCTCCCTTCTGATTCGCCACCGTGATTCGTGCGGTATTGGTATCGGCCATTATCTTCGTTTCTCTCGTTGTGTTCGTTTCGTTCGTTTTATTCAGTGTGTTCGGTGAGGGTGTTTCACTCGGCGGGAGGATTACCACGATATTAAAACTAAGTGTTCGTTACACTCGTTGAAGCATATTCACTCGTTTTCATCAACCCATTCATTTTATTCGTTTCATTCGTTTCGATCGTTTTGTTCGTTTCGTTTGTCGTTCTGTTCATCGAAGATGGGGCAGCCAGTTTCTCCACACCAATTCGTTCTCCAGAATGCGCCCATTACATTCGTTTTTCTCATTCTGTTCGTTTCGCTCGTTGAATTCGTTATTGTCGTTTCGGGCGTTTTCACCAGGGATCAGGACTACCTCCGGGATGAAGAGAGATCGTGCTTCATGGGCAGTCGAGTACGACTTTTAACTTTCATCGGATTATTGGTAACTTCCTGATGTATGAGTTGCCCGACGACACGGCAGCACAGACTATCCTTGCCATCAAGAGTATGAAGCGGCGACGCTAGGGCATTCTCAATCGCGACGGTTCACCCGTCGTGGTCAATGTACTTAGCCTCCCATTCGGCTCGCGCCTCGATTTCTCTGGTGCCTCGACGAGTGGTGGTGTACTCGTTAGTTCGTCGATCGCGCTGACTTTTTTCGACAAGTCCCTTCTCAACAAGCGTGTCGAGATTCGGATAGAGCCGCCCATGATGGATCTCTTTTTCGTAATAATCCTCGAGCTCGTCTTTGATTGCGAGTCCATGTGGATCATCAAGCCCGGAGATTACGTACAGCAAGTCGCGCTGAAAGCCTGTGAGATCATACATACCCTCTCTTACGTATTCGAGTTTTGAAATACTACTGATCTTCGAAGTATAATTCTAATGAACGCTCCAGACTACTCGTAGTAGCTAATGCGATCAACAACTTCCGCGAAGGCGACATTCTCGCGGACATCAGTGATCTCGATAGTGACACGCTCACTCTGTTTGGTATCGGGAACAATAACGACGAATCCGCGCTCAACACGGGTGATGCCGTCGCCCTGGTCACCAATATCTTCGATTTCGACAGTGCGTTGTTCTCCTTCCTCGACAGGGGGCGTCTGTGACGTTTGCTGGGGCTGTGGATCGGTGTCAGTAGTGGTGGGCTCGCTGGTGGTGGGTGACGGCAACACAGCGACACGGTACGTTTCGTCCGCCTCTAGGTCGCCCAGGTGGAGCTCTTGCTCCGGTACCTCAATGACATACGACCCGTTGCGCTCTTCGACTTTCCGTAAACTACCCCACCCTACTTCGCTCGCCCCATACGGGGTTCGCTCGTTGAGAGTAGGGCTTTGATGTGGACTCCCAGCAATCAGTCGCCAGCAATGGGCTGGTGACTCTTGCCGTTCAACGTCCCACCATTCACACGCACGTCTACTGGTGCGTCTCCGCTCCCCGACGTGGGCGAGGAACGGAGGCTGTGTCTCTGTTTCCGGGCGTATCGAACCCCGATATTCTTCGCTGCATTGTAGTCCGCGTTGACCTCGTAACCGCATTTCTGGCACTCAAAGTGTTCTCCGTGGCGGTTGTCTTCATGTGTGAACCCACAGTCCGTCCGAGAACAACGTTGGGACGTGTGGTTCGGCTCGACCTGCTCCACGGAGACGTCTTGTTCTGGCGCTTTGTAATCGACATACTCGGCGAGGCGTCGGAACGCCCAGACGTGGTGCCACTTCGCCTGTGGAAGTCGCTCACGGATGCCCGTTAACTCCTCGAACACGATTACGTCACAGTCGTGTTCGACGGCTTCCTCGACGATCTCGTTGGCAACCGTGTGGATGTACTGTTTTCGCCATGCTTCTTCGCGCTTTCCGAGGCGAAGCAACGCGTTGTGAGCGGCCTGCGTGCCGCGCTGTTGTAGCTCACCACGCCGCTTCTCAAACTCGCGGCACCAGTGGTCGTAGTCGTCACCTTGCCAGAAGCGTCCCGTTGAGGAGACGGCGAGACTGTTAACCCCGAGGTCGATACCGAGGACTGTTTGGTGCCCGGTATCTTCCGAAACCTCGGACTCGTCATCATCGTCCTTCCGGGTTGTTATGTGGAAGTAGAACTCGTCAGTCGCCTTGTCGTATTGGAGTGTGCTCGCCCGGAATTCATACTTGTCCGAGAGAACGTACTGTTCGTAGGGCGTTGGGCTGTCCGCTGGAAGTTCAAACTCGCACTCAACCCGCCCATTGACGGTTGAGAGTGAAACTTTGTTCCGATAGAACGTCGCACTCCGCTTGTCATAGAGCATACTCCACGACGTGAACTCCGGCTGGCTCACACGCTTGCCCTGTTTCCACCGTTCGACGCACCCTTTCGTCGCTTGGACGGCGCGTCGGATGGCTTCTTGAACGAGGTTCGCTGTGAGTTCAGTTTCTTCCCGCAGCTCCACGTAGAGTGCGTCTCGCGCAGTTGAGTTCACCGTGACGCAGTTCGTGTAGGAACGGTCGTCCCAACAGAACTCGGCAGCACGATTTGCGCAGTGAAGGAACTGTCGCGCGGATTCGTGGAGGTCGCCGTACCGCTCATCAGGAACGATGAGTTTGACCGGCGCGGTTCGACGCACCTCCATATTTCAGACTAATACTTGACGGTACTAATATGATTGGGAGTCGGGTAGCTACTGTCGTGCGGTTGTGTCGTCGGTTGTCGGTTTCCTCTCCGACCTACTCGCTCGCTACACTCGCTCCCTGAGGTCGGAGGCTCCACCTTGAATTATGCTGAAATCTCCATTTGTAGACCGTACACCGCATACGCGACGAACCACACATTATTCTGCTGTCTCTCTACTCCGGGGCTACAACGTCCTCACACGCCGGACACTCGGTCCACACGCCCTTTGTGCCGTCGTCCTTCTCGTACTCAACGAGAATCCACGCTTCGGATATGTCCTCACCACATTTCGGACACCGACCGAGGGGCGATTCGTCAGCGTTCATGGAAGGGGTGGAAGGAGCGTGTGACAGTGTTCCTTCCAAATGGATATCTGCTGGTCTTGAACCTAAGCCTTTGGCGGCTTTGCGGGCCAAACACACTAGGTTTCCAGTGGATGTAGGCTACTAGTCTGATTAACCAACATGCGCTCTTTCTCTACTCTGTTGGTTAAGATTGTGCTCGATCGCCACCCAACTTTCAAAGATTCGAACTCCTCGCGAGTGGACCGATCTGTCCCTTTTTATTCGCTCTTGGACAACCCAGCGTGAATGTCTCGACGACAGGGATCTCTAACACCAACCCAAACAGTGGAGATTGCCACACTCTCAGGGGTTGCTGGTGTTCTCGTTGCCGTTCATCTCTTCCTCCCCAACCCTCTCCGATCGCAGTTCCTGTTCACATACGGCGAGCCTACTGTTGTCTCGGCCTGGACTGCGGCGATCCTCCACGATAGCGTTTCACATCTAGCGTCTAGCGTAACGTGGTACGTGATCGTGATGGCATCGGCGTACGCACTCACTACAACGTGGGAGCGTCGACGTCCGTTCTGGTTCGCTGTAGTCGGGTGTCTCGTGCTCGCGCCGCTAGTGACAAAACTCGCAGATTACTGGCTGTTGAAACTGCAGTGGAATCTTGTTGCAGACGCGTCGACGGCACGCGGGTTTTCCGGGGTCGTGAGTGCGTTCGGTGGATTGCTGTACGTCTCACTCGCACGTACAGTGACCGAGAGGTATGGCTATGCCGCCGGCGTCGTGACGACGGGAACAATTGTCCTCGGAGCGCTCTCCGCGCTCGCAATAACGTCTGCTGTGCTGTCTCCATCTGTAGCTGTCATCCTTTGTACGATTGCAGCCTTCGCGATCGGAATCGGGATTGTCAGAAACAGGGCTAAAATTCCGACGTGGCGGGCATGGGCTTGGTCACAGCGTGATGGACTCCTGCCTATCGTAGTTGCCTGTGTAGTAGTGGTCGTACTCCTTTCGCAGCTATTCCAAGTCCAACTGGATGAAACGGGGCGATTTGTCAGCGTAATCGCTCATGGTACAGGGTTTGCGACCGGCATGATCGTTACTGTACTCGGGCTCATCGCGGAGTACATCGGCCACCGATCGGCTAAGAAACCGGGTAACCGCTTGGGGACATCAACTGAGTGATCTACGAATCGTCTTCCGGCGGTGGCCGTTTCGAGAGCTGATCAAACCGATTCTGGGCTGCGTCTTTTCGCTTCGTGGTCTGTTCGGGTTCGTACTGTACTGTCTCCAAGTCGCCGTCGACAACGGTGACTGTGAGGATCGCATCGGCGTGGTGCCCGTCCTCAGGGAGTCGATCAGCTTCTAGGACAGCATTCTCTACCTCCTCGCCGTCTCGTTCGAAAAACACGGTAGCGAATCCATCTTCGAGTGAGTCCACCACAGCTGTGTATTCGCCGTTGTCCAGATCAACTAGATCAGTCATGAATATGTCTCCTCTAGGACACGCTCCCCGTTAGGAGTACTGACGATCACGGTATCCCCGTCGTTGTTCCAAATCGGCGACCCAGAACCCCAGTACAATTCAGTAGTTGTACTCGTACCACTGCCTGTATGAAGTGTCACTGATTCACCGGCAGCAAGCTCAAATCCCTCAGGAATAGTGTACCTCTGACCTGCTTCGTCTTCGATTGTCCAGCCAGAGAGATCGAGCGTCTCGTTACCGGTGTTCTCAAAGACGACGTATTCGTCATTGAGGTTGTCTCGGTCATCACCAGCCGCGTCCGCGTGGATTTCAGCGACTGTCAGGGCGGCTTCAGCTGTCGTCTCATCCGTCTCGCTGTCCGTGTCATCGGGAGTGTCGTTGCTACCAGTGTAGATACTGGTTGTCCCATCGCTCTCAATGCGGGCCCGGTCACTAACAGCGTCAGGCGCTCCAACGTCGATCGGATCGCCCTCACGGATCGTACTCGGATCAGTCGGGGCGTCTCGTTGGGTTTGGACAGTAACGTTCTGTCCGTTACTGGTCAAGATGATGTTGCCGTGTGTTGCGGTCCAATACGCTGGGAGTGATCGCTCAGCGAGTCGTTGGAGGACCTCCTCGTGGGGATGTCCGTACTGGGAATCATACGCGCTCGAGATAACGACTGCTTGCGGATCGACCGCATCAAGAAACGCTCCACTTGACGAGCTCGCAGAGCCGTGGTGGCCGGCTTTCAGAATTGTCGAGTCCAGCTCTGGTCCGTATTCGTCGACGAGGTATGCTTCCTGATCGTCTTCGGCATCGCCTGAAAACAGGAAGCTCGTTTCGCCGTAGGTGAGCTTGAGGACGATGCTGTTCTCGTTGCGATCTTCGTTTTCGAGGTACGGATCCGGTGGGCCGAGGACATTGACATCGACATCGCCAAAGTCGATCGTGTCACCCTCACGCGTTTCGTACAGCGTCACGTCGTGTGCTTCGATCGCGTCGAGATACTCAGCGTAGGTTTGTGTGCTTGACGCGATCCCGGGGTCGTACACCGCGCCAATCCCGTCGGCTTCTGTTTCGTAGTACTCGATGATCGCGGCGTTGCCACCGATGTGATCTGCGTCACTATGCGATGTGACGAGATGATCGATTCGCGAGATATCATGGCGTTGGAGATACGCTAGGACGTACTCGCCGTCGTCGTTGTAGTGGCCCGTATCAACGAGCATTGTCTCACCATTTGGGCTCGTGATGAGCGTGCTGACCGATTGACCGACGTTGATGTAGTGGACCTCAACACTCCCGTTGGTTGTGACAGGAGAGGCCCCGTTGGCTGGTTCCGGATCAACAGGAGCCGGGTCACCAGAGATTCCGCCGGCACAACCGGCGAGGAGAACCATCCCGGCGATGACGAGAAGAGTAGTGAGCTTTTCTGGCGAGTCCATGGACACAGTCGACGTCGGTAGAGTGTAAAGCTACGCGACTCCGACGGAGTGGCCTAGCTGGTAGTGAGCTGCTGAACGTCAGGCGTAAGTTGGCATCGATAAAGAGGAGCCGGAGTTACGTTCGGTGTGTTCGGACCAGATCTTTGAGTTCTGATTTGCTGAGCTGGGTGATCCTGCGCCGGTTACCATCATGGGTGTAGAAGATTGAAGCAGAGACCGACCGATCCGGATATTGGTCGGCAACGACGTGGTAGTATATGCTGAGCTGTTTCTTGTATTCGTCTTCGGCGTGGGTGGTGAGATCAGTTTTGTAGTCGATGATATCGACCTGATCAGGCGTGATATGGAGCAAGTCGATGATCCCACCGATCGTCACCTCCGTGTCGTCCACAATCAACGGAAGGAACGCGTCGATTTCGGCTTGCTTCTCGCCGTCAAGTGACTCTAGGAGGTCCCGCACATTCTCTTTATCAGGGTTGCCGTCGGTGTCGACAGCCTCGTCGAGCACATACCGCTCTGCGAACTCGTGGACATCAGACCCAAACTCCATCCCTCGACCACCGGTGTCCCCTTCGAATACCGCGTCGTCAATGAATGTATGCGGAGAGTAGCGTGCCGGCCCATCTGGCTCCGGAATATCAACCGTAAACGGTGAATGTTCGTCCTCTATCGGGCCGAAGGCCGACAGAACTGGATCCACAGATTCGATGTCAACGGGAAGTTCATCGAGGAACACGTTCGGATCCTCACCGCCGGTCAAAATGACGTGGCTCTCAGCGCGCGTAATAGCCACGTAGAGGAGGCGGCGTTCCTCATCGTAGTTCGGCGGGAGACACTTGTTGAGAACGTCTGTCTGCCAATTGTCGTAGACGTGTGGCACATCGTGAGCCTCTTCAGAGTACACCTTCCGCTGTCGGAGTCCGACCGGATCGGTATACGCAATATCGCTCCCACTGCCGCCGGTCGACGGGAACTTGTTTCTGTTCATATTCGCAAGGATGACGATCGGGTATTCGAGGCCCTTTGTCGCGTGGATCGTCTGAACAGTCACCGCATTCGTCCCCGCACCAGCGTCAACCTCGTGGGTACTGCCATCGTCGATCGCCGCTTCGATGAACTGAATCAGTTCTCCACGGGTGAACGTTGTCGTCCCATAGACGGACTGGACCGTGTCGAGAACGACGTCCGCAGTTGGGCCGCTCCGATCGTATCGATCGAACACGCGACGGGCGACACCGCCGAATGTCTCCATCTCTCGGAGCTCTTCGCGGAAGGTAACCATCGCGTCAGGGTACGCGTCACCGTCGAGGATCGCGTTCACCTCGTCGATCGTATACCCGGCTTCCGCTAAGACGAGCGCCCAGCCCCGATCGGCGTTGCGTTCGAGGATCCGAAGCCACGCTAACAGGAGCTTTGCGGCGTCCGTTCGGAACACCTCAATCCCACCTTCATACGCCATCGGGAGGTCGTACGCGTTCGCCGTGTCGAGTAGGTCCCGGCCGAAGTCGCGAGTCCGGGTCAAGACGGCGACATCGCCGTAGTTCGGCGCGCGGTACTCGCCGTCATCACCCTCAACGGCGTAGTCGTCATTGTCGACGATGGCGTCGATTTTCGCGAGGATCGCCTCGTGTTCGTCCTCGCTCGTGAGCGCCTCGATACGACTATCATCACGGTCCGTATCAGCCTCCAACGGCGTGACTGTCTCAGAGATAGCTTCAGTATCCAGTGATTCGCTTTTCGTCGCACGCGCTGTCAGCGCATGTGTTGAGAACTCCAAGATAGACTGTGTCGACCGATAGTTTCGCGTCAACCGTTTGCCGGCAGCCTTCGTCGGCGAGAAGGTGACTCGCTCTGCGTCTCGGTTGAGTTCATCGACGAACCGGTGGAGCCGATCATCGAACTCACGGATGTTGTCGACGTCGGCGTATTGGAAGCTGTAGATACTCTGCTTCCAATCACCAACCACACAGATATTGTCGGTGCCGGCGAGAAGAAGCATCAGCTTGAACTGGATCTCACTCGAGTCCTGAAACTCATCGACCATCACGTACTCGTATCCGAGCCGCTCTCGGAGGTCGTGGTCTTCACACAGAAGCACGAACGCAAACAGCTGCAGGAACCCGAAGTTCAGGTAATTCCGTCGCAGCGCAAACTCGAGGTAGGCGTGATACACGTCATGAACGAACTGCTTGAGTGCCGTTCGATCCTCCTCGAAGACGCGTTCTGCGACAGCCGCTGGGATCTGCTTGCCGTCTCCTCGAAGCTCCCATTGTTCAGGGGCGTCCGGGAGGTAGGTTTTCTCCTTCCCGTAGTCGTTAAGCTTCTGGCGGAGCTTCGACTGCCTGCTACCACCATTTCGGGGTTCGTTTATCTCGGCGAACAGCGTCTCGAACGCCGCAAAATCACCGTCGAGGTGTGACTCACCGTCGCGGTACCAGCCGGTTGCGGTGGGAAAGACACCCTTCGCAGACAGCTCTTTGATGAGATCGAGCAGTTCTGTCGTTTCTGAGATCGCTGTGAAGAACTCGGTGTACTCGGGGTGCGAGTCGATGAACTGGCCGATGAACTCTCGAAACAGCGCCTGTTCGATGATGTCGTCTTCGATGATCCGCGTCGAGCCGGTGATCGTCTCCTCCACGCCGAGATATGTCGGCGCATCATGGCCGTGTTCATCAAGGATATCGTGTGCTAACGAGTGGAACGTCTGAATGGGGGCGTTTGAGAGCTCCCGCATTCCGTACTCGCTGTTCCGCACAATCCGGTCGCGCATCTCCTCGGCGGCGTTATTGGTGAACGTGACCAACAGGACATCGGACGGATCAACCCCATCCTGTGCGACGATATTCGCGTATCGGCGGGTGACGGTGAAGGTCTTCCCAGTGCCAGCGCCCGCATCGACGAGGTACAGGCCCTCGATCGCGTTAATGAGTTCGCGCTGTTCCGGATTCGGTTCGACATCGCTCATTGGTCTCCCTCTAAGAGCAGATCCCGATTGTCGACCCGCCGGTAATTCGGCTCGCCGGCAAGTCCCTCGATGGGAAACGGCTCGTCACCCGTGCGACGTCGGTTGAGCTCTGTCAATCGCTCCTCAACGAACGACTCAAACGCATCCAGATCCGGCTCAAAGAACGCACCCTTCTGTTGCCGGGCGATTTCCCGCATAACCTGTTTGCTCCCCGTCGTTACGTAGACGAATTCACCAATCTCTGATCTTAGTCGTTCAATCATCGTCCGGCCAAACTCTGACTCAATGAGTTCGTCGCTGTCAGCTGTCTCAGCGAGTGGTGCGGCATCGAAGAGAGCAGCGTATGTCTGATAGTCGATCTTCGAGAGGGTCTTCTGGCAGTCGTTAGCCCCCTCCTCACGAAGGTACTCGAAGAACTCCTCTGTTCGGACGTGTTCTGTGAGAGAGTATGGATAGTAGGTCACCGTCGTCAGCGCGTCGTCGAGATCGACGTCACCGGCGATGGCGTCGTCAACGAGTTCAGTGACGTAAAAGAACGTGAATGAGAGCTGCTTATCCGGGGTTTGTGAACGCCAGTAGGTGAGATACAGCAACGCCTGAAAGTCAGGCTCGTCGGATGGGTTGTCGATCGCGGCGTCTTGGACGATCGAATTGGCGTCGTTCTTACTCCCACTTTTGTAATCCAGCAGCTCGGTTTGCGACTGGACAAGATCGATCATTCCGTTGACACCAAGATCCTCATCAACAAACCGGCGTTCAGTTACCGGCGACTCGATATCGTACCCGAAGTAGTCGGCAATAGCGTTCTCAGTACTGCTGGAGGGTGTAAGGAACGCTCCGTCTGTCGGAGGGTTGTCGTCGAGGTACGAGACGATTGTTTCGAGGCTAACACGGTACTCAGTGCGGCGAGTCTGTTCATCAACGGAGCGGATCAGCGGACGGACTTCATCAAGCATGAGGTCAACGACGTCTGTCAACGCCGCGTCGTCGACGACCGCAGGATGGGTGACGTAGAACTCCGCAAAGTCATGGAACAGGTTGCCTTCAGTGAGATACTCTTTTGCTGGACCGTCGACGATCCGGCTGAAGTAGTAGTCTCGGGGGGAGTTCACGTAGGTGTTGAGACTCGACTTACTGATCGTCTCGACTGGGTCAGGAGACACGTCAACTGACTCTGTGTTGAATACAGCCCCGTCATGTGGTTCAGATCGGAGTTGATGGGTGGTAGACGGCAGCTCTGAGAAACGATCGTACTCTTGCTCGAGGAGTTCTTCGAAGTACAGACACGGGGTAACCGGCGATCCGCCGGTCGCATCCTGAACGAGATAGTGTTGCTGGCTCCCGCTCTGTAACAGCAACTGGAAGCTCTTGAGATTCCGCGTGAACTGAGCATCCTGATCAACCCACGGACGACGTGGTGCCGAGTGTGTCCATCGATCATCGAGACCGAGATAGAAGACGACCTCACGGCCAACGTATGATGCCGACTTCGCGTCGGCGAGCAGAACGCCTTCGTTATCCCGGTCGACAGGGACCTCATACGTCTGTAGATAGAACGACAGCTCGTCGAGGCGTGCCTCCGTGACGGGCTCGTCGGCGATACCAAGCTCATCTAGCTCCGTTCGAAAGGCCTCAAGCGTGTCGTCGGTGCGGTGTTCGAATACCGAGAGCGCGTCCGAAAACGTGTACTCCTGGATCTCGTGACAGAAGTCGATCAGCCACGAAAGGTCATCATCATCGAGTTCGTGGAGCCGCTTGTCTGCCTCACGGTCGGCCACATCACAGTCAAAGGCTGTCAGTAGCGACCGAATTTCGCTGATCCGAGTGTCAGTTCCTCGGTGGGCAGTCCGGAGGAGATGAAGGAACAAGCGGTGTTCGCTGCGATCAGTAAAGCCCGGTCCGCCGAAAAATGGGATGTCGGCTGCCTCGAGTGCGGACTCAATGAGCGGCGAGTACTCACTTTCCTGATCGAGGACGATCCCGACGTTTTCGGCGTTTGTCTCGGTGACCGCATTCACCACTGTTTCGATGATCGCTGTTGGTGACTCATGGATGCGAAACGGGGGCAGCTCAAACTCTGTGTCGGCAAAGAGACTGACCGTATCGTACTCAGTAGGCAGATACGCTCGTTCGAGTTGCGTGAGCATCTCCGGCTCGACGACAACCACATCGAGATCTGAATCGATAGTGTCGGTTGTGAGCTTCATCGAGGCCGTCTCAAGGTCACCGATTCGCTCAACAGCTCGTTGGGTAGCCTCGTCGACGTAGGCGTCGTACTCGAAGATAGCCTCGTGGGATCCTTGGTGTTCCCAACACTGGAGGATATTCCCAACTGCGTAGGCGCACCGTTTCCACGAAATATCTTCATTGGCGATCATGCCGAGAAACGCGAGTCGGTCCTCAGATTCTTGCCGGCGACCGACTGCAAGGCGACGTGGGGGGATCGCAAACGGACCGAGGTGTGACCGATCAAGCTGGCGGTTGAGGGCGCTCGCGAGCGGTCCGTCAGGGGTAATCACTCGGTCGTATGAATTGACTTCGTCGTAGAGTTGACGTGGCGATTTTGCGCGGGGAAATGGCACATCACGTTGAATCGGGGATATCGGTTAAATCTTTGTTAGATGTTATTCACTCTCCGTGTCTGCGATTCCCTCGGTTTTCATATCAAGATCACTCCCCGAACTGATAGTGATCACTAACAATCTGGCCCCTTTGAGAGCCGTTGATTGGGCTCATTCGACCGAGTTTTGGTCCAGTCGAGGTTGTATATAAATAGCGGAGGTTTGCGAATTATTCGAAAAGGGCTACCTTTTCGACGCTCTTTAAGATCGGCTGTCCCACATAGAGGGGTACTAAAGCAGTAGTATATACTCAGGCGCTCATGTATCGCAAATTGTTGATGTAGTGCCGTCTTGCGATTTTGGCATTAAGCGACCGAGATGAGAATCAGCTGTCTGAACGGTCTGCCGATCATTTCTCACTCTCACCACTTTTGAAAGAACTGGATCAACAATCTCATACAGAAGAGCGGCTCGTTCATTTGGTCGGTGTGGTGGTCAAGCACAGTGTGGTCTGTCTGTTTCAAATGTGCCGACTGTGAAGTAATCCGGGTTCCCGGCCGTTGCTTACACCTTCGCGCTCAGATCATAGCCCCGTATTTACTTAACTTTTCCATTATTGGTGATATAGCAACATGCGAGTCTAAACTAGTGATGGCGGTAGCGACATTAGCGAAATCAGCGGAAAGAGAGGTCAGTTGTCTCGAAATTTGTCTTCTCGATCCGGTCTTTGATTCGTGACAGTAGCTCCTCAACTTCTATTTCTCCGCTGTTGATCCGGGCGTCAAGCTTCGATAGAGAGCGTTAGCCGTAGGGTCACAATCTAAGAGCGTCCCCGGAAATCGCTCCGTTATATAATTGCTTCGGTACTCGGTCGAAGGGGAATCAATGATCCCGTATCAGTTCACCTTGGTATGTCCCGTGACTCCCGATGAGTGTGATTGCCACTAATGAGAATCATCCACGTTTATCAACCATTGCGATGGCTGCCGCCATACCGAGCAATAGCAACCCGAATCCAGCGGTAGCGGCTGGTATCGACGTCCGGATAAGTGCGCCCCCGGTGAGTGCGCCAACCCCGCCAACAGCGGCCCCCAATCTTGACGGAGAATCATCATTGGATTGCATCCACCGCTCGCGATGCGCGATACCCATCGATGTTGTAGTTGCATAGAGCGGTATCAGCGAGATCGTGATAAGCCAGTCTCCCGAAGCCAACTCCCCGACCGGAATCGATACAGCCAGTCCAACACCTATCGAAACCGCATATCGGAGGGCGGGACGCATATCGCAATCTACAGCCGGTGAGAATAAGATAGCATCGACACTAGCATTTCCGTGAGCGCGGAGTGAATATATTCTGGTAGCAGCTAACCGCAGGCTCTGTTTGCTCATTCTGAGATAGTGCCCAACTTCTTAGTCAGAAATACACTCACCCACTATACACTACCGAACCATGATAGATGAAATTCTTGGGTTGCTTCTTGATGCTGTCGTCGAATTCATTCCAAATAGCGTATGGAAGATCCTTGCATTTGTGATCGGGGCCGTGGCGACAGCAGCCGGCGTGCTCATGATCGACGAGTCGCTGTGGGCAGGTGGAGCGTTGATCACTGTCGGTCTGTTCCTCTTGGCTGGCTCAGTAATCTCGTGGTTCCAATAATTGAAACTTCACATTATATTCAACATACACTCATGTATAGCACATTGTTGATGAAGTGTTGTCTTGCGATTTTGGCATCAAGCGACCGAGATGAGAATTAGCTATCTGAACGGTCCGCCGGTCATTACTCATCCCCACCAGTTTCAAAAGAACTGAATCAACAATCTCCTACAGAAGAGCGTACTCAGGAGCTGGGGGGTCGGCTAGTGCAAGACTTAGAGGGTCTGTACAGCATCTTAATATATTCAGTCTCAAGCTACTGCTGTGGGGTCTCCCGTACGGTGGACGTATGAGTAGGGCACTCATTGCTTTATTGAAGAAATCATTCAGATTTTTGTGTAGTCTGCTCCAAAGTTGAGTATGGTTCAACGAGAAAACAAAATACGAGTGGTCTCTTTGTTTGCGGGACTGATTCTCTACGCAGCCGCGGGCCGTTTTACTAAAATTTCTGACAAAATGAGGCACGCTCTTCTGATGTTAGTGGGTGTTGTCGCACCTCTGCTCATCAACAAGTACCTCGACAGCTAATCAAGAAATCGAAACTTCTCAAGCTACAGCGCGAACTGTTATATACACTACCTAAGTATATGATTACAACCTTTAGCATTCAATATGTTAGATAAGCCGGTACACATCTATTACGAATCGCGGACGGTCAATCACACTCAAACAGCGACACCGGAAGCGCGAGAGTGACCGTTGTTCCGCCGTCTACGTCGAACCATACTTCACCACCGAGTCGATCAACACCCCACCAGACCAGCCAAAGTCCCAAGCCGCTACCGTGGTGCAGTTTTGTCTCTTTGGCCTGCTCAAACACCCTCATTTCGTGCTCGTTGATTCCCGGTCCGGTATCGGTGACCTCGATCCGCCACTCCTCGGGTTGGTTGGTTTGGGCGGTTTCAACCGCTCGCACCGTCACACATGGGTCCGGAGTGCTCCCACCATGTTCAACCGCGTTTGACACCAGTTCACGGATAACCGGAATGAGTATCTCTTGATTCGCGCTCGTCATCACTGATGGAATGTCCGTGACAACGGGGATAGACGCTGGTTCAGGATCACACGTCTGCTGCTCGGTTACACAGTGTGCTTGCGGGACAGCCTCGATAGCCCGATGAGTGAGTTCCTCAACAGGGTGTTCTTTACCACATTGGTCTGCCTGTAGCACCGACTCGATTTCACGGGCAGTCGTCCCGAGGTTGCGCAAATCCGACAAGTGTTCGCGAACCGCTGCCACCGTCTCACTGGGGTTCTCAGAACAATCCTCGTCGTTCAGTTGTTGTAGATGCGCCGTCGTCACGTCGACCTTGTTCCGAAGGTTGTGCCGGAGAACGCGATTAAGCACTTCTGCGCGACGGGCGTTTCGTCGACGGGCCGTGATATCGCGAAACGTCAGCGTGTGGCCCAATACGCGGCCATCCCCGTCGGTGATTTGACCCGCTGATGCCTCCAAGAGCCGATCGCTCTGTGGTAGCTGACACGTCCTTTGCTCGCCCGTGAGTAACGCTTCGATATCGAACGTGTCCGGCATTGCCGTCGTGAGTGAGTCCCCAACGACCGTCTCGTACTTCTGATCGAACAGCGACACTGCAGCACCATTCCAATCGACGACACGCTGTTCGTCCGTAACAGCGATTGCAGCGTCGGCCATCCCCGCAACGATGTCCCGACGAGCGACCGCTGAGGCCGCTGGCAACTCATCGAACAACCCGAGTTGAGTGACGGCAAGCCATACGCCAACAACTGAGAGCCCGAGGAATGGAACGGGGACAGCCGCCCTCAACACTGGGGTCTCAGTTACTCCTACAAGGAAGCCCTCGGCGAGCCATACCGGCGGAACGATAACTGCAACGGACAATGTCAATCGTTTTGAGACGAACTCGTACTGATACAGAGTCCGCCACAATTGCCCGAGAGCGAGCAATACCAGCGCCCCCGTTACGAATAGCGAGACAGTCACAGCAAACTGCAAGAAAGTGACGAACGCGTCTGACACTGCCGCGCGAAGGCCGGCCGGCAGGACTGAAGGTGCCAGCGATATCAGTGTAACGTATGCGGTTCCGGCGGCGTACAATAGAGCAAACAACGCAAGTACGAAGAGTAACCGCTGCTCGCTACGGTCCGTTCGGGTCGTATACACCAAAACAAACAGAGCGTATGCCCACGGAACCAGCGTCTGCAACGCTGAGTCGAGGATCATCGATACATAGAAACCAACTTCGACCACCGGTGACACCGACTCCAGTACAGCGAATCTGATGATGCCGTCGGGCGACCGCATTCCATAAAATTCTACGATGAGGTAATAGATACCACCCGTGACGGCCCACAGTCCCAGTCCCGCTGTCGTGGCAAGAAAGCTTCGTGACCCCACTCCATCAGACCGTCTGGCTGTTTCTCCAGTCAGGAGAAACAGAGTAATACCGAGCGTGAGGTGTATAAGCCCAATCCACATCGGCACTCTACACTGAGAGCGGTACAGTAGATAGTTTGCGGTATTGAAACGACACGAGACAGTTCTGTTTGACCCTGCTAAAATTCTCAGAGTGTTATGAATTATCTCAGTAGTTTAATAGAACACAACACCCCGGCTCTATTGAAGTCCTCAGAAACTGACAATAACCGCGTGCTGGATACAGAGGTTGAAGTCAGCAGTTGGTCGTCGTTGCTTTCACGTCAGTCGGGTGAATTAGCCAATCAATAGACGTGCACAGTTTCACTCCGTGCTAGTCCCAACTTGGTATAGCAACAGGCCGCTAGCTAAGAGAAGCCCTCCAAATATCAATTCAAATATATTCCCCGGAAGTAACTGTGAGTAGCCTAATACCGGGTTAGTAAGGATTATTACACCGATAACTAGAACAAATAGAGATATGATATATTTTAGGGTATCCTGATAATTCATTCCAGCAGACTTGTCGTATCCGATTTGACTAATATCTTGATGTACTATACTGACCGATCGTTCCCTCCCGGAGAGCAGGCTCGGTTCGTACCACACTTGCGCTCTCTATTCAGCACGGAATCAACAAACTACCCGATAGCTGTCAATAAGAGCGTGGCCGATACAGAGGGTGTGGTCAGCACGTCGCCCATCGTCGATTTCGCACCGATCCCGATGAATTAGCTGCTCAGTGTGGTTGCGTGGTCATCGCTTGCGATACCACCGAGCCAAGCGCATACTGATTGCGAGACTGAGTCCGCCAGCCAGCACTGCGCTGGTGGCTCTTGACGTGAACGAATTACCGATGGAAAGCTGCCACAGCACTGCGACGACGGTAATGACACCTATTAGACCCCAATCAGGGTACGTGAGGGTTCTGTACTGCTCCATACTAAACGGCTACACCGCCACAGACATTTGCGTTACGTGTGTGCTGTACTGAGCAATCTGCTCACTCGAAAACGGGTGGTGTCCCGTGTAAGAGACGCACACTCCATCCTGCACGCCAATCTGTCACAATATTACTAAGCCGACACCCATTTCACTAAATGAAACAAGAGCCTCTCCACAGCTGACGAATGGGTACGATAGCCGCCGATTTGGGAGCGATAGCCGTGTTGATTGTCGGACGATCGGGCGTAGTACCACGTTTCGGGTTTGCGGCCCCTATCTCGACATGTAATCCGCCCAAACTCGTGACTGCCCACAATCTGTAGAGTTGCTATCTCATATCGAGACGATGCGTGTCACGCTCCGTCGTTTTCGCTACTGGCGTTCGAGAAGTTCAAGCGCCTCGCTGAGTCGCGAGATGTACTCGTCGGGTGGGAACCGCCACCAGACCTGTCCACTCATGTGAGCCAGTGGGAGTACGTGGGTGTCGACCGGATCGGAGATTCGGTGGAGTGTCCCATGGATGGACATAATGCTCTCCGGGTCGGCGTCGGTATCCACGACGGGTTCGGGTGCAGTCGAGCGTCGGAGTGCCGGCCACGCGTTTCCCCCAAAGGTGATCACAAGATCCGGATCCAACGCTCGGAGTTCTTGCTTGAGGAGGTGTTGATACGAGGCGCGCTCGGCGGCAACTCCGAAACCGTCGACGCGGTACTTCACGACGTCGCCGAGGTAGAAGTCTCGATAGAACTGTCCGGAGTCGACGTACTGGTGCCAGCCGTTCGGGAGCGAAATGAGATCGTGGCGGGCGAGCGTCTCGAAAAAACGCTCCGAGAAGTCGGCGTTCCGCCCGGTCAGCCAGCTCTTGACAAACTCGCGGTAGACGCCGATCTGATCGCGAGCCGAACATTCGCCGGCGAGTGGGTTCTGCGGACGCAATTCTGACAGGTGACGTTCGTGGAGGTTCCCGGGATCCTGAACGAGGAGGACGATGTCCGGATCGTCAGTCTCCCAGTCGTAGTAGAACGTGTATGAGAGCCGCCGGCTGACCTCCTCTCGGGTAGGAAAACCAGCGTCCGAGAAGACCGTCTCGACGCTACGGGTGGCCGTCTGCTGTAGCTCTCGGAGCGTCGGCTCCGTTGGCTCGTCGATCTCCGAGAGGAGTTTACGAGCGGTCGTTTCGTCCATTTGTATCGAATGGTCTCTAGCGGACTAATTGATACTTCGGGTGAACTGAGTCGTAAACGATCTGAATACCATCACCTTCGCTCTCCATCAGAACGATCCAGCGTTGGTAATCGCTCCGTCATCTATTTAATCGCGCTGACGTGTGGGTTTGATATTCAATGAGCCAAGCGACGCTCGGGAGTGGTCCCTACCGGAACTCCAACCTCTTCTCTGGCTACTATCTCGACGAGCGCGTCGGAGATTTAGACGCGTGGGACTGTGACGAGGAAGCCGAGAAAGCCTTCGAGCAGATCCGTGATCTCTGGAACAAGGAGGGCGCCCTCTTACCCTCCTACAACGAAGACGAACTGATCGACACGTGGATCGCCGAGGTGGTCGACATCCTCGGGCATGGTACGAGTTCCGAGGTGACGCTCCCGGACGGCGGGGGCTACGTTGACCGGCTGCTCTTCGAGAACGACGATGTGCGTCGAGAGGGGGCGAAGCGCGCCCGCGACGGCGATCATGAAGGGCTGTTCTCACGGGCGTCGGCGATCCTCGAAGCCAAACAGTGGGACGCAGACTTCGAGCAACGATTCGCCGAGCAGCGCTCCTACCGTGACGCCTCACATCAGATCAAGTACTACCTCGAACGGACGCCGAGCGATCTGAAGTGGGGTGTGCTCACCGACGGAAAGAAATGGCGGCTCTACGGGACCAAAGACTAAGAGACACAGACCTACTACGAAGTCGATCTGCCGGAGATTCTAGAGAGCGGGGATCTGGAGGCGTTCAAGTACTTTTTCGCGTTCTTCCGACCAGAGGCGTTCGTCGAGCACGCAGGGAGTTCGTTCCTCGACGACGTCTGGACCGAATCGGAGACAGCTGCACAGGAACTTGGCGAAGATCTTCAGGACAACGTATTCCGGGCACTGCGAGTGCTCGGGAAGGGATTCGTCGAGTCGAACGACCTCGACGTGGGCGACGACGGCGACATCAATCGCGACGAACTGAAAGAGCAGTCGCTGGTTCTCCTCTATCGGCTGATGTTCGTGCTGTACGCGGAGTCGCGTGGCCTGATCGACCCTGATGACCCGGACGCGAGCGAGGAGTACCACGAGTACTTCAGCCTCGAATCGAAGCGTGAGGAGATTCTCGACGACGTCGAGGATATGGACGTGGAGTCTGGCGAGGCGTTCACCGAGGAGTACAGCCGGTTCTCATCGTCCATTTGGGGGCGGCTCTCAGAGCTGTTCGAGCTGATCGACGAAGGCGAGGACTCGCTCGACATTCCGCCGTACAATGGGGGACTGTTCAGTCGCGAGGACCACGCATTCCTTAATGAGTACGAGGTGAAGGACCCGTACATCGCCGAGGTCATCTACTGGCTGTCGACGACCGAGAACGACGAGGGCGAGCACGTGCCGGCGGACTACGCCGATCTGGACACGCGACACCTTGGCTCGATCTACGAGGGGCTGCTCGAACACGAGTTCCGGATCGCGGACGCGGAGGGCGTTGCAGCAGTCTCAGAGGACGGCGGACAGGTGTGGAAGCCCGCCTCCGAGGTCACGGCCGCAGAAGCGGTCGAGATCGTCGAGGAAGGTGGGCTATACGTCGTCAACGACGAAGGCGAGCGTAAGGCGACAGGGGCGTACTACACGCCGGACTACGTGGTCACCTACATCGTTGAGGAGACGGTGGATCCGCTGATCGACGAGATCGACGAGAAGCTCCGCGAGCAGGGGCTCGAACCGAGTGATAGAGAGTACTTCGCGGAGTTCTGGCAGGAGGTGAAGGACCTCACAATCCTCGATCCCGCGATGGGCTCAGGCCACTTCCTGACGAAGGCAACCGGCTACCTCACCGAGCAGGTGATGGAGGTCGTTCGCGAGCAGGAGATCCAGTCGTACGACGAGCAGTATATCCGACGAGAGATTTCGAAAGAGTGCATCTACGGGGTCGATCTGAACGGGATGGCGGTCGAGTTGTCGAAGCTGTCGATGTGGCTGGAAACGTTGGCGGCAGACCAGCCATTGGCGTTTCTCGATCACCACCTGAAGACGGGCAACTCGCTCGTCGGCAGCGACATCACGGAGGTGCTCTCCGAGGACGGCGGCGACGATGATGATAGTGGCCAGCTCACGCTGACGCAGGCGTTTGCGCGCGTCCGGCAAGACACGCTCGAACACGTGATGGAGTTGATGGCGGATCTGCTCGCGTACGACAACGAGACGCTGGAGGATGTGAAGTCGATGGAGGAGCTGTACGACGAGATCCGCGACGACCCCCTCTACACGCGCCTCTTCGAGCTGGCGAACGTCCACACCGCCGAGGAGTTCGGCTGTGACGTGCCTGAGGGCTCGTACGAGCAGATGGCCGGTGCGATCGAGGACGAGGACGATTGGGCCGAGATTCGCGAGGAAGACTGGTTCACGGCGGCACAGGCAACGGCAGACGAACAGGACTTCTTCCACTGGGAACTGGAGTTCCCCGAGGTGTTCTTCGATTCGGAAGGCGAGAAGATGGCAGAGGCCGGGTTTGACGCGGTTGTCGGAAATCCGCCGTATGTTTCGAACTGGGAATTGACCGAGAATAGTCCAATTACGCCAAGAACGTATGAGGAGCTATATCCGGAGCCCACGGTAGGCCATTGGGATCTGTATGTGATATTTAGTTACAAGGCTCTAGAATTGACGCGGCATGGGGGATATCATTCATATATTCTTCCCAGCTCTGTCAAAACAGAAAAATACGCAAGAGATATCCGGAATCACTTGGTCAGAGAAACAAATATTCACGCACTCGTTGACTTTGGAGAATATTCTGTCTTCAAGTCGGTTGACCGTCAATGTGTTATTTACGTAGCTTGTAAAGAACCCTCGACTGGTACTACTGAAATCGTTCGATACAATCAGCCAGTATTCAATAGTGAGTTCAATATTGATCAAGAGATCTTCTTGACCTACAACAATACTTCATTTAGACTAGATATCTCCCCAGAAGACATGGAGCTAAAAGATAAGTTGGATAATATTTCTACCTCATTAGGCTCGATATGTTGTGTCAATCCGGGAATTGTCGCGCATAGTGCAGCAGATAGTGAATTAGACTTTAACAAAGAAGATATACTGTCTGATACTCAGGAAGGGCCGGGATTTAAGCCGTATCTGGAAGGTAAAAACATTCAGCGATATTCTCTTCAGTGGGATGGGAAGTACATCGACTACGACTCAAAAAGACAGCACTTCCATCGCCCGAAATACCCAGAATTATTTGAGAATAGAAAGGTGATCTTCCGGAGGATTAGTGATTCTAATAACCGTCTTGTTTCATGTTATGACTATGATTCATATTATACTGCACAGAGGGCTGCACATGCGGTCCCATGGTCAGAAGAGATGGAATCTCACAGGGGGCCATCAGATCACGAACAGTACGAATATGCGGAACAGTACAACGTGCGGTTTCTTAATGCGCTAGCCAACTCATCAGTCGTCGGATATTATTTCTCTAAATTCTTAGCAACGGGTACTCTCCAGGGATCATATACTGATGTTTATCCTGAAGATATTCGCCAACTACCCGTCAAAAAACTAGATGAGGATGATATTGTAAATGAAGAGCACTCTATCTCAAGTATTCGCGATATTGAGGAGTCGTCTCATCCGTATGTGAAACTGTCAGCGCTGGCACAACTAATAAAATCGTATAAGCGGAACAGGAGAGACCTGAATACAGATTTGATTCAACATCTAGGATCCCCTGAGTTCAACAAGAGCATCCAAGACTACGGTCTAATTCAACCAACAAATAGTTCCAGTAGAACCGCAGTATCGAAAACAAGCGAAGATCTCGAGAACCTCCGCATCGGCACCGCCCGCGTCGATCGCGAGTCCCCCAACACCGTTCTCATAGAGGCAACCGCTCGCTACAAGCCCGACGACGAGGACGCGCACGAGACGGACCAGTGGGGCTACACGGAGACGGAGTCCCTGCCGGCGTTCCGGATCACGGACCTCACGGAGCGGGAGGCGGACCTGATCGAGCACTTTGTTCCGGTCGCCGTCGACGAGGCGGGGGGCTTCGCGAACTTCCGCGAGACGGCGACGAAGACGAACTCGCTGATAGACCGACTGAAGGCGATCGAACTGCCCGACGTCAACGACGTGGCCGACGACTTGGAGAACTACCTACAGACGAAGGAGCGCACCGAGGAGCTCGATGCGAAGATCGAGCAGACGGACGAGCTTATCGACGAGATTGTGTACGAACTATACGGACTCACCGACGAGGAGATCGAGATCGTTGAGGAGGCTGTAAAAGAGTGAGCGAAAACCAGTCTCTGGCCTCCCTAACCGAGGACGACGAGATCGCGGGGAAGGTCAGGAGACAGTTAGAGGTGTTCCCACAGAAGTTCCGAGAGCTCGGAGAGGCTGGGCAGCTCAGTGAACTCTTTCGTAGTCCGAAGAAGTTCTCAGGAGCACGCGTTGAACAGGCACCAGAAGTCTTCACAGAGCAGTATCTCATTGGACCCGTTCTCCACGGACTTGGATACCTAAGTTCCTCCTCAGCGGAATACGACGGAACTGGGCCGCACTTCATCCGCCAGCCAATAACGTATCGGAAAGTCGAGCCGAAACAGCCCGACTATCTACTGAAAAACATCGACCCGGCTATCGTGTGTATCGTTGAGGCGAAGGCGGTAAACCGGGAGCGAATGACTGGTGCGAAAACACACGCGAGTGAGGATATTCGAGAGTATCTGGAAGAGGACGCGTTCTGTAAGTACCTTCGCGATACCAAGCAGCGGTACCTAGTGGGAATCGGAACTGACGGATTCCGATGGACACTGTGGATGAAAGACATTCATACGGGCGAAGCGATGAGTCACAATCCCAAGATCGATATATCCCCTGTCATCAGAAAGGTCGCGAGCCGTAGAGATGTAATTGAGGGGGACTTCTCGTCGGGAGCGTCAGACGAGCGTGAACTCTTAGCCGAGGAGTTTGTGCCCGCCTTCGCTGCGACCAACCTACCGAAATACGTCAAATCGGTGTTCGGGGAAAACTGACCAAGACAAGATCAGCTTCGCGAACTTCCGTGAGGCGGTAACAAAAACAAACTCGCGGGTTGACCGGCTGAAGGCGATCGAGTTGCCCGACGTCGACGACGTGGCCGGCGACCTAGAGAACTACCTCCGGACGGTCGAGCGCGCCGGAAGAACTCGACGAGTAGATCAAGGTCGTCGAGCAGCCTGTGTGATATCCGGGTGTCTGTAACTTCCGAAATGGAGTCTCAACACCCCGTCTCACCAACTCGAAATCGGGAGAAAGAATCGATGTTGGCGCTGTTTAGTTCACTTTCACTCCGGCCCCCGAACCCTTATCCATATCCCGCACGTGTCCAGAATTACACACGTAATGTATCACGAAAGAACGTGTGGCGCTGAGTCGGTCACGGCCGCACCACCGGCCACGACTCTCTGTCGCGCCTGCTGTCCTACCCGCTTCGCGTCCGAGAGGTGGATCGGACGACACTTAGTGTTCAGTAGGCCGGCGAAAATGAACACGTTCCGACAGCCGTTAAGTAGGGCCACGATTCCATCAGGTGATCTGGGAACGCACCTCCGTGGAACTCACTCGCCTCGATAAGTGAGCCAGATCAAAGTCAAAACGGAGTCGTTCGGCGACGACATCCTCGCCCCTCTACGCCGAGTAGAGGTTGGAGAGGTAACCGTCGACACTCCCACGGTTGCTATCGACATCAAAAAGACCCGCGAACACGAGTCCGTTCAGGAGAACGCTCGGGGTGTGAACGAGCTTCACCGCTCGGTCAACGGGCAGACCCTCACGCAGGCCCTTCGAGGAGGTGAAGACGCGATCGTCAAGAGTCTCCAGAGAGGTTACAACAAGACACGAGAAGATGAACTGACGATCGCGTTCATCTCTTACGATCTGACCACGCCGATCTCGGAGAGCGAAGCCGAGTACCTGTGCGATGTTATCGCCTCCTTCTCCGATGTGATGACGGTGCCTCTGATGCCGGAGTTGGCTCGGACTGTCGACTCCGAAAACGGGGTTTCAGATCCGGCCTTCCGGTCCTATCTCGAGAGCGTCAAGACGTTCTTGGACGTGGCCGACCGAGCCGCTCCGAAAATGCCCGTGATGGGCGTTGTTCCGATCCTCGGCCACGAATACACGACGGAGTTGATGGATGTGTACGGGCGAGAGCAGGTGCGTGCGTTCTGCCTCAACTTCGACCGGACGCGGATCACTGCGAACGCGAAGGTCGACATCGTCCGTCCGATGATGAACTCGATCGCACGAAGGGGCATCGAGGAGAGCGTCCTCTTCTACGGGATCAACCTTGATCCGGGCGATCGGGACGACAGTCTTGGAGGTCGCCCGGCGGCGGACTTCGCCGGTCTGGGAATGGGCCTCGACATCATCGGCGGCTCACACGTGAGTCCTCGGATGCCTCCGTCGGCATATGAGGACGCCGAAGCCAAATCCGGTGAGGACACGATCACGTTCAAACTGTTCGATAAAGACGGGTGGATCTACCGCGACATTCCGCTTGACGAACTCTCCGAAGTGTTCCCCGAAGATTCGTCGCTCGATGCCGAACACGTGGTTGAGCGCTGTCGACGGTCTCCGAAGAACACACTGAACCGGCTTCAGAAGGTCGTCAACGCCGAACAAAAGGCCCTAGCAGCCGGCGAACTCCACCCCGAAATCGAGGACGGCAATCTGGTGGAATACCTCGCTGAGAAAAAGGGCGTGACGCCGTCGACCACGGCTTCGTTCCAACGGATCCGAGGCGACTTCGATTCGGGCTTGGAACAGTCCGGTCTCGACGACTTCTAAGCGGTTTAGGAGTCGGTGTCCAGACACGAGCCGAAGGCGGCTTCGCGCTCGTGTTCAAGCGTTTTCATCAGCTCGCCACAGACGGGACAGAGATCGTACTGTGGTTGGTCCTCTTCGAACGCCACAGTTACTTCGGCCAACTTTGCCCACTCGTTTCTGAATCCGTCAGGGCCTTCGCTCGTGTGCCAGAGGACCAGCTGTGAGTCGGGCCCCGGTGCCGTGAGTAGATAGTTCGAACCCGCCGATTCCATGACTAATTTCGGGCCGAAATACGTCGACGTCCGCTTCACCACCGTTAGATCGTCGGGAATCGACTGACCCGGCGAGATATTCGTTACGGTGTTCTCGACTCTGATCCGATCGTGGCGTTCGGCCCGTAGTATCACGCTCTTCGAATCGTAATTGGTGACGGGTTCCTCATGTGGCTCTCGTCTGGCGACCGCCGGATCGGTATCGAGTTGCCCGCTCATGGCTTGATAAACGTCTCTCAGGGGAAGAACGTAAATCCCGACCGCAACGGTAACTGTTTCTTGTTCGCAGAAGGGAGGTATAAAGAAGATAGATACAATACCCGAATTATATCCATTAGAGACCTTGGAGAGCGGGTTTTACTAACTGACCACCAAAACACGGTCTACGAATACCTATCTTCCACTTACCGAAGCACCTGATAACCGGAGGCGGCGGCGACGAGCAGTGCGATCATGGTTTCGCTGACGAAGCTACCGGATTCGTGAACGTCCGCGAGACGGCAACTTAGATGAATTCGCTCGTCGACCGGCTGAAGGCGGGCAAGTTTCCGATGTCGACGACGTGGCCGGCAACATAGAGAACTACCTCCAGACGGTCGAGCTTGCCGAGGAGTTTGACAAGAAGATCACAAAGATAGACGACCTGATCGACGAGATCGCTACGAGTTGTACGGACTCACTGACGAGGAGATTGAGATAATGGAAGAAGCAACTATCGAGTAGCATCTGTGGTCGTGATTATTGCGCTAATTCCTCCCACTCGGTAGCACGACAAACCCGCAACGGGCGTTTTCGGTTTCGTTCGCACGACGTCCGATATCAACTCCTTATGTGACATATAGATAACACCGGGAAGCAAGAGTTACATGAGGAATTACGACGGTGTTGAGCAGCTACTATAGCCACCCGATATCGGCAGGTGATCAGCTGTCTTGCTCTTTATCGATACCTCTAGAACACTCGTCACAGCCAACATCGACCGTGGCAGCTCTGTTGATATCCTCAGATGCTGATAGTTTGGAGAGGCTATGCTAAATACAGAGCGCGAACTCCGGACAAGGTTGTTTCCAATTCCAACAGAGCGAACCGGTCAATAGTGTTCGTTTACGCCGATATTTGTACCAATTATTTCCCAAATCACATCAGTAACCACTTCACACTTATTCTCGACCCAACGCGGTATGGTGCGTCACCGATATTGTGTTATTCGTCGTCGACACCGTTCGAGTAGAAATCTCGGTGGAACATCTTGTAGGAGTTTGTAATTGGGACAAGTGTATAAGAGTCGACAACATCATTGTTCTGGAGATATTCCCGTACATGAGCGTTGAGCTCATTAAGCGAGGATTCCCAGACACGGATCATAAGATCATGTTCGCCGACCACTTCGGCCACCTCGTAGACAAGACCATCGTTGAGAAAGCCCTTAATGAACTCTTCTATCTGCCTTTGGCTGACATCCGTCGAGTAGGAGATGTGAACTTCCGCGTAGGTATAGTCAGCCTTCTTGAATACAAGCAATGCGAAGATCTCGAGGATCCCATCATCTTGGAGGTTTTTCCGCCGCCGTCGTGCAGCAGTCCGAGAGAGACCAACTCGCTCAGCCAGCTCTGTGTCCGATAGCCGGCCGTCCTCATTCAGCTCACGAAAAATCAAATAATCCTTGTGATCCATCGTCTCTTCCAGCAGTTCGACGACTTGGGGGTCCTCAATCCACTCCTTTGGTTCCGGCATTTCAATATCCATACCTTGTATTCTTTAGCCTCAATTAATAGCTTTCTTACAGCAACTTGACAAAAAGTTACTCCGTCTTAGACACTGATTGTTCTACTGGCTTTCTGCCAGACACTAATGATCTGTCGGCTGTATGTTCTATGAGTGGTACGGCTACACATTCTCCTCGTGTGTAAACGCGTAAACAACTTTTCCGCCAGATTCGATGGTCTGCATTCCACCTGACGTGGCGAACTGTTGGGAGCCGGCGTACGCCCAGAGGTAGCCGTCAACAGGCATTTTGACTGACTCCACGTGGTTACCGTGGAGATCAACGATGTCGGCGACGGTCTCTCCTTCGGCGACAAACTCTCCCGTCGGTTGGCGCGGATAAAGGATTCCGCCGCTGTCATTGCGGACCATTCCGTGGGCACGATTGACACCATGGCCACCAGTGTACTGACACGGAACCAGCGTGATATCCTCTTGAGGGCCTTCCGAGGGTTCCCCTTCTAGGAGGTCAAACTCCCGCAGCACATTGAGGGTGCCATCCACCCCAACCCGGAGGCTCGTCTCGTCAAGATACCGGCCGTTGATGAACTCCACCATGAGCTCGGGGATGCCCTCTGCTGCACCTTTATTACTTAATGTCGGGACACGGTCAGCACCAATCGGTCCGGGACCAGATTCGACAATATTGTCCTTTCGAACCGTCGTGATACCGAACGCCTCGGCAGCCCGCTCAACGTCAGCCTCCGTCTCTTCGGTCGGCTCGATGATCTGGAAATACAGTGAATCTGGGTGGTCGTTACAGTGATAGTTCACGACGATATCGGCCTTACTCCAAGCGTTCTCCCAGATAGCGCTAGCGAGGCGTTCAGTGGTGTTACCTTCTGTATTCTCGACGTTGACATAGCCGACATCTCGATTGTCGATCCACGACCGGTAGGTCGCATGCATAAATGCCAGCGGGTTAGCAACGGGGATGGCGATCACCGTACCTGCTACCTCGTCTGGCGAGAGCCGCTCGTGGATCATTTCGTGAGTGACAGCTGTTCCCTGGAGTTCCTTGCCGTGCTGGGTCGAGAACAAGAGCGCAGTCGGTCCCTCTTTGGAACCATTAAGAACAACCACAGGGATGTTGATACTGTCGCCAGTCGTTAGCTCGACACCTTCGATGTACCCCTGCTCGCGGGTCCCTGGTTCCGCGCTGACGTCGCCGACCTTGACGGCATCGCTCATGCTTCTACCTCCGAGGCTGTCGTGATTGGCAGCACCGTCGTGGTACCGACCGCAGCCATCGCGAGTACGGGGTCGACAACTGGAATTTCGAAGGACGACCCGATGTCACCCAGCACGCCTGAGGTCGTCAGCCCGGTGCAGCTGGGCGCGACTACGTCGCAACCGGCGTCGGCTAGCCGCTTAATCGCTGTCCGGATCTCTGTCTGCCCTTCCTTGGTCGTGAGATAGTTGGTTGTTTCCGCGCCTTCAACAGTCTCGGTGGCCCCTAAACGGTCACCCAGTAGATTGCGAACTATCGGAGGTGTCCCGCTCTCAAGGCCGAGCGTCCCGACAGTTTCACCCCGGGCAATCGCAATCGCCGCAACGCTGGCGCCCGCACCGACAACTGGCACGTCCACCTCATTATCGAGTGTTGACACTGCAGGGTCGAGCGCGCAGCTGATCGTTAGCACGTCGACGTCAGTCGCCATTTCCCGTCCTAGTCCCTTGATGTATGGTAGCGCCTCCTCTTCAGCCTCGACAGACGGAATCCCTTCCGGATGGTCAGGAATACACCGTGATGTCGTCGAGATATGGGGGAACTGCTGTTCGATCACGCGTCCATGTAGCGATACGTCTTCAGGGTCCTCCAGCGTCAGCACGCGGAGGACACCCATCTCGATTTGATTTTGTTTGGTCATGTATCTGCAGTATCTTCGTTCTTTTCTGCCGGTTCGTCTATGCCGCGGGCCGCGAAGAAGCCCTGCTGGCGCAGGGCGGCAAACAACGTCTCTTCGCGACGATTCATGAAACCGTCAGGCCCCCAGTAGCGCTCGAGAGTCCCGTACCACTCTCGATCGGAGTCTCCGTAGACACTGTCACCGTACATTTCGTCCATCGCGTCGTGGGAGGCTTCAAGTAGTTCTGGTGGAGGATCTTGATACTCTCCCTCGTGAAGAACTGCCTCGAGCGGGAGCCGCGGGGCGTTCTCTTTGGCCTCACCGTGGGCTGGGACGCCAATACAGAGCCCGTAGATTGGGAGGACACCCGACGGGAGGTCGACAGCTGCCGCAGCTTGGGGGAGACCATTCAGGATGTTCCCGATTGGACAGATTCCGTATCCTTGGCTCTCGGCGGCTGTCATCGTTGTCATCGCCGCCAGTGAGGCGTCGATTGCTCCCTCAAGCATCCCCATCCCAGGTACGATGCGGAACTCGCGGTCACGGTGTTCCAACAGCAGCCGGACCCGCCGCAGGTCAATGCATACCAGCAGGAAGTGGCTCGCTTCCTCAATCTGCTTGCTTCCGCGGTCGCACAACTCATGGATGCGCTCACGCAGTGATTGCTCGCGGATCCACACGAAGCTGTACATCTGTACCGTCCCGCTGGTTGGGGCCTTCCGCCCGGCGTCAACCATTTCGCGGACCTCCTCGTCTGGAATCTCTGCACTAGGGTCAAAATCACGGACTGTCGCCCGCCCTGCAAGCCACCGCGTCAGGTCTGTCACCTGTGATTCCTCTCCGTGTAGCGCTGGGCGGTCAGTGTATCTACTGTCACTATCGCTATCGGTCATCTGTTACCTCACAGTCGGTCACACAACCACCTCACCACCGGTAACAACGAGTTCGTCGTCGAGGTAAACGTCGGGTTCTAGTGCAATCCCGTCGACATGGGAATCACACTCGATCGTCCCTCCAAACCCGTGGTTGTCCCCGAATGCTACGTGACATGTCCCATAGACTTTTTCATCCTCAAGGACAGTCCCGATGATCTCCGCAGCTGGGTTCGTCCCGAGACCGAGTTCGCCGACCTGGCGAGCGCAGTCGTCTCCGGCGGTTGCCTCAAGAAACTGTTCGGCCGACGGCCCCTCAACAGATGTAACCGATCCCGACTCAATCCGGACAATAACAGGTTCGTCGAGCGCACCGACACCGACGAGGCCGCCGTCAAACGCGATAGCGCCCTCTGCAGTATCCTCAACTGGGGCAATATACCCTTCACCGGAGGGGAGATTTCCTGACTCACCCGGTTTGCGGATCAGACCGTCACTGGGAATTCCCTTGCGGTCAGTCAACGACATTTTCAGTACCTCTTTACCGGTCTCGATACGGGCTTCATCAGCTGCAGTCAGCCGGTCGGCGAGCGCGGCTGTCAGCCGCTCGACCTCATCATAGTCGGCGGTAATTGCACCCTCGCCGAACATACGCTCGGTGATGCCCGGCATTGTGGCGACGCGAGCGCCTGTCTCCGTCGCAGCCTCTCGAGCACGCGTATGAGTTAGTGACGCGCTCGTTGGTGCCACTACAATATCGGCCTCCCGCATGGCCGCGGCGACGAACGCCGGGGGTTCCATCCCGCTACGTTCCATCGGCGGCGTCTCAATAATTCCGACTTCGAGATCAAGGTCAGCGCCGGCTTCGAATAGTGCTCGTCCAATCTCTCGCTTGTCGGTGTCAGTCACGACCACCAACGACTCATCAGCAACAGCTCCCATATTCTCTGAGAGAACTCGCCGTGCGACTGCTCGAAGGTCCGCCATCACAGCACCTCCGTGGAAGTCTTCCAGAGTACTGACCGGCCGAGTAAGACCCCCGCACCAGTCGTCGTCCGGACCTGATCCTTCATTTCAGGAGTGTATCCCATACAGTCCATCACGACGAGATCGACATCGGTTCCTAGCGCCTCGGCAGCGGGACTGACCTCATCCTCATCAACGTAAGGCGACCCGGAAGCGGTGACCAGGTCAAATTCCGCCCACTTCTTGCGGGTCTGGAGTACTTGTTCGGGCTCGGGCACGAGTACGCCGACCGTACCGTCATCGACGATGCCAGACGTCCAGGCGTGTAGCAGCTTGCTGGGCTCCAGTACCGGGACGTCAACGTTGAATGTAGGGAATGCTCCCGTACAGAGGACCCCGATAGTGGAGACATCCGCCGCGAGCTCCTGAATCCGCTCTTGCATCAATCCGATTGTTGCAGCCCGGTCGATGGTGACCGACGAGCCGTCTCGGAGTTTCGTGACAAATACCGGCTCGCCATCGTGGGCTCCTGCCGCCTCCTCGATCTCTTTAGCGGAGTCGAACCGGTCAAGCGCGCCCGCTTCGATAACCTCGACGTGCTCGGGGAGTTGGGCCTTGATGTCGGGAGTGATGTCATCCCGAGGCGCCTGGCCAATAGTGAGCAGTCCAAGCTTTGTCATCGGCTCTCACCCATTGTCTGAAGATGGTCCATTGAGCCGTATAGCGACTTCAGGCGGTCGAACTCTGCCTCATCGTAGAATGAGGCACGTCCGCGCGTGAAGTCTTTCGCCGTCTCGACGACGAATCCGGTGGCTTCGGCGATCTCAGGGAGATAGTTTGCTCCGGTGCCAGAACCGGGAACTGGATTCACGCTTGTCGTGGCAACGCCCACCACTGGCGCGTCTGTTGCGGTTGCAGGCTGGAGGATGCTGTTGATATGGTGGACATCATTCCCATAGGGTGTGATATCTTGGGCCGTCAGCGTGAGCGTCCTCGGGGGCTCACCCGTAACCCGCTCTTGGGCGTCGAGAAGAGTCTCGCTCGGACGGAGGATCCACCCTTGTTTAATTGTCGGAGTTAGCGCGAACCCGCGTTCGCAGTGGACCCGGTTACCTTTCGTGGCGTCGACTGATAGCACCGCATCCATTTCGCCATCAACCTCGTGTTCATTCATTGTGGCCATATCTACGGGGCTCCCCATGAACGGAACCGGATCGTGAGCCTGGGTTGGAGCATCCGGACAGACGTGGGTCGCGATGCGTACGTCACCTGCAAGCACATCACCGCGGGCATGCATCTCCGCGAGCTGAAACGCCGTCGCAAGCGCGACGATCGCACCGTCGGCGTCCGATACCATTCCGATCTCCTCGGGACGGGCTCCCGCGCCACCCAGCCTCCCGATGACACCGAGCGTGTTTGCGTCTGGATCCTCACCCGGGACAACTATTTTTACGAAGTCAGTTGTTCCTTCTTTGCCCTCGATGGTCGTCACATCCACATCGACACCGGTCCCTTTTAATTCCGAGCAGACGGCCTCGCCGTCCGCATCGGGGTGGTCAAGCACATCGTAGGCGCGCTGTATTCGCTCAAACATGGTTACACCTCCGGGAACGCGTGTTCGACGACCGGTTGCCCGACAGCCTCTTCGACGGGTTCGAACAACCCAGGGTCGTCCATTCCAGCGCCGAGTGCCAGCGACGATGCCGGCGCCAGTACAACTGTGACTGACTGGCCTTCTGCAATTTCGGCAGTCGATATCGGCTCGCCGGTGTCTGTGTCCAGCGTTGTGATCAGGTCGGGGAACGTTGCGAGCCGCTCACCATCACGGCTGAAGGTCATATACTCGTTCCAGAATGTGAGCTCGTGGTCGTCGACGACGACAGTCCCGATGTCGAATCCGCCAGCTGTCTCCAGTTCCCGTGAGTCAACGGTCCCAGTGATTGCTACTTCGCCGTCCAGCAGTGACGCTACCTCTGCAGCGGCGGTCTCGCCGTCACGTGCTGTCTGAACTGCCTGACCGAGCGTTTTTGCCTGGTCGTACACCGAGAGCGCAGCATTAGACTCGGCGTACTCCGCCGGGACGGGATTACGCGCGACCGCAACTAGGCCTCCGGCCGCCTCAGCTATTTGACGGATTGTGTCCGCTGCGGACGAAAGGTGGGCCTCCACGACCAGTTCGTGGCGCCGTCCAGTGTCGGGCTCGCCCCCGACACCGGCCTGTAACACAGTCTCGTCGCTTGACAGTCCGATCGACCCCATTGGCCCTGTTGGATGTGCGCGGCCGTTACACGCCGCATCCACTAGTGGGAGCCCAGTCACGGCCGACTGCAGCAATCCGTTGACGCTAGCGAACCCACCCATTTCGTTGGTCATTAGCGCGCCGACTGATCGACCACGCTCGGCGATCCGGTTCATCACCAACTCGACAGCCTGCACGTAGTCAGCCGGCTTGACGTGGCTGTCAGTCGCCGCTGGGGCGCCGACACCGCTGACAGTCAAAACTACCTCGGAGGGGTCCAATTCGGATATTGGACGTAGTGTCGGGCTGCCATACTCGACCGCCAATTCGCCGAACTCGATACCTTCATCGAGCGAGCCACCGCCCCCGCCGCCGAGGATCGCCCCGCCGACCGCTACGTGTTCAACCCACTCATCGGTGATCTCTGTGTGATTATTGTCGTTCATTTGTCGTTGGATTTTGTCGGTTGCTTGTTTTTCGATGCCGTCTCGCCGATGCGCTCGTTATCAAGCGCTAGGAACGTGTTTGGCCGCTCACGCTCAACGGTCCGGAGCGTGGCGTCGTCTCGTGTTCGCAATCGCTTCATGCCGTTCTCCACCAAGTAATACGCCTGGTCGCGGCCCATCGACTCGAAGAGGTTACCTGCCTTTCCTACTGCCGTCGCACACACCTCGTCGGCCTCGCAGGGCTGCGGACAGGCTGCACAGGCCGGTGTACGTTCCTTGAATTTCATCGGATCAGCCGCCGATTCAATAAGCAGCTCGACTGTCCAGGGTTGCCGCTGGCGAGCCCGTCGAAGTGTCTTGATTCGAGAGGAATCCTCAGACATGGTCACCAATCGGGCTCTTCCCGGTAGCGGTCATCGTGCAGGTAGCACCGTGCTTCCTGGTCGTCTCCCAGTTCGTACATCGAGGGTTCTTCACCTGAGCAGGCATCGAACGCACGGGGGCACCGCGAGCGGAAGGCACAGCCGCTGGGCTTCTCCCGAGGGTCCGGGATCTCGCCCTCAAGTTTCTGTTGTTCAGGCTTGGCTTGCTTGTCGGCATCACTCACCGTCGATATGGCCGATAACAGCGCCCGGCTGTAGGGATGTTCTGGCGTCCTGAAGACGGACTGAACATCACCGACCTCAACAAGCCGGCCTAGGTACATCACTCCGATGCGGTCGGCGACGTTGCGCAACAGCGAAAGGTCGTGAGTGATGAACAGATAGGTGATCCCATACTCTTTTTGGATTCGCTGGAGTATGTTGACGATGCGGGCCTGCACGCTCACGTCGAGCGCACTTGTTGGCTCGTCTAGCACGACGAACTTCGGATTCAGTGCTACTGCTCGGGCAATACCGACCCGCTGTTTCTGTCCGCCTGAGAGCTGCCCAGGGTGGCGGTACATGTATTCCCGCGGTAGGTCGACCATGTCCAGCAGCTCCTCGATGCGCTCGATGCGCTCTTTAGCATCACCGTAGTCATGGATCTTCAATGGTGCCTCGATAATCGTCTTCACACGGTGGCGAGGATTAAGACTCGACGTGGGATCTTGGTGGACGATTTGCATGTTCTGTCGGAACCGCTTGAGTTCGTCCTCGGAAAGATCGACGACGTTCTGACCATCAATCCTGACAGTACCCGCCGTGGGTTCAGTCAGCCGCAGCATCGCCCGGCCCATAGTCGTCTTCCCTGACCCAGACTCTCCAACCAGTCCGAAGGTCTGCCCCTCACCGATCGAGAAGCTCACTCCGTCGACCGCTCGGACTTCCCCAGCCCTCTTCCGTAGGATCCCTTCATGGATAGGGAAGTGCTTCTTCAGTCCCTCGACTTGGACCATGGAGTCTGCTTCTTTGCGAGCCCCTCGGGTTACTATCTCGTCGGCGTTGTCAGTGAGACTCATTTGCTAGCCCCTCCATCAGCCACTACGTCGGACCCAGTCTCAGTCTCCGAGCCCTCCCGCCAAGGGGGCGATCCAATGTCGACCCTCTCCTGAGCAAGCTTCTGATGGCGGTCGTGGGCGGCCTCCCCGTCAAAGAGGTGACAGGCAACCGTGTGGTCATCGGCTGTCTTCCGCGGATATGGCACTACCTCGCTGCACTTAGACTCAGCGTGGGGACATCGCTCCGCGAATCGGCAGGCTGCCGGCGGATCCGTGTAATCTGGAAGGTGACCTTCAATACCTCCACCGATCCCACTCGAGAGTGTCGGTATACTCTCGAGTAACCCTCGAGTGTAGGGGTGCTCCGGATCGGCGAACAGTTCGGCTGTCGGAGCCTGCTCGATGATCTCGCCAGCATACATAACATTGATGAATTCGCTCACCTCACGAGCGACGCCGAGGTCGTGAGTAATATACAGAACGCTAGTGTTCCGATCCTCGACTAGTTCGTCAAGCAAATCCAACACTTTTGCCTCGGTCGTGACGTCTAGGGCCGTACCAGGTTCGTCGGCAATCAGGAAATTTGGTTCGGACAGTAACGCGATGGCAATCAACACACGCTGGCGCATACCACCAGACAGCTCAACAGGGTAACTGCTAAACACCCGCTCTGGCGCAGAGATTTCTACGTCAGCAAGCATTTCAATCGCTCGCTCACGGTGGTCCGCGTCTGACCTTCTCGAGACCTTATCCCGGAGCCAGTCGGTGACAGATAGCCGGCGCTCGCCTTGCCATTTTAGCACGTCGATCATCTGTTCACCGACTGTGAGGACGGGATTGAGGCTCGTCATCGGATCTTGCATGATCATGCTAATCTCGCGCCCCCGACGTGCATGACGCTCGGCATCGGACAACTCCAGCAAATCCTGGCCTTTATATATGATCTCGCCCGCGGTGATTTCCGCTGCAGGGAGTAAGCCCATAATAGATTTGACAGTCACGCTCTTGCCACAGCCAGTTTCGCCGACTAATGCGGCCGTCTCGCCACGGTTCAGCGTGAAATCGACACCGTTGATTACCTCCGCGACGCCGTCGTATGTATCGAACTGGACGTGGAGGTTTCGTACCTCCAAGAGAGTCTCAGCCATTTCAGTTCACCTCTACGTCGAAGGCATCCCGTAGGCCGTCGCCAATGAAATTGAACCCGAGCACAGCGAATGAGATGGCTAATCCTGGGAATACTGCGATCCACCAAAAGGTGGTGACGTAGTTACGCCCCTGAGCGATCATTGCCCCCCAAGTCGGGGTCGGCGGCTGAGCACCCAGTCCGAGGAATGACAGGCCTGCACCTACGAGAATGACGAATCCCATGTCTAGTGTGGCTTTGACTGTGATCGGACTCACAATATTGGGTAGTACTTCTTTGAATGTTGTCCGAAGCCAGTTCGAGCCTAATGCCCGGCTAGACTCGATGAATTCTTCCTCCTTGATTGAGAGGACTTCTCCTTGGGTCAGTCGCGCGTACCATGACCACCAAGAGAACGCGATGGCGACCATGACATTAAATAACGATGACCCAGTAGCCGCGACAACAGCCATCGCTAGCAGCGTTGGCGGGATGGCCAAAAAGATGTCAGTTGTGCGCATGATGACCGAGTTGGTCTTCCCACCGAGGTAGCCGGCGACTAGCCCGAGGGTGACGCCGATGGAAATTGCTATTGACAGCACGATTGCACCCATCATCAGCGAGATACGTGCACCAAACAACACCCGACTGAAAATGTCGCGACCGGTTGTGTCCGTGCCCATCGGGTGCTCAAGACTTGGCGGCTGGCTCGCGCGGTCGAAATGGACCCCTGCCCCGGCATCATCAGGGTACGGTGCAATAAACGGAGCGAACGTCGCTGCGAACACCAGTGTCAGTATCATCAGCAGACCCACGACAGAGAGCTTATTCTGCATAAAGCTCTTCCAGGTCCTCTTGAGCTGTTTAAGCCGCTCCTGTCGAGCGGTGTCCTCTGTACTGAGAAACCGTCCGTCGCTTTTTTCAGTAGCCATATTTATTGATCCTCCAGTCTAACTCGCGGGTCTAGGTAGCCGTACAGCAGGTCCACGATGAAGTTCGCACTCACGAACCCGACACCGACGACCATGACGACTCCAATGATGGCGTTGAAATCTTGATACAGAATTGCCTCGACGCCGTAACGGGCCATCCCCGGCCATGCGAAAACGATCTCTACGAGGAACGCATTTCCCAGTAGGAAGCCAAACGAAAGCCCGATAACCGTCAGCGAGCTCGTGAACGCGTTGCGCAGCATATATTTGTACTCGACTAGGTTGTTCGGAAGGCCGTACGCCCGCGCAGCGAGCACGTAGTCCTTGCGCTGTTCGTCGATCATGTCCGATCGGATGAGTCGCATCACCTGTGCTAGTGTTGCCAGTCCGAGCGCGAACGCCGGCAATATCAGATGCGTCGCGGCGTCGACGAACGTCCCGAACTGGCCCGCAAGCAGGCTGTCGACGAGATAGAGGTGCGTTACGTCTGGAGGCGGCTCAACTCCATCGCTCAGCCGCCCCGATAGCGGAAGCAGCCCGAGGGTGACGACAAAGATGATCTGGAGCACAATAGCGACCCAGAACCGTGGCATTGAGACGCCGAACAGCGCGGTGATACGAGAGACATGGTCCTGCCAGTGATCTTTGTTTGTTCCCGCGATGACGCCGAACGGAATCGCGAGCAGCACCGCGAAGAACAGTGTCAGGACGACGAGCTCGAACGTAGCGGGCAACCGGGCGATAATGTCGTTGAATACGTTATTATTCGTCCGCAGAGACATTCCCCAGTCGCCTTGAACTACGCCGATCAGCCAGTCGACGTACTGAACCGGGATTGGCTCATCAAGCCCCATTTCGGTTTTGAGGGCCTCGACCTGCTGATCGCTGGCCTCTGGGCCGAGCGCGAGCCGAACCGGATCTCCCGGAATCACCCGAGAAATGACAAAAATCAGCATCGACAAACCAAAAATAACCGGGATCGATTGGAGCGCACGGCGAATCAAGTAGTTAACGTATGACATTAGTTGCGTGTAATATTGGAAGTGATAGGATCTGAGGTGTTTAATTAGGGTTGGCTCTGGCAGCCGCTATTCTGCGCGCCCCTCCCCTTCGCGGTGCATCGAGTGCACGTCCCAGTCGAATGCCATCACGCCTTGGTACTGCCAACCACCGACATTCTCGTTAATTCCGATGCGGTACGGTGGGTTCGCAATAAATACGCTGGGCATCCCCTCGACTACCAGTGCCTGTGCTTCTTGATATTTTTCGAGGCGCTCTTGGAGGTCTGGCGTGCTGCGAGCCTCCTCGAGGACTGATTCGAGTTCGTCGGTCGAATACCACGACTGGGAGATGTACGACCCAAACGACTCAGGGTGGTACATCAAGTAAGTGTGACTGTCCGGCGAAGGCATCTTCGCGGTGTGGAAGATATTCGTGATGTGGGCTGTCTCTTCGGGGTCGGTGGCACGGTCAGTGATTGTGGCCCACTGCTGGGGATTGACTTCCACTTCAATACCAAGCTCCGACAGACCAGACTGGTTGAGCAGCCCAACTTGCCGCTGGAGCTCGGTTCCGGCTACGACTACATGTTCGAGGCCTATCTCGTTGATTTCGTCAACAGAGTACTCCGCCTGGTCGAGGAACTCTTGCGCGCGGTCGAGGTCCTGAGACATTGGCTCGAGATCATCATTGTGACCTGCCATCTCTCGTGGGACTGGCCCCGCGGCAACCGCGCCGCCACCGATTATCTCATTAACCGCGCTCTCGTAGTCGAATGCGTAAGCGATCGCCTTCCGGACGTTGATATCGTCGGTCGGTGCTTTCTGAGTATTCAGTGGCAGGTGGAACAACTGGAGTTGGGGGACCTCTGGTACCCGAACGTTCGAGAACGAGTCCATCTCCTCGTAGGCTTGGGTCCCCATGTACTGGTCAGTCATGTCGCCACCGCCCTCACGCATCGTGTTGACAATAGTCGATTGCTCGGTGATGACTGTCGACCGGAACGTGTCGAAGCTGTTGTCATCCCATCCCTTCCAGTAGTCATCGTAGGCTGATGTTGAAATGGAATTACCCTGTTCCCACTCGTCAAGCACGTAGGCACCTGACCCCGCCGAGTTGTCTTGGAGGTAGGCATTTCCGTAATCGCCGTCCTGCTCATTTTCCTGAACTACCTCGCTGTTAACGATGTAGAATTGGACTAGCGTTGCCAGCGCTGGGCCGTAAGCCTGGTTGAACCCGAATTCGACCGTCTGCTCGTCGCGGACGGTCACGTCCTCTGGATTCAGATAACTGAGCCAGAAGGACGAGTAACCAGCCTCCATCTCCAGCATCCGCTTCATTGAGTAGGCCACGTCCTCAGCGGTCATGTCTGTACCGTCGGTGAACGTCACATCGTCGCGGATGGTGAATATCCACGTCTGACCGCCATCCTCAACATCCCACTCTTCGGCGATGTTGGCAGTCGGCTGTAGCGAGTCCGGATCAACCGTGACGAACTCGTCGTAGAGATTCTGTGCAGCCATCCCTTGGGTGTAGTCTACCTGCTCGGCTGGGTCGAGGGTGCCGAATACCTGGCCCGCGATGAAGTGGAAGTCCGTTTCCCCTCCATCACTTCCGTCTTCGCCATCGGTCTCATCGCTACCATCGCTTCCGTCTGCGTCATCGTTGCCTGTACACCCTGCGAGTGCGACAGTAGTCGCACCTACACCAACCAGTTTTAGGAACTTGCGACGTTCCGTGTTATCGGGTCGCATGACTACGTCTGGTGTCGCGAAGTATAATAAATGTTTTCCAAATGGGAAATTAATCGTCTGCAAAATTAGAAGAATTAACTATAAAAACATTTGAATTTAACATTAGGCCGTCTGGCTGGCCTAGCTACATAGTATATAATCTGGCCAGCATAATCGGGATTATGAATAACTACGGGAGAAATAGGGACGGGTCATCATGGCAAAACGAATACCGCTGCGATTGATCCAGATTAGTTATTTCTGAGAAAACTGATCCCTGTTCGCGGACCGCCGTAACGAACTCCTCGTCGGTTTCTGGATCGTAATATGCCGGAAAAAAGATAGCCCGGTTGTGGTCGCTCGACTTCACGACAACAACGAACAAGAACAGGTCTTCTGCGGGCGCACGGTGGAGTTCAAATTCGTTGAAGCTCTCCTCATCTCCTTCGACAGCCTCCCCTAGCATTTCCAACTCGGATTTTGGAACTACAAGCCGGAATCCAGTGTTGCCCTCAGCTACCGTCGAGACATCACCAGGGTGGAGTACAAGCGTTTCCCAGCCATCTGACTCGTACTCCGACGCAATTGTCTTGACGTCGTCAAGCAAGTCTTCCCAGTGAATCAGCGCCTTGTTCGAGCGGTTGATCTTTTCGCGACTCATACCGACCCCCTGTTGGCGATGAAAAAAAGCTTTGATATCCGAATAGACCTTGCTGATTATTCTGTATGCACCCACATTTTATCGGCCGATTCAGGATATATTTGGGTGAAATAACGCAGTTCTCGTGCTGAATAGATCCTCTGTATCTTGCACACCAATCCTATCAGTTCCTTAGGATTTCAACAGAGTAAATAAACTTGTAGCCAATTATTTGCTTCCCACTAGTGATTTCCACTCAAGCATGACCAGAATCGTGATCCTCCCCGCTGGTCGCGACGACGCCTTCGAGGACTACAAACAGTTCATCCGAGATGGTTATCCAATTGAGGATATTGAGTCCAACCTCAATAACTAGGGCCTCGAACTATTTCAGACGACATCTGACAACGATCTCATCCACATCTGAGGGACTCCGTAGCCGGGGCGTGGTGGAACGTCAAGCGCAACGATATCGTACTCATCTACCACGATAGCGCGTTCGTCGCGAAAAACCAAGTCCTCCAACTCCGACACTATCCCGACCTCGCGGAGCGTCTCTGGAGAGAACACGGTCACTAAAACGAGGAAAACCTGTGGGAGTACATGACCTGCCTCACCGATGTTTAGGAAGTCGATATCAATATTGGGGACTTCAATCTGTACGCAGATACCGATCGACGCTGAGATCTCTGCCCATCTCACACACCACTATTTCAAGTGAACCGAACCACGACCACAAGAGATTACAAGTAGAACTGGCCACACCGCGGTTACAAGTGAAGAGGCTAAATTACTCGACATTGGTGGCTTCACTTGAAAGAGTGGTGTGTCTAGACGACGTTGTTCATTGATGCGATATCCCGAATCGTCTCTATCTCACTGTTTAATCGCAGAACGTCGGACATTGCCTCAATCGCACTCGTGAACGGAACATCCAGTTCGTAGCTGTAGTAGTTCCCACGGGACCCAGAGCGGTTCTCATAGGCCGACAGAATCCCAAGCATCCGAAGATCGGACAGATGATTGTGCACGGATCGTTGAGCGAGCGAGTCGGTTCCAGAGGAATCACAGAGTGCGGTGTATTCCTCGTAAATCTCCCGGGTTCGGGATGGCGTCTCTTCCTTAGCAGCTTTCGAGACGACTGCTAACAGCGCAAGACGGCCGTGTGTTGTTAATTCGCGCATTCCCTCCTCCACACGTTCCTGTTCGAGACGGGAGCGTGCTGCCTCAACGTGGTCTCGCTCAATAAGATCTACCTCACGATTCTCAGCGATCTCACCGGCTAAGCGAAGGAGGTCAAGTGCCTGTCGGGCGCTTCCACTGTCGCGAGCTGCGAGAGCCGCACAGAACTTCAGCACGCCCTGCTCGACGGCATTCTCGGCGATCGCAACTTCAGCACGGGACTCGAGAATGTTCTCAAGTTCGGGCGCATCATATGGCGGAAACTGTAATTCTCGTTCACAAAGGGTGTCTTGAACGCGAGGATCGAGCTGATCGCGAAATTTGAAATCATTACTGATCCCGATGACACCGACCTTGGTCGAGTCGAGGTTATTGTTAGCACGAGCTCGTGGGAGTTCATATAATAATTCGTCCCGATCACCGATTGAGTCGACTTCATCCAAGACAATTAAGATCGTTCCGCCAATCGCTTCAAGTTCCCCGTACAGTTTTTTGAAGACGGTTTGCTGGGGATACCCGGTCGAGCTGATTTCACCACCAGCAGGACGAAGTTTATTCACGAGTTCTACGGCGACTTGATACGAGGAGTTCAGCGTCTTACAATTCACCGAGATAATTGCCAGATCGACGTCGTCGTAGTCGGCAACATCGTCTTTGAGCCTGTCGAGAAGATAGTCGGTGACGGCAGTCTTCCCGACACCGGTATTACCGTATAGAAAGATGTTGTTTGGTTCCCAACCGTCCACAACAGGCTGGAGTGCATCCATGTACTCCTCGATCTCTTCGTCTCGCTCTTCGATTTGATCGGGTCGGTAGGATTCTCCAAGAGCGTCCTTGTTGCGGAAGATGTTCTGCTTCCGCTCGAATCGACGCATGTCGCTACTTTCTCGTGTTTGCCATATAAAACCACCCCCACATCTGTTTCAAGTGAAGGTACAGACACACACCACTGTTACAAGTGAAATACTAATCGAGTAGTACTGAACAAAGGAACAGTCCACAGTTTCAACTAAAACGTTGACACGTATTGCTCATATTGATTTGTAGTAGTTTGTACTTAGAGTGATTCTATGTATTGAGATCAGTATTCGTGACCCTTTGACTGCCTTGTTCTACTTCCACCCTCTACCTCAGTTTCTCGTCTTCACTTGCAAGAGTGGTGTGTCTCTGTCTTCCCACCCAATTCCGTGATCATACACCGACTTCGAAGTGAAGACCCCTCTATCGATATGAAATCTTAGATACCAAGACAGACACCCCTTCTTCGAAATGAAATCCCACCTCCGAGCCCTGGCCGCAGTCGATCTTCTTGGAAGTGGGCTCCCCTCAGTCGATATGAAACCATCTAGCACGGAAATTGGCCCTATCAACACACCCCGTCATCGAAATGAAATACCAAAACACTGCGTGCGAGCCCGTCCACGAGATCTCATCGTGAGGAGTAGCAGCAGGTGCTTCGAGATGAAATGCTTGAACAAAATACTAATACTGCCATATTAGACGGTGAAATTGGGTTTAGAGCAATCTTCGCTGTGGAAGAACCAAATTCATATTGAAAACGGTGTGTGAAAGTCACCTAACTGCTACGCCAGTCTCCGATTTCATATCGAATATGGGGTGTGAGAGCTACCGAAATAATCTCTCGTTGTCCGCTCACAGTAGAAACGCCGTTTGTTTTCACATTATACATTCTCTTCATGAATTCTTTTTTATACATATCTCTGACCGTGTTGAACCCTGTCCCTGTTAGGCTCACCTTCCAGTGATTTCAATCTTAACCAACTAGTGGCAATCGAACCGCCATCTGTTGGTTAACTGTGACGGTATCGCGCGTCAATCCCAGCTATCACCTCACAGCCGACCAATCACCTCGCCAATTCTTATTACCAGTCCTCCCAATCCACCAACAAATGGACTGGGACACGACGATCAACCTCGGCGGGTTCGGTAACTCCGCACAGATGGAGTGGCAAACCGTCAAGAGCTGGAAGTCATTTACAAATTTCTTCGATGACGCGGTCCATATCGACGCAGTCACGTACTGTGAGTCACCCGAACTACTCCTCGAATTGTTTGATCAAGAGGGCTCCAGTCTGGAGACGATGGACGTCCTCGTCGGCGATAAAGATGAGTACCAGTCCGCCGTTGATGATGCCACGGTAGCCCGCCGACTTGAGCGATACTACGAGGAAGACAGGCTGACTGTCAGACTCAAAAATCGAAAAGTCGTCCACTCCAAACTGTATCGAATCGTTGAGGCCGACGATACAGTGATGCTCATCGCTGGAAGCGCAAATCTATCCTACAACAGCTGGAAAAACCAAACCAACAGCGTTGTCGTGTTCAACACAGAGGTCGGGAGCCAACTCGATCAACAGTTTACACAATGGATCGATCACCACCGCAAGGAGTATGCTGATACCATCTTCATGGAGGATCTCGCGGCGGAGCTGGAAGAACTCGATGATGAAGAAGAGGTTGAGCGCCGTATTGAGTTGTGGATAGACAATCGCAACACACAGCTCTCAGAACAAGGCGAGATCCACTCCAATGTTGGCCAAGAACTCGAAGCGTTAGGCGACGAGGTAGATCAGGTTATGGGCGTGAGCGAAGACCCCGAAGAGGCAGATGAAGTCGTTAGCATCGATCCCGAGCAGATCGAAACTGACGACACAGACACTAACGGCGAGCAACCAGATGAAAAACCAGTTGAGGGCATTACTGCAGCAAAAACCCCAGAGTACTCAATCACTCTCTCGACGCAAGGGTACGAAACCGACGGCTATCTTGACCAGATGGAAACCGATCTTAAGCGCCGCGGCGCAGATGTCGGCGCTGACGCAATCACAACACCCGTTGAGGGCTACACTAACTATCTTCAAACGCGGTATGACGTGCCGAAAATGTGGATCGACGAGGAGAATCACCGCGTCCATCTCCAACACGGTGAACATCACCGTATCTTGACCGCAGACCACGATCCCAATCCAGACCTCCTCGACGCAGCCCTTGAGAATATCGAGAACTACATCAAGACAATCGACCGCTGGGGTGAAACGAACAACCCAGAAGCTGTGAAGGCGCATCTCTATGAAGGCGTTCTCTACGGGCTCTGGGCGCCGTTCGTGAATCTGTACGCAGAGCAGTTCTACGGAAGCGTTACCCTCGACAATGCGCTCCAATATCTCTACATTTTTGGCGAGTCTGACGCAGGGAAAGATAAGTTCACGGAGTTCGTGTTACGGCTCATCTCTGATGACCTCGTTCGCGGTGGCGCAGACGCAGACGATGTCGGTAAGAACCAGATTCGATCGCTGCGGAACATCGATACGGTGTTCCCGTACGTTGTCTCCGACATTTCCAAGCAAAAAATCGAGCGTGTCGATACGCTGCGGAATTTCTGGCAAGACTCGTGGCACCCATCAAATGAGGTCGCGTATCCGACGCTCATCTTCACGAGCAACGACTCTCGGCCGAATGACTGGTTCCGGAACCGAGCGAAGATGCTTCACTTCGATGTCGCGTTTCCATCGAATCCCGAGGATGAGGGCTTCTACAAGGCGCAAGAAGACCTCAACACAATCCTCGATGCCCGCAATCCGATCTTCTCGTATGTGTCATGGCGCATCCTAACCGACGAGCGATATCTCGACGCCGGCGGAACTGTCGATGACGTTCGCCAGGTGTTTCTCGAATTTTACGACCGTGCTGACCGTAATGTTCCGCGATTCTTCCCGAAAGAGCCGGCCAACCGGAAGTACAACATTGGCAAGCGCAAGTGGAAGCAAGCCTACGAACGCGGTGACGTAACGTTCGATCGGCGGGAAAACCGACTCATCGCCGAATTCGATCTTGAGCCACACGAACTCTACAGCTATCGGAAAACCCTCCCGACGAAAATGCGCCCAGAAAAGAGCGGTCGGAGCATCATTATCAAGAACCCAGACGGCTTCGAAGAGTGGATTGACCTCGCTGAACTGAGTGAGAACAAAGATACCGAATCATCACCAGGGTTCCTCGACCGCTTGCTGGGGTAATTCGTCTTATCCATCGATTAGCTAACCCCAAACCCGCAGTGACTCAATAGACTACTGTAGAAGCTCACAGATGTCGTCGTGTATTGATTACGTAAAAAACACGTAATAAAACACGAGCTATTGATCCAATACGTTCTCCAGAATATCAGGCAACGCCTCGTCGAGTTCCCCCGCCTGGAGAATGGTTATCGGCTCGTCTTCCTGTGCATCCACAGACGGCGTCTCTTGATCGAGATCCTGTACAACAAGAAGACCGTTCCACCCGCTCCCGAAAATCTCCTCATCACTCGTGTCCCGTCCAAAGACGTAGTCTTCGTTGATGCGAAGGAATGCAAGGTATTCGAGCGTCTCCTTGATCCCGGTTCGGATGGTTTCCTCGCGAGTACTATGCTTCACTTCGGCGATGAGATACTCATACGTGAGCGGGTCCTCAGATTGGACTTCGAGGACAATGACATCAGGACGGCCCGTGTGATTTTGGAAATTCTTCTGGAAGTACGCACTGGCAACGTCGCGTGCAGTTTGTTGAACGCGCTCGGCACGAGTGAGTTCACGGTCCTCTGGCATGGTATCTGTACGGAAAGAGAGACCGCGATCACTAGCGGAAGTATCGTGATACAACACAATCTCTTTGCTGCCATCGATGCGAGCAATCTCTTGTCGTCCACTCTTGATTGTTTGAAAGACGGGCGGTGTGTCTTGGAGGTCTTCGAGGGTACCAATGAAACGGAAGAGGACGTACAGCTCGAAGAGCCGCGCCTGATCGTCTGGGGTGATCGCAGTTTGATTGAGGAGACTCTGCAGCGCATCGGGATCCCCGTCGAAGAGCCGCTGGCGATCCCGCAGAAGATCGGCAGCATCACGGTAGATTTCTTGTCGAGAGTTTTCCGCAGTTGTGAGCATTCGCTCGGTCGGCTCGTACGTTTTCGGGTCACGGATCCGCCGAACGTGGACGTTCCGTTCCACGGTGCGTTGCACATCATCGATGAGGTCGGTGTTCGCCTGCCACCGAGCGGAGACCCAATCGTAGTTGCCCTTCAGGTATTCGTCAGCGTCACGCAACGTTGTGTAAATGATTGAGAGGAGCCGTTTGAGAACGATATTCTCGGGAATGTCGTAGTCCTCGGAACGGTTTTCGGTGACGAAGAGTGAGTGGTCATTTGGATTCGTTGAGTACCGGGCTTTGACGGTTGAACCCCAGTTAATGTGTCCGTCAATCCCTCCACGCTGCGTCCGAGCCACGGTTTTGGTCTCGGTACGGACATTGCGCAAGCGCTGTGAAAGCTCCTCAACGAATTCGACGACGTCGGGCTTGAGGATAAAATGCAAATCAAGGAGGAGCTCGTAGTCTTCGAATCGCTCGTCAAGGCCGTCAAATGTGAGTGAGTTGGCGAGTTCGCGTTCGGGGAACCCGCCGTTCATAACGTATGCAAGAATATCTTGGGTAAGTCCGTCGATGAGGGCCTCGCGGTTCATGAATCACTGTCGAGTGTAACTTGCAGCATATCACGTGCGGCTGTTTCCAACAGTTCACGGTCAATCATATCGGCAGTTTCCTCGTGACTGTTGATGTCAGTAATGTGTCGCACGATCTGATCTCGTTTCGGGACGCCTTCGAGTTGTGGGAAAATGTAGCTGATAACGGCATTGGTAACTCGGTTTGGCAGGGTGCCGTTGCCAGTGTCGTGGTGGTTGGTAATGTATCCGAGCATGTCTTTGACGATTGCGGGGCCAATTGCACGATCCTCGACGGCTTGGTTGGTATGTTTCCAGACGAGCCCGACTGCGCGTCGTTCCTCGGGTGTCGGGTCAAGATTATCCCAGGCAGCGATGTACTGCCGCATCCCGTCATCAAGGGCGTCGAGTGCGTCATCGTCGGTTCCTGCGGGGAGAGTTGGCGCTGGGATCCGAATGAACGCGAAGCGGCGCATGAACGCGTAGCTCATCTCGTACAGCGACGTTTTGTCGTAGGAATTCATGGTCGCGAAGATGTGCCACGAGTCAGGGACGAGATACTGGTAATCCGCGGGGGTGCCGTCGAGATGATCGGTGGTGAGCAGCTCGATTTCGTTGTTGTGTTTCGTGTATGGAAGTTGGACTGGTTGTCCTGAGAGCAGGGTGAAAAGTTGGCCAAATCCTTTGTCAATGTCGGCCCGATTGAGCTCGTCAATAATAATCGGTTCGTTGGCCTGAACACCCGTTTTTGTGTTTTTGAGGCGGTTGAGAACGATCCCAGATGTGAACGCGAGGTCACCGCTTCTTTCCTCGTCAGTGGATTCGGTCGGCATATACCCGCCAACGGTGTCGAACGTGGACCAGTCGGCAGTGGCGGTCGTAACCTGGTACCCGCTGTATAGATGCGGGTAGTGGCGGGTGAGGTGGGCGGTGACTTGCTGGGCAATCTCGGTTTTTCCGGTGCCAGGTGGGCCGGTGAAAATGATGTGGTCGCCGGCGCGAACAGCAGCCGTAATCTGGTCGGCAAGTTCGTTGGCAGACGGTACATCGTACGCGTCAGGAAACACGATACCAGAGAACGCATCCGGGTCGATGGTCCCTGAGAATTCAATTGTCGTTGCAATTGGTGACGACTCAGCTGTCGTGGCTACGAGGAGGTCAATGACTGCCTCACCACGCCCGTACTCGGCATCATCGTCGAGTATGCTGATGAACTGTCGGCTTGGGAAGTGATTACCTGTCGCGTCATCACAGCGTTCGTTGACGGTGCCGATGGGAATACTCTCTCGTTGTAGTTGGGAGATGGCGTCAGTTAGCTCATGGACAGAGTCAGTTGCGTCTGGAAGATCTGTCGCAACAGCAGCCCCAGGGGTGAGGAAAAGTCGGTCAAATGCAACACGGTACGGGTACGTTCGGGTGTTGTATATATCGTCGTACCACCACTGCTCGTCTGTTTCGAAGTGGCTGCCCACGATCGCAACGCCGAAGACGAAGCCATCGGGCCGTGAAAGCTCGGGATGCATTGGTTCGCCGCCAGCGTGGAAAATGAGTACATCGCCAGGGTCCATATTCGCCCACTGGGAGTGCTGTGTGTCTTCGAAACCTAAGGCCCGGTACTTGAGTGCCGTCACCCAGTAGTCTGCAGGTGCGGTCAATCCATAGATCGTCGGTTCCTCAGCTTGGACGTACTGCACTAACGGGTCGGTCGGATGGTCGAACTGTTCGGACTCGTCTGGCTCTGTGTCGGTCGAGTCTGTCCGAAGAGTTTCTATCCGTTCAGTGGAACCCACTCGGTCGAGGTGGGGAAGTGTGTCGCCGATGGCGGTGCGTGCGGCAGCGCTGATGAGTTCGACGAACGCGGGCGGAGCTTCGGTAAGGTACGCGCCTTGATTGAGGTTCAGGTTCTTACTGTAGACAACGGTGTGGTCGTCACGGAGGTCATGGAGGACGTCTCCGTTGGCTTCTGTGAGTACCTCATCGACGTCAAGCGGGGTCGCAAATTCCTCATACTCGGTGAGTGGGACCCGGTACGCGGGACGTTCGCCGGAACTGTACCCCATTTCTGATACGCCTTTGTCATCCCATTCGGTGTCTTCGAGACATGTCGTTTCCTCATACGTAGCTGCGGCGAGTGAGGCGGCGGTGAATGCGCGTTGATGCTGGTCAAGGTGTAAGATGACGTCGCCTGGTTCCACGTCGGTCGCGTTGTCGTAGTACACGGAGCTCCCGCCGTCGGTCCTGGTTTGTGGACACCATAATGCGTCCCCGAGCCCCCATCCGTCGACGTCGCGATCGTCACGGTTGTGGTAGCTTTTCTCGATCCAGACCGTCGGTTGGTCGTCGCGGTGTTGTGTTTTCGCTTGGTCTGCGTACGCTTCGAGTTCCGAGAAATGATCCGTGAGCCCACGGGATGATTGCAGCTGGGATTTTAGCTCCAGGTAATCGTCAAATTCTTCGAAGGTCCAGCGATTGATTGGGACTTCAGGTGTGAATGCTCCACCGATCAGTTCGTCGAAGTTGAGGATCCAATTAACATCCCGGTGGTGAGTGTTGACTGAATTTCGTGCGGTCGGTGGGAGCTCGCCGTACCGGTCACTCGGGTCTTGATACGTGTAATCGCTGTCGATGACACCGATTGCCCGTATCGTTGCCTTCCCCTGCCATTTGTCATCGGAACGGTAGCGAAGCCCGTTTTTGAGCACGATGATATCGCCGACCTGGGCTTCATGTGCGAATTTTCGGAGTTGTACTGCGGGGTTTCGCGGGTGCACCGAGTCGCGGGCCGTCGTCGCATCAATAATCGCCTCATGAGATGTTAATGCAGAAATGTCAGTTGTGACGTCCGACCATCCCATGCTAACGCTCCCTTCGCGTAAAAACAGGTTACACCACGTTTCATTATTGAACCCAACAACCCACGCCCGGCGTTCGGCCTGCTCACGATTGCCGTCGGCGGGAGACCCATTACTCATGAGAAATGGGTTACGACGCCTATGTCATATAACACATGATTCTGCTAAACAAAATTTCGGAGCCAGTAACTACCGTCTGAGGTCACAAACTAACAGTTTAGAACGTGGTAGTGCTCTCAGGGAAACGAAGAGAGTATTTCGGCTGTGTCTGTGGGTTAGTCCCGCTGCCAGGATTCGAGTTCCGCAGTCATGTCTGCAGCCGTGTCCTCATCAAACCGGGTTTCATTAGCGGTCATTTTCTCATCCACTGCGTCAGCAAGATCAATGTCGAGCTGTGTTGCAAGCGCAATCGAATAAATCACCACGTCGGCGAGTTCCTCTTTGACTCGGCCGTGGAGTTCGGAGTCGGCTTGCACTGTTTCAGATGGATGGTTGTCATGCCAAAGGAAGAGTTCTAACAGTTCGTTCGCTTCAACGCTGATCGCTTCAGCGAGGTTCTTTGGTGTGTGGAACTGGTCCCAATCGCGGTCCGCGACAAATGATTTGTATCGCTCAGTGAACTCGTCGAAGCTAGTCATCTACCACTAGTCCCCTATGGAGGAGTATCAAATCTGGGCACTGCCTCCATATCAGAGTCGCTGGTGAGATGATTCGACTACCGCGCACGGTCTGGCGACAAAAGGCACGAGTGCGTGAAGGCACTTGCTGTGGAGGTTGATGCGGCTGACTTCCTCCATATCGAAACAAGGCATCTCTCCCAAATGGGGGTATCGAGTTTGACCGACGAGGAGATGGACGTGGCTGACGCGGACTTGGGGAGTGACAAGATCCCGACGTCGTACGTCGCCTGCCGGAACGCGAATCTGTCGTCGATAGCGTCGTCGGACGCGGAGGCGACCGACTTAGAGGCGCTGTTTATCGGCGCGCACTCGGAGGATTTCTCGGGGTATCCTGACTGTCGGCCCGCTTTTTTCGACGCTTTTCAGAACGTGATCGATGTCGGGACGAAACCGGAGACACAGATCGAGTTGTAAGCACCGTTCGTCGAGTGGTCGAAAACGGAGATCGCCGAGCAGGGGTTGGAGCTCGGTGTGCCCTACGACATGACGTGGTCGTGTTACCGTGACGAGGAGCCGGCGTGTGGGACATGTGATGCGTGTGCGTTCCGTCTTGAGGCGTTCCGGAACGCCGGGTCACACGATCCGATTGCGTACGCGGAACGGCCGGAGTTCTCGTAGTTTATTAATCAGCACGCTTGGTTCGCTATCTACTGTGAATCCTTTCTGAGCGGCATGGGAATCCCGTTTACAGCAAAGCGAGCGACCGCTCCGCAGCTGGGACACTCATCGACGAACGCACAGACTCGAAGCGTGGTTTCTAACTCGCGAACGCTGCTGCACACGGAGCACTTGTACGCGGTGCAATACCGGACTGACGGACGGTGCTGTTGCCGTCGTGTGTGTGGGTTCGCTGCCGCTGTCGTCGTGCCATGAGACGCTGCTGTCGGGGAGTGTTCCCGGTTCGTCGTGGACGGATCGTGATCGAGCTGCCAGGCCGAGTCGGGAGACGTGTCGTGGATGCGATCTGGGCCACTGACGTCCGTATCGAGGTCGGTGGGCTCAGCCGGTGTGCGTGCAGCATCGGTTCGGTGATCATCGACTGGGGTACGGCCGTCGAGTGACGCATCTTGGTCAGCTGTCGGGATGGTCCGTGCCCACGCACCGAGTTCGACGGCCGCTGCCCCCTCGTAGAGCACGCCGTCGATGGCAGCTGCTAGTTCGGCGAGTGGCTCGGAGATCTCGGACTCACCGTGTTTCTCGACAGCGTGCTCGAACAACCATTCTCGAAGCGTCGCTGCGGTCTCTTTATCAACCGTGTACGATGGGACAGCGTTCATTCGTCTCTCACTCCGCCCCTCTTGGACGCGACAAACCACACACCGTCTCCATCTCTGTTGATGAGACTTCATACAGGTGTGAGCAAGGTTGTG
>NZ_JBHTBL010000031.1:0-15079 GCF_042665015.1 Halorubrum rutilum | reverse complement strand
CGCTGTTCTCGAACAGACTGTGGGTTTACGCACGACGGCAACCGCCACGGCGAACACTTCGAGTGCCAGAAATGCGGGTACGAGGTGAACGCGGATTACAACGCTGCAAAGAATACTGGCGTGCGGTACGCTCGGAAGCGACAACACAAACTCCGCTCCTCGCCCAAGTCGGGGAGCGGAGACGCACCAGTAGACGTGCGTGTGAATGGTGGGACGTTGAACGGCGAGAGTTACCAGCCTCTTGCTGGCGACTGATTGCCGGGAGTCCACATCAAAGCCCTACCCTCAAGGACCGAGGCGCGTAGCGACGAGGGAGTAGGGTAGGGTAGTTTACTGTGTTGAGACCACAAAGCGTTTATCACCCTGCATTAAATGGCGGCTTATGAACCGACGTGAGCTCTTGATGCTTGTTGCGGGGAGCAGTAGCGCATCACTTCTCTCTGTGTCAGGGGCCGCCGCAAACGACGCTGCCGATACGAGTGAGACAGACAGTGCCGCGGAGACGGCAGAGACGGTTGAGCTAACCGTCGAACTGTACTGACCGCTCGCGGCTCGGGCGGCTGCCCGCTGTGAGGTGTATACCTACCTCCGGCGCGATCGGGCGGCTCGAACACCGACGGAGCCACAACGGACACCTACCTGCCAACCAATGCCTGCTACAGACCGCGACACCGTCCAAGATCGGGTTGTCACCTACCTTCTCGACCGCCTTGCTGACGGCACCCCGTTCGTGAAGAGTCGACATGTAGCGGCCGATCTGGATATCTCAGCGAAGCGGGCTGGGCATGTTCTGTCTCGGATCGAGCGCGACGACCCTCGTGTCGAGATGGAGCGCCGCGGTGGCGCCTCCGATGGAACGACGTGGGAACTGGCGCGGACAGAGACATCAGAGGCTTGACCACCTCTCACGACTGACCTCGTGGGCTCGCGTCTGTGTTCGCTGTCGTGGCATCTGTCTGCCTCCTGCTGATCTCCGTGTGGACGACCACCGAGTTTTCCTTGGACGGAATCGAAAAATATTCTATGCCTGAAATTGGACGCAGTTGTAGGGACCATTGGTCCCTGCAGGAGGTGGACAGCTCCCTCCGCCTGTTGGAGCGTCCACCTCTTCTCCCCCCCCCATCCTGCCGTTGTCGGATTCCTCCCACGGCTGAAGCCATGGGCTTCCTCCCTGTTCCTCTGCGAAACCGTGAGCGAGTAGGGTAGTTCACGCGGCTGTGTTGGAGCCAAACTGGGAGAACACATCCAACAGTCCCTCAAAAAACGAAATGAGTTCTTCGAGGACTGGGACTACCTCAACTCCAGGCCCGCTAGAACCCGAAGCGGCAGCGGTACCGGTCAAAACGACCACCGCAGCAACTGCCATGAGCAGCGTGACGATCCGATTCATTGTCTGGCATATGCTAACAGCTGAAATTACATTAATTCACCGGCGAGAGCGACGCTAGCTGCTGATAGCGATCGAGATGTTGCCGTGGGCGAGGTGATCTCCATATTATACTCAGTTGCCAGGACCACGATTCATTTTTGGCATCCTCCTCCGCGTGAACGCGGAGGAATCCTGAGCGTTGGAGATTTCAGGTTTGCAGAACCACCAAGCATCCACCTCGGTGAGAATCCGTGGGGATGCTCATGGACTGTGGCGGGTGGGACTGCTGGGAGTGCCAAGCCCCCGGTACTCCTATCCTCCGTCAATTTCGGACTCCCAGAGTTGTTTTTGCCTCGGGGAGTCCGGCAGACCTCAACGGACTCGGAGTTACTTTTTTCGTGCGTACAGCAGTCAACTCCGGTCGAATCCTGTGAGGATTCGCCGGTTATCGACTGGTTCCGATTATTGTTTGATTGCTTGGGGCGGGCAGGCCGCCATCGTAGGAGTAGGCGGAATCGCTCCGTTCCCAGCCTGATTCCTATCTACAGAGTTGGTTGCCTGCCGCTTGAAACTATTGGGTAGAAATCCCAGCTAGCGGTCGGACGTGGATTGCGTCCGAGTTGTCGGATTCATCCTGCGGCTAAAGCCGCAGGTATTCTCCTCGATTTCGTATAAAACCGCTCTATCAGCCACTTTACCGTCGTCTCGACGCGACCGCTGAGACGATAACGACCGCGACAAGTGCGGTGAGGAATCCAAATCCTGGCGTCGACAGGTCACTCCCCTCTGTCGTTGCTGTCGCGTTTGTCGAACCACCGTCGGCATCCGAGCCGCCAGCTTCAGTAACCGCTGGTGAACTGTTGGTTGACGGCTCTTCGGCGGTCGTCACGGTTGTTTCGGTCTCAGGAGAGGTCGTGTTCGACTGGGTTGTGGCTGCAGTCGAGTGAGTTTCGCTGGTCGTAGTCGACGCCGAGTCTGATGGTACCACCGCAACCTCAACTTGGTCGGTGGTCTCGGTCGTTTCAACCTCCAGAACGTATATGCCCGGTGTCAGCCCACTCGTGTTGAGCGCTGTTGACCACGCTCCGTCAGCGCCCCACTCGTCGGTCGTGTTGCTGGCGATGAACGTGCCATTTTCAGTCCGCAACTCGACGATCACGACGGTGTCATCAGGGGCCAGATTCGTCTCCCCACGGACGGGAGTCGTCTCGTTTGGCCGTATCGTCGCGCTGGTCGTTGGCTGTTCAACAGCGGTCTCGTTGTCAACTGGACCGACAGCCGTGATCGAGATGCTTGCCGGTGCGTGCTCGAACGTATCGGCTGTGGCGACCGGTGTGTCGGCGCCTACAGGCGGTGTTTCTGGCGATGCCGTGAGAAAAACACCACTTCCGGCAAACGCAACGAGGCCGATCAAAATCATCCCGACGATGAATACCGGGGTTAGCTGGGTGACACGCCTGCCGACGCATCCCAGCGGCGCTCGACGTCGCATGGTAACAGGCATTGCGGAATGGTTGTGCTGCCGTGTCATACACGCGTACAGAATCCAATACGCTCGTAGCGGGGAAATGGTTTCGTCGCTCTTTATCACCAACAAGGTGCGTTCGTTATCGACGGGTGTCTCTCAACCCGCTCTCGCCCAGTTGGGGGTGGGACCCTCCAGAGAGGAACTCAGGATTACGCGCTTTCCCAGCGGTTTATCGGGCGGGCTGTGGACGCGAAGCGTCCTAGGGTTGAACACTCCCTGCCACAACCGAGGAACCCGGTCCTGACACCCGCCGCCGGCGGAAGCTGTGAGGTTTCTCCTTGGATGACTGTACTCTCCAGTGCTGCGAGTACGGCAGCCGCCCGCTGGACACAACAGCGTCGGCAAAACATCTATGCTGGTACCTGCCAAAGTTGGAGACAAGTAAACGTCGGAACTTGTGTGTCCCATGCCTGCAGAGCACAACTTTGAATTTGAGACGGACGTCAGACCTGCGCGGGCACGTGCTGAGTCACTTACATGCGACTCGGCTGCATCCACGACTTCCAACACAGAAGCCACAGCAGTTCCCCCAGCGCCACAGCCACCGTCCGGCAAAGGGGTTATTGCGGCGCTTCAAGCGGAATTTGAGGCCACGACAGAGGCGCCGCCGACAGACCAAATAAATCTCCTGCAGCTCGGAAGAGCATTGTACAGCTACGATGTCTGGTCGTGTTCAGCGCTAGTCGAACGCGCTGCTGGTGATCCCAACCCACCGGAGGCGGTTGAGGAGGTGCTGCCGATTGCGCGCCGATTTGTCAGGGGCGAAACACAAAAAACGCCGCACTGACGACGGACGCGGGTCCGTGGGAGACAGAGAGGGGACAGTTGTGACTATCTGGTCAGTCAAGACAACTGTTCGATTATTTACATTTGTCCAGAGTTGCCTGGGAGAACGACGCTAGACGGTCGTGAAACGCCGCACCAACACGGTGCGGCGCGCGACAGCGGGCAGATTCCCCCGCGTTCACGCGGAGGAGGATGTCAATTTTCACACGCTGAGCAACAGCCACGTTGTGGATTCGCAGCGGTATTGTTAATCAGCGGAGGAACGTGCGCTTTATTGGCCAGACTCTGGTTCACCGGCACGACCGCAATGGAGTTCGCTGAATCACACCGACAGGTCGAAACTAGGGGTAACTGGCGCTGCAGTCGCCACCCTGCGAGTCACGTTGATTCTAGCGTGGCTCAACCCTGACGAGGAGGTGGAAGATGTTGGGTGAGCAAGAGTCGGGCAAGCTTGATCAATTAAACCCAAGTTCACGAGCCGCATCCGCCGAAATCGTAATCCCACGCTCTCCGCGTGTGACATTGCCGGAGACGGTATCGCTGATGAGCGTATACAGATCACCGACATATGATGGTGGGCGCTCCTCTTGGATGCGTGTTGTCGCCTTCGTGTCGAAATGCGCACCACGGTGTGCAACGTAGATTTCAACGAACCGACGCTGGACTGACTCGGGGCTTTCCCTGACGACTGCCGGAAGGGCATCAAGAGTTGTCTTTGTGCCCTGTGGGGCACCCATCGCGACGAGACACCGCCCAAGTACCGAGGCGTCCGTTGCTGGGTACAGTTCAGTCGCGCGCGCGCCACTGTCCAGATGCCGGCAGTGTGTATCAACGCCGACCGCGCGAAACGCTGTTTCGATCGCTTCACGATCAATCCGACGCCCAACCGAGATCGCGGGGACAAACGTTTCGTTGATGCTTCCGCCCGCGAGGATGTGGGCGAGCAACTCGACGAGCGCGCCAGCCATCTCACAGTCGGGGTCGAGCCACCCGTTCGCGCTTGCCGTCTCGATCCCACGTACCGGATCGGGCCGTCCGCCATTGAGCCACGGCCGAACCCGACCGGCCGGTAATTCAAGTGCCGTCCCCACAGCCGTCCGGCCAGCGTTGGGATGTTCTGCAGCATACGATTGGACGCGCTGGTAGTCCTCGACCTTCTCCCACGGATCAGGGTAGACGCGGTCGGAGTAGGTCCGCGCTATTGAGCGCGCCGTCGGTTTCATAAATCGTGTGTTAACTGGACGGGGGAATACACTTTGCGGGCACTTATTTTCAAAACCGATATTCGAACCACGAAGTTTATGACTGTACACAGTGAATGTATATTCATACCAGCAAACAGAGCGAGGGTAGGGTGGCTCGACCACCCATCTCGGCTACGCAAGGCAGGATGCCCCTAATAGGCGTCCGTCTTTCAGCGTTCAACTGTAGTCAACCTTCGCATCTGTGTTGTTGGAGACAAAACAAAACTATGAATCTCAAAACAGCGTTTCAGGACAACGAACGGGCCGTCAGCCCCGTTATAGGGGTTATTCTCATGGTCGCAATAACTGTAATTTTAGCGGCTGTGATTGGCACGTTCGTGCTTGGGCTCGGCGACAGCATTGAGTCAGAAGTGAATGCTGGTGTTACAATCAACGGTACCGATGATTCCACTTCCCGGACAGTCACTTACACAGCTCAAGGTACGTCGACAGATCTTGAAGTTAGAGGGGGTGACATTACTGATGGTATATCGCTAGAGACTGTTGGTAACAGTACCACAATTAACTCTGGGGGTTCGTATTCAGCTGTTGCAATTAATGAGGAGAATGGGAGAGAAACAGTGGTGCGGACCTTCGAGGTCGCCGACTCCAGCTAATCTCTCTACAAGTTTCAGATTCGCTTTTTAATTTTTGCAGGCTAAATCCTCGTCCTCAAGGAGCAACGCAACGAGCGAAACGAGTGAGTAGCGCAGTATGGCGGGATACAGCCGTACGCTATTCCGATACAGCCACAGAAACGCAGTACAGCATAACAAGAGAAGGGAGCGTACGATACATTCGTGTCAGCCAAGGATAACGAGTGGTGAGCGATTGACGACCGACTCCACAAGATTAGCCGACAGATTGTCGAGGACGCTAAAGAGCGGAATGCTATCATCATCATCGGGCATCTTGAAGACGTCCAGAATCAGGACAAAAGGTCGGCATCTCTGTGACGAGTGTGGGTTGGACGACAACGATGATAAAACGGTGCGACGAACATTGGAAAAAATGCTCTGTTGAATCCGCAAAAAGCGTCGGGTTCGGGTCATTCTGTACTCGATTAAAACCACTACCGAGAGAATTTGGAGATGGAATCTTGGCGGAGAGAGAAGATCAAGATTTCTAGGTGGATCGATCCAATGTATCAACGACGAAGAGCGAAATAAACGCACCTTCAGAGATCGTAATCTCCGTGCCGTCATCGGATTCAACACCTATGAAAGCCTGCTGGCGCAACAAACCACGTCTGCGATACTATATTTTTCGCCGAGATCGATCCGAGCTTAGTCACGAGAGAGAAACCACACGCAGACACGGAGATGGCTCAGGAACCAGCCGGCAGGCGGTCAGAACGTGAACGCGTTAGCTGTAGCTCACACCCGCTGCGACCGGCCGATGAGGGCCGCCGAGCCGGCGGCCCTCAGGCACTCACCTCTGGTGGATCGTACACCTCCTCACGCTCCAGCATATGGAAGATCGACACGAGCAGTTTTCGCGCTGTTGCGACAATCGCTATCTGATGGTTCTTCCGCTGTTTCAGTCGAGCGTAAAACCGTCCAAGATACGGATCGTTACACCGGTGAACCGCCGTTTGAACACACTGAACGAGGATCCAGCGTAAGTCTCCACTTCCGCGCTTCGAGATCGATCCTTCCGTCCGCGAGTCGCCTGAGTCGCGGACGACCGGATCCCGTCCCGCGTAACTTACCACCTGCTTCGCCTCGTCGAATCGATCGATCTCACCGATCTCCGAGGTGATTAGCAGCGACGAGTAGAAACTCACGCCCGGAATCGTCATCAACAGCTGCGTCTCCTCAAGAGACGCAGCGGTTTCCTCGATCAACGTTTCAAGTTCCTCTATTTGAGCGGTTAGCTCGTCGATGATCGAGAGGAACGACTCCATCAGCTGATCGCCGACCACACCGAGCGAGAAATCCTCGCCGGCGAGGATTTCTCGCCCGTTCACGCTGAATGGATCCCAGTCGTAGGTGATCCCGTGTTTGTCGAGGAGAGAGTGGACTTCGTTTTTGAAGTCCGTACGCTTTTCGACGAGTCTCTTTCGGCCGCGCACAAGTGCGCGGCGCTCTCGGAGCTCTTCGGACGGGACATAACTCTCAGCGATCATGCCGACTCGGCGAAGTTGCGCGAGCAACCTCGCGTCGAGCCGGTCGTTTTTCACCTCAGCATAGCCGATCGCCTTGGTTTGTGTGGGATCTGCGATAACCACGTCGAGGTGTTCGTCGAGGGTGTCGTAGACCGTGTAGTAGTTGCTGGTTGCTTCGAGCGCCGCTTTGGCTCCAGCGTATTCTTCGGCAACGTCGTCGAGATTCGCGTTTGTGACGCGAATCTCTTCGACGACCTCGGCATCGTCGTCCAAAACAGCGACGTGCGACTCATCTTTATGAAGATCGATTCCGAGGTAGTACATGGTTCCTGTGAGGCTGTTTGTGCGTGAAGGGAGCCACACCTATTCGGGCTCGCCGCCCGGATGCTGACGGCATCCGGGCGGCCTCGCATGATAGTGCTTCCTTGGCAGGTAGGCCAATCAGAGCCACGCGTTCTATGACGCTGTTGAATCATCGGCCTTTGACCACCCCAGTACCTCTTCACGCACGCTGGGGACTTAGCAGGCTTTCATCCCATCAGAGCAGACTCGTGTGCCATCCTCGATCTTCACTGCTCGGCACACTGGCCTCACGACACCCAAACTGGCCGTCGAGTTGCCCTTCGCAACACCGAGAAAATCGGAAGTCTCGCCGGCGACAAAGGCTATGACGACCAATCTCTCCGGGACGCCCTCCGATCAGAGGGCGTCCGGCCACTGCTGCGTCACCGGCTGTTTGCTGCGTACGATCACGCCCACAACGCACGGTTGGACAGCGAATTATACGGCCAGCGCTGGATGGCCGAGACCGCCTTTTCGGCCATCAAGCGTCGGTTAGGCCCCGCTGTCCACCCTCGCGCGTGGTACCGCGAGTTCCGCGAGCTCGTGTTGACCGCCACAGTCTACAACCTCGAACAGGCTCTCAAACAGTGATCCCCACGCCATCATCGGATTCAACAAAGCACCTGGAACCAATTTCTTTGCTTTGTTTGGCTGGTTCACAGGCATGTCTGCCGGAACTCTAATCCATTCGGTGATCTTGGATGAGTAAGCAAGAGACGGATGGCCTTGATCGCCATATTGAACTCCGCCTGAGGCCGACCGGATTGTCTGTAGTTCAGTACTTTGATCTGGAAGATGAGACGGAATCCGTTCGGAATCGAGGACGCTGAGATCGGTCATAGCTCACCGTCTTCTCCGCGGTATAAATCAATCAGCTATGTGAACTGAAAGTGAAACTGGTTCAGTTTGCTCAGATTCGTCTCGCTGTTGCTCGATCAGGATCGGGACGCGGTTCCGCGAGAGGACTACAAGTCGGATCGCTTGACTCAGCGTGTGAGCCACGAGACAGCTAAAAATGGAGCCGCAAGCCGCAAACCACAACGAACCCGTGTGAGAGCGGGTGGTTACGACTGGCCGAACGCGTTGACGACCTCACCAAGTTCGGCAGCGCTCAGGTTGCCCTGGCCGAACGCGTTGACGGCGTCACCGAGTTCGCTGGCCGAAACAGTGCCGTCACCATCGTTGTCGAACTCGCCAGCTGCACCGTCGAGCGGCGAGCCCGCGTCTACCGTGACCGACGCGCTGTCGGTCACGGCCTCACCACCAGCGATGTACGGGCCGTCAGCCGAACCGTTCGACGTGACGAAGTCGTACGTTTCGTTGCCGTTGGTGTCGAGGTGCGGCATTGCAACCAGCGTCTGGCTCTCCGTCACGGGCTCGTCGAGCGTGACTGTGATATTCTCAGAGGTACCGTTCTCGAGGTACTCCGAGACGCCGACCACACTGTCGACGGCCGTACCGTAGTCGGGCACGACAGGCGTCGAGTGGATGGCGACGAAACCGCCATCAGGGAGAGTCGCCGAGTCGACGGTCACAGTACTGGAGCCGTTCTCGACCGTCTGGTCATCGAACGTCACCGACGGCCCAGGTTGTTCAACAGATGTCTCGGCCGTTAGATTAACCGTATCGCTTGCAACCACCTGTTGGCTCGAGAGGTTGTAGAGTTGCGCAGCAATTGTTACGTTACCTGATAGGCTACCAGCTGGAATGGTGGTGTTTACGTTACCGGTAACCGGCACCGCATCGTTGAGTACGACCACGGTTCCGTTGTCAGCGGTAGCGTTCACCAGTCTAATTCCAACGTCGTTACTGTCAATTGTTCCCGTAGCGTTGTGGAAGGTTCCGATGGTATATGGAGCAGATGGGGTGTAAGAGGCGTCAGGTGGGGCAATGATGGAGGCAACTGACTGTTCACCTTGAGTAGGTCGGTTGGGAAGATCACGGAGCGTGGGATACGACTCGGTTGTCATCCATATCGCCTCAAAATCAAATCCGTCCATATTCACTTGGGCGGCTTCGCCTTCCATTTCAGCAGTTGTTAGTCCAGTCGCGGAGCCAGCAGAGGTGGGTTGTCCGGTTGCGTCGGTATCCCAGTATGACTTCTCAACCTGCTCGTCATTCTGACCAACAAGTCCACCAACATCGCTATCGCCCTCGACATCACCAACTGCAAATGACTGGTCAACGCTTCCGTTATTATACCCAACCAATCCGCCAGTATTGATGTCCCCAGATACGTCACCCGTCGCGTATGAATTGGTCACTCGTATTTCGAGAGACGGCACAAGATCTCCCACAGGAGCTCCCTCAAAATTCCCTCCGACAAGTCCTCCGATGCTCCCGTTATCTCCGGTGACATCACCCGTGGCGTATGAGTTCCTCACGACTGTTTCAGTATCATTATAATCAAAGTTCACGCCAACTAACCCGCCAACTCGGCTACTACCCGTGACAGTACCTGTTGCGTATGAGTTTACGATGTTCCCTTGATTGTATCCAGTAAGCCCTCCCACACGATTCCCAGATCGAGACTGAGAGCCGTTAATATTAGCCTCAACATCGCCTGTGGCATGAGAGTCAATTATTCTGCCGATATTTCTCCCGGCAAGACCTCCTACGTCGGTATCATCGCCTGTGACCGCTCCTGTTGCGTATGAGCTATCAATCACCGATTCACGTCCATTTGTTCCGACAAGGCCACCGATATCTTGACCCGCACCTGTAACCGTCGTTGTGGCGTATGAATTATTTACCACTGATCCAGGTCTATTTGTTCCAATAAGCCCGCCAACGCGGTCAGTCCCAGACACACTCCCCCTGGCTGTCACATTTTGCACCGTTCCCCCATCGTTCCCTCCGATGAGTGCTCCGACCCGGTCACGTCCGGTGACTGTCACATTGATCAGCGAAACCGCTGTTACGGTAGCCCTGTCAGTTCGGCTGAAAAGTCCAACACCGAACTCATCTGCCCGGTCAATTGTAAGCCCAGTTATATTATATCCGTTTCCGTGTAATGTGCCAGTGAACTCTCCCACTGGGTCAAACCCGCTTCCATTGTTCCATTCTGCCGTGTTTGAAGCGTCAATATCGCTGGTTAATTCATAATAAGCGTCAAGATCATCTTCCATCGCCTGCAGCTCGGAGACGTTAGTAATCTGATACGGATTGGCCTCGGTTCCGTCTCCCTCCAATGCACTCGGGTCTACGTCTGCATGTACTGAGTTTACGGAGTGATCAGCTGCTGCGGCCCCCCCAACTGCAACGTATCCGCCGATCATGGCGGTAATTATGAGAGCGGACCAAATAATCGCACTAGCTTGCTTACGTGTCGTCGTCATTCGTACTCTTAGTGTGAAACTTGTGTGTGATGGTTGAGTTGGCTACTGTCGATACACCGAACCATGTGGGCAACACCATATTCACGTACATTGATGGGTTGACGTATGTGAAACATAAACACGACTGTGCGATATTAATACTGTTGAGGGAACGACACTGCAAGTGATTGTGTCTCTACAGTTGACATCCTCCTCCGCGTAATAGTTCGTCTACGTCACGCTGTATACAGGGCGCGAGTCGGTCAGACAGTACACACGATTCCAGCGAACCAGAGACCGGTATAGCTCAAGGTCAGAACGGACAGGATAATACCGATGATACCGAGGATGCGTGCCTGTTCTTCGCTCATCATAGGAACTGGAACTTCATCGCTCTATTGACGGGCAACAAAAGAACTCACCCTCTGTATCTCGCACGTAGCTTCTATCAGCCCCAAAGGATCTCAACAGAGCCTAATATATCATTTAATACCTCTGTGAGACCACCACATCCGTCGTGGTGAATCGCATGTTCAGTGTCGCCCTGGCTCTTATGTAGAAACGCGGAAAGCCCGTATAATCACACTGAGACGGTTCTAATCTGGCAATATGTCTCCTGCTCAGCCAGCGTTCGGCGGCTGTTTCGGCAGTCGCTCTCGCGGAGTCGTCGTTGGCGGAGATGCCCCCCGTAGCACGGGCCACTGGCCGGGAATGTACAGAAGCGCTCTTCTGTAGGAGATTGTTGATACTGCTGAGCTGCCGCTGTTGAGTCGAAGAGGACAAGGAAACCGCGTCAGCGGTGTCCGACACGAATGATTCCGCTGGATGTGTTTGGGTCGGAATCGGTCGCAGCGGACCTGCTCCAACAGGTTCGCTGGCGTGACGGTGTGACTTGTCCCCGCTGCCGTTCTGACCGAACGGTCAGAAACGGCAGCTATCAGCAGTTTCAGCGGTATCTCTGTAAGGATTGCGACCGCACGTTCAACGATAAGACCGGCACGATCTTCGCTCACTCGAAGATCGCACTCCGCAAATGGTTGTTTTCGATCTACGCGTTTTTGCGGTTTAACACGAGCCTCAGGCAGTTACAGTGCGAAATTGAGATCACCTACAAGACGATCCACAGGCGTGTCGAGCGCTTCGCCGAAGCGCTCGACGCGCCGTCACTCGACCTCGTTGGACCAGTCGAAATTGACGAGTTCTACGTCTCTGCCGGATTGAAAGGCCGCGAGCGCGACCGCTGGTCGCGCTCTCGCGGCCTCTCTCGACGCGGACGCGGAACGTATGATCAAGACAAACCGCCTGTGTTCGTTCTCGTGGATCGTGGCACCGAGCAGCGGTACGTTGTGCCAGCGAAATCCGCAGACGAATCGACGATCCGGCTCCTGCTGGCTGACCGCCAGCAGGAGCCTCTCACCGTCTATACCGACGGATTTTGCGCGTACGATCCGCTTACAGAAGACGCCCAATTCGACCGCGAATACGTCGTTCACGGAGACGGTGAATACGCCGCCGAGACGGTCCACGTGAACACCTGCGAGAGCCACGCGTCGCTGGCGCGACGGTGGCTCTCGCCGCATCGAGGCATCTCAAAAGATCGTCTCACACAGTATTTCCGCGCGTTCCAACTCAGACGAGAACTCTACCGCAAACCCGGACGAGAAGCGCTCAAACACGCCGTCAAAGCCACTCTCTGAAATCAACAATGTGCTACGCAAGAGCGTACAGAAGAGCTATACCTCGGAGGGAGACGATGGTACACGAGCAATGACAGACGGGACAAATCGCCGATCTTTCCTCGCTACAACTGGGACGAGTACCGCTGCAGCCCTCGCCGGCTGCTCTGGAGGGTCGCCGCCCCAAACCGATGACGGTAACGAGACGACAGAGAATGACGACGAGTCCGAGGCAGAAGCGACAGACCCGACGGAAGCGACGCAAGCGACACTGACGCTCCAGGTCCAACCGGATCAAGAGGCACTGACGACCGCTCAAGAGAATCTTCAGGAACAAATCGAGGAGGGGGAACTCACCCGACAAGAGGCGCAAGAAGAGCTTCAGAGCACACAAGCGGAATTGACGGCGGAAGCGGTAAGGGCCTACGAGGAAACCGCGGCGGACGCCGACGGCGTCTCCGTTGAGGACGCGGGACCGGAGTACGGCCTTCTCCGTGTCAACGCGCCTGCTGCGACGTTCGTCAGGGGGCTTCAAGATGGCGATGTGAGCGCGGTCCTGCCCAGTGAGTACTACGATCAGTATATCCAGCAACAGCAGATCCAAGAACAGATCGCCACCCAGCAGGAAGACAACGGTAACACGACCGACGGGTGAGCCGTGGTGTGGCGACGGGTCGTTTGACACTTGTCTTCGGCTCCTAGCCGGGTCGCTCCCGAGTTCTGCTTCCCGCATTGGAGAATGATAGACGAACTCGCCGGGCGACTGCCGCATGAACGTCGTTCACTTCCTTGAAATTCAGATCGGGGGCGCTTCACCAGCGACGAGCGCGACCCCGGCGACGACGCCACCGAGTCCGAACAGGGCTGAGGCTGAGTAGCCGCCTAGACGGTCCACGTTCCTGACCAGCTGATCAGCTGACGCTCGTCGCGGCGTGCCGCGACTCACTGCGCGTGATTCATGGACACCGTGGAGCCGACTACCAAGACGATCTTGAGCCAGTGATTCAGGAGGCTGAAGACCTCTCCCAGCCGCTGGGGGAGGTATGGACCGATAGACTCCAAGCGTACCGAGAGATGGATCGGATCCACCGAACAGTCATCCACAAAGAGAGGTACGTATCGCCCGACGGAGTCCACATCAATCAAGCTGAGTGCCTGTTTTCGATCGTCCAGCCGTGGTTGTGGAAGTTCCGCGGCCTGTCCAAGCAGGGCTTGGAACAGGCTGCTCACACCTTCGGTATCGTTCGATCATTCACTCTTGCCGGCGGATCTGTCGAGACAGCGGTTGAGTGTCTCGTTATCGGGTCTTTCCGCAGTTCTACATAAGAGCGAAATTTGGAATTTGGCGTCATATTGGCAGTATTGTGTTCAAAATCTTATACTACTGATCATCGATCTAGTTGCAGAAGCTCTTGATCGCGTCCAACTCTCCTCCAGTTGTTGGACAGTAACGAGCTACCTACCCAGGTGAGAACCGACCGCGAATCCCATTGAGATTCTCAGTCTGGATCTCTTGTGCCTCGCTCTCCAGTTCTGAGAGCACTGACCGAGCCTCACGAAGGTCTTCAATAAATTGCTGTAGGTCCGATCCAGCATCTGCGAATATCTCGCTGGCCGCTCCAAAGACAGATTCAACCTGACTACTGTAATCTCGAAACTCATTACTGTTGGCTGCTACTGTTCCAGTCGTCTCTGCGAATGAAGAGAGGTTCTGCCGAATAGTGCTCGATTCCGTTTCCAATTCATTAAGATTTTCAATTGAATCCTCAATGTTGGTATCTAACTCGGAGATCTCCTCTGGCGGTCCAGACTCCAGCTGTGTGCGGATGATTTCAAGACTCGCCGAAAGAGTATCGTTCACAGCGGAAAACAGCTGAAGCCAGTATCGGACTTCACGCAGCGACGTATCGACAGCAGTGTCGAAGGTTCGCATAGATGAACTAATACTGGTCGCAATGTCCCACGCGGAAATACCTCCATATTCAGTCTCTTTGAGCTCTGATATCAGCTGACTTATCTCAGAGAGTGACGACTCTACTTCAGATAGCGTTTGCTCTGTCTCCGAGGCTGTTTGCAAAAACGATTCGACCGGTTGTAAATCAGAGTCCTCCACAGACTCAAGAGCTCGAAACCATCCTACGATCCTGCACGCCCTGATTGCGTCAGTTTCTGTGTCGATCTCCTCAGGGGGTAAGCCTGCTTCAGTGATCACTTCAATTTCGGGCTGGGTGAGTGTATTTCGGGTTGCCTCCGGCCATGTTTGTCCCTCGCTGGCTTCAAGTTGAGAGAAACACCCAGCTGTCGTCGAAATGCAAACCACTCCCACTCCCTGTATGATCCGCCGTCTAGGAGGACTTGCGTTCATACTCGGCGGTTTCTACAAACAGAGTAATCAAGTTTACTCGGCGCTGTTGAAATCCTCGATTGGAGAGCAGATTGTATCTTACTAAATTGAGCGCGCTGTTGAATCCGTGGAATGCGTCGGGATCGGGTCTTCCTGTACTCTGTTCAGGACCGCTGCCGAGAGAATTTAGGGAGGAGATCATGACAGAAGGCAAGAATATCGAGATCACTAGGCGGGTTAGTTCAGTTCATTGCGGCAAAAGAAGAAAATAAATTCGCCTCCAGAGATCGTAATCTCGTGCAGTCAGGGATTCAACAGATCAGACGAATTTTATATTAGGTGGGGTGATTAAAATACTCTATTGAA
>NZ_JBHTBL010000030.1:0-519 GCF_042665015.1 Halorubrum rutilum | reverse complement strand
CGAGTGCTGCTGCGCCAGTCGGCGCAGCTGCACGATCTCTCTGAACACGCGGCGATCGACGCCACGTTCTACGACCGCTCACCAGCCAGCCGCCACTACTGCCAGCGAATCAGCTACCGCGTTCAGAAGCTGAAAGTCACGAAACTCGTCGATACAGCGTCTCAAGCTGTTCTTGACGTCCACTGCTCAACGAACCGGGAAGGAAGTGACGCAGACCTCGCTGAGCAGATCGCCCGCCGGAACGCGGGCGATCTGCGGTCTCTCGCTGCGGACAAGGGCTACGACAAGCGAGCGCTCCGCGAATCCCTTCGTGACCTCGGGATTCGCCCGCTGATCAAACATCGCATCTTCGCCCCGTACGACCATGCGCACAACGCTAGAATCGACGATAATCGCTACAATCAGCGCTCTATGGCCGAAACCGTGAATTCGGCTGTGAAGCGCTCGCTCGGCTTCGCCGTGCGAGCGCGGTCATGGTTCCGTGAGTTCCGCGAAATCGCGCTGATGTGTGTCGTCTAT
>NZ_JBHTBL010000029.1:0-7907 GCF_042665015.1 Halorubrum rutilum | reverse complement strand
GTTCCGCCTCGAGGCCGACACCCGGGTCGTCGGTGCCGTGTTTGGCTTCGTAGGCGTCGACGAGCTCCCGACTGTACCGCGCGATTCGATTCCGGGATGTCGGCACAATCGTGCTCGCCGCCGCGGCGACCTGCTCTTGGGTGAGGTGCTTGTGCGAAAGCAGGCGATCCGCCGCGTACAGCGCCGACGCCGCGACGGTGCACCGTGGCGTCCTCGGCCCAACCGGCACCTGATCGCCGAGTTTCATCAGGTGTTGGGCCAGCCGCCACGTCCGCACCGCTCGCGCCCCAGGGATGGCGTCGTCAGCAAGCGCGTCGACGACCGCCATCACGGCGTTGGGCCTGATGAGCGGCGCGTCGAACCCACATTCACACCGGATCTTCCGCGCCGCAGCGCACACCCGCTCGTGGGGTGCTTTGGTGTGCGTCGCGACCGCGGCGTCGATCTCGTCCCGGTTGACCGATGAGGCTCGCGCGGCCAGGAGGACGGCGCCGCCGGCGAGTGCCTCCCAGGCCATCCGCCCGCCCGGCAGCCGCGCTTCCGAAGCGCTCCGGAGGTGTTGCGCTGCCTGCTTGATGACGTGGTCCGGCAGGGCCAGGTTGCCGCCGATCATCTCGACGTCCCGCAGGCCCTCGTTGAGCCGCTTCGTCCGCTTGCGCTTCTCGCCGAACTGCATCCGCTTGTGCCACTTCCGGAGGCGCTGGACCTTCTCCCACTGCTCGTTGCTCAGGGGATTACCCCGACCGTCGGTGTTCCGCCCGATCTTCGTGTGCAGGCCCTTGTCCGTCCGCAGCGGGTCCACCGTCTCGATGCTCTGGTCAGCGTCCCCGACCAGGCCCAGGTCGTTCAGCGTCGGGCTCAGGTCGACCCACTCGTCGGCGACGATCAGCCCACAGTCCGTGCAGAACGACTGCTCGTCTTCGGTGATCACCTGGCCCTCACACTCCGGACAGGCCGACTGCCTCGACGGTTCGTGTTCGACCGTCGGCTCGTGACCGCGTTCTTCGGTGGTCGTACTCTGTCCGTCCGAAACCGTCTTTTCGCTCGCGTTGTTACTCGTCATTGCAGTTTCCCGAAGGCGCTCACCACAGCGCCCGACACCGCGGCCCCAAACCGCGGTTTCCTCGACGTCACGACCGACAGAGCCGTCTGCGCGCTCTCGCTCGCGCCTTCGCGAGCGCCCTCCTGGGCGCGAGCGAGAGCGCGCCCGCACGGAGGGACACAACCAGCGCCGCGCGCCGACCCGCCCGGAGCGAGCGACCAGCGGAGAAAGCGTGGGGGGTGAGCAGCCACGCCGCGCAACCCCCCGTGCTTTCCCGCTGGCGCCGAGGGCACATTCACTTTAGCCCGGCAGTCCGCCCGCTACTGCAGGCAGACCGCCCGGAATGGTCGGTCGCGAGCGACGCGGAGGGCGGCAGCGGCGAGCGGCGCGAGCCGTTGGAGACACACCGGGCAGCCGATATCGTCGATGAGGAACCAGGCCACTACCTGGCGGACTCAGAAAGGGCGAGGCCGTCTCGATTGTCCCCCGACCCCGCAAGCACCGCAGGCACGAGGCGCGCAGCGGCGGTCGCGGGACGTCGAGCGGCCGAGGGCTTTCGACGATGATGCTTTACAATTGCGGGCTGGCTATCGGCACCCGAATGTCTGGCCTGTATGATGCGATTATGTCGTGGGCTGCCGACAGTGAGTACATCGACCCCGAACACGTCTGGCCGCTCGGGATTGGCTCCGTCGTCGTCCTCATTGCGCTCGTCGATGTCCGGGCCTTGAATCAACTTCTGGCGTCGCTTGACGGATTCACGCAGCTCCGACAGTTGCTGGTGATGGCACTGAAGGGGGTTGCCGCCGGGATGATTACGCACTTCGCTACAGTACGAGCGACATCTCGTTTCGAAGCCGGCAGACACTCCAAAGCAAGGAACGGGCACTCCTGATCATTCTCGGCGTCGGTGTCGGCGCTGGCCTCCTAATTGATGTCGTCATCCCCCAGCTGGTCGAACCTTTTCCGTTCGTCGTCGTCCAGACGACCGGCCTCCTGCTCGTGGTCGGTATGTGGTACCTGCATCTGCTGATCGAGAATTGGAAACTGTCGAACGAGTGGCCCCACGTACTGAGTGGGCTGCTCATTGCCTTCGGCCCCTATGTCCCATACCTGCTGTAGGACGAAGACAGGGGACATCGCGGTGAATGGCCGTATTCGTGGCTATAGGAATCACTACAGGATTTGCTAACAACCACCGCTACCGTCGGCACTGTCAGAAGCATCCCCCGGACGCTGCGGCAGGAATCAATTTCAATCGTCCTGTCGCGCGTTCAGCTCTACAAGGAATTGGCCGGCCGCCGTCCCGATTCGGACGCCGTCGATGGTGTCGACGTCGAGGTCTACCGTCGCAGTTCGAAACGGATACTCCTCAACGAGAATCCGATGGATAACGGTCCGAATAGTCTCCGAGCCATATCTGTCGACGACAGTCGCCATCACTTCGTCTAGGTGGGCGTCTTGATGATCCGCTCGTGGATGCTCTGCTCGCTCGAGGACGAGTTCGACGACGTCATCAACTGATGGATGTTCGGGGTTCCCGGTGCGCTCACGAACGTCATAGAGGGGCTCAGCGTCGGTCATCATACTTACTCCGTCACGTCCTCGCTCGTCTCTTCTGCCGCTGGCTCCAGCCGTCGCTGTCGACGAACCTCCGCGAGCGTGTCCTCCAGCGTCCCGAGCGCCTCGATGGCCGCGAGTTCATCGGTAATCTCTTCCAGAAGGCGGGCTCGCTCGATCGGGTTTGCATCACCGGCGGTTGTCTCGATTGCCTCCACGTGGAGCCGGCGCTCCTCTTGCCACCCACAGTCCCAGCACGTCCGGCCGACATTGAGCCGCTCGTCTTCAGCCGCATCGAGAACCGCGTCGGACAGTGACGTCGACGGCGGTCGATCCGGCCCGACCTCGAGCGTGACCGACCCACCACACGCGGGACAGTCCATATCCGACAGGATGCGCGCCGCCGTCATCAACATCGGGGGCCCATGGGACGGACTCACAGACAGGACTCTCAACGAGGCAAACCGGATACCCCAGGCTGGTCGGTGGGACGACGATCACCCCGGTGGCTCAGGAGACGAGATTGTACTCTCAAACTGATACATTCTGAAAGTCAGGATCCCAGAGATGGCCCCTCGGCCGGAGAGAGCCGGCGGCCTTCGCACATTGTATATCGCCTCTTTCTTTGGACGAAATCTGCGATATGCAAGGCGAAATAACGGACTCAAATTGCAGAAGATCCTCGTCGGGCCGATTTGAGGCAGTAGAAAATACCCCGACGAGCTACTACTCCACCACTAGTTCACTAGAATTGCTCGACCGGGGGGTAAGCGAGGCAAATTCGAGGAGTACTGAAGAGAGCCACGAATAGCCCTGTGTCAAGAATGACTCGCTGGATGGCCACGCGCTCCCGGATCACATCAAAAGAAACACCTATTCCCGCGAATTTGAGAGATTGACCCCACTCAAAATTGCCCGAGGGGGTTCGGTACAGGAAAGACAGCACTACAGTCCATCCTCTCAATATACTGAGGAAACGGCCCGTTCACAGTTGCCGACGCGACCGTGTGTAGGTGAGTGCTTCCACAGAGCGATGTCATCGAATACTTGTGCGCGAGTACGCTATCGAATCCAGTGACAGACGACCACGGCGGGTTTGAACACGTCCGAGAGAACGTTGACGGCCATCCGATGGTGAGTTTGCTCGGCTACGCCAAGCGCTACTGGCCGACCCTCACGCTCGGCGTGCTTGCGGCGTTTCTCACGCGATTTGCCCGACTGGTCCCACCAATTGTCGTCGCGGCCGCCATCGATCGAGCGATCCGCGGCTCGGCCGACGCGGGACTGTTGACCGATGTGGGCTTGCTGCCGCCGGGTGAGATCACCGGCGAAGCGGCTCGCCTCGTGGTGCTCGAACAGCTCGTGCTCATCGCGGTGCTCGCGTATCTGGTCCGGTCGGTCGCTCGGTTTATCTCTCGGTATCTGCTGCAAGCGACCGCCCAGAAGGTTCAGCGGGACCTGCGAAACGACACGTACGACCATCTCCAGCGGCTCTCGATGGATTTCTTCGCCGATCATCAGACCGGCGGGATGATGTCGATCCTCAACAGCGATATTAATCGGCTTGAGCAGTTCCTGAACACGGAGTTCCGGCAACTCATCCGCGTGGTCGCAACGGTCGGCGGGATTGCCATCATCCTGTGGACATACTCACCGAAGCTGGCACTCATCGCGCTCGCACCGGTCCCGGTCATTGGACTGGCTAGTAGCCAGTTTCTCACCTGGATTGAGCCTCGATATAAGTCAATTCGCGAGACCGTCGCTCGACTGAACACGCGGCTTGAGAACAACCTTGGTGGCGCTGCGGTGATTAAAGCGTTCGACCGGTACAGGTTTGAGGAGAGCCGGGTCGCTGCGCAGAGCGAGGCGTACCACGACGAAAAGGTCGCGGCGCTGCGAATCCGACGTGGATTCTTTGCGACCCTGCGGCTGTTAACCGGCGTCGTGTTTGTCCTTGTTCTCTACATCGGTGGCACTGATATCATCACCGGCGTGCCCGGCGAGGCAGGGGTGCTGACCCTTGGTGGGTTCGCGCTCTTTTTCCTCCTGTTACGGCGGCTGTACTCACCGATGCGCCGAGTCGGGAAGTCAGCAAATAAGTACCAGCTTGCGAAATCGAGTGCTGAGCGCGTGTTCGGGTTGCTCGACCGCGAACCGACGATTACGAGCCCCGACTCGCCGCACACCCCTGAGTCGATTGACGGGGACGTCACGTTCGAAGATGTTACGTTCGCCTACGGGGACCGCGAGCCGGTCCTACATGATGTCTCGCTTGATGTGCCGGCAGGGACAACGATCGGGCTTGCCGGGGCGACCGGGGCCGGGAAGTCAACACTCCTGAAGCTCATTCCCCGGTTCCACGATGTCGATGACGGGGCCGTCCGGGTTGACGGCACTGATGTCCGGGAGTATGATCTGCAGTCGTTACGGGACGCCATCGCCATTGTCGAGCAGAATCCGTATCTGTTCTCGGGGACTGTCGCGGAGAATATCGCGTACGGCGACCGCGAGACACTCGAGGCCGAGTGGGCAGACGGGCCTGACACAAGCGCCCGCGATCGGGTTGAGCGGGCGGCTGAGGCCGCCGCGGCTGACGAGTTCATCGAAGATCTTCCGAATGGATACGACACGCAAGTCGGCGAGCGAGGTATCAAACTCTCGGGCGGCCAGCGTCAACGTCTCGCCATCGCCCGGGCATTACTCAATGACCCCGAGATCATCGTTTTTGATGAGGCCACATCAGATGTCGATACGGAGACTGAGGAACTGATTCAAGAAAGTCTTGAGCGCTTGGTCGAGGAGCGGACCGCGTTCATCATTGCCCACCGACTGTCGACGATTCAGAACGCAGACGAGATTGTTGTAATGGATCAGGGCGAGATCGTCGAACAGGGAGGTCACGAAGAACTGGTTGCGGGCGAGGGAACGTATGCGAACCTCTGGCAGGGGCAGGCAGAGGCTGCTGCTGCCGACGACTGACGCTCGGCTAGATCCTGTTGTATTCCCCAACATGCTTGATGACGGATTCGACGGGTGGTGGACGAGTCGTGTCAATCCAAGTTCCGCCGGAAATTGGGTAGAAGCGTTCGCCTTCGCATGGAATCAGCGTATCTAACCGCTACCTACAAGATACGATAACATTCAACATATACGTCCAGAACCCCTGATCGAGAGTGGATGCGGCCCGATCCACGACCCGCTCTGAAACGACTCTACAGACGAGTGACCCCCATGGACCTCACAGAAACCCAAATCAAGGAGTACGACCGCCGTGCGAGAGATAGCGACGAGACTGAGACAGCAACCTTTGGACTTGGCTGCTTTTGGGGCCCAGATGCGCAGTTCGGCGCAATTGACGGCGTGGTCCGCACCCGCGTGGGCTACGCCGGCGGCACAACACGCGACCCGACGTATCACTCGTTAGGAAACCATACCGAGGTATTCCAGGTCGAGTTCGATCCCGACACCATCACCTACCGGAAGCTGTTGAACCTAGCCTTCGAGTCGCACAACCCACACCACCAGACCAGCAAAACGCAGTACCAAAACGTCATCCTGACTGCGACAGCGGCCCAGCAATCGACTCTCAACGAGTTCCTTTCGGCACAGGGCTTTACAGCCGATGGTATCAGCACACGCATCGAACAGCTCTCGCAATTTTACCTTGCTGAAGACTATCATCAAAAGTACAAACTCCGGTCCGTCTCATCGCTCATGGCCACGTTCAATGAAGCAGGATACGACGACCAAGCGGTACGTGAGTCGCCGATCGCGGCCAAGCTGAACGGATACGCTGCTGGACACGATGTAGCTGTAGTCAGAGAGTCTCTGGCGTCTGGGTGAACCCGCTGAGGATCGATTTACGTGGAATCGCTGAGATCTCCAGATGCCACAGCCTTTCCGTCTGGCACTTCTTGTGTAGGTATGTCGATAACTACTGGCGATTCGGTGACGATTGAGTACACTGGCAAACTAGACGATGGGACCGTGTTCGACACCTCCAAGGAGTCAACTGCCGAAGAAGCGGGGCTTGCCGAGGCCCAGCCCGACCGCGAGTATACGCCGTTGACGGTCGAAGTTGGCGGGGGACAAGTGATCGAGGGGATGGAGGAGGGGCTAGTCGGGTTGGAAACCGGTGAGACAGAGACACTGACCATTCCGCCTGAGAAGGCGTATGGGCAGCCCAGCGAGGAGAATATTGAGGAGTTTAAAACAGAAGAGCTCCGAGAGATGCTCGGTGGACAGCTTCCTGAGGAGGGAGCCTACCTTGAGGCCCAAGACGGCAGCCAAGGCGAAGTCATCCACGTCGACGAGGTTGTCATCCGAGCAGATTTCAACCCGCCGCTCGCCGGGGAGACGCTGACGTTCGATATCGAAATCATTGATGTCGACGGTGAAGACGCCGAGCTAGAGCATACCGAGTAACAGTCGAACACACTTTCCGACAATCGGCATCAGCGCTCGCACAAGAAAGCCAGTTCACGCCGATGTACAGCGGCAACAAGGGGTGTTCGACAGGTGCCTCAAGCACCGCGATGCTGAAATCAACCGTCCTCCAGCGTCCTCAAGTCTATCACAAACGGTGAACCCGCCAACATCGCCATCGTCACCGGGCCTGGCGGCGCGGATAACTTAACCAACAAAGTCCTGCTGCTGTTGCTTTCTGTTGGTTAATCATCGAGAGTATGACCTTTCCCGAGACGGGTCTTTATCCGCGCGATGGACCAAGCCAAGGTATGAGCGACTCGGCGTCTCCAAGCGCCTCTGTCTCGCTATCTGAGTCCACTGACATACCGGCAGTCCTGGATCAGGCTGGTATCGATTATGTCGGTGTTCATGACCATCGACTACTTGCTATCTATCACACCGGTATTTTCAATGTGGTAACTGAGTCGGAGCCGGTATCGAATGCGCACACCCTCCAGATCAAATGCTGGGAGGCACCACTTCCGGCTCGTGATGATGGGAGGTCACCACAGGAGCTTCTCGAAGACTTTGCCGCCGTATTTGACGGGGGCAATCAGAGCTAGAGTTGTCTGTCTGTATCTACGACCTAGCGATCGCGATGCGTACATCAGCGAGTGCTCTCCATGAAGTCCATCCAGCTCGAGCTCCTGTGGTCAGTAGAGAGCGAGCTCCGCACCGTCGATTAGATTTCTGAACGTTTCCGGAAACAGGGCGTTTCCACAATCAGAATCAGGGGACAGCGACACGATAGACGAACCAATGCAACGGCGACGAGGAGCTTTCCGGAACTGACCCGGTGAAGTTTTTATAACCAGACCGGAAATTACTCTGGCAGACC
>NZ_JBHTBL010000028.1:0-17843 GCF_042665015.1 Halorubrum rutilum | reverse complement strand
GCTTCAACTCCTTTGATTTAGTGGCCTACCTCGCTGCTGTATGGCGATTCAACACAGCCCCTCATAGTCAAACATCTGGCCGCCGTAGGTGTCGATAAACGATTGGGCTTCCTCTTGATCCGAGAACGGGTGTAGCGCCGGGCCCATTCCACCCATCACGTCGCTTTCGGCGACGTAGACGAGGCCGGTCGCGTCGGCGAACGTCTCCGGTGCCGTCGGCGACGGCATTCGCGGCGCACCGTCACGCTGCCGCACGGTGTAGTCGACGCGCGAGAAGTCGGTCACGTAGACGACGACCGGCTCCCAGCCGCGGTCTAGCCGATCGAAGTGGTAGGGAAACAGGCTGTGGACGAGGGTGTGGAACCACGCCGGGTTACCCTCGTCTCGCGGTTCGGCGTCTCGATAGAAGATCTGCCCGTTCGCGCCGCCGTGGGGCCCGATCGCCATCCCGTGGTCGGTGTCGAACTCTCCCTCAAGATTGACCGGATCGGGGAGGGCTTCCTCGGAGGCGCTCCCGCTGAGACAGCCCGCGAGTCCGATGACTGCACCGCCGATCCCGGCAGCGATGACGCGGCGTCGGTTCATATCCATGCTTACGCTCACCCGATCATATCCGTTCTGGTGGGAACGTCGAATTCGCCTCACACAAAGATTGGGTGCGTTGATGCTGTGAAAGAAATGTACGAATCGAATGCCAATACGATCGCGCGACCGGAGTCCTCACTCCGCGAACCGGAATCGGCTCCGTTCGATTACGATACTTATGCGCTCTCGGAAGGCGAGCGTTCCGACCGAAGCGAGGCTTCCGAAGAGCGTCCACCCCGCAAGCGAGCCGACCGCCCGGCCGACGTCGACGACGTTCCCCTCCTGCGCGAACGAAACCCCAATCACGGTCTCGAAGACGAGTCCGCGGAAGGCTCCATTCGGTGTGAGCGCGGCTCGTCCGGCGACCGCCGACGGGTCGGCACCAGCCATCAGTGACTGAATGAGCGCGAGGTCGCCGCCGAGCGTTCCAACGAGGAACGCGAGGACCGCGAGCGCGGCCGCGCCCCGCCGGCTCGTCGCTGCTGCCGACACCCACATCGACAGCGCGAGGAACGCCGCCCCGAACAGCGTGATCAGTGCGAGAAAGCGGACGTACAGCAGCGGCGAGTCGACGCCCGCGTGGGTCGCGAAGATTCCGGTGTCAGGGGCGGCAGTCAACCAGACGTAGCCGCCGATCACGGCGAATGGGAGGCCGACGACCGCAACCAACGCCACCAGCCGTGCAAGCAGGACACCGACGACGTAGCCCACGACGCCAATCGGATACGTCCGGATCACGGCGAATTCCCCGCTGACCGCGTCCGCCAACAGCGCCCGATACCCCAGCACGACCGCGAGTAGCGGCACCAGCAACTCGGCCGGCAAGAGGAGGTCGACAACCGCCGGAACGAATCCTGTCGCGCCACCGCCGCCGACGGCGACCAGAAGCCAGAGCACACCAAATAAGCCGACCCCTAGGACGCCGTAGCCGGACGTGCGCAGGATTGTTGCGAGCTCTCGTCGGAATACGGTCCCTGCGCCGGCAAACGCGTCAGTCACGCCCAGATCCCCGGTCATCGTTCGGACACCCCCGTCACATGGACATCGCGGTCGCCATCGTCCCCGGGCCCGTTTCGCTCGTCTTCGGCCGCCGCACCGCTTCTCGCTGGGTCCGCGTCGTCGTCGGTTCTAAAGAGCGTAATGTCGCGTCCCGCAGCCTCGTACAGCGCCGCGGTCGTGTCGACGTCGTACTCGTCGCGGAGGGCGTCGAGGTCGCCGGCAACTGCAACCCGTCCGCGGACGAGCATGACAACGCGATCAGCGTGGGCATCAACGAGATCGAGATTGTGTGTACTCACAACGACCGTCTTGCCGTCGGTCACGTTGGTGGCCGCAGTCCGGAACGCCCGCTCACGCATTCCAGGGTCAAGCCCGCTGGCCGGTTCGTCAAGCACGACGAGTGGCGGATCGCCCAGCATCGCCTGTGCGATACCGAGAAGTCGCTGCATCCCACCGGAGAGATCCTCAACCGGTTTGTCGGCGGCGTCCGACAGTCCGACCGACGCGAGCGCGGCGTCGGGATCTCCATCAACCAGTCGCGCGTAGAACGCGAGCGTTTCCCGAGCGGTGAACCCCTCACGGAACGGAACCTGCTGCGGGAGGTAACCGATCGACTTCCTGCCCCCGTCCTCGGCGATCGGCGGTTGGACCTGCCCGGTGGTCGGGAGAACAGTTCCTGCGAGCGCACCGAGCAGCGTCGACTTTCCGGAGCCGTTCGGCCCGATTACCGCCGTGAGCCCCGGCTCGAACACGAGCGACACCGAATTGAGCACCGGCACGCCGCCATACGTCCGAGTGAAGTCGTCGACAACCACGCGGTCGGGTTTGGCGCCTTCAACCGGTGACTCGGAGTCGGGCGTCCCCTCCGCCGGTGAGCGCTCGGTCATAGAGACGCCTCCACGACCGCCGCATGCTCGTTCGGCTCGGTACCCCAGTTCGGTCGCGTTACGTTTCGGTCGTCCGCGGTCATTGGTTGGTTGTCAAGTTGCCGAACAGCATGGCCGCGGTCATTGATCTGCGCCCGCCAATCGGTGTGAATCGCCGTTACATTTGGGTCCGTAGCCGCTGCGACCCGATCGGGAGCGTACGGCTCCGGTGCCGGTGCCGGATCAATGATACTGCCAGAACGCGCCCCCGCGACGGTGCCGCGGAGGCGTTCGAGAAGTTCGTTCGCTGGCGACTCGCGGAGCGTGACGACGGCCGGTTCCCGGTGGAGGGCAGCGTCGATCGGCGATGTCGGGCGGTAGGCACGCCCGCCCGGCTCGTGGAGCCCCGCGTTCGCTCCCTCCCAGTAGTTACCGCGATCGCCGTCGGCCCACACGCGTAGCGGTCCTGCTCCAGCCCCGGCGTGGCGGTAGTTCCCCACGAAATCGTTTGCGACCACGCGGCTCGCAGGCACGACCGTCGTCGCTCGCGCGCCCTCTTCATTTTCCACGACAACGTTGTGCTCGTATAATGATCCGCGTGAACTGGTGGAAAAGCCCAGATCGTTGTGTGCGAGCGTGTTGTAGCCGACGTACGTTAGCGTCCCGGACGCTTGTATCCCGGCCGCTGAGCCACGCACGTCGTTGCCGACGATCGCGTTACGGGCTGGCCGAGTCATTACCGTGATCCCCGCGAAAATCTCGTCTCGGAACGAGTTGTCCGCGATTAAGGCGTCGCCGGTGTACATGAGATGGACACCGTAACGGTTCTGTCTGAACGTCGAGTTCCTGACGATTGACCCGTCGGCACGGTGGAGATATATCCCGTCACGACCGTTCGTGAACGTCCCGTTGGTGACCGTTACTTGCGATTCCATTCCGGTGATTCCCATGAAGCCGTCATCCCACTCAGCCGTTCCATTGACCTCGATATCACGGAGCACCGCGTCTGATCCGTCCCGCAGGAGAACACCGCTCGCGTTCGTGTCGATCATCACGTCGTCTATGAACAGCCCTGGCGCGCCGAGTCCGCGGATCCCGGCGTCGCCGTAGCCGTATCCCAGTTGGATGTTCGTGTCCCACGACTCCGTCTCATTTCCTTGCGCGGCCTCTTTGGCCCGCCGTTGAGCCGCTTCGGGATCCCGGGTCCGATTACCGGTGCCGTCGATCGTCAGTCCCGTGATCGCGACGTTCGGCGCCCGAACGGTGATCACCGAACCGTTTCCGCCACCGCTGACGTGTGCGCCTTCGCCGGCGATCGTGAGGGGTTTCGTGACATTGATCTGCTCCTCGTAGGATCCAGACGGCACGACGACAGTCGTGTTCGGTGGGGCTGCGTCGACCGCAGCCGAAATTGTTCCGGCATCCTCACCGACGGTGACCGAGACAGGGCGGTCGGCGGTTTGCTCTGCAGATGTGACCCGTTTATCTGCCATTTCCCAGCGTTCCGGTGCCATCGCCCGCGCGACCGCCCCGGAGTCAACGTCGAACGATCGCGTCCGAAGCTCCGCCCAATCAACGATTTTCCCGCCGTGACTTCCGGTGAACGCTGTTGCCGCGTCCCGAGAGGAAAACGGGATAACCGTCTCGCCGGCTGGCGTCCGAGCCTCACTGTTGACAACGTAGACCGCTTCTTCGGCAGGTGTCCACGACGATGGTCTCGATTCGGCTGCTGTGAACAACCCCGTTTCAGTCGTCCCCGGCTTGGTCCCATCAAAAGTTTCGACATACGCGATGAGCGGATAGCCGAACCGACGTTCGGTGTAGCCTTCGTCGAGTCGATCGACAAAGGATTCGACGCCGTTGTATCCAATGACGTACTGGAGCTGCGAGTAAAACACCTGAACGCGCGGAATTCGGCCGGAATCAGACATTAGCGAATCCGTCTCCGTAGACAGCCCGAGTTCGACGATATCCTCGTACGCGACGGGGTCAGGCGCGGTCGCCGCAGGGTCGGAAAGGAACGCTCCGGCAACGACGAATCCGACGATAGCCGCGAATACGACAACCCAGGCAAGCACAGCCCGCGATCGGTCGCTGTACGGGTCGAAAATCGCCACAGAACTGGTACCCGTCGTCGAGATATATCTGATCTGGTTCGATTCTCGAATACGAGCGTCTGTTAGTAATGGGAGTATTTACATACTGATTGATGTATGAGGCGGTGCATCCTCAAGTCCCCGTCAGCTCAGGCGTACTGGTTGATCAACGAGCGCAGTTCGTCTTTCTGTCGGACACCGACCATCTGTTCAACCTGTTCGCCACCATCGAAAAGATACATTGTTGGGACCCCTTGAACACGGTATTGTTGTGCTAGTTGTTGGAACTGGTCGACATCGATTTTAGCCACAGTAGCGTCAGTTTCGGCAGCCAGCTCCTCAACGATCGGTTCGAGCATCTGACACGGACCGCACCAGTCGGCATAAAAGTCGGCTAGAACAACTCCGTCTTCTGCGAGGAGGTCGTTGAACTGATCTGCGCTCTCAACGTGGATGGGTTCATTTCGATCATCAACAGTCGCTGTGCTGTCGTCGTTCGCTACCTGCTTCCGTAGTTCTTCGATCTTTTCCTGTCGGATCTGGTCTCGATCGCTCATCACGCACAATTTGTGGCTGGATCGTAATAATAGTTTTGCGGCTAATATACAAGATAGCTCGGGAGAGTGAGTAGATTGTCGCCGTAGCTATAGATAGCATTTTTAGATGAATTATTATATTAGTCGAAACTCAGTTCGTCAAAACCGGTTGAAGCATCCTTTCTGCCAACATACCTACTAAGTAGTTCTCTTTGACATCAGGATCCCACGCACAATGTGATAAGTATAGGGCCGGAATGTATAAGTTAGTATAGTGACTATCTTACAATACAAATGTCCGGTGTAGCCATTATTGGTGGTGGACCGACTGGGTTGAACGCAGCAATCTACACGGCCCGTGCCGACAAGCGAACGCTCGTGTTTGACGACGGTGGCGGAACGACCCGTGATGTAGACACCATGGAAAACGTCTTCGGATTCCCAGAAGGCGTTACCGGCCCGGAGCTCGTCGATTTGGGTCAAAAGCACGCACAAAAATACGGTGCTAAAATTGTTGAAGAGGAAGTGGTTCGGATAGAACCAGATGAGGAGCAATACTGCGTCGAGACGACAGTTGACAAGTACACCGTCGACGGTGTGATCATCGCGACCGGAGCGGACTACGAACGGCCAGCAATCGCGGACGTCGAATCATACGAAGGTCACGGCGTCTCCTACTGTGTCGAGTGTGACGCGTACTTTTATCGCGACAGTCCAGTCGCAGTCGTTGGTAACGACAACTACGCCGCGACAGAAGCGTTGATGTTGCTTGACTACACCGATGATGTTCGAATCCTCACCAACGGATCGCCGTTTGAGGCCGATAAAGACCTCCAAGAGCGTGTCGTTGAGGCAAACATTCCGGTCATTACTGACAACCTGGATAGGCTTACAGGCGAGGAGGTACTTGAAGCCGTCATCACTCAGAATGGAGAGGAGGTGCCAGTAGACGGACTGTTTGTCGCACTAGGTACTGCCGGCGGCACCGACCTCGCGGAGATGCTCGGTGTCCCTGTTGATGGTGACGATATCATCACCGACCCCGATCAGTCGACGCCAATTGATCGAGTGTACGCGGCAGGCGATGTCACTGGTGGCCACCAGCAGATCGCGACTTCAGTCGGAGAGGGTGCCCGCGCAGCCATCAACTTGCTTGAAGACCTCCGTGGGGCAGACTACATCGACTACAAAAAGTTGGATTCGCAACCGGCCTGACTGATTCGATCGGCGGCGAGGTTCCGGTTGGTGCGTGGTGGATTCGATCTCAGGCTGCTCCAATTGATATTCACCGTCGACTCCTTTTGTTGTCGCAGAAGAAGACTCGGGAGTGTACACTTCTCGATTGAGAAGTAGCCGGTAGACGTATATAATGCTACATTATTCGCCGTACTCTTCAATGCACACCTCATTTTAGGTAAACCTAAATGACGGCTGCGCTGGTGGACGTTCCTTCGGAAGAATGGATTGACCTGATTGACGTGCCGGACGACGAGACGCGAGCTCGGTTGCTGCGACTGGGCCTTCTCGACGGTCGTGTCAAGTGTCATAGACAGATCCGTAATGGCCCGGTCGTCATTCGGCGTCACGGGATGGAAGTGGCGCTCGGCCGACCGCTCGCCGAGGAAATTACTGTTGAGCGAGCAGACGGTGACCGGGGACCGCGATGACGGGAGAAGGCCTTATGCGGGGCCTCACCTCTGGTAATACCGAGACGTCTGTAGCGCTAGTCGGCGCACCCAACGCAGGCAAGAGCGCGCTGTTCAAAAGGCTCACAGAAGAGTACGTTGATGTCTCAAACTACCCCGGCACCACGCTCAAGACGACCTCGGTGACGGTGGGGTCGACAGAGTTGACTGACACTCCGGGGATCAACGGCGTCTCGTCGTTTTCCGAAGAGGAGCGAGTCACGAGAGAGGTTATTCTCGACGCAGATGCGGTCATAAACGTCGTCGACGCCACACAATTAGACCGAGATCTGTTCTTGACGTTACAACTGTTAGACATGGGTGTTCCAACTGTTGTCGCGCTGAATATGATGGACGAGGTCGCGGCCGACAATCTTGAGCTTGATATTGACGCGCTGGAAACTGCGCTTGGTGTCCCGGTCATCCCGACCGTCGCCATTACCGGTTCGGGCGTTAACGAACTGCAGAATCGCCTCTCAGAAGCATCAGCGCCCCCATCAACGCCCATCGCTTCGTACTACGACGTGCTTCCTGACGACATCAAGGCCACCCGCGCAGAGAAGACGCTACTCATCGAAGGCGACGAACCAACAGCCCGCCGCGTCGACACCCGTAACCTAGTAGCTGATGGGGGTGACACCTCTCCCGCCGCTATCGAGAAACGAGAAACGGTCTATCGGGAGCGTCGCACCCGGGTTCGATCGATCGTTGAGACGGTCGAGCATGCCACCACATCTGGGGGACCCCCTATGAAATGGCTTGAGAACCTGCTTATGCGGCCGGCGACGGGTATTCCGATTGTGTCCGGACTCCTCATCGCGATCTTCTATTTTATGGGAGTAGTGGTTGCACAGACGGTTGTCGGCTACACGGAGAAAATACTCTTCGGCCGATACTATAATCCCGCTGTTAAGACAGTTGTCGAGGATATCCTCCCGCCAACCGAATGGGCCGCTCATGTTGAGTTCTTGCTTATCAACGATAACCTAGGATTGCTGACGATCACCGTCCAGTACATTCTCGGCGTGTTAGTACCGCTCGTGGCTGCGTTCTACCTCGTGATCGGCATTCTTGAAGACGCCGGCATCCTGCCCCGACTTGCTGTGTTGACCGATAGAGGGCTTAACCGGATCGGGCTCAACGGTCGCGCGGTCGTCCCGTTGATCGTCGGTATGGGATGTGTGACGATGGCAGTCATCTCCACTCAGATGGTCGGGTCGCGCCGAGAGCGACTCATCACAACAGCATTACTGGGTCTTGCTATCCCCTGTTCTGCACAGATCGGCGTTATTATGGGGTTACTTGCTGGGCTTGGATTCGTCTGGTGGGCTAGCTATCTGCTTGTACTGCTCGGTGTCCTCGGGGTTGCCGGCGTCTTTCTTGACCGGGTACTCCCCGGCGATCAAGAGGCATTAATCGAGCAACTCCCACGTTTGCGCGCCCCGCGCCCCCGAAACGTCGCTCGTAAAGTGTCGAATCGGACGCTCGCGTTCCTTAGGGAGGCGGCGCCCTTGTTCGCGGGCACTGCGGTGGTGGTATCGGCGCTTGACTACGCTGGCGTGCTCGACGCGATCATAGCAGCGCTCCGGCCGCTGACCGCCGCACTAGGGTTACCGGCGTCATTCGGACAGGTACTCGTTCTGGGACTAATTCGACGTGACTTCGCCGCCGCAGGAATGACAGACTTGACGCTGGGAGCACCACAGACTTTTGTCGGGCTGGTCGTCATCACGCTGTTCGTTCCTTGTATACTTACTATGACGATGATTCTCAAGGAACACGACGCGCGGAGTGCACTCCTGATGTGGGCCGGCTCTTGGGTGACAGCGATCACCGTCGGTGGACTCGCCGCGGCCGCTCTGGAGGTGATCCTGTGATCTGTCCGACTTGTGGGTATGAGTTCGATCCTGCCCGTGGGTTGGCGTGTCCACGCTGTGGCGCGTCACTGTCCTGTTCGGAGGTGTCGTGCGCAGAGTGTGGTGCCTGTTCGGGTCTCGTTGACCGCCTCCGATGTACAGTCATGGAGCGATTCAACGGCGAGAGAGAGAACAACGACGAAGACACCGGAAACGAGTCCACGAAGGAGTTCTAGACGGAATCGGCACGAGACCACACGAAGGTCTCGTCAAGGCGTTACTGAGGATTTCGACTCTCCGCGAAGTATTCTGTGCGCGATAAGGGTAGTGCTCTCGACTTGCTGTGCATTTACTATCGACCTTTAGTTAGTTTTGTTGACAGTAACTAACGTGGTCGGGACGATAATTGCGATTGTTAGTATTGCTCCGCTGATCACCGCAAAGGGAGCGACTGCGTTCACGGGATAGGCGAGCAGGTTGATCGCTGCCCAGTTCACAACGCTCAAAATAACGGTGTAAGCGATAGAGGCAAGCAGGACGATGACACTGAACGCACCGACGACGACCCCCGCAAGAGAGGGCGACTCTTCGGTAGAATTCTTATTCGAACTCATTGGTATATTCTGTTAGAGTATAGTACATATTACACACAAATAAACACGGCGAAAGCGCCAATCAAGTCGCGTGTTGTGTGCTAATCACGATGGTGCAACTACAGTCTGGTAATATTAATACACTCGCAGTCTAATAGACAACCCGGCACATACACAGCACAGCAGCAAATTGACGGCAGATATACACAACAGCCACTTAGTTATATGAGAATATAACAAGGACAAAAATCTGTCTAAAAAATAGGTTTGTGAAAATAGTAAATGGATTTTATAATATCGAAATGTAAGAAGTATTTGTAATGGCAGTTGAAAGCGACGACCTACGATCGAAGCTCGGAGAGAAAGGTGAACTAATGCTGGCTGTTTCGGAGTTTGAAGAGCCGCTAGAGATACATCTCCACGATACGGACATCGAAGATGGGACAGTTAGAATTGAACTAACAGACGGTGTCCTCACGTTTGATACGGACGAAATCGTTGCGGCATGGCACCACACTCATTCGCTCGCGGATTTCGGGCTGGAGGACTGATCTGCTCGTGTACGCTATCTAACGCGGACCCAAACGGTGAGCTGCCCGTGTACGGCAAGCTCGAGAAGAGTTCCTGCATGGCAACGCGGGTGCTGGCAGAGCACGGGATACCTGCTCGCACCCTGACCGGCGGTTACTACCACTACGAGTCTGCGACGGCAGACGGCACAAAGAATTGAACCCGTATCAGCAGAGTACGCAGGAAACACGTCGAAAGGATTGTTCCAGTTGAGGGTCTGACGTGGTTGATCACAATTCGGTACGACCGTGCTACTACTGAGACTCCGCAGCCACCAAGTGAAGCAGATGAGTCCTGATATCAACGGAGCTGAGCGTCAACCAACTGTTGCACCTCAGCCGACAGAGTCCCAGTTACGGTACAGCGCCACGCCGAACGCAAAGATGACCCCACCGACTCCGACTTGTCGACCCACCGTTCCGAAGTCACCGCTGAGACCGGCGATAACCGCTCGGACCGTCATCACGAGCGAGACAAGCACGACGAGCGCGAGCACGGCGTGATGTGTCTCCATATGTGAACCCACCCACCTCGTGGACCAAAAGGATCGGTTGGCACAAGACAATCAACGCGACTGCTGTCACGTGAAAAGTCAATACTGGGATCGATGCCGGTAGCGGTATCGAACCGGCGTGGGGGGGCGTGCAGTCTTAATTCGCTGTCGTGTGAAACCGGATGTCGATTCCGACTTGTCCTATGACAACTCCGACGTTATGCGGGAGCAGTCCATAAGAGCGATAAGAAACATCGACTGCCGAGCGGCTCAAAAAACGCGACGAACACACTACTCATCACCACGTACTAAATGATCGACCCAGTACTCGCAAGCCGGTTCCAGTTCGCTCTGACGACGATCGTTCACATCATTTTTCCGGTGATGAGCATGGGACTAGCTCCCTTCCTCATCTACTTCACGTGGAAGGATATCCGGGGCGGTGATCCGGTGTACGAACAACTCCGTCGCTTCTGGACCAAGATCTTCGCCGTCTCGTTCGTCGTCGGAACAGTAACTGGAATTGTGCTTGAGTTCGAGTTCGGAACGAACTTCGCCGCGTTCTCGACGACTGCCGGAGAGCTATTCGGTGGTCCACTCGCCATTGAGGGGATGATGGCATTCATGCTGGAGGCGACGTTCCTCGGTATTTTTGTATTCGGCCGTGAGCGGGTCTCTGACCGGCTTTACATGATCTCGAGTCTGGCTGTCGGAGTCGGAACATGGCTGTCAGCTGTCTGGATCCTCATCGCGAACTCGTGGATGCAGATGCCGCGCGGTTACGAACTCGTTACTGAAGATGGCCAACAGGTGGTACACCTCGTTGACCCAGTTGCGGCGTACTTGAATCCGCGTTTCGGATACATGTACGTCCACATGCAGAACGCTGCGGTGGAGTCGGTGGCCCTATTTATGGCCGGCGTCGCAGCGTACTACATATATCGGCATCATGTCTGGGGGAACAAGACGAAGAACATTGTCTTTTGGCACAAGACGCTCAAGATCGCACTGGTCGCATTACTGATTACGGCACCCCTGCAGGTACTCCAAGGTGATCTGTACGCGCGCCATGTATATGAGACACAGCCGCAGAAGTTTGCCGCCATGGAGGCGGTCTGGAACACCGAGTCGTACGTTCCCGAATACATCTTCGCTATCCCGACGGATCTGAGTCAGCTCACAAACCCGCGCGCGAAGGAGCTGTTCGGGGTCGGCATTCCCGGCGGCGCGTCGTGGCTTGCCAGCGGGGGGGACGCGACCGCGGAGATCCGCGGTCTGAACACGTTCGACACGGAAGCGCCGCCGGTCGCCATCGTCTTCTGGTCGTTCCGCGCGATGGTCGGGATGGGCTTTTGGTTTATTCTGCTTGCGTTCTGGGGCGGCTACCGGTGGTACACCGGTGAGCTATTCGAGGACGGACTGCTCCACAAGGCGCTGATGACTTCCAGCCTCCTCGGTTTCGTCGCGGTCGAACTCGGGTGGGTCGTTACCGAGGTGGGCCGCCAGCCGTGGGTGATCCAAGGCATCCTGAAGACGAGCGAAGGTGTCTCGCCCGGGCTTACCGGAAGTGAGGCGTTGATCACGCTCGTTGGGTTTGTCGGCGTCTACACGGCGATCTTGGCGCTGTACAGCTACGTCGTCATCCGCATAATCCGCGGTGGCCCGCCAGACATGGACACACTAGAGTCCGCGGGCGATCACGACGCTCCGCCTGCGGGGGTGCCCGGCGATGACTAGCACGAGCGTCGAGGCACTCGCCTCGGGGCCGCTGTTCGGTCTGCCGCTGCCAGAACTGTGGTTCGTACTCGTGTTCGGCTTGTTGGGAACGTTTCTGTTCCTCGATGGATTCGACTTCGGGGCCGGTGCGATCTTCGCGACACTCACAGACGACGACGCACGCGAGGCGGTACTGTCGGCAATCGGGCCGTTTTGGGACGGCAACGAAGTGTGGCTCGTCGTCTTTGGCGGTGCGCTGTTCGCCGCGTTTCCGGCGGTATACGCCGGGCTATTCAGTCGCCACTACCTGCTGATGTTCGGCATTCTCGGAGCACTCATCCTCCGCGGGCTCGCCCCGGAAATGTACGAACAGCGACACGACGAACGCTGGCAGCGATGGTGGGGGCGATCTTTCGTCGCTGGCAGCATCCTAGCGCCGTTCCTCCTGGGTGCGTTCGCGGGGAATTGGCTCGTTGGGACTTCCCGGTCGTTCACGGTCGTCGGAGTTGTCGTCGGGATCACGGTCACGGCCTTAACTGTCGTGTCTGGCGCCGCATTTCTCCGATTAAAAACCCAAGACGCGCTTCCCAAGACGGTGATGTGGATCGGGCTCGGGGCCATCGGTGCGTATCTCCTCGGGGTCATCGTGACCCTTGGAGTCTTGGCGGTCCAACTCCCAGCCGGCGTTGACGCGGTGCTGTCGGCACCGGTACTCGCATTGGTCGCCGCGTCTGTCGCGCTCGGAGTCGGCTACGGTGTCGCACTCCGACTCGGGTCAAACATGGTCGCACTTGTGGCGGCCGCAGGACTGACGTACGGGCTGATTGCGGTTGTCGCGGTCCTCATGTATCCAAGTATCGATCCGGCAGCGGGGCTGACTATTAGAGGGGCCATCGTCTCAATGCTGCCACTGAACCTCATGTCGATCGGGGCGGCACTGTTACTTCCGCTGATCGCGACGTACTTCGCCGTCCTGTACTCGGCGTTTAGTGGGCCGGTCACAGCCGGCGAGGCGTACTGACATGAGCGATGACTCGCAGACCGGAACACCGGCGCGGACGTCGACGGTCGGGACGCTGTTGATCTCGCGCGTGTTGGTCACGTGGGCAGAGCTGCTCGTCGTCGGCTTCGTAGGGGCCGCGCTCGGTGGGGCCGCGTCTGGTCCGCCGCAGCTCATCGTCTACTTTGCGACGATCTTGGCGTCGGTCGCGGTGGTCATGTACAACGTCGACCGACTTGTCACCGTCCGGATCCGAGGTGCGACATGACCAGTGAAGTACGCGTGGCCGCCACCGCGTCTCAGCGTTCGCTGCCGGGCGATATCCGGGCGTTCGGCGGAGATGAGCCAAATGGACGGCAGTCGACGGGACGGCGGATCAGCGGGTCTCAGTCCGTTCGTTCAGTGGAGGGCGCGAACGGCCCGACTCCGCGGCGTTTGGCGACAATACCGAACAGCAGCACCGCGCTCGGGAGAAATAACAGCGCCCCCAGCGCGGTGACGACGTCGTTACGGATAAGCCCGAAGGCGATTCCGCCGAGCCCGGCGAGGAGCGCGACGACTGCCGGAATGAGCAGGTGGCTTCTGAGCGCACCCAGCGTCTCGCGGGGCGAGAGTGAGAGAACCATACAAGACGATGTAAGTACGTTGAGACCATATCAGACGTGTTGTCGAGAGACAACCGAATCGAGCACCGATGCGCGACACGACGTACCCCCTCCGTCACCGATATCGCGGCCGTCCCAAACCGATGCTGTCCCTACCAACCGAGTTCACTGCCAGATGCACGATTTCACCTTCGAGATAACGTATGACGTCGGCGCCGACGAGTACGTCGACCTGTTCATCGATCGCGAGTCCCTCCGATCGGAGGCTGTCTACTCGTGTCTTGATCCGACGGAGCTGTGGACGCTCGAGTCAGTGACGGGCGATCCGACCGACCTTGCGGCCGTCGATGAGCTCCTCTTAGACGAGTCTGTCGACCGAGAGTCGATCAGCGCCCGGGCGTGTAACTCGACCCGAACGACAAGCCTGTTGACCGAAGAGCAACGACGGAGAGTCGCGTATACATACATCTCGAACGTGGACTACTGCGAATCCGTCCCGCTCATCGCGGCGAAGTACATCGATGGCGGTGTCCTCTTCGAGCAGATTCGAACCGACGACAGGGTTCGTTGGCGCGTGTTAGTACAGGACGATTCGAAGATTGGACTCCTGTATGACACACTGTCCGCGAAGCTCGGCGAGGGGTTATCGTTTTCATTCAAGCACTTGACTGAGGTCGACCACTGGGAGAGCGGGCTCCTCTCACGAGCGGACATCCGCGCGGAACAGCGGGAGATTCTGAACGTGGCCGTCGAGCGTGGCTACTTCGAGACGCCGCGGGAAGTGACACTCGACGAACTCGCCGACGAGCTCGGGTTGCCCCGATCCACCGTGTCGTATCGGCTCCGACGAGCGACCGCAGAACTGGCGAAGCGATTCGCAGAGCAGCAACCATGACGCCTGAAAACCCATCAGAGAGCGGTGAGCACACGCAGACCGACGCATCGACGGCGACACAGTACCCAACAGACGTGCTAGTCAGCCCTGACTGGGTTGACGCACGACTCGATCAGTTTGGTGCTACCGATTCTGACCTCCGGCTGCTCGAAGTCGATGTTAATACTGCGTTCTACGACACGGGCCATGCACCGGGTGCCGTTGGCATTGACTGGCAAACCGACCTCCGATCAGCGGAGTCACATGATATTCTCGGTCCCGATGAGATGCGTTCATTCCTCGGATCACACGGGATTACTGAAGAAACGACTATCGTCGTCTACGGTGATAACTCGAACTGGTTCGCAACCCACCTCTACTGGCAACTCTCCTACTACGGCCATCCAGACGTTCGAATTATGGATGGTGGCCGCGAGTACTGGATAGATTACGATTATCCAACCACAACAGAGCCGGTCGATCCACCACCTGTGGAGTACGGCAGGACTCTTAATCCACCGACCAATCCAAAAATTCGAGCCTATCGTGAAGAGGTACGAGACGCACTCAATACCGAAACCGCATTTATCGACGTGCGTCTACCAGAGGAATTCCGCGGCGACATTACAAAACCACCCGGAATTAACGAGGGGGCAATGCGTGGCGGCCACATTCCTGGAGCAACGAACATCTTTTGGGCTAAGAACATCCGCCCTGATGGCCGATTCAAACCCCCCAGCGAACTCAGAAACGTGTACGAGTCGCACGGAATCTATCCTGATGACGAGGTGATCGTCTACTGTCGGATTGGTGAACGATCATCAGTTACGTGGTTCGTGCTGGAAGAACTGCTTGGGTATGAGCACGTGCAGAACTATGATGGTTCGTGGACTGAATGGGGGAATATGATTGGGGTCCCGATCGAGGTTGGAGACTGAGTTAGGGGGAATGTTCTCTATGCTACTCACTGCAGAGTTTTTAAAGAGCCATAGCTCCATTGAAATCCTCAGCAAGTGATATATTCTGACTCAATCTCGGACAGTTCAAGATACCAATCGCGCATCCCAGTGGTAAAACAGTACTCTCCCAAAAGAAACTAGAACAAGTTACACACAGGTATTTTTGTAATTTGAGATAGTATCATATTCCGTGGACCGTCGTCGATATATCCAGCTATTCGGTGGCGGTGGAACTCTTTCTCTTACTGGCTGCGTCGGGAGTGTATCGTCACCCAGTGGGGAATCCCTGCCCGAAGCACCGTTGACGCTTGCAACGACGACGACAACATACGATAGCGGATTGATCGATGCGCTACTCCCGGGGTTCGAAGAACAGTTCGGGACAACTGTCGAACCAATCGTCCAAGGTACCGGCGGAGCGCTTCGAACCGCCGAAAATGGAGATTGTGATCTCGTCTTTGTTCACGCTCGTCAGCTGGAGGACACATTCCTTCGCGAAGGACACGGTATCAACCGGCGTTCGGTTATGATGAACGACTTTCTGGTCGTTGGACCAGCTGAGGACCCTGCCAACATCGCCGGAAACGGACCGATTGAGGCGTTCGAAGCTATCGCTAATTCCGAGGCCACGTTCTTGTCACGAGGTGATCGCTCTGGGACCCATCTCCGCGAACGCCAGCTGTGGAACGAAGCGGGAATCGACCCCGAGGGGACATGGTATAGCGAAACTGGTCAAGGGATGGGAAGCACACTCATCATGGCCGGACAGACGGGAGCGTACACGTTGACTGAACGTGGAACCTTCCTTAATGTCGCCAAGGATACGCTAGTGCCCCACGTCTCCTATGGTATCGAGGACCCTCCACTGTTGCTCCGAAACGAATACGGTATCATCCCCGTGAATCCCGCCCGCCACGATACTGAATATGCGCTGGCAATGGCCTTTGTCGGCTACGTCACTGGGCCGGGGCAGAACGTTATCGATGGGTATAGAATAGCGAACGAACGAGTTTTCCGACCATTTGGACCGTCGCACACTCCCGGTTTTGAACAGTACGTTCCGAGTGGCTGGCAAGCACCCGGCGCTCAATAATCAAATCCTTATTGCACAGTACGCAGCTCTTATCCACTGGCTGTTTCAGGTGTAAATCGGTCTGAGAAATAGGGTTCCAACAGAGCCAGAGCCATCTGATTGAGACAGTTTTGGACTTCGGTCACAGGCCATAATAGATTTCGTCTGGAGGGTCGGGGTAGATAGTTGTCCTACGACAAGTAGACACATTAGCCGATTGGCTCGCAACTTATGTTGATGCGAAACACCTGCCACTGGGGTAATGACGCGAGCGGAAGGACAGATGTTGGCACACACACGTTGAGATGGACAAAATGAGCAGTTTCGACGCTGAGTCTGAAGACTCACAGTCGATTGAGCAGATCCTCAACGCACTGAGCGTCGAAACGAACCGGAAGATCTTATCTGCGCTCAATAAGCCAATGACCGCCGCCGAACTCGTTGATGAATGCGATCTCTCAACCTCAACCGTGTACCGGAAATTAGACCGACTCAGTAATTCGGGTCTGGTAAAAGAACACCTTGCGGTTGACTCTGAAAATGGACGGTGTAGTCAATATGAGCGAAATATCGAACGTGTTTCGGTTTCTCTGAGTGGTGATGGTCGAATTACGATTCAAGTGAAACAAGCAAGCGGAGGAGAAAATAAAAAGAAAACATGGAGACCATATGAGAAGTAAGCAGTGTGTTAAACAGAACACTTCGAAAATTGTTCTTCTTGAGTTATGTCAGGTAGCACTAATATTCCCACTAGCTGCAAACATATCTACAATATTTACCCTCATATGTGATAGCGAGTTCATGGCCCAAAATGAGGTTGAGAACGGGGTCACAGAGACCATTGGATCTGACAAAGAGTTTGATCCAATCGGGACACTTACGCTCATCGGGATCTACTTCGTCATCCTGCTGCTGGCGTGGGTGTACATCTACTACATCGAGTTCCTCGGGCGGGACCTCGTCGTCGTGGGGTGACCACGAATGCACATTCACGCCTACGAGAAGCTCTGGCTCGCGGCGTCGATCCTGCTGATACTGCTGCTCATTGGCTCGGTCACGTACGGCGCCGTGGGTCCCGGCGTCGCGATGGTCGCCGCCGACGAGCCGACGGTCGACGCCCAGGCGCTCGACGAGGACGAGCGGTTCTCCGAGCCGCGTGTCGAGCGGGTCGGCGAGAACGAGTACGCGGCGTACGTCGTCGCCTACCAGTTCGGGTTCGAGCCGAGCCCGATCGTCGTGCCCGAGGACAGCACCGTCACCTTCTACGTCACTTCCAGAGACGTGATCCACGGGTTCGAGGTCGTCGGCACGAACGCGAACACGATGGTCGTGCCCGGC
>NZ_JBHTBL010000027.1:0-3928 GCF_042665015.1 Halorubrum rutilum | reverse complement strand
ATCCGATGATGACAAGGGTGTCTTGTCGCTATAGACGTGCCCCGCGGTAAAAAAAAAAAACAGATCTTGATTACCTCCCACCCGTGATTTGTGAGTTCCCCCGAAGAGTCAATATTCGTTCGCGAACATCTACGTCCGTCATAGATGGCTCAACGATACGGACAAAGCGACGAGACGAATACAGACCAAACGGCCGCAGTCATACATCGCGGACCTTCGGAAGCTCTTCGATGCGGTGTGTGATAGAACCATCATAAGTAGTGAGGCGGGATTACGATCTCCGCAGACGCTGCTCAAAAGTTGCGAATTGACTAATCCTTGACCACGTTTAATAAACGACACAAGTGACAATTTCGAATACTTAGCAACCAGAGGAGCAGGCTTTTGTTCTATGTTGATCTACCTCAAAGTCAGATGAAATCTACACGAAAGGGACTTCGAGACGATGATCTTTTTAAGGATACCTACGGGCGGCTTAAATGTGCAGATTGTGAGAAGGTGCTGAAGACGACAACCGATCCGGACGAATTGTTTGACCTTCGCACGTGTCCAGAGTGCGGTACACAGTACAAAGATCTTCGGTGACTAACGGCTGAATGCGTGACCGGTTACGATCTTTCGAGCGCATTTCTCGTGACTTCGATTGTCTCACCGCGACGGCCACGCCTATCTCGACGAGAAGCTTGACGCCGCCGAGGTTGTACTTCCGGCCCCCTCGGCTTGGACACACCGAACCCAGCAATTCTCGCTACTAGGTAACCGAGATGGTATACTGCTGCATATCACCGTTTCCAAATTCAAGAGTGATCATAAACTGGTCACCACTCTCGATCGGCTCCGCCTTTGAGCCGCCAGATCCACCCGAAGGACGCCGTACAGAGACGGTGTAGTCCTGGCTGCTGCCGCTGCCGAACGGTTGTACATCAACACTCCTGAGCTGCCCATCCTGTATAAGCACAGTATTTGAGTTATCACCTTGGAATACAATCCGGTCGATCGGGTTCCCTCCCCCACTTGCATCGGAGTACGAGTCAAGACGGATCCGCGTAACATCCACCTCAACGTTGTTTTCATTTCGGAATGTGAGTCAAATACTGTCCCCATCGAACTGCTTGAACGTAACCTGAAAGTCCTCACCCACATTACCACCAGTCCCGCCATCGCCACCGGTCCCACCGTCGCCACCAGTTCCACCATCATTGCCCGGCCCACCATCACTACCTGAGCCATCGGGGATGCGTGCATTATCTGTTTGCGTCGGCTCATCAGGGTCTTCCTGCACGCCAACGATATCCACAGTTAGCTTATCAGATGTTGTATTGAGGGTTAGGTTATATATATTGAAGCCATCGACACCGTCGTTGCCTGTGTCCGTCACGCCGACGTAGACACTATCGTTGGTCGGAAGATCAGTCTTCGTTTCCCAGTCGCTCTCACTCAATCGCGTCGGGATAGTGACGGTGAGATCCCCAGTAGGGATCTCACCAATGTCATTTTGAGCTGGGCGGAGTTCAAGCGTCACCCGACCGGTCCCGCTTCGTTGAAACTCTCGTTGAACAGCCGTAAGTTGTACCTCTCCACTTTCAACGATCGCCTGATCTTCAATCACCGCGATTCCACCCCCTCACCGCGAGCGTCAACGTACAGTACGGATGCGTCATACCACGTCGAAGGCCGATCAAGCTCGTTGTAGCCCGGCCGATACAGAATAAACCGCGTTGGAACCGTTATCGTCCCGTCTGGTGTGTCACTCCCGTTCGAGATCGTGATCGGATACGACTATGTCGTCCGTATCGTTCCGGCTGGCGCTGGTGGATTCACCGAGAAGACACGGGTTGGGTAGGAAGTCCCCAGCTGAACTGTCTGGTACTGTGGCTGGTCAATACTCCCGGCTTGCAGAATACTCGCTCTTAGCTCGATAAGGTCGTTCCGGACGTCCTCGAAGTGTTGGAACTCAACTTCCGCATTCTGCTGTGGAACAACCTCTACCTGATACACCGAGAGTGTCAAAATCAGGAATCCGAAGAGAATGACGACTCCAATTACCGGTGCGACAGCACGGCCGTCGTCACCCCATGCCGGGGCGATTGGCTGTGGGCTCATTGTGCGTTCAGCTGCACGTCCGCCATCCGATCTGTCGGCGGCCGTAGCGCGAGTCGAAGATCCGCGGGGCTCGGGATACTATAGAGAGTCCAGTATGCGGCTGCAAGGTAGTGGAGGTAGTACGGGTCAGCGGCTTTAAGTTGTGTCCAGACGCCGGTGTGAACAGCGATAATAGCAGCCATACACCCAACAAGTAGCGGAGCGAGCGCAATCGTCCGAAGTGTAGCCTTTGAGGGCAGCTGATCGAAATCAAGCCGAATCCGAAATGGAATCCATGAATCCTGTTCGATTGAAACTGGGTAGGCCATCCGAGCAGCCACTAAATGTGTTATTTCGTGGATGCATATCGCAAGAACAGGGAAACCGATAATAAGAGAGAGCGTCTGAATTCACGCCATACAGAAAGACTGTCTGCCAGGTATAGAAGTCTGGTATTGGGATTCTCAGGTGGGAGATTAGAGGGCCCAATGCTTAGCTGGGTAGAAGTGCGGTGTGGGCGTGTCGGTCTGTGTCCTGTCCAACACGTAACACCGGAATGCGTCCACTGGAGTCACGGAGGCGTCGTGGGTCATGTACCGTGGCGTCTATTATCCGTAATAAAAATAAGATTTATTGAAATGTACGGGAACATTGTGGTGTGGTTGATACTAGTTCCCATACGTCTACCAACGAGCGATCATCGCGGCGATGGCTGGTGTGGCTGCTCACACTCATCATTGCCATTGGCGCTGTCTCTGTTGTGGTGAGTACGACGGCTGCACAGAGTGGAAGCCAATTTGAGATTGAGTATAGCGGTAGTGGGACAGATGGCCCGTCGCCGTTCAGTCAGGATTTGAGTGTCCAAACAGTTGACGGTGAGACATTCGAACTCGGGCCAGAATCAGAGTACACTGTCCGAGTCGTCAAACCCGCCACAGGCGAACAAGTGACGCTACCGCTCCAGAATGCGACACAGACATACACTGTTAGTGACCTGTCGGTCAACCCGGGTAATCTGATTGAGGGCCAGACGCAGATGACGGTTTCTGGTCCCGAGACCACTGCGTTCCCAGATGTCTCGGTTCAAGGCGATCTTGGCATGTTTGAGAGTGAAACGTTCGCTGCGTATGAAGTCCAAATCGTGGATCAGAACGGAAATCCTGTCGCCACAACAGAGCCACGAACACGTGGAGTCCTGTATGAGGTCGATATCGAGTACAATGGCTCGACGATTGCCATCTCTCGTGACCCAGAAGTAAATCCAGACTGGTACGTTGAACTCGAACAGAATGTGAGCGGGAGCGCTGCGAATGAAAAAATTCTTGAATTTAGGAACCAGGGTGGCACTGATTATTTTGTAGCATCAGTGGAGAACACAGAGTTCAATGAAAGCCGAACGTTCGGGATAGGAATATATAAAGACGAGCCCGGGCCTGACGAGTTTGCGCCGGACGACTTGGTGATTAGTCCTTTTTTACTCGAGATCACTGATGAGCAGCGCGTGAGTGGCCCTGTCGGGAATCAGAGTCAGCCCGGCTCGCCGCTCAGTGGGAGCGCCGGCGAGTTCGACGATGACGGTGATGGGACGATCACCGCAAGCGAGCTCGGGAACGCAGTCAATAGCTACGGGCAGGGCGAGTTGACTGCGAGTGAACTCGGAGACGTTGTTACTGTGTTCGGGCAGTCGTAGACACGTGTTTTGAGCTACCCACCGCTAAACAGTAGTTGCTGATTCGACAGAGAGATTTGCGGAGTAAACTTCGATCTATCTCCGCCTCTCAGGGTTGGTTCTATTTTGAGCGGGAATTGATGAGTCTCTGCCGGCCAAGAACCTCCGACGAGGAGT
>NZ_JBHTBL010000026.1:0-9785 GCF_042665015.1 Halorubrum rutilum | reverse complement strand
CCTCACCGTCGGCACCGCCGTCGCGCTCACGTTCATGGCCGCGACCTACTGGATCTGGCCACAGATCTCCAACAAACCGATCTACAGCCGGCCGATCGGGCTGTTCCAGGTCGTCCTCTGGTTCGTCGGCATGGCGCTGATGTCGAACGCGATGCACGCCCAGGGGATCATGGGCGTGCCGCGCCGGACCGCAGAGCCCGAGTACAGCGGCTTCGACTACCCGACGATGTTCGGCGGGTTCGAGGAGCTCAACGTCCAGATCGCGATCGGCGGGACGCTGCTGTTCGTCTCGACGGTGCTGTTCATCGGGAACCTCGTGCTCACGATGGGGAACCCGCGGGTCACCGGGCTCGCCGAGTCGCTGCCGCCGGCGCTGTCCGGGCCAGACGATGCCCCGCGCGTACTCGACGACCTCCGGCTCTGGGTCGGGATCGCGCTGACCCTCGTCGTCCTCGCGTACGCCCTCCCGCTGGCGGCGATCGTTCGGCGCGGCGGGCTGCTCGGTCCCGGCGTGGGCACGTATCCGGCGTGGCTCATCCCGTTATACGACGCGATCATCGGCGCCGCGACACCCATCATCAGCGCCGTCGGCGACGGGATCTCCGCGCTCGTCGAGGTGGCCTGATGACCGTGGACGTGAGCCGCGGTGGACTCCTGGTGACACTTGCGATCTTCGGCGTGATCATCTACGAGTTGCGGACAGTCCTCGATTTCGTTGGCGTCAAACTCCCGCTTATTCCCTACATGATCGCTGTCTTCGCGCTCGCCGGCGTCCTATTATGGATCATTACTCTCAAAGGAGGATGGCAAACAGATGATGAGAGGACGGACCCTACGTAGAGATCTGGCAATAAAAAAGACGACAGCTAGCTTTCGGCGGGAGGGGCCGCAGTTTCTGACTGTTCGTACTTATTCTCAAACTCTTGAATAAGCTGGCCCATCTTCGCATACCAGTCGTTGAGCAGACGCTGCATGTCATCGGCGATTTTGGAGGGGTCAGACGGCGAGTAGACGTGATAGTAGCCACCCTGATCGTAGTTGATCTGGTCCTTTTCGATGAAGCCGGTCTGTAGCAGCCGTTGGACAGCACGGTAAGCCGTGGATCGCTCACGATCGACTGCGTCGGCGATCTCGTCGACAGTTAACGGTTCTTCGGTCTCAACAAGCGCCTGGAAGCACTCCTTGTCGAGTTCTTTGAGGCCGTGGAAGCATTCTAGTAGCCCCTCGCATTCCATGTCCCGGCGGAGCTGTTCAGACATCGAGTCTGGCATTGTTATCGAGACTATATTGGTACTGAGATATTAAAAGACTTTTGTATAGTTCGCACAATTTTGCGGCGAACTGAGGGAGGTGAGTAAACGCAATCGAACCCCGAACGGTGGGAGTTTCGGGTTTTGTATAAATACGACGTGAGGAGCTACTCGTCGCTCGAGGTATCTGAGAGTAAAAAACAGTTAGCTCGGCTGGCAGCGGGTTAGCACAAAACGGATTAGTCGGCGATTGTGACTCCCTGACCATGCGTCTGACGGAGCGTCGAAATTGTCGTGTAGAGAATCGCGAAGGCGACGACAACCGCCGCGCCGATAACCAGTACTAGTCCGAGCAGCTCAAGCGTCGAGTTTCCGAGATAAGATCCGATTTCGCCGATACCCACTGCGACGGCACCGATCAGGAGCATCCCGCCGAAGTAGATCTTGATACCGTCAGCGTCGACAACGGCGGTCGCGGCTGAACCGATTCGCGCACCGAGCGCGCTCCCGAACAACAGCGGGGCGACGATGCCAAGGTTTACGCCGCCGCCCTGTCCGTAGAGGTAACTTCCAAGACCACCAGAGAAGACGATCTCAAACAGGTCAGTACCGACAGCGACGGGCACCGGGACTCCAATAGCGTAGATCATCGCTGGCATTCGGATGAACCCGCCACCGACGCCGAGCAAGCCGGACAAGAGACCGGTCGCGAAGGCGACGACCGTAATAACCCATACAGAAACGCGGACATCGCCGCGGAGTGTCACCATCGGTGGAATTCGGATGGTCTCTTGGATACTCTTCGCGATCTCGGGGATTTCGTACTCGTCAAGATCCTTGTTACCTGGCTTGTGATCAACACCACCTCCGCCGTCAGCATGCAAAGCATCACGGGTAACCATCGCGCCGACGCCGCCGAGCAGAATAACATACGCGACGCTGATGACTCCACCGGCTAATCCTATTGATTCAAGATAATAGACAGTGGCACGCCCTGCTTCGATGCCAATGGTCGTTCCGGTGATCATGATGGCGCCGAGCTTATAATCTACTTGCCCGAGGTCATGATGTTTCAGGGTCGCGATGACCGCCGTTCCGAATACAAACGCCATTCCGCTTCCGACCGCGACAGGCGCCGGGTAGTCCAACATCAACAGCGCAGGAGTGACGAGGAACGACCCACCCATGCCGAAGAAGCCGAACAAGACCCCGACGACAAGTCCGAATCCGACGAACAGCGCGAGCATCTCTGGGCCTGTCCCGAACACGCCGGGGCCGCTGAGAAGACTATTGAGCATTCGATTCACCCCCTATCAAGAGGTTCATGAGGTAGGATCCGACAAGTCGTTCAAGACCGCCGTAGCCGGCGTACAGCACGAACGCCTCTAGTAGGATTGCGCCGATAAGCATCGCTGTCTGTGGATCCCAAGTGGGTATCTCTAGTCCTGCCATCGGTTCACCCTCTGATCTCCGCATTCGGTATTTTGCTTTTCACACATTTCTGCTCGGTTTCTCCTACCCACCTCGTGCGTATAATGGTTTTGGGATATCTACACAATACTATATTCCGGTAACCTCGGTCAGAGTACCGATAACTTATGACGAAGATACGGGCCGTGCCCTCGACAACCAGTTGCTCTGCGCCGTCACCGCCTGACCTGTTGTCTCTCAAATGAGTTGAGTTGTCATCAACTCGCGAACCCGTTTACCTAGGCTGCATCGGTGTCCGAATGACCCGCCTCGCCACTGTCGTCTCAGCAAACATCCACGCCGGGATGCCTAGCGTCGAATTCAAGAAGCGCCACCAACGCGCGCTCGATCAGGTATCGAGCGGTAATCGAGGCGGCAGGGTTCGATGTCAAGACACATGTTGTCCAGGGCCCCGCGCTGGTGCCTGAACGGTATCACTGAGATCGATTATCCCAGCCTGTTGATTGTGAGTTCGTGTGGGCAGAGCCCGCTGGAGAACCGAGTGATCGGCTCAACCACGCGCAACCTCGCGCGGACTACCGGCGTTCCGTTGTTAGTCAACCGCGCCGAGCGGGCGGTCGACGGGCCAGACATCCGCCAGCAACGAGCAACCAACCCGGCGACCACCGATACGGACGACGCCACGGAGTGACTCGCAATGCCTGATGCTGAGCCTCTCTATGACGTTCGTGAGCAAACCAGGAATCCCGAGCACGTATCGGTCGACGATGTGGTCGACCTCGTGATCCACCGGGCGCAGAACCCGCGAGCCGAGCACGAGGATGCGCATTTCGATACGGCGATCGCGGCTCTCGTCGACAGGTACGGAACGGAATCGGTCTGCTCTGTTGAATCCGCAGAAGGCGCCGGGAACGGATCACTCTGTACTCGGTTTTAGAGCGCTGTCGAGAGAATTCAGAGATGGAATCTTGGCAGAGAGTGAGGACCAAGGCCACTGGGTGGATCAATCCAACTCCCCGACGACGATGAGTGAGATAATCTCCTCTTCAGAGATCGTGATCCCCGTGTAGTCATCGGATTCAACAGAGCAAATCGGTCCGGGCAATTATCCACCGCATCCTCGTCGACGACGAGCCGTTTCGGACCGCCACGTACGGCCTTGAGATGCGCAACGTCGACGGCGTTCGGATCGGAACCGCCGCCAGCTGGTGCCTCGAGGAGCTGAACGCACAGGACAACGGCTGAGACTGGCGGGACAGGCCCGTCAGGCCCCTGATGTGCAAGCCCTGTACAAACGCCGAAACGGTTATCACTCTATGTGCAGAACTTGCACATAGAATGAGCTCAAGCGACGATCCGCGACGGGTCCATTTCCAGTCACCAGAGTATCTCGTCGACCGGCTGGATGCGATCGCGGAGCTCTTCGACAAGGATCGGACGGATCTGCTTGTCGAGGCGATTCGGGAGTACATCGAAGACACAGCCGACAGCGAGACGTTTCAGGAGTTGGTCGCGACGAAGTACTACGACGACCAGCTTGAGTTCGGGACGGTCAAGCAGTTGGTCGGCGCCGAGACTGCCCAACGCCTCCGTCTTCTCAAAGCGGATCTCGAGGATGAACCACTCGATCTTGCTGCCCCCAACGACGTCGACGTCTACGATGGCGACGCGACGGCGGTCGAGACCGCAGCCGACGACGAGCGATGAGCGGCCGGCGACTGCGTACGGTCGTCGCCGACACTAGTGCGCTCGTCAGTCTCACGGTTCCCCGCGCCGACGCGGCCGTCGACACTAACACTCCGGACCCGTTCCAGTATCTGCTCACCTCGTGTGACGTGTTCGTGCCGCCAGAAGTGGTCGCCGAACTCCGTGACATCACGCAGTACCAAGACATCCACGCCGCGGCTGCGAACAACGTCCTCGCGGCCCGCAGCTACTACACGGTCGCGGACCTCTACGAGCGCGAGGATACACCAGACTCGCGGCCGACGTTCGGGCTCGACGACGGCGAAACCGACGGGATTGTCCTTGCGAACGCGCTCGACGTCGATGGGTTTCTCACCGACGATTTCGGCGGAACGAACTTCCCGCTCATCCACGCCGTGCTACAGGGCCCGCGGATCGTCCCGACGCCGCGGCTCATCGTCGACTACGCTCGAAACGGGCATCTGAGCCACGAAAAGGCTCGAACGCTGATCACGACGATCAGCCCACATCGGAGCTGGGAGAATAGTCCGTACGTCACACAATTACTCCACCGTCTCGAAGAGTAACCAGTCTCCGGGTGGTGACGCCGAACAGCCAGCGCCGGCGACGACATCCGAAAGCCCTCGGCCGCTCGGCATCCCACGACCGCCGCTGCGTGCCTCGTGCCTGCGGTGCTTGCGGGGTCGGGGGACGGCCGAGACAGCCTCGCCCTTTCTGAGTCCGCCAAGGCGGTAACTGGGTCGCTGAGTGTCACAGCCGGCTGGACAGGTGTGTCCGTGACGGCCCGCCCCGCTCGCCACGACTAGCTGAGGAGAATTCGGCGAGCCGAGAGTTATAAACCAGAATTTATACGATTTAGTCTTCTGGAAGCCGTATGAGCAACGGATCGCTGGGGGAGCGTCGTGATTTTCGGTCGCTATTTGATGAACTCGACGGCATCGCTCTCTGGACAGCGTCCGAACCGGGGGAATTCGAGTACATCAGTGCTGGCTTCGAAGATATCTGGGGAATCTCACCCGAGGAAATCAAAGACGACATCGGAAAACTGATTGAAACGATTCATCCCGACGATCGAGAGCGTGTTCGCGCAAACATCGAGGAGTCAACCCGCGAACTCCGTGATACGGAGTATGAGGGACGCATCGTTCGTCCGGATGGTTCGGTCCGGTGGACGCTCAATCGGCAGGTTATCCTCCGGGATGAGGCGGGGGATGTCTCGGAAATCGTCGGCATCTCCACGGATATCACGGATCAGAAACGCCGCGAGCAAGAGCTTGAACTGTTGAATCGGATCGTTCGACACGATATTCGGAACGATATGGCGGTCGTGCTGGGCTGGGCAAAAATGCTCGACAACCACGTCGACGACGAGGGGCGCGAATACCTGCAGAAGATCCTTACCAGCGGTGAACACGTCGTTGAACTGACCGAGGTTGCGCGTGAGTACGTGGAAACGGTCGTCTCGGATGAGTCGGTCACCATAGAACCCGTGCCGCTGCGTTCGGTCCTAGAAACCGAGCTGTCGCTTCGCGAGGAGTCCTTCCCGGAGGCAGAGTTCATACTAGAGAACCCCCCGCCTGATGTTGAGGTCACTGCGAACAGTATGCTCAATTCGGTCTTTCGGAATCTCCTCAACAACGCTGTCCAACACAACGACGCGGATTCCCCTCGGATCGAGATCTCGTGTGCGGTCCTCGGCGACGAAGTTGAAGTTCGCATCGCCGACAACGGGCCCGGAATCTCAGACGATCACAAAGATACTGTGTTCGGCAAAGGGGAACGGGGGCTCGGAAGTCCCGGCACGGGAATCGGGCTCTATCTCGTTGACACGCTTGTCACTGAATACGGGGGTATAATCTGGGTGGAAGACAACGAGCCGACTGGTACCGTCTTCGTTGTCCAACTCCCACTCGCAGCGTAACTCCATCTACACGACACAATCGGTACGACGGATTGTTCTTGGAAACTACTGAACAAGCGGCCTCGACAGCTCGTGTTAGTGCTGCCGTCGGCGCAGGGTGTTGGGATTTGCTACCGATATCCGTTTGTATCGTCTGTAGCTCTCAAGGAAGCACAGTTAGAGGCTGCGCTGGACGCCTGGACCGTTCTGCCGCCGACCCCCTGCGGGAGTGTCCCGTCTGTGGGAAAGTTGGCATCCTAGAGCGGATTCAGCAACACACGTGTGAGTCAAGGCGATAGAAGACAACTACTCGGTGAACGCGTCTCCGTAAGGTAATTCAAAAGAGTAGTCATATTACATTCCAATTCTCATCTAGATGTGTGTATCATGGGACTCGGGAACTGAGGTGTGATCCGTGTTAGTTGCAGCCGGGATCACTGCCTTTGGGCTCCTGTTAGTCGGAGTCATCTCTCAGCTGTTCGGGTACCGACTGGGCGGCACGATCGCCATTCCCGTGCTGGCAGTCTATACCCTCAAAAACGCCTGGATGCTTCCGATCTTTGTACTGAGTACCATCCTCGCGTACCTCGGTCTGCGGATCGTAAAGCAACGAACGCTACTTTACGGTCGGGATGAACTGCTCGTCGCGATGGGGATCGGAAGCGGCGTTCCACTACTACTGCTCGTGGGGTTCGGATCGTTGTTCCCGGAGTCACTCCGGTCGGTTGTGTTCATCGGGAGTATTTTGCCCGGCCTTGCAGCGTACAACTACCACCAACTCAAACCAGAGTACCGAATCCACGATCTGCTCACGGCAGCTGGACTCTACGCTGGGCTGGTGGCCTGTGGCTGGCTGCTCATCACGCCCGAGCTGGCGACGACAGTAGGGGAGGTGACACCGCCAGCGCTCTACACAACGACGACCGACGTGGCGGTGTACAAGAATGCAGCCCTCCAGACCGAGCTTGAGCCGACAATCCTGGCTCGACCGGTTGCGGTGGGGCTTTTTGTGCTCGGGCTCTTCGTTTCTGAACGCGTCCGCGGGCGCTACGGGCTCCGGATGGGCCTGATCGCTCTCCCACTCCTAGCGATCTATGCACTTGCGAGCAAATGGCTTGTCCTGCTGTACGTAGTGATGCTTGGCCTCTCGTTCGGTTTCCTCTCGCTTGTCCATTACGTCACGCTCCTGTACGGACGTGTCCTGATTTCGACCACCACGGCGTTCGCGCTCATCGCAGCGATCCCCATCACGCTGCTGCTCCCGATCACACGTGGGCTATCAGCGTACTTCGTTGCGATTCTCGCGGGCATTGGCGCGTATAATTGGCACACAGCTCCGGGGCCGAAACGCAGGCTCTTCATCCCGTTACAGCTCGGCACCTTCGCCGTAATGTTGCCGCTCGCCCGAGCGACGGGTCGCATCCTTCCACGGGGATTCCCTCAGCGGTTTGGGGTTCCACAACTCGCTGCGAGTGTGTTCGTCGCAGTCGTCTGTCTGGCGATCGTCGAGTATTACACAGTCTACCAGCCGTCGCACGACGACGTGTTCGAGTCGTCGATCCTCTCGGGCGGTGATCAAGAATGAACGAACAGGGGATGTTCGAAGTGGTGCGGAGTGAGGAAGGATGGCACTGGCGGCTTAGTGACGCCGAAGTGTGTTTAGCGATCGGAACAGACCGATATGACATGTCACGAGCGGCACGGCAGCGAATCGATCGGGTTCGCGACGCGGCGGCAGAACTCGAATCGCTCGACACCGACGAGTTCGAATACGTCGATACACCGTCGGCCGACGGGGGACCGACGCTTCGGGTTCGAGGTGACGAGTCACTCGAGATCTTCGACTGGACGCTTGAAGCCGATGGCGAGACACTCGCCGTTCCGAACTTCACCTACACCGAGCGAGCGAACGCTCGCGAAGCGATGCGGCGGTTCCGGCATCTCGCAACGGGAGCGATTCCGGTGTATTTCGTCGGCACGGAAGACGACGCTGTCGAACATGACCCGTTCGAGGTCGGGATGTCAACCATCCGTGGTGCGTCCTCATTATTAACTCGCGGACGACAACACCGTCAGTTCCTCCAGAATATCGACACGCGGATCGTGGTGTCGGGCATCCGCGGGAAGTCGTCGACGGTCAAGCGTCTCGATGACGTGTTCCGGCGGCGAGGCTACGACACCCTAACGAAGATTACTGGCAACCATCCACTGTTGATCCGCAACGGGAACGTCATCCCAATCGAACGGACGGGGGCGTACACGACGTTGTACGAGAATATCAACGTCTTACAGGAGTTCGGCCCGCAACTGGAGTCGTACACGCCAGAGGATGTCGGCATCTTCGAGAATCAGGGGATCACTGAGTATACGACGCGGCTGATCAACAAGCGGTTCATCAAGCCCCACGTCGTCGTCATCGCGAACGTACGACAGGATCATCAGGACACGCTGGGCAAGACCATCCGAGACCTCGCGCGGGCGTTCGCACGGACAATCCCACCCGGAACGAAGGTTGTCAACGGCGAACAGAATCCCGTCCTCGCCGAGTACATGCGCGACGAGATCGAACAGCAGGGTGGTGAGATGCGGCAGGTGACGATCCCGGACGATCAGCAGGGCCGGATCGGAGCCGAAACCGTCTACGCAGTCAACGACGTGTTGCGGTGGTTGGATATGGACCCAGTACCAGAGGAACAGCTGAACGCGTATCTGGATGCGATCCAGCCACGCTGGATTCGCCTCCCAAACGGCCGCATTTTTAACGGGGCTGAAATCAACGACATCGAGAGTACGGAGGCGATTCGACAGTCACTGGCTGGCGATAGCCACGTCCTGCCGTTCGTCTACCTTCGTGCCGACCGTCGGAGCCGCACCGCCTCGTTCGCCAAGTATCTGAATACACTGGCCGAACGCGACCTGATCGAACGAGCGCGTGCTGGTGGCGCGTTCACTGGCGTGTTTGCTTCGAATGTTGATGTCCCCGTGACCGAACACAGTCGCGACGAAGACGCCGGCGACGTGCTCGACGATATGCTTGAGGAGGGGTATCCGGTGTTGACGATGGGGAATACGGTTGATGACTTTATGCGTGATTTAGAGGACCAGATAGTGACGCGAGCGAAGAAAGTCGCCATTAAGGAAGCTGACTGAGCGTTTCCGAGACTCCTGTTCTGCATCCTCGGGTAACGTATGAGCTACTGAGTGTCACAGACCGGAGCGAATAGCTGTAGTATCGATGTCAGTCAATTTCCAATATAATAAGGTCCAGTACAGAGTTCACACGACAGCCTGAGAATTTAAACAGACGGGTACATGAGACCGCGCCTCTCATGAGCCGCTATAAGAGCCCGACCGCGACGGCGTACGCGAGCGCGAACGACAGGCCGAACGACCCGGCCCACGCCCCGACCGTCACGAGGATCTTCCGCGCGTCGACCGCGTCCCGCCCGCCCACCGCGGCGCCGCTCCCGATGATCGCGCTGACGACGATCTCGTTG
>NZ_JBHTBL010000025.1:0-6715 GCF_042665015.1 Halorubrum rutilum | reverse complement strand
GCGAGAATTTGTGAGCTCTGATGATCCAGTCCTTTCAAGTCCAGAAATCGCTGAAGAGTTTGGATTCACATCAAGCGGGATCTACAAGCGATTACAGGACCTGGAGTCCAGAGGCCTGGTTGAATCAAAGAAGGTTGGGCAAGGTAGAGCGTGGTGGATCACGCCGAAAGGACGTGCCATGATAGAGCAATGAGCGTGAATTACGATGTTAATTTAGATATTCTACTTGAGATTGCCTTGGAGGAGAGCCACGATGAAATGGAAGTTGAACGGGCGTTTGTACGCGAAATGCTACCGCTCATTAGCAGCCAACTTCGTGGTGGTAGTGCGGACCTGACCTATTCACGGACGCTAAGTGGATCAACTATTGCCCGCTTTCGTCATGAAGCATTAGAGTTGGATCGGAAATTGAGTGGCTTCTTCGAAGATCTTCCGTCTTACACCCGAGAGAACGTCTATATCTGGGACTATGATAACTCAAAGAGGTACCTAACCCCTGATAAATTGGAGGGTGTATTCAATCATATGAGATCCTATGTACTGGTTGGCAAACTCATACCGCTGTACAATATCTCAAATGAATTGACTAAGATAAGAACGGCTCAGATTCTATCATACAAAGTGCTTGATTCAAGATTTGGTGGCGAATCTGGCACTAACTGGATTCTTGAGAATGAGCCAATATCGGCAGAACACCGACCAGAATTCCTTAGAAAGTGTGGTATAATCCGGGAGGAACTAGTTGAGGATATTCAGCAGATCGCGGATTTCCGCAACACGTTAGTCCATGAGCTTGACGAAATGGCTGAACTCGATGACCCGGAAATGCTCTTGTCGAAGATGGAATCCTGTATTCAGACAATTGAGGAGCTTGATGAGTTAGTCAACTTCCCATCTCATGTTAGGTTGTATGAAGAGAATGATCTGGATGACACAGTCGGGATAGACATTCAGGAACTAAAAAATGAGATAGATACGAATGAGTTTGAGAAAGTGTCTGAGAAGGTCAGCGAGAAATTAATGAGAGAGGGTATCCGCAATCAGGGAACCTACATACACCGTATGATTGCCACCGAGCTTGAGGATGACCAGAAACTAATTGCCATGGTCAATGAGTTCTGGAATCAACACTTGGCAGACATTGATGATGAAAAGAGACTAGTCGATGAATTAGCGAAGTATGCCGGAACATACGCTAGGAAGTTCAATATCAACCTATTCCGCCGATTGAAGCCACATAAGAGTGATTTCCAATCTCGATTTCCTGAGAAAGTATTCTCTGAGGACTTCATCGAGATATTTGATGAGATTCAGGAGGAGTAATCCGGGGCGATTTGACGGTTCATTTATATTGCGTTGTATGTACGGGGGTCCATATCCCGTCGTTCTGGAGTAATAGAGTGAGTCCGTATTGAAGTGGGAACTGTCGACCGACTACAGTTGGAATGAACACCGACTACAACGCGACTGATTTCTATGTACCTGAGGTTCTGATTGCGCTACCCAAGGTACATAGATCACGGATCATGAATACATCCACGCCGGACCCCATGGGGTCGCGTCGAGAACCAGCTTCCGGCGGGTTTCACGCTCTTCCGACGAGTTCGTTCAGCGATTGTACCTCCCCACCTTCTGGGAACCGTACGAGGTACGATCCCTCGCCAACGCGCTGAACGTGCGCCTCGGCTTCTTTGATCGATCCGTCCTCAGCGACAAGCCCGTCGAGCTTGAGATGCTGCTTGTCGATCGTCACGGTTCCGCTCCCGTCGCGGTCAACGAGACTTTTGAATCCCATCGACCCTCGCAGGCACGGTGGTTCACTTAAAGATATCTTTGGGAGACACTCGAAGGCCTAAACGTGGTATCTGCGAGCGGTTTCAATCTGAATTGGTGAATGAGAGGGCCGGAATACCGAGGTTGTCTGAATGAGTCGGACACGTGAATAGACAGACCGCGATACGATTCGCTGATTCATTCACCCGCCCGCCCGGCGCATATCTCTGTTTATACGCGTGCGATCTGGGGTAGGAATCTAAATCCACAAGGGGACTGCGTGGCTCGGATTAGATCGAATTTCGTTCGTTGATACCAAGCGGCAGGACAACCAACCGCAACCCAAACGAAGTCCATTATGAGTTAAACTGAGAGCCTTCGTCAAAGTATGAACACTTGAATTATTACTACAGAAGAATGTGCTAATGATATGGTAGGTGTATCACGATCGTTTAACGCGATAGAATATCACGAAAATATACCTCCGTCAGAGTTCGGAGAAGCCGAGCCGATCGCGAGAAGGTCCACAACCGTTGAAGCGAATAAAAGTAAAAACAGCCTCTTAGTAGCAAGCCACCAATACCCGTGGGATGATGAGTCCGTACTTAATCGGACATGGGTTTTTGACATAACATTTGAAAACTGGGCGGATGTGTCTGAGCTTCTGTCAACTCTAAGAGACTACAGAGATTTACCCCAAGACGTTAGCTTGACAAAGGATATTTCAGCAGAGCAAGTAGAAGTGAGTGAAACTGTAATTCATCAAGGTGACGAGCCTGATGTTGAAAGAGATGTAGAAATATTTGAAGGTGTCACAATCTCTATTCGAATTTCAGACTCCGAGATCTCGTTTGCAAAAGTACCAGAAGGTGGAATAGTTATATTCCCGAATATACCTGTCGGGGATGCATACTCGCTAGAGGGTGGATCGCTAAACACAGTCAACCTAGATCGGTTCATTGAACTCCTTGAAAAATCCGAACAGGGGTTCACCTCACAAAATAATATATCTCCAACTCTCTCACCAGAGGATCAGCAAAAACTTGATGAGTACAAGTATGGCGGGGAAGTTATCGGACACGCACAAGACGGAGATATTTGTTTAGAAAAAGGTCTACAGCATCTTGCGTTGAGTTCGTATATCCATGCGATAGAATGGTCGTCGATAGCTTATCTTCAGGTTGAAGGAAAAGACATCATTGAGGAGGAAAAAGATGGTAATTACTACAACTTTGCTGGCGGGAGAAATAGCATACTGGATGAAGTAAAAGAGCGTTCTGAATTAGATCAAAAGACCATATCACAACTCAAGAGCATGAACAGAGCAGAAAGGAGATGGATGGCTCACCACAAGTCTGGGGAGGTACTACCCGAAGAAGTGGAAGCTGTTAGAGCAAGACTATCAAAAATTCCGGATTCGTTGTTACTGCGTTCAGCATAGTCACTAATCATTTTGTCTACTGTTTTCGTTTTCGGTCTGCCGTGCGGAGGCGGTGGGGTACCTTAGAATCTGTGGCCTTAGCCACACCCCTAACCGCCAACCGACCCCCCGGTGTCGGTTCGGCGTCGACGAGCAGCTCGTCGAGACCGAGATCGCGTTTGTGTTGCGGTCGAGATCGTCTCGAACCAACGGGTCGAAAGGGTAGATCGTGGCGAAAACAGCCGCAAAAAGAGGGTCAGGGTAGTGTTGCCACTCACGAGGGGCCGCGCTACCGGAGCGTCTGACCCTTCCCCCACGCGCTCCGCACCGGCCGGATCTTCGGTCCTGACGCGTCGCGATAATGTGAGACCGCTTCTTTCAGTCTCTCCGGATCGCGACCCGCACCGACCCAGTACCGCTTGAGCCGCGTCACCAACTCGGACCAGGACTCGCCCGCGAGGTTCCCCATCCGCACCCGGAGATGTGCTTCGCGCTCGTCGATGTGGATCCCGTTCGCTTGGCAGAACGCGATCAGTTCGTCCGTACGCTTATCGAGTGACTCTCGTTCGGCATTTTGGGCAGCGTGCGCCGCAGTCCCTATCGCGTTCCGGACGCCCTCACGCGCCGCGTCGAGAGCCTCAACGACCTGCTCCGCCACGTGGTGCGACCGCAACGCCACCGATCCCTGCTCGCGAACGACCATGTCCTCGATCCGTCGCAGCCCTCGCCGGATGCTATCTGGGTGCCAGCCATGTTCGTCCGCGATCTCTGCCGGAGACACGTCGCCCCCATCTGCGACGAGTGTCTTCAGCGAGTCTAATTCGACGGGCGAGAGCCCGTCAGCAAGCTGCCGGACGACAACGTTTCGCTGGTCGCTCTCGACGCGTTCGAGGTTCAGCGGCAGGACGCGCGAGCGGTCGACGGTCTCCGCCTCGAAGTACGTATCTTCGACAAACGTCCGCCCGCTGCCCGGTCCATCGTCGTCGAGCGGTTGCGTCGGAAGCCCCGCCTCGTTCAGCGTCGCGAGGATCGCCTCTTCGAGTTCTGTCGAGATCTTCTCGTGGTCGATTGGCCTGAGCGTCTCGTCCCACCGGTTTGACTGATACGACGCTTCGAGCTTCGGATGCGCGAGCGGGTGGTCGTCCGGCAGCGACTCGGCATTTCGCGCGTAGTAGTGCTTGAACTCCTTCGGGATCCGGTGGTCGGGGAACGCCTCGCGGATTCGCTTCGGCCCAAGCGTCACCGTGTGGTAGTATCCCGCCCGCTCGGTGTCGTCCTGTACGAGCTTCCGATACCCGGACCGGTCGCTTTCGAGGAGGTGACCCATCCGCGCGAGCGGGCCCTCTCGCGAGTGGATCGCACCGGACACGTCGCGGTCGAGCCGAACGTACCGCGCCGCGTCGATCACGACGCTGTACTCCTCGCGACGGTTCGCGAAGTACATCGGGTCGAGCGTCACCGCGCCGGCCGCCCGGTGGATCACTGTCTCGATCTCGTCGAACTCGACGTTCGATGCGTTCACCCGAACGTTCACCGCGTCGCCGAGATCCCACAGCGGCCGCGCGACCGAACTCCCTTCCTTCGATTCGAGTCCGCGCCACCGCGGCTGGATAAGCGCCTTCACCTTCCGCTCGCCGACCTCGTCGTTCGCGACCGCGTTCAGCCGGAACTCTCGAAGCGTGTCGAAGTCGACGCGCGTCCCGTCCGGCGTCTCCCCGCCCTCGGGCGGCGCGAGCCCGGACTCCTGATAGGAGAGCGTGACCCGCCACTTCTCGCCGTCGAGCGTGAAGCTCCCGCGCCGGCTCCCGGTCGCGTCGACGAGCCGCGCGGCGCCGAACCACGCCCCGAGCCCGGAGTACACATAGTTCGCCATGTACTCGTGCGGGGCAGTCTCGACGGCCTTCATCGCGAGCTCACCTCACGACGCGGAACTACGATCGGACGCTTCGAGCCGTCGACGAACACCGCACCGAGCCGAATCCACGGCGCCCGGTCGGACTCGTCAGTCGGATCGTCGACATCGACGATCGCGGCCTCGGGCGCGATCGCGAGAACGTACCGGCACGCGTCGCAGGTGTACCCGCGGGCGTTGATCGCGTCACCGTCGACGCGGGTGGTGTTCTGGTTGGCGAGCCGGAGCGTTGCGACCGCCGGCGCCCCGAGCGTCTCGGTCACCTCTTCCTGACACCGCGGACACGCCGCGTACTTCTCGTTCCCTTGCCAGCGGGCCGCGGGGCGCCGGAGTCCGTAGGCAGCGGAACTCACGGCTCCACCTCGCTCGGGTGGAATATCCGCGACCACGCGACCTGCGAACACTCGGGCCGATCGTCTCCGCCGGAGCGCCACGCGGTGATCGCGTCGTCGACGACGGTCGCGGGTACGACCTTCATCGCGACCGGCTCGCGAGCAGGCCGCGGCTCGCAGATCGCGAAGAGGTAGCTCCCGCCGGCGTCGCGGAGTAGTCCGTGCTGTTCACGTCGGAGGTAGAACCGACCGCGGCGACCGCTCGCAAGCCGCGGGATCGCGCTCTTGATCTCAACGAGTGATCCGGCTTCGAGCAGACAGATCCCGACGAACGGGAGCGACCGCGACGGAACGACGAGCGTCTCGGCGCGAGCGTCGACGTGTTCGGTCTCGGTGTCGGGAACGTACGCCAGCCCGTCGACCGCTTCGAGGACCGCCGCCTCGGCATTCTCGCCCGCCCGTTTCGACGAGACAGGACCAGTGGCGCGGCTCACGCGAACACCACCACCAGATTCACCGAGGCGACGGCGGCGCCGATCGTCGCGATCCCGAGCCCGACCCACTCCGGCGCCTCTAGGGCGTCGGCCGCGATCGGCCACGCACCGCAACACAAGCCAACGACCGCGAGCATCGCGACCGCCGCGGGTAGCTCGCCCATCGCGAGCAACTCGCGGACGATTGGGTTCGCTTCGGCGCCCGGACCGACCGCTCGGGCCGCGAGGATCGTCGTCGTCGCGTCGAGGACGCCGTGCGACGTGAAGATCGCAGCAGCCTCACCGCGCCGGTCCTGAGTCACGCGGACCACCCCCGTTCGGCGTCGCGCTCCCAGCGGAGCCGGGCGGCGTTACGGACGTGCTGCCGGGGCCCGCGAGCCGGGTCGTACAGACGGCTCGCGCGGACGAACAGGGTCATCCCGACAGCCCCCCGTCCCACGGCTCGCCCGCGTTGCGGGCGGGGCTAGTTTGTGGGTCCGGTGTGTCCACGTCTTTCCCGGCCGCGCTCCCCTCGCAGATCCGAACCCACGAGTCGCACTCGGGGCACCGGTGCGCGCGATCCTCCTCGTCACCGTGGACCCGACCGAAGTTCGCCGGAAGGTGCGCACCACAGTACAGACAGGTACTCCGGCCACCGTCGGGGTCGAGTCGGTTCACCGCACCACCCCCGTTTCACTACGAACGAGTCCAGACGGCGTCGGGGTGCGTCGAGAGTTGCGGTGAACTTTCTCAGCGATGGGAAGCGACGCTACATATACTAGCGAGCTAAACCGGCACGAGAACG
>NZ_JBHTBL010000024.1:0-2070 GCF_042665015.1 Halorubrum rutilum | reverse complement strand
GCTCACTCCAGTACTTCCCGGTACGCTGGCGGGCTTAACTTCCGTGTTCGGAATGGGTACGGGTGTTCCCCCGCCGCTCTGGCCGCCTTTACGCCGACGCTCGGACTCGAACCGAGCCTCCCTGTACTCACCACGAGTACAGCGAGACGCCTGTGTCGGTGGTCCCGATCTGTGTGATCGGCCGACCGTGTATGCGTGCGATCCAGTTACCGCCTGAACTCAACCGAGTGTGGTAGTGTCAGTGCCGTATGATTGTGGCTTCGGTCTGTTAGTGCTCGTGGACTCAACACCTCGTTGCCTCGGTGCGTACATCCCGAGTCTATTGAACTCGTCTTCTACGAGTGACCTCAACGGTACTTCTTTTCCATGTGGGTTTCGAGCTTAGATGCGTTCAGCTCTTACCCCGTGTCGCGTGGCTACCCGGCAGTGCCCGAATGGACAACCGGTACACCAGTGGCGACCAAACGTAGTTCCTCTCGTACTATACGTTCGTTCACGTCAAGTACCTTGACACCCCCAATAGATAGCAGCCGACCTGTCTCACGACGGTCTAAACCCAGCTCACGACCTCCTTTAATAGGCGAACAACCTCACCCTTGCCCGCTTCTGCACGGGCAGGATGGAGGGAACCGACATCGAGGTAGCAAGCCACCCGGTCGATATGTGCTCTTGCGGGTGACGACTCTGTTATCCCTAAGGTAGCTTTTCTGTCATCTACGGGCCCCATTCCGGAGCCTCGTAGGTTCGCTAGACCACGCTTTCGCGTCAGCGTCACTCGTTGGGAATGACACTGTCAGACCATCTTGTGCTCTTGCGCTCTTCGCCGGATTCCCGACCCGGCTGAGATGATCTTCGGGCGCGCTCGATATCTTTTCGAGCGCGTACCGCCCCAGTCAAACTGCCCGGCTACCGGTGTACTCCTCCCGGAGTGAGAGTCGCAGTCACCGACGGGTAGTATTTCAATGCTGTCTGGGTGGCGCGCTGGCGCGCGTACCTCTGTAACGACTCCTACCTATGCTGCACATCGGCGACCACGTCTCAGCGACAGCCTGCAGTAAAGCTCTATAGGGTCTTCGCTTCCCCTTGGGGGTCTCCAGACTCCGCACTGGAACGTACAGTTCACCGGGTCCAACGTTGGGACAGTGGCGCTCTCGTTTATCCATTCATGCAAGCCGCTACTGAAGCGGCAAGGTACTACGCTACCTTAAGAGGGTCATAGTTACCCCCGCCGTTGACGGGTCCTTCGTCCTCTTGTACGAGGTGTTCAGATACCCGCACTGGGCAGGATTCAGTGACCGTACGAGTCCTTGCGGATTTGCGGTCACCTGTGTTGTTATTAGACAGTCGGAGCGCCCGAGTCACTGCGACCTGCCCCGTCGAGGGCAGGCATCCCTTCTTCCGAAGGTACGGGACTAACTTGCCGAATTCCCTAACGTCGGTTCTCCCGACAGGCCGTGGCTTTCGCTGCCAGAGCACCTGTGTCGGATCTCGGTACGGACATCGTGCTTGTCTTTTCACGGGCCCTATGTACGGCTGACTTGCGCTATCTCGCGTTTCGCTCGCTTCGTACCGTGACGGTTTCCACGAGTTTCCACGATTCGACCGGGCAATGCCCGGCTCAGCGTTCCACACGGCGTCGACGTTTACTGCACGATGGCACTGGAATCTTAACCAGTTTCCCGTTGATGCAGTCGAGTTGCGGTGCATCTTAGGACCGGCTGACCCTCGGCTGAGTGGCAGTGCCGAGGAACCCTTGCTCATCAGGCCGTCGAGGTTCTCACCCGACTATCGCTGCTACTGTGACCAGGATTGTCGTTTCTGAACGGTCCACACGAGCTCTCGCCCGCGCTTCCATCCGAACAGAACGCCAACCTACGCGGTTACCCGTGTCACGGGTACGGCCAGGTCTCGGTGGTAGATTTGAGCCCCGATCATTTTGGGCGCCTCAAACCTCGGCCGGTAAGCTGTTACGCTTTTCTTAGAGGGTAGCTGCTTCTAAGCTCACCTCCCGGCTGTTTAGGGCTTGAGACCACCTTCGAATCGCACTTAATCTACACTTTGGGACCTTAA
>NZ_JBHTBL010000023.1:0-2974 GCF_042665015.1 Halorubrum rutilum | reverse complement strand
TTCACCCCTATGCGCAGATCACGAGAGGATATTGTAGAATACCACCTCTAACGGGCCTCCACGTGGCTTTCGCCACGCTTCACCCTGCCTGCGTATAGATCGCCTGGTTTCGGGTCGCACCCGATTGACTCCCCGCGCTTGAACACGGTGGCCCTCGCAATGCTGCGGCCGTATCGGTTTCCCTGCGCCTTCCCCGGTTCACGGGTTAGACTCGCCAATCAAGTGCACTCCCTGGGTCGTTTTTCAAAACGCACGACACGACGCCGGCTCGATTCTCTTCCTACTGGAGGATCGCTCCTCGGTCGTTTTGAGAATCGCCTTGTACGCCCTGTCGCTCGATCGCCAGCTGATTTCAGGCCCTATTGCACCGCCCTTCTCGGGGTGCTTTTCAGCGTTCGCTCACGCTACTTGTTCGCTATCGGTCTCGAGGAGTGTTTAGCCTTCTCAGGGGATGCCTGAGTCGTTCACAGAGGATATCCGACCCCTGCTACTCTGGTATTGACGCCACCGGTACTGCACTCTCGTACGGGGTTGTCACCCTGTATCACGCTCCGTTCCAGGAGACTTCTGAGAGAGGGTCGCGGTTTGGTTGTCAACCCGAACACCACATTGGTCTGACGACCTTCGGTTTGGGCTGTGTCGCGTTTACTCGCGGTTACTGACGACATCGCGGTTGCGTTCTTGTCCTTCCCTTACTGAGATGTTTCAATTCAGGGAGTTCCCTATTGCGCGAAGCAATTGTTAACGGATTCCGATTCGGAGATCTCGTGTTCTTACCCTCCATGCGGGTCCCACGAGCTTTTCGCAGCTTGGCACGTCCTTCGTCGGCTCTCGAGCCGAGCCATTCACCAGCTGGCACAGTAGCCAGTAGTGTTGTTGGGCGGTTCCGTAAGGAACCTCCAACGGTGTCGTGTGACTAGATGTCACCCGACTGTATATGGTTCACTGACGTTCCACGAACTCGATTGAGTTCAGTGGACGTCTGGATCGCACGTATACACGGTCGTCATCGAATCACCCTGGCGGGGTGTTCGTCGAACCCTTCCCATCCGCGGTTTCCCGGGATGGTGCATCGGTCGTCGTAACCCAACGGAACCGCGTCTCCCACTTAAGGGGACGGATTCGCGTTGGGGGACATGGACTCACTGGGATTCGAACCCAGGGCATCCTCCTTGCAAGGGAGGCACTCTACCGCTGAGCTATGAGCCCACCTTCCCGCGTTGGGAAGGAACTGGTGTCTTCGCGTGTGTGTAGTGTGGGCCGTGGTCGTTCGTAGGTGTCCAGGTCGGTGGGTGGTCGGACACGTGACCATGCATGAGTGGTGACCGTCGTGGTGACGGTCGAAAGGTGAGCCTCCCAAAGGGAGGTCTCGGGTCGGTGGAGGTGATCCAGCCGCAGATTCCCCTACGGCTACCTTGTTACGACTTAAGCCCCCTTGCGAAGCCCAGATTCGACGCGTGGAACGCGCCTCATCCGGACCTCACTCGGGTGCTTTGACGGGCGGTGTGTGCAAGGAGCAGGGACGTATTCACCGCGCGCTTCTGACACGCGATTACTACCGAATCCAGCTTCATGTGGGCGAGTTGCAGCCCACAATCCGAACTACGATCAGGTTTCTGAGATTACCGTCTCCTCTCGGAGTTGGAACCCTTTGTCCTGACCATTGTAGCCCGCGTGTTGCCCAGCACATTCGGGGCATACTGACCTACCGTTGCCCGTTCCTTCCTCCGTGTTGGCCACGGCGGTCTCCCTACTGTCCCCAGCCACTTCGCAGTGCTGCTGGCAAGTAAGGATGCGGGTCTCGCTCGTTGCCTGACTTAACAGGACGCCTCACGGTACGAGCTGACGGCGGCCATGCACCTCCTCTCTGAAGCTCGGACAAGGTCATCAACCTGGTCGTCATTACTACAGTCGATGCTGGTGAGATGTCCGGCGTTGAGTCCAATTAAACCGCAGGCTCCTCCGGTTGTAGTGCTCCCCCGCCAATTCCTTTAAGTTTCATCCTTGCGGACGTACTTCCCAGGCGGCCTGCTTAGCGGCTTCCCTACGGCACAGCACCCACTCGTAGTGGGAGCCACACCTAGCAGGCATTGTTTACGGCCAGGACTACCCGGGTATCTAATCCGGTTCGAGACCCTGGCTTTCGTCCCTCACTGTCGGATCCGTTCTCGCGACGTGCTTTCGCCATCGGCGGTCCGTCCAGGATTACGGGATTTCACTCCTACCCCGGACGTACCCGTCGCGCCTTCCGGTCCCAAGCCACACAGTTTCCACCGGACGCCCACCCGTTGAGCGGGTGGATTTTCCGATGGACTTGTGCGGCCAGCTACGGACGCTTTAGGCCCAATAAGATCGGCCATCACTCGGGCTGCCGGTATTACCGCGGCGGCTGGCACCGGTCTTGCCCAGCCCTTATTCGTCCACCTCCCTACGGTGGACAAAAGCGTAGGCTCTATGCCTACGCACTTGGGATTCCCTTATCGCACTGGCGTGCAGTGTAAAGGTTTCGCGCCTGCTGCGCCCCGTAGGGCCCGGAATCTTGTCTCAGATTCCGTCTCCGGGTTCTCACTCTCATGACCCGTACCGATTATTGGCACGGTGGGCCGTTACCCCACCGTCTACCTAATCGGCCGCAGCCACATCCTTCGGCGCCGGAGCGGTTGGCACAGTCCTCATTCCAGGTGGACTGTGGTATCCGTTATTAACCTCAGTTTCCCGAGGGTATGACGGTCCGAAGGGTAGTTTGGCCACGTGTTACTGAGCTATTCGCCACGAGTATGAACTCGTACGACTAGCATGGCTAAATCGAATCCCAATAGCAATGGCCTCCGGCAGGATCAACCGGAATGTATACCTCAGTGCCTGGTTCCCGGCACTGAGGGGGTGTTGGCGGGTTTTGACTCGCGGTGAGTCAAAACACCATTGCATGGTCTATGTGGTGTCCGGGTCAGCCAGCGACCTGGATGACACCGAA
>NZ_JBHTBL010000022.1:0-1324 GCF_042665015.1 Halorubrum rutilum | reverse complement strand
ATTTGGTCACCTCGCGGATGACGCGACGGCGAACCTTCATGCGCTCGCGTTCCGACCGCTTGTCGTAGTGCTTCTCAAGCACATCTTCCGTCACATCCATCCGGTCACTCACAACCTCGCGTGGGTGCCCGTCGTTTAGATCCCGTGAAATCGCTCCCTTGCGAAGCGGGTGCGAAGAGACAGACGACGGGCACTTACTCGCCGTCTTCTGATCTGTCGCCTCACACTCCTCGACGACGCGATTGTGCGGGCACTCGCCCCAAACGCACGGGCGACTCACTCGGTAGACCGTCTCGCGGATTGAACTCTTCGACAGTCGGCCGTACCTAGATGTGAACATCGGTCGACGGCCGTCGTCGTCGATCTGGTCATCGCGGGTCGTCGAGAGGTAATCCTCGACGACGGCCGCAACCTCCGGCCGTAGCCACACGTCGCGCTCACCGCGTTCACCGTTTTTTAGTGGCGTCGACGGGGGGCGGTGGCGGATCTGTATCGCCGCTTCGTCACGGTCGTAATCCTCCACGTCAAGCGCGTACGCCGCTCCCGAGCGCATGCCCGTTTCCCACAGCAGCAGGAATATCACGTGATCTCGACTCGCGTACCGGAACGTGTCGAGCGCGTCGAGAATCTCGCGCGCACGCTCGGCTCTAAGCACGTCGTCGTTGACTTCATCGCTGTCGCTAAGCTCCGGCATCGGGACCGACTCGCGGAGCCCATCGCTCACAGCGTCGATGCTAGCCCAGAAGTCGAGCGCGACCCGAAGCGTCGCAAGGTGATTCTTCAGGGTGACATTCTTGACCGACCCCTTCCGCCGGTTGAAGAACCGGAGAATCTCCCGACCGTTCAAGTCGTTCAGGTTGTCGATTTCCCGATCGTCACAGAACTCAACGAACGGTTTCAGCCGATACTTGTGGTTTTGCCGGGTGTGGTCTGCGAGTTCCTCACTCCGGCTTTCGAGATACATCTCAACGCCTTCCTGCGGCGTGAGAGGTTCGAGATCGTCGCTCACGCTGACCCCTCCGTATTCCTAGAGACCATCGACTCCGACCGATGAGCGGGTGTTAAAAAGAGAAGATCCTGACGCGGGGAGTGAAACTGAAAGTGGTCGTATCCAGCGGTTGTGTTGCGGTTCCTCAGTCGATCGGGGATTTCATACCCCGGCGTGTAGTGGTCGAACATGGCTTTCGTACCCTAGATACGGAAGCCTTCGCGGACCCGCTGTCCTAGCAGCGGGGTCCGCTTCGATTTCGAGAGGACCCATCTAGAGTGACGGGTCCGCGATATGCTTCCGTGCTGATCGCAGAGGAGATAGTGACTTAATCTT
>NZ_JBHTBL010000021.1:0-16155 GCF_042665015.1 Halorubrum rutilum | reverse complement strand
TCGGGAGGACTGGTGTTCTCCCGACCGCCCGGTCTGGTGTGAGTAGCAAGTTCGTTAATACCCACAGATTGTAGAGAGCTACAGCAAACAGAAAGTAGAATAACCGGACAGAGAATGTCGGTGAGGACGTTTTCGGGAGAAACTCCGAGACCTTTCGGTAGGATGTTTCGATACCCCACCGATGACGATAGGCTTCTGCCAGCGGTTGAGCGAGGTCACGCGTGACTTCGCGGTTGGTGACGAGGCAGAAGTGATCGTCCTCACGGGAGCGATGCGGGACAACGACGAGCCGGACTGTCGTCCGGCCCGTCGGTGGATTCGACCGTGCCATCTCGTACTCCGAGACGAATGTGTCTTCGTCGTGGTCGGCGATAAATCGCTGTACCTTCCGCGTCTGTGGCGCACGCGTGACGAACTCAACGCCCAGTTCTTCTAGCGCCAACGCGAGATGGACGCGGTAGAAGCCACGATCGAGGTAGACACGATTGATTTCGACGTACTCCCGTGCTTGTGAGATGAGTTGGCGGAGCGCCTCCGCCAGCTCGTCGGTCTCATCACCGTCCAGCGCGACCCATCCAAGTGTAAATCGGACACGTGGATCGACGATACAGATGGTGGCAAACTTGTAGGCACAGTCGGTTCCTCGGTCAGGATCAGTCCGCGAGACGTGCGATGTGTCGCTATCGCCGTAATACAGCCAGTCGTGAACGTCGATTGCAACATCAACTGGCTGTGTGAACAGCCGGTTGCGAGTTGCTTCAGTGAGAACAGCATCGCGGACGCGGTCAAACTGAGCGTTGACCGCCTCCGCTTCCAGTCCACGAAGATGGTACAGCAGGGCTCTCGCCAGTGAATTCCGTGACTTAGCTCCAACATCTATGTCATCACCACGAGCAAGTTGATACGCTTTCGCGCCAGCGTTAGCAAACTCGTTGTCGAAGGCAATCCGAGCGAGGACTCGCTGGAAGTCCTCGCTCGGATGGGTGCCGTTGTCCGCAACACCGAAATTCAGCTCCGGGAACAGCATCGACGAAGCGGCACGACTCACCTAGTTCGCCTCGGCTGTCTCGACCATATCGAGACAACGACCGCGACGACAATCGATTCTCTCCCACTTCAGCAACTACTGTAAAACCGTGGGGTTTCTGCTGTATTACTTCTGAGCCGTGTCTCCTATTTTGCTGGTGTCCTGAACATGCGCGGACAGGTGTAGCGCCATCGACGCACGCCTGACCGATCGACGTGGATGCCCATTTCTCGTCACCCGCAGCTCGGGTGCCGCCGTCTTGATCACGAGACCGAGCCAACGTGGCGCCGATTGGCCGGGCGGCCACGTGAGCTCGCCGTCCTCGTTGAACGTGAGCGTCCAGTCGTCAATGTCGTGTTCGACCTCAACCACCGTTGTCTCGTCACGCTCGTCGATCGCGACCGCGACGGCGTCGTCAGCGTCGAAGCCGAGCTCTGGGAGGTCGACCGTCATCCGCGTAGCCTATGAGGGCATACCCGGAGCGAAGGGTTGATACATGGTAAAACGAGGGTGTACTTTCAGGGTGGGGGTCGCGCTAGACCTAGTTGCGATCTCGCGGCCGCTGCATCTCGGTGACGGTGACAGTGAAGGTAGTCCCGCAGTGTGGACACACGGGTCTATCAGTAACCGATCGCTCATCCGTCGATGTTACTACCACCGACTCCCCGCATGAACACTCGAATGCGAGTTCCATTTCCACTAACTACATGAAAAGAGTGAATATATTTTTTTTCAAACAGGCTACGATCAGTGTGGGATTAAGAACGGGGATATGATTGTTATGGAAGTGCAAAGAGAACGCCACGCCCTTTACAGTAGTTGCCGAATCTGACTGAGGCTCTTGATGCTGGGCTGTGTTGGTTAACAGATGATCCAGACAGCTGAGGCGAAACAGGTTTGCCGTGCTGCGTCGGCGGTGCTGTTCCCAGAGCTCGAATTCGGCGTGAAACCGTGTGGAAAGTACACGAGAGAGGATTTCCAAGAAATCCTCTCTCGGATTGCTTTTGATCAGGAGCTCGCAAATACGGGTGGGAAAACGCTCCAGCTTGATCGTGACGAGCACGTCGATATCACCGCTACGCTCGAAATTCGCTCGCTAAATCGCTGCTGTACCACTTGCGCAATCCCTCACCAGACGCCGTCACTGACTAGTTCGATGGCGTCCGAGATCGAGTGTTCGAAGTCCCCTAGTCTCAGCGCCAACTTCCTGCGTTCGTCGATGTTGCCATCGATCTCCACGAGTGGCGCTTCTACGGGTCTGCCGACACAGGCCACGTCCTAACCACGTATCCAGATCTCGGAACGAACAAAGCGTTTTGCTTCGCAACACTGTATATTGTCGCTCCTCGCACGCGATTTACGCTTGCGGTGGTCCCGATGGACGCGAACGGCTTTCGCGCCAAGCGCGAAGCCGTTCGTTCCTTGCCCGAGACAGCCAAACAGTACGTCTCGATTCGACACGCCTACCTCGACCGTGGATTCGACCAAATTCACGTCATCGCAGAGTTAGCAGCATGGAATATCTTCACCGACATGCTCGAAACGAAGTGCGAGCGGGAAGCCACGTATTTCGCGGAAGTTGAACCCGAAGGAACCACCAAAGAGTGCGCCCAGTGTGGCGTCGAAACCGATAAACCTCTGTGGGTGCGTGAGCACTCCTGTCTTGCCTGTGGCTTCAAGGCGGACAGAGACGCAAACGCAGCGTGGAACATTCTTTCTCGCGGACTCACCGATCTAGGAGTGGGACACTCCGAATTACCGCCTGTGGAGACTGCGCTCGCTGTGGACACTGCGGTTGTGTCTGCAAAGCGCGTCGTGGAAACAGGAAGCCCCTGCCTCAAGGAGCCGCCGAAGGCGGCGAGTAGGCAGGGGTAGTTCACTACGGAACAAGATTTGATTCGGCAACTACTGTTTAGCGCGAGGAGGATGTCAACGTAAATCTCTCGCCGCAATTGGTGAGGGCGCCGCACGCCCTCACTCGCCGGAACACGACTCACACACCTATGACTGACCGAACGCAGTGACAACCTCACCGAGTTCACTCGCAGACACGTCTCCTTGTCCAAAGTCGGCGACTGCGCTCCCCAACTCACTTGCAGTTACATCACCGTCATTGTCCTCATCATACTCGCCAGCAGCGCCGTCGAGTGGTGATGCATCCTTGATAGTAAATTCAGTCCTTTTTGTGGACGTTTCTATATTGCTGTCTGCGACCGTGCCTGTTATCGAGTAGTTCGTTCCAACGTCTGCATCCGTCGAGATATTCAGCGTGTACTCCACTCTAACACTATCACTAGAATTGAGGTCATCAACTGTGACCGTGACAGCAGTTGCATTTGCTGTTTCAGTTGCTGGCGTGACAGAATCTTCACCGACAGTCACTGACTCAATTTCCGTCTCGTTGACAGCAGGCGTAACTACTTCACTGATCGTAAGCGTACTGTCTCGCGCTTCCGTTTGCGTAGTGACCGTCAGTTCTCCGCCAGGTGCCACCTGATTGGAGCTCAGGTTGCGCTCAACAGCGTACTTTGTCACATCAATCTTATCAGTACCGAGGGACGCTTCGCCATCATTTGTGACATCGCCTGTGATTGAGTAGTTTGTCCCAACTTCTGCATCAGTAGACACTCCAATACGGTATTCGATGACAATATTGTCACCGAGATTCAGTCCATCAAGCGCGACGGTTGCACCAGTTGAATCTGCTGCGCTCGCAATGGGGATCGGCGGGTCTCCATTAACAGTAATTGACTCGATCGACGCGTCATCAACAGTCGGATTGAAGTTCTCAGAGACGGTAAACGTGTCACCTTGTGCCTCCGCCTCCACAGTAACGGTTACCTCCCCACCAGGGACGACCTGGTCAGAGCTCAGTGTGCGTTCAGCAGCGGGCTCACTACTTGAACTGTTGTTGCCAGCGGTTTGATTCGCTGTGTCGGCAACTAGCGCGCCGTTTCCGAGAGCGAGATCCCAGCTGGAACCGCTCAGATCACGAGAAGTCGTTGTTTCTCTCGCTCCGGTAGTTTCCTGTAGGGACTGCGTTTCAGAGACGGCATTAGCATCTTGAACACTGTTCATGTCGCTGCTCGTCTCAATAGCTGCACCGTCAGCAGCCACGACACCGCCGCTCACTGTAGCGACAATCACCAGGAGAGTGATCACAATTAGTCTCATCTCAACTCCATGTGACACTACCGTGGCTTAAACATTAGGTGACATCTGACAGTTTTGAAATAATACAATACATATGTGTATCACAGTGTTGATGTCGTTCCGTCTTGGGATTCTGCCATGAGCGACCGAGATGGGATTCAGCCGTCTGAGCGGTCCACTTCCGACCGGACGAATCGCTCTTCGAAGTACTGCGACACGACATCCCTCTGTTCGCAGTTGGAGTCGTAACTAGTTGCCATCATACCAGAGAGCCCCTACAGCAGGGGGCTGGCACCCGGGCCCTCATGGGCTGCCGCGTGTGCGTGACATGTCTCGTTCCATCTCGGAGGTGGGTGCCAGCAGAAGACAGTATCACACCACGTGGCAAAATACTTCGCTTCGTAACAATAGAGAACGATCCTACACGCTCTTTTCGATTTGGGATAGACAGCCCGTATGGCCGAAACTTTCGCTGTCGACTGTCCGGGCTGTGGCACGACGAAGAGGCCGATGACCGATCACGACGGCACGATCGGCGTCCACTACTCGTGGGGTGTCACCTTCTCGGTCGATATCGAGGCGGTCGACGAATGACGGGAGCGGTAGCCAGCGCCTTATGTGAGAGCGAGAGGCCGCGCACGTGGGCGAAGCAGAAAGCAAAGCTACTCGCTCGCCTCAACATCTTCCTTCTCGCGAGCGCGCCATGCGAACGCGCATACAAAATCCAGAAATAAAAGCCGCTCGCGGCGGAGACACGCTCGCTCGCCGGCCAGAAGCGTGTTTCTCGCCGATAGCGTTATCAGTCAGCCGGTGGTATCATGTAGCATGTCTTATTCTCTCGTCACCGAAGCCGAGTTCTGTTGGGTCCTCGACTGGCTTGGCCCGGCGGGTACACGTGAGATTGCCGAGCACCTCCCAACCTCATACAAGGGCGCCTACATGCGCTTGCGACGGTTTGATGGCACCTACGTCGAGCACGAGGAACCCCCACAACGCGATTTCAGGTGGTGGCTGACTGATGCTGGTCGCGCCGTAGTTGACGAGGCCGATCTCCCGCCGATCGAAAAGGTGGATCTCGAAGAGTACTTCGCCGGACGCCAGACCAGCCTTAACCCGAACACCATCCTCCACGAGATTGCGATTTATGAAGCCGAGTGGACGCCGACGAGCATGCTGTACGATGCGCTCCCATACGCGAAATCGACGATTCGCGTCCGGCTGATAAGAATGCACGACGACGAGCTCGTCGAGCGCGACGATAGCCAGAAAACAAATCACTGGCGGCTGACCGCGGCCGGCCGGGAGCAACTCGCCGAGGCTGACGACACCACGCCACACGACGATACCAAGCGCATCTTCGAACAAAGCACCCTCTAACAGTTGACGGTTGACAGTTGTTGGTAATACGATTTCTTTATTCTGGTGTTTGATGGCCAGTTAGCAGTTGTTGTGAATACGATTTTTTATTCACGGAACCGCGTGATGTTTAGTCGCCGATTCGCCTGTCATCAGTCGGATTTCTCACTCCGTTGTTTCGCCGTTCTTCTCTGAGTTCTTACACTGGTCTGACCGGGGTTCGACGGGCTTCACTCGAAGCTCTCCGAAGCCGTATCGGGAGTGTGAGCCGACCCGCTGGAGGCCGTTCTTCGCGGTCTCCACCGGGCGGTCGCCGATCCGCGCGACGACTGAGCGACAGTTCTTTGAGTACCACCCGCATACCACGCATTATGAGTACGGACGCGAGCGACAACGGCGACGGAGACATGGTCAAATTGAACGTCAAAGTCCCGAAGCGGCTTCTCGAAGAAATCGACGAACTGGCTGAGGAATTGAATTACACCAACCGCTCGGAGTTCATCCGTGAGGTTCTGCGCGATACCACGGAGCCGATTCTGACGCCCGGCGCGCAGGAGGGCGTCTCGGAGGGCTACGCGGACGTTGCAGCGGGGCGGACGATGTCCACGGACGAGGCCCGCGAACGCCTCGGCATCGACGACTGAGGGCTAAACGGTGGCTCACGAGATCGTTCTGACAGAGACGTTGGTCGAAACGCTGGAACAGTTTGAGACGGAGGACGCCGAGCGGATCATCACCAAGCTGGAGGACATCGGCGACTTTCCGGACCATTTCCTTGACCGGTTGAAGAACCATCCCGGCTACAAGCTTCGCGTCGGCGACTTTCGCGTGCTGATCGATTGGGACAAGGACAACGAGGTGATCTACGCCATCGACGCCTTCGAGCGGAAGAAGGAGTACCGCGAACTCGGCAAGTACCGAGAAGTGTGGGGGAGCTGGAGAGACGACGAGTAGGAGGCGACACGACGTGGCAAAGGAGAAAGACGAGGATGCCGACTGATTCTCAGAGCCCGTGTGATCGACTCACATGAATAGGGAGTCACGGTAACGAATTGCGAGGTACAGCCGCTCTATTTCCCTCATATGTTGCTTGCGGCACACGTTCGCGTCACCGTTAGCATTAACACAGGTGCGCCCGACGTGCAAGTCGTAGCGTGCCGACAGGCTACACTGAACTACCACAAAAATGATAGCCGGATGATAGCGGTATGAGTGAAGCAATGACAAACGAGGATAGCAACGGCCCGATGGCGCGGACGACAATCGAGGTCGACCGCCAGGTGTGGCGGCAAGTGCGCGCCGAGGCCGTGAGTGAAGGCAAAAACGTCTCCGAAAAGCTCGAGGAGATCCTTCGGGACCATGTCGAGCTCGAGGATGACACTGCGTAACCAACTTATAATGGTAGATAAGCAAGCCCGGTCGTTCGGGTATACGGACGGAGGAATCGCATGACAGGCGGTCAAAAGAATATCCGCGAGAAGTTCGGTGCCGTCTTCTTCGCGTTCGTGATGGTCACCTCCATGGTGGCTATTGGAGGTGCCGCGTTCGCTGGAACGGCGGCAGCACAGTCGTTTGCGGAAAGCGGGAGCGGCAGTCCTGTTGATATCGCTGGCAACAACGCCGACACGTCCCAGAAGCTGGTTGCGGACTCAGGCAATAATATCGACATTACTGGTCTGTCGGCTAGCGGAGATCAAGACGCCATAAGGATCAGCCTCAGTGAGCTTGAAAACGCGGGGGCAGATCTGAGTGATGTCACCATCTCGGATGTTAACGCCGGGACTGGGACTGTTAATTTCCAAAACGTCGACGCTGAGGATGAGGAAATCCAACTCGTTGTGACTGATGATGGTAGTGGTAACATTGTCATCGATTCGCTTGAACTGAGCGGCATTGGCACCAGCGGTGTGTCGACCGCCTCAGGGCTACGGTATACGATCCGTGTGGACGATGGAAACAGCGGTGACTTCAACACGAACTTCGAAACCGCTGCAATCTCCCAGACGCCCACATTCTCGATTGCCACGGTTGAGGTCGAGAACATTGACACTGGGACCGTCGTCACCGAGAGTAGCCTGAGCAACGCAATCGATGAGGCAAACAACCCCACTGATCTTGACGGGGAAGCTTCGGATCAGATTGAGATCCGTCCTGGTTCAGGCACGTACACCATCGATACTGCGCTTGACATCAACGCGGACAACACGCGTATCACGGCTGATGGTGCGGATGTTACCTTCGAGAACAACGGCGCTGCTCCGACTCTCCAAACGGATAATGACGGCGTCGAGGTCAGTGACATCACCTTCGATCAGGCTGGCAATGCCAACGACGCGATTGTGGTGAACGATGATGCTCAGCTGACTGTCTCCGGGAGTAACTTCACCGACCCCGGCGCACCGTTTATAGATGCAGATGTCGGTGGCGGTGCTGACGACGCGCTGACTCTCGAGGACAACACTTTCGAGGGTAATGACCAGTCCGTCGATGGTGTCCAGATTGTCGACAGTGATGAGGGTCTTGAGCTCACTGTCACGGGCAACACATTCACGAACCTGAATGACGCGGTACAGACGTCCGAGAGTGGTGCGTTCCGTAATGTTGCTGACTTCAGCGGAAACACCTTCGAGAGTAACAGCTACCACATTAGTGACATAGCTTCCCAATACGGTGATGTCACCGGAGATCCGTCGCTAGATCTGAGCGCAATCTTCCAAAACAATGAATTCGATCAGACGGCTGTCACTGTCGACGAGGACGGCCAGACCGTGCGCGGTCAAGCTGGAGGCCTCATCCTCGGAATTGGTGGTGACACACTAGCTGGAAGCGCCTTTGCTGATGGTGACGTCGGTGTCACTCCTGAAGTCACCACATCTGGTGAATACACGATTGAGCTGAGTGAAGGCGACTTCACGCAGACCAGCCAACTCCGTATCGGCGCACAGCCGGATGCTGTCACTGTGCAGGGTGCTGGTGCCGATACGACGAATGTGACTCTCGCAAGTAGCAGCGGTGGACCGAGCGTCCAGCTTGGTACTAACACCGACACTGACACCGTGTCCGATGTGACGATTGATGGGCTGACCCTCATTAACGATGACAACAGTAACAGTGAGGGCACGATAGCTGAAGGCTCGGGTGACAATCTCGGGACCCTGAACGGTCTGACCGTTTCGAACGTTGACTTCGAAGCGGCTGGTGGCGACACCGTGGTGGACCTGACTGGTGCCAGTACGATCAACGATATTGAACTCAGCAACAATGGGTTCGAGGCAGTTGATCCGAGTAATGACGACTACAACGCCATTGATCTCGGTGACAACCTCGTCGGTGAGGACGCGACTGTCACCGTCGATAGCAATACCATCAATGGCACCGTCTCGAGTGCTTTCACCGGGATCGATCTCGCTGGTGTGAATGATGACGGTGCGGCCGTCGAAATCACTGACAACGAAATTGTCGGTGTGAATTACGGCACGGGAATCACGGCCACCGCGAACACGGTTCAGTCACTTGTAGTCTCGGGTAATACGATTCTCGGAGCTGACGACAGTAGCACCGTTGGTACCACGCTCACCGGGATCAGTGTTGATTCAACGGACCAAGGTGACAGCGTCGAAGTAACCGAGAACGATATTTCCGGGCTGACGACGAGCAATCATGACAGCATCGGTCTCGTGATTGCAGACGAAGGTACCGGAGCGACTGTCCAGGACAATACCTTCGACAATAACGACGTTCACATCGACTTTGACGCTGACGTTGGAGCTGGTGATGGTGCTTCCAACGGAGCTGAGGCGCTCGAGTCTGACAACGAATTCAATAGCTTCGTCTACATCACCAGTAACGAAGAGGATGACTTCACCAATAGCCTCGTTAACACCCAGCGGATTTACGGGACTGTTGGGGGCGGTGTTGGTGATGTGGGTGTAACCGGTAGTACTGCCGGAGACTACGTGCAGGTCCGCCCCGGAACCTACGTTGAGTCTGGAGTCGGAACTGGAGATAATGCGGGCGCGAACGTAGTTTCGACCGGCTCGGCAGATGAGACGGTGCTGACTACCGACGCGGAATCCACAATCCTCGCTATCGACAGCGGTCACGAGGTTGACGGATTTACCTTCCAGTCAACTACTGATAGTGCCCAGTCTGACGTTACGATTAGTGGCGGTGCGGATGCCCAGCTCCTCAACAGCACACTTGAAGGGGCTGGCACTACGGACCGAGTCGGAATCACGATCTCTGATAGTGAGGGCGATACGACTGAAGTGAGTAACGTTACGGTCTCCAACTACGCCACAGGCATCACAGTCAGTGGCGTTACTGGCTCGGCTACGGTCCAAGACAGCGTCATCACCGGGAGCGAAACCGGTGTTACGCTCCAGAGTGGGCTTGGAGAGTCGGTGCAGCTTGTCCGGAACGAGATCGCTGGGAATACCCTCGGCGTGAACATCCAGGATACTGGTGACAACGACCACGTCATCCACTTCAACGATATCGTTAGCAACGAGGTGGGTGTTGAATTTGCTGACGCCAGTGCCGCCTTCAGCGCAAAGGCCAACTGGTGGGGTAGCGAAGATGGCCCGACCATCACTGAAGAAACTGGCGCAGATGCTGATATCCTTGTCAGCAACACTGACAACCTCGCCCGGACAGACGCTGAACTCCGGCCGTGGTTGACGAGCTCCTACACGGAGCTTCCGCAGGACCGCATGGTTGTCGTCACGGATCCGACCGCACCGCCCGCTGACGCCACTGGTGGCGAAGGTGCGCTGGTGCTTGTGGCCGTTCTTGATGATGACCTTGCCGGTCAATCCAATGTCAATCCGGGTAGTACGACCTTCGTCGTTGACGGGCCCGACACCCTGATTGACACTGCTGGCAGTGAGGAATCTCTTGGACAAAACGCGGTGAACGGTCAGTTAAGCGCAGTCAGTCCGCTGCTTGTGCCAGACGGTACTGACGGAGATGGGAGTACCGCGACGTTCGGTACTGATAGCATCGTTCCTCAGAGTGATACGCCCGGTGACTACGAGATCCAGGCGGTCAACACTGAGGACGCCGTTGACAGTGGCTCGGCCGTCCAGCAGTTCTCGGGCGCCGTTGCCGATGTCAACGTGACCACAGACACGACCAACCTCGCCGCTGACGGCGAGACCACCGCGAACGTGACCCTTCAGCTGGTCGACAGCGACGGGAACCCCGTTCCGCGGAGTCTCACAGACGGCGACATCAGCTGGTCGATCGATAACAACCAGGCCGCTGGCGTCGAGCGTGTCAGCGCTGACACGAACACTGACGCGAACGGTCAGGCCACGCTGACGGTGACCGCCGAGACGGCCGGTGAAACGTTCACCGTGACCGGCATCGACGGCTCCAACAACAACGCGGACAACGTCGAGATTAGTACGGTTGAGCCGGCAGCGGCCAACCTCACGCTCGACCTGGTTGAGGGTCCGACGACCATCACCCAGAACGAGTCCTTCAGCGCAACGCTGAACGTCACCAACGTCGGTGACGCTGCGACCACGCAGGATATCACGTACGATCTCGAGGACGAGACTGGCATCAGCCAGCTCTCGGCCAGTCAGGAGGTCTCCCTCGACGCGGGCAACTCGACGGAGATCACCTTCGAGGTGCCGGCCAGCGCGACGGCCGGTCTCGACACGGGTAACTACACTCACGTGTTCGCGTCCGACAATGACGAACTCACTGTCGACGCAGAGGTCGTCGCTCCGACCGACTCGCCGCTTGACGGTGCGGCTGGCGAGTTCGACGATGATGGTGACGGCACCATCACCGCCAGCGAACTCGGTGACGCCGTCAATGCGTTCGGCCAGGGCAACCTGACCGCTGCCGAACTCGGTGACGTCGTCAACGCGTTCGGTCAGTCGTAACTAACCACCCGCTCCCACACGGGTTCCTTGCAGTGCGGCTGCGGCTTGCGGCTCCATTTTTTGGACGGCTTCATGACTCAGTGACTACACTGTCGAGAGCGGCTCAACAGCCTGCTCGCTCGGCGTGAACTGCTCGTCTTGCGAACAGCGTCGCGTATTCGCGAATGCCCGCGTCAGCGTCCCAGCCGACAGCGTTGTGGCGCCGCACGGGCTGTCTCCAAGCCGATCTTTCTTGTGGGTCCACAGCCGCGTGCGGTCGCCCTGCGTCGGCGTGAGCCGTCCGACCTCCACCGTGAGGAGTTTGACCTCCATCGAGAGACGTGTCGGCAACTAATTCGAGAGTTTCAGCGCAACCCACAATATTAGTGGGAAGATTCAGTATCATGTGACATGGTAACTCGCCGTCAGTTTTGTCTTGCCGGGGCGGTTGGGGTGCTGGCTACGACCGTTAGAACCGCGGCTGGACAAGAGGAGGTCACAGCTACAGGGCGCCTCAGCTCAGAGGCAGACACAAGCGTTGATGGGACCGTGATCCAGTTCAGCAATGTCGAGACGGGAGAGCAGATCGAGTATACGGTCGGCGCAGATGGGGGCATCGAGCTGTCACTTACCGTTGGGACATACAGAGTGACGACTATCGATGAGAGCGGAGAACGAAACCAGATTCCAGCCATCTATTCGTTTGACAATATTGAGATTACGACGGATGGAGATATCAGGGAGCTTGTACTACCCGAAGGATACCGAACACTGATACAGTGTGTTGATACGGAGGGCAACCCCATCGAAAGTCTCCCGGTCAATTTTCGGGCTGCAAACGGAACGGGACTCCCGCCAGGCCGGTTCACTACCGATGCTGATGGGTACGTCACCTACTTCGATGCGGCCGGTCGGGGTGTCGAACTCGCCGGCGAAACGGAAATTGAGGTGCAATCACCAGCAGATCCCAATCAAGTACAATCGCTCCGGACAATCACGGTGACCGACGCGACCGAGATTGAGGTCACGGTATCGAATCCACAGCAGTATACGTACAACTTCGAATTAATTAGCGCGGATTCGGAGGCCGGGTTCCGGTTCCCGTATTTCCTGTATACGCCTCCAGCGGAGACGGTACAGAACAGCGGGGATCAGGTCTTAGACAGCATTGAGACCCGACCGTTGGTCGTCGGTGTCGTACTGCGAGCGGGAACAGAACCACGCGATCAACAGATTGCGGATGGGCGGGCAGAGATCCAGTCAGGGCGTGGCCGCGCAATCGCGGATGAGTTGAATACGCCTGCTGTGGTTGCGCTGCTTCCGAGCAGTCCCCCAGACGGTTCATTCGAACTGCTCGATCAGAATTCGCTCCGCAACGCGGAACCGCCGTACGACCGGCTTGATCAGCAGTTGCTCGCGATGATCGATGACGCTCGAAGCCGACTTAATGATGAACCATACACTGTCGCAGACACGGTCCAGCTGTACGGGTTCTCAAACAGCGGCCGGTTCAACGACCAGTTCACGATTCTGCATCCTGATCGGGTCAACGCAGTCTCAAGTGGTGGGAACGGATTCGCCACGATCCCGCAGGCACAGCTAGATGAAGCGATCCCTGTGCGAACCGATCCTGACACCACCACGCTTCCGTGGCCGGTAGGGACAGCAGACCTCGCTGAGCTTACCGGGACAGCGTTTAAGAAGCAAGCGTGGCTTGATATCGATCAGTACCGGTATATTGGCGGCGAAGATCAAGGGAATCCCGACAAATCAGATCTCGATAATGAGTATATCCACGCGAAGAGCTATAACGCCTGGGGAGACCGGCGACAGCAGCTTCTCGTGGATGTTTTTGGCTGGGAGCAGGTTGACGAGCGGTTCGCAACGAGTCGCGACATCTTTGAGAATGTCGGGGCTGCAGCCGAGTTCAGTGTGTACGATGGAGTCGGACATGAGACTCCCCCTTCAGTGACCAACGATATTCTCGCGTTTCACCGACAACAAATGATCGACGAGTTTGAGTCAGTCGTCGCCCGCTACAGCGGCGATGACGGAGAAGTTACGGCCAATGACCTTGGCGACGCCGTTACGGCGTTTGGAGAGGGAGACTTGACAGCCAGTGAGCTTGGTGAGGTCGTCACGGCGTTCGGTCAGTCTTGACATTCTCCTCTGCCTGAAAATGGAGGAATCATGAGCGGTAGCGTATGAGGATTTGCAGTCACGCACCGCAGATGTGTTTTTCCCGTAATACTTTTGCGACGGCATTGATGATACTGATAATGAATTCGCTCAGCCGGTCTCGTCTTGCTCTTGTGGTTGTCGTGGTGGTAGTGGCCGTCAGCGTGGCGGCTGTAGCACCAGTACTCTCACAGGAGGCAGAGCGGCCGGAGAACGCAAATATCTCACCGCCAGCCGACACGACGACATCGGCAGTTGAGACGGAGGTTAGTGACGAGTCACAACAGTACACCGTCGTCGCCACCAACAGTACTGCCATGGACATCGAGGAGCTCGAAGCGTACGGCACTGTTGGAACGCAGGTGGAGACGCAAGTGGAGCTAACGACGACGCCCGACCAGATATCTGCAGTTCGAAACCTCTCGTGGGTGAGTGAGGTCCATCTCGCTCAGTCGGCAGAACCTGCTGATGTTTCGGGGCCTGGGGCAGCTGACACGCTCGGGGTGAGTGGCCTCCACGAGCAGGGGATCACCGGGGACAATGTCACTGTCGGCGTGATCGATGGTGGCTTCGATCCCACAGATCCGGCGATTGCGGAGAACGTTGCTAACACCGAGCAGTTCGCCGCCACCGGATCCACAGACCACGGGACGAACGCTGCTGCGACGGTGGTGAAAACAGCACCAGACGCACAGCTCTCACTTGCGACGATTCAGACAGCGACGGATTTTGCGGCCGCGCTCCAGTATTTCCGTGAGCAAGATGTTGATGTTGTTGTGGCGCCACTCTCCTTTCCAGGCTTCGACGATGACGGCGACCATCCGCTGACCGACGATGTCGATCAGACGCGGGCGGACGGAATTCTTGTGATCAACAGTGCGGGAAATGACCGCCAACGACACTGGCAGGGTGAGTATACCGATACTGATGGTGATGGCCTCCATGAGTTCGATCCGGCTGACGAGACGGCCTGCGTCCCGAACTGTGAGACGGTTTTCAGTGGCAGTCTACAGGTGAATCTTCATTGGGATGCCGACGGTGACGACAGCAGCTACCGGGTTTATCTCTATAATCCGGTTAGAGAGGAGTACCTAGTTGGCTCAACCACGATCATATCGGAGCCTGATGAGCGCTTCGAGCGGATCAGGACGAACGTTCCCCAGCAGCCGATCGACCTGGTTGTTCAACACACCGGTGGTCCAGCCGATGACGAACTCGAAATCACCGTGTTCGGAGCACCGACGATTGAGGACCCGGTCGCTCGGTCATCCGTCAAGCCGCCGGCGGATGTCCCATCAGTTGTGAGTGTCGCGGCGTACCGTCGTGATAATGAGCAGATCGCGTCATACAGTTCGGTCGGCCCGAACGACGCTGAAGAGGATGTCGTTGACGTGGCGGGCTACACGAACGTGGAGGTCCGTAACACGGTATTTACTGGGACATCAGCAGCTGCGCCTCAGGTGGCCGGGGTGGCCGCCCTAGCGGCCGATGCCGGTGGCCCTGACGTGACGGCTGATACACTGGCGTCGGCACTGGACACAACCGCAGTGGATGTTGGTCCATCGGGACGTGACACCGAGTCGGGGGCCGGCGTCGTGAATGCGACCGCGGTCACGGCCCAGCTCACCGAAAACACAACTGACAGCGACGCGACGTTCCAGGCAACTCGGGCCATCGGTGAAAACCCCACGCCGGGAGGGAACGTAACGGTTACCACAGACGTAACAGTAGGTAATGGGAGCGCGAATCTTGGGGTGAGCGAGAGCTTCACGCCGACAGTTGGCGGGGCCGAGATCGAAGCAGTGCGGATTGATGGCGAGCCAGCTACGCCCACCGACCTGACGGCTAGTGCCGCCGACGAAACAGGCGTGACCACGGCGATCCGTGCAACCGCACTCAGCGACGGGACAAACGTCACAATAACGTATCAGGTGACCGCGCCTGAGACAAACGGGACAGCAGTAACGATTGCCGGCACAGCTACGAACGGGCCAGACACGACAATTGAGATCGGTGGGGATACGGAGTTTCGGACGGTCACCTCACCGCTTGACGGCACGGCAGGGAGATACGACACTGACGGCGATGGGTCAATCACGGCTGCCGAGCTTGGTGACGCCGTCACCGCATATGGTCAGAATAACCTCTCTGCTGCCGAACTCGGTGACGTTGTCACTGCGTACGGACAATCGTGAACGACCAGATCGGACTCCGATCCGTTCGATCGCTCCGTTGAGGGTGGTGGGAGCCCAGCGCCTATTTCCACAGCCGACCTCATGGTTGTGGACAGCAGAACAGACAGACCTGTGATTCGTGAGCAGACTGAATGCGAAATAATTAGTATGGTTGCCACCCGTCGTGAGAGTATTCACGTGCAGTCATCTGATTATCGCTCTCTCAGACTCCTTGTGGTTGTGCTCTGTCTCGTGAGTCTGCCACTCATTGGCGCTCACGTTAGCACAGAGACAGCAAGCGCGACGGTTCCGATCACCGATCAAGGTGGGAATCAAACCACCACCGATCAAGGTGGGAATCAAACCACCACCGATCAAGGTGGGAATCAAA
>NZ_JBHTBL010000020.1:0-37814 GCF_042665015.1 Halorubrum rutilum | reverse complement strand
AGCCGACACAGCTATCGTCACCGGCCCGAGCGGTGTCGGTAAAACCTGTGTCTCGAAGTTCGTTACCGAGCGGCTCCGCGAGGAAGTGCTCGACGTCGAGGCCACCTACGTGAATTGCTGGCGAAACTACAGCCGCTTCCGAACGCTGTACCAGATCCTCGACGACATCGGGGCAACGATAGACATCCATCGCCAGTCGACACCCCACGACGAGCTTATCGACCGGCTCCAACAGTACGACGGCCCGCGAACCGTCGTCATCCTCGACGAGGTCGACCAGCTCGAAGATCCAAGCGTCATCTACGACCTCCACAGTATGGAGCAGTTCGCGGTGATCTGTATCGCGAACAAAGAAGAAGAGCTGTTTAGCCGCGTCGACGATCGCCTCGTGAGTCGGCTGCGCTCCAGCGAGCACGTGCGGATGGACAAGTACCACAACGAGCAACTCTACGACATTCTGAGTGCGCGAGCAAAGTGGGGGCTTGAGAACGGTGTCATCGCCGACGACCAGTTGTATCAGATCGCGGATGCCGCTGCTGGTGATGCCCGTCTCGCGATCGGGATGCTTCGCAGCGCAGCCAGCACGGCTGACCGCGAAAATCACGAGGAGGTCACTAACGACATCCTTCTAGACGCTGCTGAAGATGCTCGGGCCCAAATCAAGCAGAAGAGTCTCGACTCGCTCACGCCACACCAGCGGGTCGTCTACGATATTGTTCGCGACCACGGCCCGCTTGGACCCAGCGAGATCCACGACCACTATACTGAGGCGGTCGACGATCCGCGGACGAAGCGCACCGTCCGGACCTACCTTTCGAAAATGGCACAGTACAACCTCCTCGAAGCAGAAGGCACGAGTCGAGATCGCGAGTACTCACTCGTTGATTCAGCAGCTGCGTCGCCGGTTTCGTAATTTGGCCGGTTCACCACCAGAGTTGTCACACTGTTTCCTAGTGACATCCTCCTCGCCGTAAACGGCGAGGCTTCCCACGCATGGGGAATACCAGTCAGTCGTCGCTGGTAGAGGGTTTCGGCTCTTGGAACGCCGTGAGCGTCATCTGCGCTGGTACGCTCTTCTCACGGTGAGTCGTGGCGGTGTCACTACCGCTCCCATCCCGAGGCGAGTCATCGCGTTCCGCCTTGTCAAGCGGGACGCTCTCTCCCCACGGGTCAACCCGTCGTGCGATATTCGCGGAAGCGTTGATGTCGGCCTGAAACGTCGAAACGTGGCAGTCGTCGTGCGGACACCGGAACTCGGCTTGAGAGTCCCGACGACCGATACGGTGGCACAAGTGGCATGTCTGCGAGGTGTACGCCGGATTCACGTACTCGACCGGGATACCTGCTTCCGTCGCCTTGTCCTCGATTCGCCCTTGCAGTCGGGCAAACGCCCACGAGTGAAGCCGGCGGTTCATGTACTTCCCGCAGTCGAGTCGTTCGCGGATGTACGTCAAATCCTCCATCACCAACACCGGGTTCTCGAACTTTTGGGCGTACTCGACGGCTTCCCGAGACGCCTTCTCCACGATGTCGGTGAGCGCGTTCTGGTAGTGGTCGAACCGTTCGTCGGTACGCCATTCGGATGCGTCACGCTCTTGGAGTCGTTTCAGGGTGGTGTACATCTCTTTACGGAGATGCTTCGCTCTGCTTCCGCTACACACGAACGGGTCAGTCGGAGAACCATCCTTGAGGGCACAGCCCGTGATGAGGGCGGTTTCTCCGATGTCTAAGCCGATGTGTGTGGCGTCACCGTCCGTCGCTGGTTCTTCGACCGGGTACTCGACGGTGACGTGCAGTACCCAGTTCTTCCGATGCTGTTGAAGCCGTATCTCGCCCGCCTTCGCGTCCTCCGATACGAGGTCGTGCCAGAGGTCTTCCTGTTCGGGGTTGATACGGAGCGGTATCCAGAAGTTCGTTCCCCGGCCGGGACGGGGAACCCACCACGTGAACTCGTAGTCGCGTTCGTCGGAGTGGTCGAACTTTGCAGCCTGATTCGTGAGCCGTATCGGGTGGCTGTCGTCCAACTCCTTGGCGTTGTACGTCTTGTGGAGTTTCGGGACGTAGTTGCAGAGGGCAGCCTTCGCCTGATACGGCAGGTCGTAGGGCGTCACGATGTCGCTCACCGCCGACATGGTACTTGCCCCGGAGTCGAACGCCTCTTGCAGACCGTCACGGTAGGTTTCGAGCAGGTCGTTGAGTTTCGACTGCTTGTGCGCGGTGGGTGGCGCGAACGTCGCCTGCAACGTCTTCGTGACGGTCGTGGACATCGCTACTGTTCCTCCACGTAGTTCATGAGTACGTCGATGCTCACTTGGCCGGTGGTGGCGAGGAAGTACCCTGGTTGCCAGAACGCCTTGTCGAGCGCCTGCCGAACCTCGGGGTTTTCGTCACGGATTTTGCGGGACGTGACGCCCTTGAGCGAGTTGATGAACTTGGTGAGGTCGGTCGTTGGCTTCGCCGTGAACAGGATATGAACGTGGTCGGAACCGCCGTTGACGTTCTGGATACTCACGCCAAAGTCCTCGGAGATGTCGCTGGCAATCTCACCGATGCGTTCGGCTATCTCGTCGGTGAGGATGTCCGCGCGGTACTTTGTGACGGTCACAAAGTGATATTGGAGCGCGTAGACCGTGTGCGACCCTTTTTCGAGGTTGTACCTCATTTGGCCGTGTCAATTTTTATACACCCAATTCCAATAAAGGTTCGCAGTCATGTGGTATTCGGTCTGCAACCGACGGTAGAACGTGAGGCAGTTGTCGGCTTCACGCCCGCCGTGAACGGCGGGATTCTCGCCTTGAAAAAAGATAGACGACACGTTCAGGGCCTTTCAACCTGTTACCGTACCTGATTCACAACAGGATTCACCACTGGCTTCGGAAGAAGCCGCACTGGACGTGGGCGCAAACAATCTCATCGCCTGTACCACAACGACTGGCCAGCAGTACCTCTACAAAGGTCGGGACCTGTTCGATCGCTTCCGCGAGACGACCAACGAAATTGCCCGATTACAGTCGAAGCTCCGTGAGGGACGATACAGTAGCAACCGAATTCGGCGGTTGTATCTGAAACGGACACGACGGCGCGATCACGCACAGGAGGCACTAGCCCGGGACCTAATGGAACGGCTCTACGCCGACGGTGTCGAGACGGTGTACGTGGGAGATCTTACGGATGTCCTCTCGACGCACTGGTGTGCTGAAGTGAACGCAAAGACGCACCAGTTCTGGGCGTTCCGGACGTTCATCGAGCGCCTCTCGTACACGGCCGAGGAATACGGCATCAGTATTGAGGTAGAGTCAGAAGCCGACACAACCCGAACGTGCCCGATGTGTGGCGAGCAAGAGGAGACCGATCGCGACGGCGACGTGTTCCGGTGTCCATGCGGCCACGAAGCGCACGCCGATCTGTGTGCGTCTCGGACATTCCTCGAACAGCAGACTTGCGAACTCGAAGTCGGGTCGATGGCTCGGCCCGTGCGTCTCAAGTGGGACGACCAAAACTGGTCGGAGATACCACACTCCCCTGAAAGGGAAAGTCCCAACGAGGAGCGCACAAACCAGAGTACCGGCGACGGGAAAGTTGCCACCGTGGGTACGGCATAGCCAACATCCCACCGGAGGAATCCTCGCCCTTCAGGGCGAGGAGGAAGTCAAGAAGTCTGTCATGGCGCTGAATTAGTGGGCAGACAAAAATATTCTGAATAATCATATTCTAGAATATCATATCTAGAGAGATCATCAGCCACACTCGATCCGGTCGCTTGAACAGCGAGGAAACTAAGTATGTGTAGATTCTACACATGAAGTGATGGCTGAGGAGAAAGCCCGTGTCGATTTCAACGCCCCGAAGTCGCTCGTCGAGCGCGCCGATAGTGTTGTTGAAATTCTCGATATCTCTCGTACCCGTCTCCTCATCGACGCACTTGAGGACGAACTCGAAGAGCTCGCGAACGACGAAGAGTTTCGCCGGCGACTGAGCGACGCCTACTACGACGGCCAGGTCGATTATGACACCGTCGAAGCAATTCTTGGCCGTGAAGAGGCGATGCGATTGAAACTCCTCCGAGAGTCGATCGACCGGACGCCCGCCATACCCACACTCAAGGATGGGCTCCCGAGTGACGATGCCTTCTACGACGGCGAGATTTCCGAATGGACGGAGTCAAATTCGGCTGATTCTGATGACGAGTCGCGTGCCTGACGATGTCGGAGCGTGCCGTTGCCGTCGTCGATACGAACGTCCTGTTGAATCTCGCCACGCCGGTCGTTGACGGGCGGCCGAAGGCTCCCTCTGGCGGGGATCCGCTCAAAGCACTCCTCACGGGGTACGACGTCCACATACCAGCGAGTGTTCTCGGCGAGATAACCGGTGCCACGGGGGATGATGACCTTCTAGCTGCCGCCGCCGATCTCGTCCTCCAGGCTGCCCATCATATAACGACACACGACGTCGACGACCGAGCTGACGAGCCGATCAACTATGGGCTTGATCAGGGAGAGGCCGAAGGTGTCTGGCTGGCCAACGAGTTGGAGGCAGACCTCTTCATCACGGACGAATTCAATACGACCAACTACCTCTTCATCAATCTCGCTCTTGATGACCGGAACACGCTCTTCACGACACCACACATCCTCTGTACGCTTGTAACTCATGAAATTCTGCCCGTCGAATACGTCAATGCTGCGCTCAGCTACTACGGTGAACTACCCCACCCTACTCGCTCACCGCTGACGCGGTTCGCTCCTTGAGGGTGGGGCTTCCTGTTTCCACGACGCGCTTTGCAGACACCAAATTGGTGTCCGTAGGGAGCGCAGTCTCCACAGGCGTTGATTCGGAGTATCCCACTCCTATGTCTTCGAGACCGCGAGAACGGATGTTCCACGCCGCATTCGCGTCCCTGTCCGCCTCGAACCCACACGACGGACACGAGTGTTCGCGCACCCACAGCGGCTTCTCCGTCTTGACACCGCAGGACGCGCACTCTTTCGTCGTATTTTTCGGGTCAACTACAACAAAGTGCGTCTCCTTGCGCTCGCACTTGTATTCGAGCATCCGGAGAAACGTCCCCCACGCCGCTCCTGCCCGGTTGCGTGAGTTGCCCGGCAGTTCGATCAAGCCCTTCGCGTCCAAGTCCTCGACCGCCACGAGGTCGTACTCGCGGGCGTAGTAGTTCGACAACTTGTGAAGGAAGTCCCGACGCTTCCGCTTGAGGTCTGCGTGGCATTCGGCCACGATCTGCCGTTGTTTCTCCCAATTTGTAGAGCCGTGTTCCTTCCGCGTGAGGTCGCGTTGTGCGCGTTCGAGTCGCTCACGCTCCTCGCTGAAATTGGGACTCTCGATGGCATACCCGTCGGTGTCGTGTGCGTACTTGAGGATTCCCACGTCGATGCCGACGACCCGCTCGGGATTCTGCGGCTTCTCTGGTGTATCCTCGTCCACGTCGATGCCGAACGTGGCATACCACTCGCCCGTGGGTTCGCGTTTGACCGCGACCTGTTTGATGGTCGCGTTCTCGGGGATGTCTCGGTGGAGACGAATCGGAATCTCGCCGATCTTGCTCAACCACAACGTGGGCCGACCACTCGTATTCTTGAGTTCAAAGCCGGACTGGTTGTAGGTGAGCGACCGATACTCCCGAGGTGGTTTCCACTTGAGCATTCCCACGGTGTGTCCATTCTCCTTCTGTGCTTTGAGCGTAGAGAGGTTGTCGTAGACGCGCTTGACAACCATCTGGAGAACTTTCGAGTGGACATCTCCGAGGTCGTTCCACCACGATTTGAGGTCGGGGAGTCGCCCCTGAACCTCGTAGCGGGCGGGAATATTGTCTGCCTCGTTGAGCAGGTGGAGGACGTGGTTGTAGAGTTGCCTACAAGTATCGACGTGGTACAGAAGCTCCTCTTCGAGGGCTTCTGGCGGGGTGAGTCGATACTTGTAGTTGTAGTGCATGGACTATTCGTCTGGGTTGGGTTCGGAGACGTGGACGACTTTCACGTCGGCCCCGCGCCAGCGTTTCGGGACGATGACGTGGGCACTGTTCCCCGAAGGTTTCGCGGTTCCGTCGAGGACTTCTTCTCCTTCGATTTCAAACCTATCCATCAACGATGTATAGACTTTAGATAAACATAAAGGTGGGGCGGCCCGTGGGCCGAGCGGTGAACGTGTTTGAGAATCGTGCGGCGCTGTATCCCCTCCCTACTGCGCTACTCGGTCGCTTCGCTCCCTGCGTTGCTCCTTGAGGAAAGGGACTTAGCGCCTAATTCCGGTTAAAACCAAAGGCTGGGATGCACAGTATGTGGCCCAATTACGCCAAGAGTATCTCCGTAAGTGATTCAGATCTTAACCAACATCGGACCCGATAGAGTACGGTATGTTGGTTAAATGGGGTCACACGAACCGATAGCGGTTCAGGAAACGATCTCGGAAACGGTCGATTGGTTCAGAAAAGACAGGTACTGAGCCAGGCTCTGCTTCTATCTCCCCCCTTTCTGGAAGTCCGGAAGCGCCGCGCCGTCGCTTATTGAGGGCGTGACGAGTTATCGAGTATGGGCGATCACCCACCATCGAACCGAATGGCGGCCGACAAGCCGACACGGGGCGCAGACCGCAATCTGGGCTTGGCAGAGCAAGCCGACCCAGCCACAGAAGCGATGCTGCTGCCGTCACTCGACGATGGTATCACGTTGCTCGACGTCGAGGGAGGCCGCGGCGTCCCGATCCTGCAGTCGCTCGTGCTCGACCATCTCCTCCTGCACGAAGGACCCGCCTTCTGGGTCGACGCAACCGGCCACACGACGACGACGACACTCGCCCAGATCGCCCCCAGCCAACGGTTGCTCAACCGAATCCACGTCGCACGCGGATTTACCGTCTACCAGCACTACGGCGCCGTCTGTCAGCTACCAACGGCTAAGCCGTTGGCTTGTCGGTGGACTCTCGTTCTGCCGACACAGGCGTGTCGGACGCCACGTCAGTCGCGTTCACGGTCATAATCCCCGACTTCAGGGCGTACTGACAGAACGCCCCTCCAGCGGGAGACTTCTGCCCTCGCTGGAGTTTAAGTACGAGTTTCCGCGCCACGTTCTTCGCCGCGTTGTAGTCAGCGTTTACCGTGTACGAACAGTCCAAACACTCGAAGTGTTGCCCGTCGCGGTTTTCCTCTAAGGTACAGCCACACGTCGAGCATTGCTGGCTCGTGTACTGTGGTTCCACCGTGTCCACGATAATGCCATCTTCCTCGGCTTTGTAGGCAACCTGTCGCTGTAACTCGCGAAATGCCCACTGCTGGAACTTCTTGCCGTCGCTGATCCGGTCACGGATTTGCTCCAAGTCCTCGAACGCGATATGTGTACAGCCGTGGTGGCGGGCTTCTTCGACAAGTTCGTTCGAGCACCGATGCAGATAATCTTCACTCCAGCGTCCGAATCTGTCACCGATCTGCTGGAAGGTCAGGTGGGCGCTTCGCGTCCCCGTCTGTTGCAGGTTGGCACGCCGCTTTTCGAACTCGCGGCGCTTGTGGTTGAGATAGTCTGCATTGCCGACGAACTGACCTGTTGAGGTCACGGCAATGTGGTCGTCAACGTTACAGTCCACGCCAAGCACTTTCGAATGCTCAGCTTTCTCAGGACTGCTCGCATCGATTTCTCGTTTCATTGCCGCGTGCAGGTAGAACTCGTCGGCTTCACTATCGTAGTGAACGGTACTTGTACTGAACGAGTAGTCGTCGTTCAGCAGATACTCGCCGTGGGGCGTCGCTTCAACGTCGTAGGGCAGCTCGTACTCGCATTCGACTCTCCCGTTGACAGTAGCGAGACTCACCTTGTCGCGGTAGTAGGTGGCGGCTCGCTTGTCGTAGACGATACTGAACGTATCGTATTCCGGCCTGCTGGTGTTTTCACCCTCAGTGAGCCTGTCTACACAGTTGCCAATATCGTCGGTGGCGCGTTTGATCGCTTTCTGGACGAGGTTTGCGTGCAGATAGTCGGTTTCTTCCCGTAGATCGTCGTAGATGGCGGCTTCGGCTTCACTCTTGCTGGTCACACAGTCGTCCTCGGGGTAGCGCCACGCCCACTCTGCCGTGCGATTGGCACAGTACTGGAATTTGCTGTTAGTGGCGTGGAGGTCATTCGTGCGGTCGTCAGGTACGTCGAGTCGCACCCGGACTGTTCGAGTCACCTCCCACGCCATATACGTCACAGTGGTACTTCTCCTTGTTAATATTTTTTAATATAGGGAGAGGGTCAGCAATACCAGTATCAGAAGGTGCATCACAGAACCGAGATTTGGCAGAAGAGCCTTGACGCACTTTCGCCACACCAGTGAGTGGTGTACGACACTCCTAACCACCGGAGACCCTGAGTCTCGCCGAGATTCACCAGAAGTGTACTGAGGAAGTGGACGATTCCCGAACGCAACGGACCGTCCGCGACTCTGTCGAAGATGGCCCAGTGCAATTTTGTTGAAGCAAGGGGTGCCAGCCGGGGCCGTGAATACAGGGTTGTGATGTCGGCTGACATCTAACTGAAGGGCAGAAATCGCATTTCCGCCAAAATTCAGGCCCCGAGGGACAACTAGATCGGTTTCTTAACAACAGAACGAGCAGTGCCCGCATTTGTTGGTTAATCTTTGGTGGACGAGTATTCCGGAATCTTCCCGGAAACGCGAATCGCAAGGTGTCAGCTTCGGGCCTTCGGGCGAAAGTCGACCGAATCTCGCGTCCCCAGAACTCCGGAAACTACCCTGCACGGCATTTGGGGGTAGGCACCGTTGAATCGAGTATGCCACCGGTTCTGGATTCGAACTCACTGGCTGTCGAGCAGCCGACGTGGGGGACAGACCGAAACGAGAAGCTAGCGAACTGGGCCGACCCCGCAACTGACAAGATGCTGCTGCCCTCGCTCGAAGATGGGATCACACTACTGGACATCGACGGCGATCGAGGGGTACCTATCCTGCAGTCAATGGTGCTCGACCACCTACTCTTGCACGAGGGCCCTGCCCTCTGGATCGACGCCAATGGCCACGCAACGACGACATCGCTGGCGCAGCTTGCCCCCAGCCGGCGGCTCCTGGATCGGATTCACATTGCGCGGGGGTTTACAGCGGCCCAGCACTACGCAGCCGTGTCCGACCTCCCCGACGCGGTTGATGCGCTGATTCAGGCCTCGGTCGACTCACCACCAGAGCGTCTCCACACGAGAGAGAGAGCAGATACAGTGTCGCCCCACACGCCCGCCCTCATCGTCGCGCCGGCCGTCGACGCCCAGTACCGCGCCGACGATACCCTCGGCGAGACCCACGCGAAAACCCTCCAGGCCCGAACTCTCGCCCGGTTGGCGACCTACGCCGAGGGGTACGACATCCCGGTGCTCGTTACGCGAAACGAACGAAACGAGTTCACCGAGCCAGTCGCGACGGCCGCTGACCACCACCTCGAGTGCGAGCAAACTCGGATGGGGCCACGGGTCGTCGGCGAGGACTTCGAGACGCTCGTTTATCCCGTCGACGAGGGCGCGTACTACCAGACGACGTTCGCGTACTGGCGGCAGCTGCTCGCGGCCCGTGCCACGCAGGTCGGCGTGGAACCGGCGACGCCGGCGCCGTCGTCGCCGACCCCAGCGGGTGTCGGGACAGGCGTCACCGTTGACGGTGAGGCGGTGGCGGCCACCACGGATCCCTTGCTCGATGCGTGGACGGCGACCGGGACCGGAGGCCGATAGCGATGGGGCGGACGAACCCAACCTACCGGGATGCGCTTCGGGCCATCGAAGAGCGTTGGTCAGAGTTCCGCCGGGCACTGCGGCGTCGCGACCAGCCGCGATTCGATCGGCTGTTCGAATACGCCCGCGAGCACGCCGACGCCAGCGGGCTGTTGAACCATCAGAACCCGCTGCTGCCGGCGCTGCTCAGCATCGATCTCGAACAGGAGGCTCGACTCGACGACCACGAAGAGCGCCTCCAGGAGCTCGAACGGGCACTCAAACAACGGGAAGCGAGCCACGAGCGGGAGCATCACCAGGATGGAGCCACGGAATGACGGGACTCGACACGGTTGCGTTCGATATCGAGACAACTGGCTTTGACGTCGACGACCAGCTGACTGTCATCGGGTTCGACACGGACGTTGGCTCCCGGATCTTCCTCAATACGGACGGGCGAGCACCGCCGTCAAATCTCGAAGCACGGGTCAACGAAGAATTGGCGAGCTCAGTCTCGATATCGGTCCAGCAGACTGAACGAACCTTGCTAAGCGAGATGGATGCGTTCGTCGAATCGACACTCACTCACCAGGACGTGAAGCTGGTCGCGTACAATGGCGAACGATGGAACGGAGGGTTCGACCTCCCGTTCCTCCGTACGCGGCTCTGTTACCACGATATCGACTGGCCGTTCACAGAACTGCCGTATATCGACGCGATGGACGTTTTCGAGACACGGTTCAACACGTCGGGAGACACCTTGACCGCCGTCTACGAGGAACTCATCGGGAGTGGATTAACCGAACTCGATCCGTTCGTAGACAGCGAGGAAGCGGTTCACGCGTGGGAAAAAGAGGACTTTGAGTCGCTCGTACGCCACAACGTTGCGGATATCCGGCGGACACGAGCCTTGATGCGGCTAGCAGAGCGATACTGCTCGAAATCTGACTTCTCGATGAAATCACTCGATCCAGTGGCGTGAGCGGAGTACTCTTTCGGGGCCAAAGTTCTGTACCGGAAGCACAGGTAGTCGCCGTTCCGTTGATCGGTAACGTATCGACGAACCTCCGCTGGTCTTATGGTGTTGGGTGTCTTCCCAACACGTAAGGGATGGCCCAAGAGCCGGTCTTCCAGTACACACACGTCGAAGCTGGTCTCGTCGAGAACGTCGTACTCCGGCCGACTGAGGCGACCGAGACCTACCCGTCGGGCTGGAAGTACACGCTCCATCTGGGCACCCTCGAAGACCTCACGCTCGTCCGGTTCGATAACGCCCACGAAGATACGAAGGGGCACGAACACCACACCGCCGCCGGCGACGTCGACGACGTCACGTTCCCCGGGATGGAGGAACTACTCGTCGATTTCTGGGCGAGCGCAGACGAGTACTGGGAGGCCGTCGGCGGCGATCCGCCGCGGCCGTACTGACCGTACACCACCCGCCACCACGACACTCAAAAATGACCACGCTCCACATCACCGTTGGCGACCGAGAACAGGTCCGTGAGGACGCACTCCAGTTCGTCCAGGCCGCCGAGACGGACACGCTCGACGACCAAGACGGGGCGGCGACACTACAGTTCGGAACCTACGACGACCTCGTCGACAGCCTCACCCCGCTCCGTCTCGAACTCATTCAGGCGATCGCCGAACACGCACCCGAAAGTATGCGGGAGGCCGCACGCCTCGTCGACCGTGATGTGTCCGACGTCCATTCGGATCTGAAGCACTTGGAAACGCTGGGTGTTCTTGAACTGAAAGAAGGCGGCCCCGGCGGGGCAATGCAACCCATCGTCCCGTTCGACCGGATCGAGATGCACATCGACTACCCGCTCGTCAATGATATCGATGGGGATGGAGCATCGGTGAGCGCGTAGCCCCAGCACGCAGAGCAATGTCCGAAGAGAAAACCCGGGTCGAGTTCGACGCCCCGAAGTCTCTCGTCGAACGCATCGATACCGTCGCTGAGGTTCTCGATATCCCACGAACCCGGCTTCTCATCGACGCTCTAGAAAACAAACTCGACGAGCTCGCAAACGAGGAAACGTTCCGTCGGCGATTGAGCAATGCCTACTACGACGGCCGTACCGACTACGATACCGTCAAAACGATTCTCGGTCGTGAGGAAGCGATGCGCCTGAAACTCCTCCGAGAATCGATTGACCAGACATCCGCCATACCCGAACTCAAGGATGATCTCCCAAGCGATGATTCCTTCTACGACGGCGGGGTCGCCGAATGGAACGCCTCGAGTTCGTCTGAATCATCTGATAGCGTCTAACGACAGGGACTAGCGGTATGTGGTCCAATTGTGGCGGGTGTGTCGCCAAGAGTGAAGCGAAGGGGTTCGTCAAAAAATCGGCTTTCACAGCATATCCGCGGCAGCTGTTGCGTAGCTATGTCTTAACCAACATTCGGTGCGTATCTCTGGATATGTTGGTTAACGTCGACCAACGGATTCCGGAAATCGTTCCGGAAGCGGACGACGACGGACAACAAGCTAGAATATGGCGTTGAGGACGCTTTTCGAGCCCGTTTGCTGAAGCCCGGAAGTGACACGCCGTCGCTTATCGGATTCGGATGCCCAGTGGATTGGTGAATAACAAATGTCGTTCACCATCGACTTCCTTGCCGACGGCCGCATCCTCGAGTGGGAGGCAACCGCCGACGGCGCCGTCGCGACCGAGCGCCATGACTATACCCCACGCTTCTACGTCGCCGCTCGCGACCCAGCGTCCGACATCGACCTCACGACGCTCCAATCGGTGTACGACCAGCACCCGGATGTCGTCGCGACCGAACTGGTTGCGCGACGCCCCGGCTTTCGACGCGACGAGGAGGCCGTTCTCGCAGTCGACGTTGCCCACATCGATCGCGTCACTCAACTCGCCCGGCAAGCGCGCCAGCTGTCGGCCTACCCAGTCGGGGATCTCGCCTGTTTCAACGTCGACTTCTCGCGAGAGTTCCGGTACTGCCTGGAGACCGGCGCCGATCCGACGCCGGCGGACGAGCTGTCGACGCTCCGGCTCAGTGTTCCGGTGACCGAAACGAGCAACGACGTCTACGAGGAACTGTCCGTCGCCGGCGACACCGTCACCGGCTCGCCGACGGATCTCCTGACCGCCGTCCAAGGGGCGCTCGACGCACACGATCCGGACGTCCTGGTCTGCTCGACGAGCGAAATCGTCCCGACCCTGTACGAGATGGCGACGGACGCCGGCATCGACGACTTCTCGCTGAGTCGGTGGCCGGACATCGATTATCAGCAGCTCGCGAGCCGGTCGACGTACTCGAGCTACGGCCGCGTCGGCCACTCGCCGGCGCGGTACAACGTCCCCGGCCGGGCGATCATCGACGAGTCGAACACGTTCTTCTACGGAGAGACGAACCTCGACGGCGTCCTCGACCTCGTGTCGCGCTCGAACAAGCCCGTCCAGGAGCTCGCGTGGGCATCGATTGGGAACGTTCTCACGGCGATCCAGATCTGTGAAGCCCACGACCGCGGTGTCCTCGTTCCGTGGAACTCCTGGCGCCACGAGTTCTACAAGCCGATGGGGACGCTCCACGACGCCGACCGCGGCGGGTTCATCTTCGCGCCCGAGGTCGGCCTCCACGAGAACGTTCACGAACTCGACTTCTCCTCGTTGTACCCGAACATCATCTGTACCCGGAACGTCTCACCGGATGTCATCCGGTGTGACTGCCACAGCGACCGGGAGGATGTCCCCGGCCTCGGGTACTCGATCTGCGACGACCGGGGCTACCTCGTCGACGTGCTACAGCCGATCATCGACGCGCGCGACGAGATCAAGGCGGCCATCCGTCACGAGAAGGATCTGGACGACCCCGACGAGGACCGGCTGGCGGAACTCGAGGGACGGTCGGGAGCGCTGAAGTGGATCCTCGTCGCCTGCTTCGGCTATCAAGGGTTCAGCAACGCGAAGTTCGGGCGCATCGAGTGCCACGAGGCAATCAACGCGTTCGCTCGCGAGATTCTGTTGACGGCGAAACAGCGACTGGAAGCTGGCGGCTGGCGCGTCGTCCACGGCATCGTTGACTCCATCTGGGTGACGCCGGACCCCGACGTCGACGACGATGACCGCGAGGACCTCGGGACGCTCGCGACGGCAATCACGGAAGAGGTCGAGATCCGGCTCGAACACGAAGCCCACTACGACTGGGTGGCGTTCGTGCCGCAGCGCGAGAGCGACGCCGGCGCGTTGACGAAGTACTTCGGGAAGGTCGCCGGCGACGACGAGTTCAAGATCAGGGGCATCGAAGCCCGGCAGCGCTCGACCCCGCCGTTCATCGAGGATGTCCAGCGGGACTGTCTCGACCGTCTCGATGCGACTCAATCTCAGGACACCGTACTCGACTGTCTCCAGGACGCAATCAAGCGCCTCCACGCTGGGACGGTGCCGGTCGAGCAGCTCGTCGAACGGAATCGTGTCTCCAAGCCGCTGGAAGGATACACGCAGAACACGCAGAACGTGGCGGCGCTGAAGCGGGCTCGGGACCAGGACCTCGCTATCCACCCGGGACAGGACATCGAGTACGTGGTCGTCAACGACGAGAAGAGTTCGCGAGAGCGGGTCGCGTTGGCCCACGAAGAGGTAGAGTCGTACGATGCGTCGTACTACGAGACGCAACTCGTCAGAGCGGTCGAGAGTGTGCTGGCACCGCTTGGCTGGGATCGGACGGAGATTCAACGCGAGATCGCGGAAACTCGGGAAACGGATCTGGCCGCCTTCACCGAGATTGAGAGAGGTTAACCAACACTATCGAGGTATCGGGAGAGTTGTTGGTTAATACTGAGTGGAGACACGGAAGGGAGCTGGAGAGGATACCTCGCCCACACACCCCTCGTCCAGAGTGAAAACCAATCAGGAGAGTGCGGTGAGGGCCACGGGAAACGAGGGTTCTCGTGGGAGGAGATCAGCAAGAATCACGGAAAGACTGCCCCAGACGGGAGAACACGGAAGAAATGGAACAGCAAATACGAGCAGCGGTTCGAAACCACCCGGACGAATGCCGCCTTCGTCCTCTTCCTCGTGCTAAATGCGCTTGGAGAGTGGTAGGAGGTAGGTAGTAATAAAACCTCTAGGTAATACTATGTAAACTGATATATTTAGAGGAGCTTCGACTGTGTGCCGACTGCTGTTCAAGGGATACGCGTCTCACGTCTTGTGATTTCGGTACTTCCCAACCGACTCGTCGTGTGGTTTCCGCCGGGTCGACCGAGGGACTCTCGTAGCGTTTCACTCTGGACGAGGGGTGTGGGGGTTCGATTCCATCGTCCGCGTATTATGAGACGTTGAAGGAACAATCGTTATTCTGACTATTCGCCAACCAGCGAACCGGCATCGAAGCCGAAATCGAGATTGGTATCTCCCGATCTCCCTCATCAATCGGAATCAAGATACTCGATCCCGACAGTTCCGATTGTACCCTGCTTTGCTTCGGCTGGAGATCTGACCTGCATCTTCACTCTTGACTGGGGGTGCCGATAAACGCTCGTCACCATCACTCGAGGTTCACACTCCACTCCAGCTCGTCACACCGGCGCTTTCACTCTGGACGAGGGGTGTCTGCCGTGCGTCAGACGCCAAGCGCCGTTGTGTTCTCTCATAGAAATGATTGATTACCCGGTTCGGGAGATACACTCTGGACGGGGGGTGTCGTCTCAACCAAGTACGCTGCTCCCGGATGGAGGGCTATTCACTCTTGACCAGGGGTGTGTCAAACCCGCTCCAGTCTGGCGTTTTCACTCTGGATTGGGGGTGCCGATCTGCGTCGGTAACGCTTGCTCCGAATCCGATTTCACTCGGGACCGACTCGACCCTTTGTGAGGATGATACGCCAGCGACAAAACATCAGAAGACGACCATAGCCCGATTTACACTCTGGTCGGGGTAGCCAAATCATTAAGTAGGTCCCATCCGCGATATCTGATATTGATGGCTGAGGAACCGTCCCAACTCTCTGACTTCGACGGCCGATATGAGGATCCCGCTGACGATCCCCTCTTTGACTTTGATGAAGACGACCCCGACCGAGCCAACATTTTCGCTCGCAAGGAGCTGCTGAAGGTTGGCCACGTCCCTGAAAGCGGACGTATCGTTGGCCGAGATGGCGAGATCAAGGCCGTGGCTGCTGAACTCAGGCCAATCGTTCGTGGCGATCCGCCCAACAACGTGATTATTTACGGCAAAACGGGAACCGGGAAGTCACTAGTTGCTCGCCACGTCACAGAACGAGCCCGCCGAGCCGCGGAGTCGAACGGTGTGTCCGTGGGCACGGTCTACGTCGACTGCGCGCAGCACAACACACAGACACGCGTCGCGAGGACGGTAACTCGTTCACTCAACGAGACGGACGAGACTGACCTCGATATTCCACGCGCAGGGATTGGCAGCGGTGAATACTACGACTATCTCTGGGAGATTCTGGATACTGCCTACGAGTCAGTCATCATCATTCTCGACGAGGTGGACCGACTTGATGACGATGATATTCTTATGCAGCTCTCGCGGGCTCGCGAATCGGGGAAAGCGGATTGCCACCTGGGCGTCATCGCCGTCAGCAACAAGATCGAGTATCGCGACCAGCTGAACGAACGCGTCAAGTCGAGTCTTCGCGAGGAGGAGTTCGTCTTCCAACCCTACGACGCGAATCAACTGCGCGAGATTATGAAGCACCGACGGGACGCGTTCCATGATGGCGTTCTCTCGGATGATGTGATCCCGCTGACGGCGGCACTAGCCGCTCAAGAACACGGTGACGCCAGAAAGGCCATTGAAATTCTTCGTCACGCCGGCGAACTAGCCGAACGAGAAAACGTCGACACAGTCGTTGAGGAACACGTTCGTGATGCTCAGGAGTGGGCTGAAATCGATCGGTTCGAGGAGCTGCTACGCGGGTCGACGACCCAGGTCAAATTCATCCTCTATTCGCTCGCGCTGCTCACCGAAGAGAATCCGAACGAGGATGGATTCTCTACCAACCGGATTTACGAACGGTATCAAGCGACGACAGAGAAGGCCGATGCGAAGACTCTCAGCGAGCACCGCGTCTATGAGCTGTTGAAAGAGCAGGCGTTCCTCGGTGTTGTTGAATCAACTCGGACCGGTGGTGGCCGGGGTGAAGGAAGTTATCTCGAGCATCGGCTGGTCCAGGACACCGGTATCGTGTTGAAATCTGTCCTCCGGGACAGCCGGTTGGAAGACTTGGCCTAACTCCCGTTTCGGCCGCTGACCACACCCCTGATCACGAGTGTATCTCTCGATACGTCGGAAACGTGGGGTGGGTGATCCGAGATCGTCTTCTACTCCCAATACTCGACTTTTGCCGGGTGACGAAACGACGGAAACGTGGGGGGTGTGATCCCCTCGATCGTGGCTGCGTTCCCTCCACCGACCTCCAGTTACGACGGAAACGTGGGGTGGGTATCTTCTCTCCGAGTGTTACCTGTTTGGACTGACCGGGCCCATTCACACTGAGGGGTGTGGGGTGGGTTGAATCCATTCACACTCTGGGGTGTGTCCTCTGCTACTAATTGCGCTGAACAAACACCCAGCTACGGTTCACTATCGTCTACTCGTCGGGACTGACGGGGCCTTTATACTGGGAACGAACTTTTGGTCGTGTCGCAAAGTCCTCTAGAGTTCAGTAGCAACTGACTCCTCTGAGGAAGGGGTCGCCTCTGGTGTCCAAGCCACGAGGCAACCCATGCACGCCACAATCGACGTGCGGTTCACGATTAGCATCGACGAGGACAAAACGGTACCGCTCGCCACTCTTGCCGAGTTCGTTACCGAGCAGAACGTCGAGTCTGTGCTGCTCGAATCGATGGTCGAGAGCCTCGACGCGGCTCGCGTCGAGGCGCTCTGTGGTGAGAAACACGCTCACGGCAATGGTGATCAGCGATTCCGACGCGCCGGTACTGACACCCGCACAGCCGTCACAACCGCCGGTGAACACGAATTCGACCTTCACTACGTCGAAGATACCGCTGCTGACCACGACGAATCCAGCTATTTCCGGCCCGTCGAAGACGTTCTCGACTTCGACGGGCAAAACCGCTATCAGCAGGACATCGCCGCCAAAAGCGTCGAACTCGCTACCTCGCTCAGCTATCGTGACGCTGCTGACCACGGCGACGGCATCTTCGAGAGGATGCCGTCGCCGACCACGATTAACCGCCGCGCCAGAGAATACGGCAGCAAGCTCAAGCAGTTCCTTCCAGACTGTGTCGCTGACACAGACGCCGACGCCGTCATTCCTGACGGCACGAAGTGTCACAGCCGAGACGATGACCGCGCGTACCACTCCGTCCAGGCCACGCTCGGCGAAGATACTGCCGAGGAGTCACGATCCCTGCTGGATCTTTCGGTGAACGCTGATTGGGACGAGACAGCAGCTGACCTCGATGACATCGACACAGTCACTGACGACGCGACGGTCGTCAGTGACGCGGATGACGGCATCGTCACAGCCTTTACTGACGAGAACCGCGATCACCAGCTCGATCTCGTCCACGTCGGCCGAACGCTAGACTACAACCTCTGGGACGACGGCGTGTTCTCCTTGGATCGGCGGAACGAGATCGTCTCGGAGGTGATCGACGAGATGTTCCATCTGAAGAATTCGGTCGCCAAGCACCGTCCAAACGAGGAGTTCGCGGCGATCCGTGAGCGGATCGCGCGAACGACCGAGCGTATCGAGAAGACAGCCTGGCAGTTGGATCAGTACGGGTCAGAGAAGGCTGCGGGGTATCTTCGGCGGTGGCTGCCGTCAATTGTGACGTTTGCTGAGCAGGCTGTCGAGGGGTTCGAGGTGCCGTGGACCTCGAACCCCGTCGAACGGCTGATGGGCGAAGTCAGCAAGCGGTGCAAGAACCAGTGGATGCGCTGGACAACGGAGGGATTAGAGGCGATACTCCAGCTTCGGCTGGTGAAGTACGCTGACCCAGAGTACTACCAGTCGTTCCTCGACGAACTGCTCCAGCGATCGACCAAAACAGCAATGAGCTGTGACCTCTCAACTGAGAGCACCAGAGGCAAACTCTAGACCGCTTTGCGACGCGACCAAAAAATTGTTATCTCCATCCTCGGCGTCAACGCGGTCCCGAACGACTTCATATACCACCGGATTACGGCTGGAGTCCTCGACGAACACGCCAGCGATCTCTTGTCTGATTATGCCCCTATCATTCTCCGTAACTCCGCCTGCTCACGTCGATTTCAACGACGGTCGCTATTTCAAGCGTCTTGATGTCGAGGTCGCTGACCCCACACTCGATCATCTTGGGTATTGTTCCCGCAGCATTGGTGAGTAGATCACCCAGGTGGACATGGTGAACTCAGAGCGTGACGTAAGCGGTAGCAACAACGAGGCGGTCAATCACGGAGCTTGCCGATGCTTCCGTATACAGCTGAGCGGTTCAACACGTCCATGTCATCGGATACTTGTGCGCAAGCACGCTATCAAGTGTAGTGACAGACGACCACGGCGGGTTTGAACACGTCCGGGAGAACGTTGACGGCCACCCGATGGTGAGTTTGCTCGGCTACGCCAAACGCTACTGGCCGGCCCTCACGCTCGGCGTGCTTGCGGCGTTTCTCACTCGGTTTGCCCGACTGGTCCCACCGATTGTCGTCGCGGCGGCCATCGATCGGGCGATCCGTGGCTCGGCCGACGCGGGACTGTTGACCGACGTGGGCTTGCTGCCGCCAGGTGAGATCACCGGCGAAGCGGCCCGCCTCGCAGTGCTCGAACAGCTCGTACTCATCGCGGTGCTCGCGTATCTGGTCCGGTCGCTCGCTCGGTTTGTGTCCCGGTATCTGCTTCAAGCGACTGCACAGAAGGTTCAGCGTGATCTGCGAAACGACACGTATGACCATCTCCAGCGGCTCTCGATGGATTTTTTCGCCGATCATCAGACCGGCGGCATGATGTCGATCCTCAACAGCGATATCAATCGGCTTGAGCAGTTCCTGAACACGGAGTTTCGACAACTCATCCGCGTGGTCGCAACAGTCGGTGCGATTGCGATCATCCTGTGGACATACTCGCCGAAGTTGGCGCTTATCGCGCTCGGACCCGTCCCGGTCATCGGACTGGCTAGTGGGCAGTTTCTCACCTGGATCGAGCCGCGGTATAAATCGATTCGCGAGACCGTCGCTCGACTGAACACGCGGCTTGAGAACAACCTGGGTGGCGCTGCGGTGATTAAGGCGTTCGACCGGTACGGCTTTGAGCAGAGTCGGGTCGCTGAGCAGAGCGAAGCGTACCACGACGAGAAGGTTGCGGCGCTACAAATCCGACGTGGATTCTTTGCGACGCTACGGCTGTTAACCGGCGTCGTGTTCGTCCTCGTTCTCTATATCGGTGGCACTGATATCATCACCGGCGTTCCCGGTGAGGCAGGGGTGCTGACCCTTGGTGGGTTCGCGCTCTTTTTCCTTCTGTTGCGGCGGCTGTACTCGCCGATGCGCCGAGTCGGGAAGTCAGCAAATAAGTACCAGCTTGCGAAGTCCAGTGCCGAGCGCGTGTTCGGGTTGCTCGGCCGTGAGCCAACTATTACGAGCCCCGACTCGCCGCACACTCCTGAGTCGATTGACGGGGAGGTCACGTTTGAGGATGTGACGTTCGCCTACGGGGACCGCGAACCTGTCCTTCATGATATCTCGCTTGATGTGCCGGCGGGGACAACAATCGGCCTTGCTGGGGCGACTGGAGCCGGAAAGTCAACACTCCTGAAACTCATTCCCCGGTTCCACGATGTGGATGACGGAGAAGTCAGGGTTGACGGGACTGATGTCCGGGAGTATGATCTGCAGTCGTTACGAGACGCCATCGCCATTGTTGAACAGAATCCATACCTGTTTTCGGGGACTGTCGCGGAGAATATCGCGTACGGCGACCGCGAAACACTCGAGGCCGAGTGGGCAGGAGAACCTGACAAGAGCGCCCGCGCTCGGGTTGAGCGGGCGGCTGAGGCCGCCGCGGCTGATGAGTTCATCGAGGATCTCTCGGATGGATACGACACGCAAGTCGGCGAGCGAGGTATCAAACTTTCGGGCGGCCAGCGGCAGCGCCTCGCTATTGCCCGGGCACTGCTCAATGACCCCGAAATCATCGTTTTTGATGAGGCCACATCGGATGTTGATACGGAGACTGAGGAGCTGATTCAAGAAAGCCTTGAGCGGCTGGTCGAGGAGCGGACCGCGTTCATCATTGCCCACCGACTGTCGACGATCCAGAACGCAGACGAGATCGTTGTCATGGATCAGGGCCGGATCGTCGAGCAGGGTAGTCACGAGGAACTAGTTGCAGGTAAGGGAACATATGCGAATCTCTGGCAGGGGCAGGCTGAGGCTTCTCCTGCCGACGACTGACTAGCAATCTCGCCCTACGACCGGTGGCACCAGCGCCGATTGATGGTTCGACGTGTCTCGGGTGCTCCCGAGTACCGGACGTCTCAACAACACGTGGCCGAGCAAGATCCGTTGCGCCGAGTGCCCTACCGACCCCGACGACGTGACCTGAAACCCACTACCGTGGCCGTTCACCATTCACCGACCCGGACGGTAGCTTCAGCCGGAGGATATCGTCTCAACCAACTCAGCGATCGACTCGACGACATCGTTCGGGCGGTACGCATACTCTGTGAGTTCGTCGCGGTCGGTCGATCCAGTAAGTACGAGGTACGTAGTCAGGCCGGCCTCAATGCCGGCCACAACATCGGTGTCCATACGATCCCCTACCATTGCCGTCGATTCAGAGTGCGCCCTAATCCGATTGAGTCCACTCCGGATCATGACTGGATTGGGCTTACCGACAAAGTACGGGTCCTGCCCAGTGGCTTCCGTAAGGAGCGAAGCAACGGATCCGGTAGCCGGTATCGGACCCTCAGGGGAGGGTCCGGTAGCATCCGGATTCGTTGCAACAAATCGGGCGCCTTGGTCAATCAGTTGGACGGCCTGTGTGATATTCTGGAACGAGTAGGTGCGGCTCTCTCCTAGAACGACGAAATCTGGGTCAGTATCGGTCAGCGTGTAGCCCACCTCATGGAGCGCTGTCTTCAGTCCAGCCTCACCAATAACGTAGGCCGACGCATCTGGGACTTGATTTGACAAAAATTGAGCCGTGGCCACGGCCGAGGTCCATATCCGCTCTTCTGGGATGTCAAGACCCACATCCGCAAGACGGGTAGACAGATCGCGACGTGTGTAAATTGAGTTGTTGGTGAGCACGAGAAACTCCTTGTCTTGCTCTTGGAGGCGACTAACGAACTCCTTCGCCCCTGGGAGGGCAACCTCCTCATGGATCAGCACTCCGTCCATGTCAAGAAGCCACGTGGTGGGTTGGTCTTGCGTATGAGGCATATAGGAAGCTATCAGAACGGCGTTCGCCGCGGACTTGAAACTTCGCGACACGAATCAAATCGTGTCCAAACCCGTCACGGAGACGAGTGTAGTGGGCCGAACATCGTACTCATCTAACCATGCTACAGAGCCTGAAGATCCTCTCGACGCCTCGATCCATCGTTGACGACGCTCAAAACAGGAACATGACGCATCAGGAGGCTCAAGCGCTGGTAACAACGATCAGGCTAAAGAGACTGCTAAGAGACCAATCCCAAGTCACGCAATTGGTCCAGCATTTTGCGGGTCGACCAACCGCCGGGTGGTCACTACTAAGTTACCAATACATTGCTCGTAACAGCTGCGAACTACGAGTCGGAACTGACAATAAGGCTCATTTTCTCAAGCGATTCCCGGTTTGGACATTTAGCTGCCGACCGCAGTGACAGTTTACGCGTCTAACTCGTCCAGCTTCTGCCGGATCTCCTCAAGTTTGAAATAGGATGCCACGGCGAGGATAGTCGTAGGCCAGAGTCCGACGAACTGTCCACGTTGTTTGTCTCCCCGGACGTAGTAGAAGTACAGGGCAAGCGCGACGGAGCCAATTGACGCGATCACTGCGGTGCCTAGTCCATCGGCGTCGATATCCTCTGCGATATCGGCCACTGTATCGTCTGTGTCAGCCATATGTTTGGTTGGTACTATAGCCGTAAAGACGTTTGCCCCAGCCGGTTCACCCATCCGATATCGTCGGATCTTGGTCCTGTTCTCCGGTGTCTAGCGCCGCATCGGGGTCGTCCTCGCTTCGTACGGTCTGTCGCGTCTTTTTCCACGTTGAGTAAACGTCCAGGAATGCGAGGGCGCTGAGCAGCACCCCGGCGAGAACCATCATTTTGTCCGCGTCGATTGTCGCCATACTGTCCCCTACGGTCTCAACAGGTAAATGACCCACCGGCGACACCAGACGGTGTCGGCTGGGACCCGCGCTCAGGTGCGTTCGTGCCGTCCGGTGGACCGGCAACTCACATCCTCTGAGTTGGTGAATCTGCTACTGTTGGGGATAACAGAGCTGCGAACACTCGACGCGTTCTCTGGTAGATTGATGACTCACCCACTGGCCGGGAAGTGCCACTTGGATCACCCCTGCGAGTCAGCAATCATACGCTTTTTTCAAGCGTTAGACATCGTAAGCACGCGTGAACGAAGGCTTATTAGTTACGTAGGTATTCCCTAGATGTTTTTCAATGCATACCTAAAGATAATTTCACAGCGATAGATATCGCCGAAGCAGGCCAACGGACACTCTAAATCAGAGCCGACAACCCGATGCGAATAAATTCAGACCACCGAATCCACCATTACGACGGGAAGTGCTCGCGACCGGACGGCCACAACTGCGAGATTACTGTCGAAGTGACCGTCAACCTTACCCAGGAGGGTGGATCGTCGACAAAAGGATGTCACAGACGTAATCGATGCGTGGGATTACGGTTCCTCGTTGAGGAGGGCGGCCCACTCGTCAACACGTTTGAGGCGTCCAGCGATAGTGACGTACTCGTTGTGTTGGACCACCTACCAACAGCGGAGATGATGAGCATCAGCCTTGAACAGCACAGTGCTAAAGGATTTCCTGATACAGTCTCCGACCTGTCGGTGTCGGGACGTGGAGACAACTAGCTGGGATGTCGCGTTCCGGCCGCACCCGCCAATTTGTCCAAGACGGCCGAGAAAGAGGCTACAGCGGCAAGCGTTAGGTAAGTTCAATTGTTCGATCGGTCCAGCTCCGGAGGCGGCGTAAAACCGTCTGTTCACGCTGCGACACAGGGTCGTCGCTGCCGAACTCGTCTCCCTCGTAAGCGTTGATGACGACACAATCGGCTTGGCTACAGTACCGCATGAGGGCGTCTAGGTCTCCCACCTCGTGCTGGAATGCGATCGTGACGTCATTGACGAATACGGCATCAGGATCAGGTGGTGCGTTGTCAAACCGGCGGTTGGCTCGTTCAGCGTTCTCACGGGCTAGCTTGAGCGCGTCTAACGTCTCGCTTCCCTGTGAGCGTGGGGCGTTCGCTTCGACAGGGTCGATCCAGACCTCGTCGGGGATCTCCACAAACCGGCACAACCGGCGGCCGACGACGCGGTCGCTTCGATCCAACTCGGGACCAAACTCGAAGACAACCGCCTCTTGTGTCCGGCCGTCTTCTAGCCAGTTCGCGAGTGTCCGTGCGGTGAGGCTCGTCTTCCCGATCCCAGACGGCCCGACAATCAGTGTCCGTCCGGTTAGCGGGACTTGGGTGTTGGTCATACTAATACCTCCTCCCGAACGTAATTGATGCCTAAGATGACCGTTGCAACACCGAGGACGAGCGCAAATGCGAGGACGGCCCCCGAAAGGACGTCAATGCCGCTTCCGATCTGCTCTCGAAGGAAATTCACCGCGAGCGTTCCGGAGACGACTAGCAGGCTAAGTCCCCCAACATTTGCGAGCGTGGAAGAAGGCTCGGACACCGCGTCGCTGTTAAGCAGATAGAGTACGATCGCAATGGCAAACGGTGTCCCCAGCGTTCCCAACGCAAGGACGAGCACAAGCTGACTGATAACCTCCCCACCGATGAACGCGCCGGCGACAGACCCCAGCGCGAACCCCGCAAGCAGAAGGCGATATCGCGTGTCCGAAACCGACGTTCCCCAGCCAAGCTTGTCTGCGACGAGAAATGGCGGAACAGCAGTATTACCACCGAGTGTGGAGACAGCAGCAGCACCCAAACCCAGTAGAAACAGCGTTCCAGCACTGTCACCAACCAACGGACCTAGCGTCTCCGCAGCACCGATCGCGGTCAGTTCCGGATCGGAAAGCACACTCGCGGCTACAAGGAAAACAGCGACACTATAGACGCCAAACGCCGCCAGCATCGAAATCCCAATATCGAGAGTAGCGAGATTGTAGTCTCGGAAGGTCCAGTCTCGGGCTCGCATCGTGTACGACTGCATCGTGATTAGCGTGATGTGAACCGCGCCGCCAAGGATACCAGCCGCGACCAGCCCGCTGCCTGTGGGTAACGATGGTACGAGGCCGGTCGCAGCAGCCCCGTAATCGACGGGGACGACCCACAGCGACGCGACAAACGCGAGAACGACAAGCGTCACCAGCGCCTTAGAGAGAAGTTCAATAAATCGGTAGCCTCGACCGGCAAGCCCCGCCGCAAGAACGACTCCCCAGATCAATCCCCAGATCCGGGGATCAACGCCGGTCAACGACGCCGAGACCGACGCGGCAGTGTTCATGATGACGAACTGTGCCGCGCCCGCGACGACGACAACATCGACGACTAGGATAACCGCCCACACCTCACCAAGGTGGGCCTCAACGACCCCCACGATACCGCGTTCGGTGAGTAACCCGAGCCGCATCGCGAGGAACTGTGCGACCGCACCCGCAGCCGCTGACAAGACAACAACCCAGAGGAGAGTATAATTGAAACTCGCACCGGCGGCGATCAAGCTGGCCATCGTCGCCGGCCCGGCGGCGATAGCACCGGCCACCCACGACGGGCCCATCTCACCAAGGTATTCACGTACTGTGCCGCCACCGGTGGACAAACGTCCGGATCGTTGGTTGCTCATGACTCACCACCGGGTTTCCCCTTCTCTGTGCGGCCTACTTTGCCGCTGATCCAGCCGAACTCGTCGGCGATCGCATACACCTCATAGAGGAACACAACAGAAACGGCCAAGACCGCGCCCCAGAGTAACAACGTGAATCCAGCCGACCCAATTACGGTCATTGGTTGTTCACCTCTTGGTCGTCGACCCGTCCGCCATCGGGTTGAGGGTCATCGAGCCGTCGGATATCGCTCGCAAGCCTGTCGAAATCATACCGGTGTGACGAGCGTCTAGCGAACACTAGCGTGCACGCAGTTGAGGTCACGAAGGCACCAGCAAACGACGTGAGATAGAGCCCGTCAGGAGACGGTAACATCGCACCAATAAGCGGGATCGAACGGAGCGCTTCAGCGATCCCAAGAGGAAAGGGAAAGAATGCTGTCCCAATCGCGAGGCCAGCAATACCACTTATAAGTGCGCCTCCCTCGGTGAGTCTGTCGGAAAAAAGTCCGTACACGAACGGGACCGCAATAGCCGCACCCAGGAGGTCGGCAAATAAAAAGAGCGCCAAGACGCTCTGTGCCATTTGGCTGACGTAGATTGCCGCGACGGCGACAACAATCGTGAGCGCCCGCGCGCCGAGCGAGAGCGTCCGGTCGTCGGGGTCATCAAGTAATCGCGGAAGATCTGCTGTGACAACACTTGAAAGCGCGTTAAATAGCGTGTCGACCGAACTCATCACGAGCAGAAGTGCGAGAAGCGTGACCGCGACCACGGCCCACTCCGGGAACGTCTCACCGAGAAGAGCAAAAAACGCTGTGGAGGGGTTCTCGATGGACGCATTGCCGGCGGCGACAACGCCGAACAGAGCAGCGAGTAAGACTATTACCCCGTTGGCAACAGTAGCAGTTCGGAAGCCCCGCGCAACCGTCTTCGCATCGGACCCTGCGTATATACGCTGCCACCACGTCTGATTGATGAGTTCGGCTCCGAAGATTGCGAGTGCGATGGCAACCCCGAACCGGACGCCGTCCGGGTTCATTGGGTCAAGCAGCGACGGATTGGCCGCGAGGATTCCGTCGTAGGCCGCACCCGTACCGCCGAGGGCAACGACCGCACCGGTGAAGGCAATGACCATCAGCGGGAGGACGAGTGCGACCTGGACTGTGTCGGTGAGAATGCTCGCACGTAGTCCACCGTACCCCGTGTACGCCAAGACGAACCCACCGACAAGGACCGCTGTCAACCACTGTGGCACGTCGGCGACGAGCGCGAGAGCTAGAGCGATCCCAGTGAGTTCGGCAGCGAGAAAGATGAACATATACAACACGCTCACGAGGAGGACGAAGGTGTACATCGCACTCCCGTATCGAGCATACGTGTACTCCGTGAGTGAATGACCGTTGGGAATCACTTCGCGAACCCGAGGCCCGATCTTCGAATACGCCAGCATAGGAAGCGCCTCCCCAACCGCGTAGCCGGCGACTGCTGCGATACCGAAGGAAGCCCCCGCCTCAGGTGCCGACAGCAGGATCCATACGCCCATCACCGAGGCGATCAGAGTGGCGGTCAGCTGTCCTCCACCGGCCGAGTTGCGGGCAGTGATGAGGTACTCGGCTGAATCAAACCGCCCACGGGAGGCGTAGATCCCCATTGCGGTGAACACGACGAGTGTCGCGATAGTGAGTCCGAGTACCGTCTTAGTCGTCACCATCGCCGATTACCCTCTGGGATCTTCTGACTGTACGCTGCCGCAAAGAAGTCGAACTCCAGCTCAACGGTACGCCGGAACAGTCGCTCCAGACCCCGTTGCCGCCGTGACCAGACGGTAGCACCCTCCCGTTCGAATTCGCCGGTAAAGGCCATGGCTGATGTCTGTAATTCACTTACTTATAACTTGGTAATACAACTTAGTAATCAAAAGTGATACCGACGCCTTCCTCCGCTTCCAGAGGATGACACACTATTAACAACGTACGTGACGATTATTAGAGCTGGATAAGACCAGAGATAGAAGTCGAATTGAAACCGCCGTTCGTCGAGTGGTCGAAAAGAGAAATCGCAGAGCGCGGCCTAGAATTCGGAGTGCCGTACGACATCACCTGGTCGTGTTACCGTAACGAAGAGCCGGCATGTGGGACGTATAATGCGTGTACATTCCGGCTCGAAGCGTTTCGGAACGCTGGGTCACATGACCCGATCGCGTATGCTGAGCGGCCGGTGTTTTCGTAACCCAGGAGTCGATTTTATTCAGAAGTTGATAATTCACTTTTGATGCAGTCAGCACTGGGGATAACATATAGACGTATAACCTCAATCTACTCACCCCGTGTCAGGACCTGTGTGCGCGAAACAGAGCGTGTAGACAGCAAGTTGTACGCTCTTACCCAATTCTTATCATCAATACTTTTCAAGTAGAGGTATGCCAACACTCACCAAGAGCGATCGACAGCAACTTCGAGCCGAATTCCATCGACATCTCGATGTCGGCCTACATCACGGTGCCCAGCTCGCCGTCTACGTTGACGGGGATCTCGTTGTGGATTTTGCTGGCGGAACGACCGGGCCGGACGGCGACGAAACGACCGCAGAAACGCGGCATCTCATTTTCTCATGTACGAAACCATATGCCGGCGTCGGCCTGCATCAACTCATCGAGCGAGGCGAGGCGGCATACGATGACCCGGTTGTCGAACACTGGCCCGAGTTCGCCATCGACGGAACACAGAAAGCCGAGATCACCATCCGGCAGGTGCTTAGCCACACCGCCGGTATCCCATATGGCGACTTTGATGACCAGCCCGAAAAATGGGGTGACTGGGACGCAGTTGTCCAAGCCATGGAAGATATTGATCCGGTGTTTGACCCGGGTGAACAACCCGCGTATCATACGTTCAATTACGGCTGGGTTGTGGGTGAGCTCATCCACCGTATATCCGGTCAACACGTCGACGAGTATGTTGCCGAACACGTATTCAACCCCTTGGAAATGGACCGCTCGTCGATTGGACTTAGCCCGGATGAAGATGACGATGTGGCTACCCTTGCTGGCTTCGAGATGTTCGACCGCTGCCGGGATGCCGGTGAAGGGTTAGGTATTCCAGCGTCCGAATCCGCAGACGCGTTTAACATTGAAGCCGTTCGACGTGCAGTTATCCCGGCAGCAAACGGGATTGGCACTGCGCGAGATATGGCGCGGTTTTATGCATGTATGGCCAACGGCGGTGAACTCGATGGCACACGCCTGCTAGCTGAGGAGACAGTTGCTGAAGCGACTCGGACCCACGCTGAAACGGATTCGGACGGGACACTCTCGCGACCGGCCCGGTATGCGCTTGGGTTTTGGACTGGCGGATTGGCGAATGACATGTTCGGATCGTTCAGTCGCGAGCGGATGTTCGGTCATGCCGGGCTCGGGAGTATTTTTGGCTGGGGTGACCCTGAACTAAACGTCGGCTTCGCATACGTCACCAACGGGATCCGCGAAGAATCGTGGGAGCATGCCGCTCGCGTTAGTGGGATGTCCGATGCCGTCCGGTTAGCGCTCTATGAGTGAGGTATCGTAGCGGTCGGCCCTCCAGGAACCGGCATCTCCGGGCTATCTTTATCGCGATGGAGGGGCTCATACTGAAGTCAATACAAGGAGTAACTACGTCGGAAGTCCAACTGTGTGTTCCAACCGCCACTCGTTATCCAACACTGCCTCTTTGTCGTCTGTCCCACCAGTCGTCACCACTCCGAGGTGGAACAACTGATACTTAAATTGGAAGTGAATCCCCGATTTGTAGATCCTCGGGTCAGTAAGCACAGACTCGTCAATATCACCAGCTGCGGTGAGCACATCGTTCCGCCGATGCTGGGTAAAAAACACCTCAACAGCGAGCGGCTGGTTGATATGGGTTGCTTCGAGCGCCATATCAGCGATCGTCGCATCACGAACCCCCTGATCGTGGAGTCGTTCGAGTGACTCAACAATCAGCCGAGTTGGTTCGTACTGAATCGCAACTGACCGTGCGAGTTGCGCCCATCGCGGTGCGAGTTCGGTGAATCGGGTTGAGCGACCGGTCCAGCTATCGAAGATCTCAAGCGCAGCTGTGACGCCTCCATGTTGGTCGCGAGCGAAGCGAACAACCTCAGCACCGAGGTGTGTGAGTGAGTCCCCGTTTGGCTGGGCATCAACGAGGTTCAGCAGAATCGCGCCGCGCCGCCCATCAGAAATGGCGTTGATAACGTTATCGGCGTAGACAACGTCTGTGTCACCATCGGCGGCAATCGCAAGTGCGTACCCGAGGTAGTTTTTCGGGTGATTCACTGGGAAGCTGCCATCGGTGAGTCGATGCGTCGTGGCTTGGAGTCGCACCGCATCGATTGTTGTGGAGAACTCACCAGCTCCAGTAACACGGGCGGGTTCGACGAGACGTGTTGATCCTGTATCGTCGACGGCGATGACACCAACGTTCAGGTTCCGTGCATGTGCACGTGCCGCGTCGGTAATGCTAGCGGCCGGCGCAGCAACGTATCCAAGGTTGACTTCTGGGAGATGGGCGTGAGTTTGCGTGATGCCGCGAGCGACATCTGCGTCGCCCGGGTCGGAGTTGTGGCCTTTCGCCTCAACCACCGTCACTGGCGTCGTCGCTGCATCACCATTCAGTACCTCCGTTGCCGGCATGCCGACGCCGAGTAAGTCGGGCTCGCCGGCGGCGAGTCGGAGCGTGTTGTACGGCGCGAGCCGCTCGCGAAGTGTATCAGGAATTGTCCACCCACCCCATGTCGATTGCGTGAACTGCGTCTCCGTGACCGCATATTGATCCGGACTTGTGTCGATATCCGGGTATAGGGTGTCTTTCGCGGCAGCAAGCACCGTTGGCTCGGCAAGCGTGACTGCCATTGTACTGTCCATCAGCGGGTTGATGATATAGTTGGGGGCGCGGCAGGTAATTAATCACGATAAGGAGTACAGGTGTATGAAACTACCAGCTGCAGCACTCACTGGGAGACAACAGATCAGTCAGGGTAACGAGCTAGATAGTACGGATGAATCCACTCTGAGGCGGGTTTTATATGTGTGATATGCGAAACAACGGTATGTGCGACTCGGCGGCACCAAGCGCCTCCGTCTCGCTGTCTGAGCCGACTGACATTCCAGCCGTATTGAATCGAGTTGGTGTCGATTATGTTGATGTGCACAATCAGCGGCTGTTAGCGATTTATCAGACCGGTATCTTCAACGTGACAACCGAACCTGAGCCGGTATCGAACGCGCACACACTCAAGATCGAATGCTGGGAAGCCCCGCTTCCGTCTCGTGGAGGCGAGCAATCACCACAGGAGCTTCTTGACGAGTTCGCCGCGCTGTTTGATCACAGCGAGAATTCCTAAGCGGTCTATTGGATCACTCGCTTGAGACGAGAGTGACCAACCGAGAGTGTCGGGAACACTAGACTCAAGTTATCTACCACGTATTACGGTAAACACAATTTATGGAAATTTCTGAGACACTCCAGACATTGTACACTGCGACTGTCGAGCAAGATGATGGAACGTATCAGATCACAGTACCAGACCGCGAGATAGCCACTGGGACAATTACTGAGGGTGAGACATACCGTGTTGCACTTATTTCGACGTCAACGTCAGAGGCTACCGATACAGAGACGACTGACACCATCCAGCCTACTGATCAAGAAAATGAGCAAGAAGAATACGACGGGCCACCGGTTGAGGAAGGTGAACAACGAGAAGTTGAAATCGAGAACCTCGGTGATCAAGGCGATGGGATCGCGAAAGTTGAGCGCGGCTACGTTGTGATTGTCCCTGAGACGGATATCGGAGATTGTGTCACCGTCGAGATGCGACAGGTGCGCGAAAACGTTGCGTTCGCCGACGTCGTTGATCGCAAACCGCGTGTAGAAGTCTAGGACGCGGAAATGGGCATGGACAAGTTCTTCGAAACGACTCCCACCTGAGAGGGAATCGACCACTGAAGAGCACGTCCAAACCAGGATTGGGGAGACTTGTTCGAATCCTCAACCAGTGATATGGCTTTGGAGCCGTGCTAAAGAGCGCGCGCACACTACAGACGGACCAGAGGTAAGTGAACGCTCGTCGCACTCGGCGTGTGAACAACAGGCCATCCGCTACCGGTCGTAAACCTATTCGTGATATTCACAAAATATTTTATTGACTGTACTGATCTGTGACATATGTTCGGTTGGGCCCCTGAAAGCCCGCGGCCGCGGGCTGCCGCTGCTTCGCTTAGTGCGGTGTTCGGTGTCTGGTTGATTTACACCTTTCTACGCACTCCACAATATACTCAGACACCCGACCCACGTGTTGTCCCGATAAATGGGCTTCACTGGTTGGCTCTTGGCATTACTGCTGTGTTAATATCGGCATCTCTCGTTTACACACTCGGCCAACAGTTTGACCCCGTCAATGCCGATCCTGCTGATTCCGAGGCGGACAGCAGATCCACACCGATTGAGAACCTCCGTCAGCAATACGCAACGGGAAATATCTCTGACACGGAGTTTGAACACAAACTGGAGCGGTTAATTAAAACCGAGGATATCTCTTGGGTTAGTCAGCCGAAATCGGTATCAAAACGTAATGAGAACGTGTCACACTCACAAACTGATTCTGCGTCTTCGTCAGAATTAGCCGAAGAGGAAAGCTACTGAGCTGATTCTTTGGAGAAAGCACAAATCAATCCTGATCGTCTCGGAGAAGCAGTAATAACAGCCATCTATGATAGAGCTCTGTATCTTACACCCGGCTTCCGGCAAGTCCACGGTAGGTCACTTCGGTACATGCAGGATGCAGAGCGCGAATGAGATACGAACCGAGGCCGATCAACGGGAGAGAGTGATCAGTCAGTATGGGTCACACACCTACCGCGCCCAGCGACTACTTCTCAGAAGTCTACTAGAAACGCCGTGTAAGATACAGAGGATTGAGTTCAGCGTAGTATGGAGTGGCTGAATTCAACAGATTTTCGTGTTACCGTGTATCAATGGTGCTTCTATGGATGATATTATTCGGATTCTTCACGTCGATGATGAACCTGATTTTGCCGAGATGGTCGCGACCTTTGTTGAACGTGAAGACGACAGGTTCGAAATTGAAACGGTGACGAGCGTAAGTGAGGGCTTGGATCGCCTCGCCAGCGACAACTTTGACTGCGTGGTTTCCGATTACGATATGCCGGAGCAGGATGGGATTGAGTTCCTCGGAGCCGTCCGAGAGAGGCACACAGACCTTCCGTTCATTCTTTACACGGGCAAGGGGAGTGAGGAAGTCGCCAGCGACGCAATCTCAGCGGGCGTCACGGAGTATATGCAGAAAGAGAGCGGGACCGGACAGTATCCAGTGCTCGCAAACCGAATTAAAAAAGCCGTTGACCGGCGGGAAGCTGAGCGAGAACGAACCCGTCAACTTGAAGCGATTGAAAGAGCTCAGGAAGGTATCAGTATCCTTGATAACGACCACCACTATATCTACGTCAACCAGCGGTTCGCCGACCTCCACGGCCACGATCCAAGCGAGATGATCGGCGAACACTGGGAACTAGCTTATCCGGACGAGGATATATCGGAGGTAAAACAGGAAATTCTTCCGGCAGTTGAGCAAGAAGGATATTGGCACGGGGAAACAACGAGCATCCGTTCGGACGGGAGTACAGTCGTTGTGGATCACACGCTGGCGACAACCGAACGCGGTGAACTCGTCTGTACGGTGCGGGATGTCTCTGACCGGAAACAGCGTGAACAGGAACTCCGGCGGAAAACGAGTAGGCTGGAGGCGCTGTTTGAGAACTCGCCGGACATGATCAACCTTCACGATGCTGACGGCAACATCCTTAGTCCGAACCCACGGCTCTGTGAGAGGACCGGCTACGATGCTTCAGAACTCGCCGGAATGAAAGTCTGGGAGTTGGACCAGTCTATCGACCACAGCGAGGCGCACGCGCTGTGGAATCAGATAGATGTGGGTGAGAGACATCGATTGGAGGGCGCTTACCAGCGGCGTGATGGATCGTACTTTCCCGTTGAGATCCACATTAGCAGCTTCCGCTTGGAAGGAGAGGACCGATTCGTCGCGTTCGCCCGTGATATCACTAAACGTAAACAACGGGAGCACCAACTCAGACAGTACAAGGATCTACTTGAGAGTATCAATGATGCAGTCTTTGTGGTAGATCAGAACCAGAGAGTCGTGTATGCGAATGAGCAATCGCTTGCCAACGTTGGCCTCACAGCCCAAGAGATTGACAGTGAACCCATTATGCCACTTGTTGAGCAGTATTCTGATACCCGCTCGGGGGTTGTGGAATTCAAACAGGCGCTTAGGACGGCACTAAACGACTGCGAAGATGAGAACCCCGGTCCAGTGGAACTGACCGTGACTGCTGGCGAGTCGGCATCAGTCTACGAGCACCGATTCTCGCCCGTGTCTACGCGTCCGAAATTTGGGGACGAGGACGTGAGTAAAGCCGTGGCTATCGTTGCGCGAGATGTCACAGCACAGAAAGAACGAATTAACGCTCTTAAACAAATTGAAACACTATTTAAAAATGCGCAGGATATGCTGTTTATTATTGAACACTCAGATGATGAGTTTGTGATCAAGCGAGTGAACCACGCGTTTGAGTCGGCAACTGGGCTCTCGAATGATGATATCCGGGGGAAGACGCCGCAGGAACTCTTCGGCGAGACGCGTGGGCAAGATATTGTCCACAAGTATCGTCAGTGTCTCGAAACCGGACAGTCACTTAGTTATGAGGAGACACTCGCTGAGGAACAGGTTCCGAACAAGGGGTCACCGGTTGACGATGGACTTGTCTATTGGAGGACACATATCACGCCGGTTGAGATGGACGGCGACGTGGACTGGATCGTTGGTGCCACCCGCGACATTAATCAACAGAAACGTCGCGAACAGGAACTCAAGCGTCGGAACGAACGTCTTGACGAATTTACTAGTGTTATTAGCCACGAACTCCGGAATCCATTAAATGTCGTTGATGGGAAATTAGAACTAGCTCGTGATGACTGTGAAAGTGACCACCTAGCCGACGCAACTGAGGCAGTCGGTCGGTGCCAAGCATTGATTGATGACTTACTGACATTAGCCCGTGAGGACAGTCATATTGAACAGACAACTACAGTCGCACTGGCAGATATCGCCGAACAGAGTTGGCAGTTCCCTACGACCAAACCGGCGGATTTAAAAATTGAAACCCAGCAACACATCCAAGCTGATAGTAACAGGCTCCAGCAACTTTTTGAGAATCTCTATCGTAACGCGGTTGAACACGGCGGTGAGGACGTAACCATCACGGTCGGCGATCTTTCAGATGAGGACGGATTCTATTTCGCTGATGACGGTCCTGGGATTCATAAGACAGAGCGCACGGCTGTGTTTGAGGCGGGGTATTCGACCAGAGAGAAGGGTACCGGATTCGGCTTGCGGATTGTTAAGCAAATTGCTAATGCGCACATGTGGGAGGTTGCCCTGACCGAAAGCAAGGACGGTGGGGCGCGGTTCGAGATTACTGGTGTTGAGCACATAACGTCTTGAATACGCGCCCTGGGCCTTGTTTAGACGCTCGAATTCGCGCGGTTCAGGTGGTGAGAGACTGCTCGATGTTTCTGACAGCGGCTTTTAGGACGATCTCTCGAAACTGACCGAACCACGTTCTGGCTTTAACCGTCGAGCCGAATCGCTTGCGAAGCGCGAAAAATATCGATTCGACGATAGACCTCCGATGGTACGTTTCATCATCTATCCGAGCATTGTGGGCGGCATCAAGCCCATAGAATTCTCGGTGCTTGATCACCGTTCTGATGCCTTCGTCCCGCAGCATATGCCGAAGTTTGTCCCAGTCGAAACCTTTGTCGGCGACCACAGTTCCCAAGCGGTCGAGATTTCTCGAGAGGACTTGCCACGCGATCTGTGTGTCGTGTGGAAGGTTCATCGAGCAGTGTACGTCGAGGATTACCCTTGTCGAGCAATCCACGAGAAGCGTCGTCTTGACCGACTCAAACGTTCCTTTGACACGTTTTGCGTAGTTGTGGCTAGACGAACGATGGGCGAGGCTGGTGGAGTCAATCGCCTGAATCTCTCCAGTATCAAATAGATTCACCGACAGCCGCAACAGCACTCGCCAGATCCGCATCTTCAGCGCCTGCTTCCGGGCACAGACCGTGGTAAAATCCGGGAGTTCATCGACCGTCAATCCGAGTTTCTCCACGATATCAGGCATTTCACGGAGGATATCGAGGAGTCGTCGGTATGGAAGGTCGAGGTACTCGCGGAGTCCATGAAGAGCGACGATTACCCAATCAGCGTAGCCACCTTCCCCTTTCCTGACAGGCTGATTGCCGTCACTCCCGACAGCTTTTTGAGATAATGCCACACATCGGTCGGTGAAGCGAGCGAGTTTCGAGGGCACATCGAACTCTGCTCGCTTCACTTCCTCGAAATCCCGCCGTTCAGGCAATATTCCTAGCGTCTAAACACGGCCCGCGCCCTGTATCTCGCACAGCTGTTAGAATATCTCCCAGATCTGGCAGAATCCTCGACACTCAATGCGCAGGCACGTTCTGTCGGTTGGTTCAGGATTTGGCTGGGGGAAATAACGCAGTTTCCGTGAAGGCTGCATCGGCTGTATCGGTCAAAGCGCTACTGACGGTTGTCGGCCAGTTTGTTGAAACCGTACTAAATAGAGGCGTATCTGACGCGCTGGTATCAGGTCGCTGGGTTGGCAGTACCTACACGGAATCCAGTTTCACTCCCAGATCACCTCAATGCCGTCTGATCGGATTTGAACGGCATATTCGGAGACACCCGCACGGATTCTTTGTTTGTACGTTTTTTCAACGGGTTCGAGTATCTTGACGACGACGTTCATCGTTGGTGGGGTCTCCGGCACTGCCTGGTCAAATTGGCTCGTCTCACCGGCGTCAAGTTCGAAACCCTCCACGGCGAACGCGGACTTTCCGTCCATGAGCCGAACAGAGAGTTCCACTTGCCTGTTGCGACGATTAGTAACAGTGATTGTAGAATCGGTTCGAGAACTCGGACTGGAAGGTGATACGCATCCACTCCACACCAGCATACCAATTGCAGTGAGGAATTTTCGCCGGGTCATATTCACTTGGATCCAAATGGTGCTGCTATACTATTTTATGCTTGATTACTCCAGAATCTTCAACACAGAGAACACAACAAATCCTTACCGTGAACTACATTCGAATACTAGAGAATCCCATCATTCGATGGGCGATTGCGTGTCTCTATCTCGTGACGTCGTTGTTTCTTTTAATCGTGGCTGGTGACCTGCCGAGAATAGACCAAATCGTAGTGATAATCACCTGTACCTTGGATTTTTTATGGTCCCAATTGCGCTAAAAGAAATCATAAATTCAGCGCCGGAACAGTACTGAGATACGAAGTAGAGTCAAAGTGTCGGCTATAATCGAGTCAAGATATATTGCGAAGGATTTAGCTCTGTTAAAATACTCAACAATTGACAGATTTGCCATCGTGAATACAGAGCGCTTATCTAGTACACGCCGCGCTCAGTAGGTGTGGTCACACTTCTCAGCCATGGGTCGGGCATTGCCTAAATACTCACACGAGCTCTCCCTGTTCAGACATCTCGAACTCAAACCGTGCACCACCATCGGTTCCATCGGCTACAGACAACTCCCAGCCGTGGGCTTCTACGATTCGTTTTACAATAGTCAACCCGAAACCAGTGCCCCCCTGTGCCGACGTGTGTCCTGGTTTGAGCACCTCATCACGTTTTTCGACTGGAATTCCTGGTCCATTGTCTTCGACGTAGATCCCAAGTTCGTTGTGACAGCCGACACGAACGGTCACGTCGGATCCACCGTGTTCAACGGCGTTTCGGAACAGGTTCTCGAACACATGGCGTAACCGGTCAGGGTCAGCTTGAAAGGTCATCTCATCTATAATTTCGATAGTTGCGTCATCCGTGTCTACTGTCGCCCAGCATTTCCCGACGAGGTTAGTCAAACTGACCGACTCTGTTTCGCTTATTGTATCGCCTTGGCGAGCAAGTGTCAACGTATCCTCGACGATCGCCTCCATCCGGTCAAGCGCCTGTAGTAGTGGATCAAGA
>NZ_JBHTBL010000019.1:0-28696 GCF_042665015.1 Halorubrum rutilum | reverse complement strand
CGGCCGCCTATATCCGAATCTTGATACGCTCGTTGAGAAAGGGCTCGTTGAAAAAAGTCAACGCGATAAACGAACCAATGAGTATGCCACTACACGTCGGGGGAGCAGAGAGATCGAGGCACGAGCGGGGTGGGAAGCACAGTATACTGATCGGAGTTGAAGATGTTCTCGGTTGGAAGCCGAAATTGCGATCGTTGTGTACAAAGAGACGGTGAAAGCCGTTGCAGAGGCGCACGATATCGGTGCAACGTTTCGTCCACATCCATTCCCTGAGCTTCCCGGCACCGACTGTCATATCCATCTCTCGGTGTGGCAGGACGACGAGAACGTGTTGTACGATCCGGATCTGACAGTCGGTACCCATTGAGCGAACGGGGCCGGCACTTCGTGGGCGGCTTACTCGACCACGCGCCGGCGCTCGTGGCGTTGACCGCCCCGACGGTCGAATCCTACGACCGACTGGCCCTGGGCATGTGGGCGTCAGCGTACACCTGCTGGGGGCATGACAACCGGGAGGCGATGGTTCGAATTCCCTCCGTCAACACGGACAACCCAGAGGCTGGGACCCGTATTGAGTTCAAACCCTCTGATAACACGAACAACCCGTATCTCGCCCAAGTTGGCCTTCTAGCGGCAGGGTTCGACGGCATCGAACGTGAACTCGATCCCGGACCGTCGCTCAATGCGGATCCAGAGACGGTTGCCGAGGATGAGCTCGCCGACCGAGACATTTCGCGGCTCCCAACCTCGCTGGAGGCGGCCCTCGATGCGTTCGAAACCAACGAGGTGTTGGCAGAGGCACTAGGTGACGCATTACACCAGTCGTGTCTCGAAGTCAAGCGGAGCGAGTGGAACCAATCTATCGAAGATGGCGAACAGCAGACAGAGTACCTAGCCCGGGGATTCTGAATCGGTTTCCGGAGCTCCGATTTGGGGTGGGTCGCACTTGGACCGCACCGGGTGTTGACATCGTCAGCGCTGTCAGTAACCCCAGTGTGGGGAGATATGCGTCAGCGAGGCCCTCGGAGAGAGTTAGTGGACGGCCCAAGCCGATTGGTAAAGTGGATTCAGAGCATTACAGACAACTGATCCAATGGGTGTTCGGGTGGCAAAAATTCTGGTGGGGCTGCTTGTTGGACCACATGAACTCGGCCACGCGATCCCAGCGGCAATGGCTGGACTGTCCCCGAAAATAACCATCCTTCCAGCGTGGGATGGAGCAACCCCGTTAGGCCAATTCGACGCTAGTGTGACGGGGTCAACGCCGCCAGCTGTGATCCGAACACGTGCACTAGCGCCGTTGCCGTTGTTCCTTGCTATCGCGGCTGTGCTGGGAACAATCCTGTCTGCTGAGTCACCGCTTAGGATGGTATTGTTCCCGGTAGTCACGTATTGGGCTACACTCTCCGGAGGTGATATCGCGGTGGCAACGAACCCAGCGGCGGTTCGTGAAGCGGGCCGGTTTCAGGCCCCGATACAGTGGTGGCAACAACGGGCGTCTCTGGTGCTGATCCCCGTGGTGACAGTCGTCGTCGCGGCACTGTTTTTCACTGACATCGTGTGACGACGGCCGCGTGACTCCCGGTACGGAATGGAAACTCCGAGGATACGGTATGTGGCCGGTGTGTGATCAGCAACGGCAAAATCCGTTTGCGTGAGCCCACTACACACACTATGGCGAGTGAACACACTGAGACAGCGGTCAATCCGGATGTGTTAATCGAGCGGTTGCCCACGGCACCGGGACGCTGGGAGCGAAGCGACGAGTCCGGCAGAATCGTTGAGTATCGACTCCCCAGCGACGTTTCGCCTTGTACAGCAGCAAAACTGGCTGTGCGTCCGGAGATACTGAGCGACGCAGCGATCCGTCTCACACGGAAACGTGGATGCACCGACGCAGGAAGCGATCGGTTTGACTCGGTTGATACCGCGGTCCGAACTGTCGAACGGGAATTACAGCATGTCCGTCGGACCGTCGAAGAGTCGGCCGGCGCCTCGAATTCGTAATGTCAACGCGTTCACTGGCAGACCAGTCAACGGGCCGTCACAGATGCTCGAACTGTATTCCTCGGTCGCAGCGTCACGCTAGGTTGAAGAGATAATTCATCTTGCTCCACTACGACGTCGAACTCTTGGAGGACGTGGGCGAGGGTAAATTGTGCTTCGGTCAATGCGATCTGTTTGCCGATACACACTCGCGGTCCACTTCCGAATGGGAAATACGAGTTGTGACCGCGCGAGGCCTCACCAGCCCACCGGTCTGGACGGAACGACAGCGGATCGGTCCACGTTCGGCTATCGCGATGATGTGCATACGGCGACATGAGCACCACCTCATCACTCTCAAAATCCGCCCCGGCGAGCGTTGTATCGTGACGAACTTCGCGGGCGATGTTCCAGACGGCCGGGGTCAAGCGAAGCGTTTCTCGGACGACACGCTCCGTGTAAGTTAAATCTGATAAATCATCCCAGGTGGGTAGGTCACCGTCGAGGACTGATTGTGCTTCGGCGGCAACACGCTCACGCATCTCAGGATGTTGTGAGAGCCAATAGAACGCGTATGTGATTGTCAGCGCTGTTGTTTCTTGCCCACCGGTCATGAAGAGCACTGCCTCGTCGATGAGCTCGTCGTCAGATAACTCGACAGACGGATCCGACTTAGCTTCAATGAGTGCGGTGATCATATCATCTGGGGGGTCGGCCTGTGATTGATGCCAATCAACAAACTCCTGTGCAACCCCCTCGATAGTCTGATCGGCGGCTTCAAATGCGTCTGAGGGCTCTGACTGGACCTGTTCGGGCAAGACGAAATCGGCGAGGCTCGGCTCAACTTCTGCGCTTAGCGTAGCCATCGCGTCATGGACCGCTCTGGCACGGTCATCGTCAGTATCCCGACTGAACAACGACTGTGTAATAACACGGAGGGTCAGGACTGAGAGCTCCTCGTGAAGGTCAACGGTGCCTTCCGCTGGCCACTCAGCGATCATTGCGTCGACCGTATCACTAGAGATAGCGGCGTATTCGGCCAGTTTTCCGCCAACAAAGGATGGTTGGAGCACAGACCGTTGTTGCTCCCAAAGGATTCCGTCACTCGACAGGAGGCCCTGTCGTTGCTGTTCTTCGGGTCCCACCGCCGGCCGTCGAAACCGGTCTCTGTCGGCGAGAACGTCGTGAACGAGGTCCGAGTCAAGAACGATATTGAACCGCGGACCGACCGAGGGATCGAGACGAACGACGGGATACTGCCCACCGTATGCCTCTTGAACACCGGTGAGAACCCGCAACGGATCATCGGCAAATCGAGAGACGTTTCCGATCAACGGCGGCCCAGGCGGGGTGTGAACGGAATCACTCATATGTGGATATACGGGCCAAACTGCATAATTGTGTTCGCTAATCCCGTTTCAAATCAAGGGGCGAGGCGGATTTTCCATCCCACCGGAGGCGGAGAGGAAGCCGACACTTGCTTTTACCAACCACCGACTGGTGGGTGTGTTGGGGGGAGGAACACCGAGTGACTCCACGTCCGTCGTGGGCGACATTTCTCGGCGCGAACCGGGGGCACAACTCGTCATAGAGTCGGGAATACCGACGCCGTATCGGATATTTGTCCTGTTCGATTCGTTCAGAATGAACCGCTTCCGGGTCAGACCCCAAGCCACTCGCTGTGCTTCCTCTGGTGACTCGATCAAGAAGGTCCCTCAATGGCGTCGTGTTTTTGTCCGCTCTCCGCCAAGCACGGATAATGGATTCACCCGACACACAACTGGCGCGTAGGCTGTAGCCATGGATCGGTTGCCCACAGCGACGTTATCCCCGCTTGCGAGTCGAGTCGATGACGTGCTCGCACTGTATGATTACGAGATACAGTCAGCTATCGACGCCATCGATGCCGCCGTCGCCGGGTACGGAGGACTGTTCGATCCGGGGACGACGGACGATGAGATCCGAACCGCAATCGGGGAGGTACTCACTACTGATCCGTCGACGGTAACCGAGGGCCCGTTGAATGACATCAGCAGTGATATCGTCCTCTACGTCGATGGGAGCTCTCGGGGAAACCCGGGACCGGCAGGAGCTGGGGCCGTGCTTCAGGCCGACGCCACGACAATTGCTTGTCTCGGACGACCGGTCGGCTCAAACGCCGAAAACAATACCGCAGAGTATGCCGCGCTACATCTTGGGCTCGAAGCACTGGTCGCCTGCTGCGTCCCGGCGACTGTAGAGGTGCGTATCGATTCGACAACCGTCATTGACGATATCTGGGGGCAAAGCGACGGCATCCCGTCTGCGGCGCCGTACAAAAACGACATCACAGAGCGAATTGCGTCGCTTCCTACGTGCGAGTGGACTCACCTCGCTGACAGCGATCCCAACCCCGCAGACGCCCGGGCAGCAGTTGGGGCTGACATCGCAGCGCTCGGACCGTGAGGGCTACGTGCCCGGTAACCGAAGCGTCACTACAGTCGGTCGAGGGCCTCGTCGAGATCGAACTGCTTGGTTGTTTCATCAAACGAATCCCCACGCTCGTTGGCTGTGGTCGATGGGCCAGAGTCGGTTGAAGACGAATCCGTTGAGATATCGTCCTGTATATGAATGTGGTCGTCACCAATCGCGTCGGTCGTCACCTCCGCATGGAATCGTTCGCGCTTGGTAGCCGACCCCGCGAATGGTTCGACGTATTCGACACCGTCGACGCGACATGTCACGACCAGACACACAGCTTCGCGGAGTCGGTCCACAGTCTCCCAACCCTCGGGTGGAACGCGAGGAAGATCCCGCTCGCGGATGCGCCAGGTCTCGATTACTAATTCCGCGTCACGAGTAGACATATCATCTATCACTCGGGGAATTTCAGACAAGTCGGTTTCGCTCCAGTTGATTATGTCTGGAGATTGGTCCAGCCGGCAGGCTAGCTTCTTCGGAAACCTACGAAAACCAACTCATGAGCGTTCGCGAATGTGGTTGCTGGTGGTGACATTGATATTGAGTTTGTCCGTTCCCCGAATCCAGTCAATATACCCGGTGAGTCGATCAGCTGACCTGAGCGACTCGATACTGTCGTACGTGTCCCGCAACTCGGTGTTGGCGAACTGCGCGTGGATTTGGTCATGGCAGGGCCGACAAAGCAGTACCGTGGGACTGGTAGCGCGCTCCTCCGGCCGCAGATGATGCTCCTGAACGACCTGAGGATCGTCAATTCGTTCGTCAGGAACGACACGGCGACAGAGCGCACAAGTCGTCGCCATACCTTTGGATTAGCCCTCAAGAGTATAATTCCTCGTTCAGCATCGATATCGGCGTAATGAGTGTGTTCGAACTTCCGGTCAGTGAGGCTGATGAGAGGTGGTGGCTACAGTGATCCGGTTTTTCAAGCCCGATCAGTACCATCGTCTGGTGTGAACTCGCACGGATTGTCGCTCCGACCATACGATCCGCGGGACGACACAGCTGTGTGGGCGCTTCACCGATGGGCAATACAGGAGACAGGAGTCGATCCATCAGACATCCCCGGGACAGACGATCTGCGAACGATAGCGACATCGTATCTTGAGACCGGAGGCGCGTTCGTCGTCGGCATTGTCGACACTGACCACCCACAGACCGGTCAAACAGAGGATTTTGATGCATCACCACAGCAGGTAGCCAAGCTGACCACCCACGATGGAATCCTTGTCGCGATGGGTGGATTCATCCCAACCGAAGTCGGCCGTAGCGACGAACGCAACCGGCCCGGAGCCGCGGAACTCCATCGGATGCGTGTCGCACCGACACACCAGCGGCGTGGATACGGCCGCCAAATTCTCGATGAACTTGAGCGCCGGGCGGCTGCCGGCGGGTTTGAGACGCTACTCGCAACGACAGCAACCCGCCAGACGGCAGCACTCGAGTTCTATCATAACCAAGGGTACGACCAAACAGCGACATCGACAGCTGGGGCGTACGAGCTCGTCCACTTCGAAAAGGAGCTGTAGTGGCCGATCCAAAGAAGGTGTCTCCGGAGAGAGCGACTCAGTCTGAGAGGTCGAAGTGTTCGGCAGCTGTCTGCATATCCTTATCGCCGCGACCACAGAGGTTGACTAACAGGGTGTCATGTTGGTCCTCTTCAGCCAATTTAGCGGCCAACGCAAGTGCGTGGGCTGGTTCTAACGCGGGGATGATGCCCTCTGCTTCACTCAGTTCTCGGAACGCGGCTAAGGCTTCGTCGTCGGAAATCGCATGATACTCCGCTCGCCCCATCTCTTGGAGCGCAGCATGTTCCGGTCCAATCGCTGGATAATCAAGCCCAGCTGAAATTGAGTGGTTCTCAGTGTCGTCTCCAATCGTCTTCGTTTTCATCCCCTGGAAAATCTGTGGCTCCTCCTGTCTCGTCTTCGACAGTGGGGCGGAGTGATTCGCATCATCGGTCCCGCCCGGTTCAGCGCCGTAAAACATCACATCGTCATCTTTGAATGCGTGCCAGAGGCCGATTGAGTTCGACCCGCCGCCAACGCAGGCAACACACGCGTCAGGAAGCTCGCCGTGGAGTTCCTGAATTTGTTCGCGAGCCTCCGTCCCGATGACAGACTGGAACTCACGAACCATCCGCGGGAACGGGTCCGGACCAACGACGCTCCCAACGAGATAATGCGTGGATTCGACGTTGTCAGCGAAATCTTCTAGTGCGGCATCGACCGCCTCCGCAAGCCCCTCGTTGCCGCGATCGACCGGCTCGACATCGGCACCCATGAGACGCATGCGGAAGACGTTCATCTCCTGCCGTTGCATGTCGTGCCGTCCCATATACACGGTTGTATCAAGATCCAACAGCGCGCCAACCATCGCCGTCGCGGTCCCGTGTTGTCCAGCCCCCGTCTCTGCGATCAAACGGTCTTTCCCTGCCCGTTTTGCCAACAGCGTTTGGCCCAGCGTATTGTTGAGTTTGTGTGCCCCACCATGGAGGAGATCCTCATGTTTGAGATAGATATCTGCTCCATACCGCTCGCTCAGTGTCTCCGCATAGAAGACAGGTGTTGGACGTCCAGCAAAATGGTTCAACAGGTAACGGAATTCATCCATGAATTCCTCGTCCGCGATCGCGTCCTCGTACGCAGCTGCTAGTTCTGCTAAGGGTTCTTCGAGTGGTTCTGGAACGTGTCTCCCACCAAACTCGCCAAACTCGTCTGGCGTCGCCATGATCTTACTGCGTACGCGCTTCTCAAAAAAGTACACGAGGGAGCAACATCTGGGTGCGGACCTGTCGGAGCGCTAGCTACTCTGACACCGGTGTTCAGTGAGTGTCGATTGTCATTTGAGAGGATCAACGATGATAGCACAACTGGGCACATGGAAAGAGACGAACCAACGTGGTCTGTTGCCCAACCTAATACTGCCACTTTGGAAGCGCTGCAGTTCGGGTTCCGAGATATGTTGTCGGCGAGGTGTTTGATGCAACAGCGAAAGCCCACGAGATGGCCTTCACGCGTCGTGATCCCGATAGCGAAGCGACTAGCTAATGTACGGTGTTCTGATGTGGCGGACAGTGTATCGTACCATAACGAATATGCGGTCGTTCAGAGTACACGTAGCTGTGTCTGACGATCTGGGTTCACTTGCGCGAACGCTTGCGGTCCCGTATTATGATGATGCGCTGCCCGCACATGATGAATTTCATGCAAACCGGGTCCACGATGTTGCTCTTCGTCTCGCATCTGATGTTGATCGGCGTGTCGAGACGGATGTACTCGCTGCGGCGGCGTGGTTACACGATATTGGTCGTCCCCGTGAGCGGACTGATGATATCGACGATCATGCTGTGTGGGCGACGCATGAGGCTGGGGAGTTACTTGCTGCAGAAGGGGTTCCTGAAGCAGATATCAAAGCAATACAGCACTGCATTCGAACGCACAGCATTCGAGCGAGTTCTCCTGATGCGGAAACGATTGAGGCGAAGCTGTTGTTTGACGCTGATAAGTTGGATGCGACAGGTGCCGTCGGGCTGACGCGTCTTGCATGCATTATTGGAGAGCGATCTGGGCGGAGCGACGAACGGCACGCTGTTATTGATGATTTCACAGCTAATAGAGCCGTGACGGCCGATCAAGACGATGTATCTGTGCTTCGAAAGTGGGCAGACGAGCGCCTAGAGGCGCTGCACACGGAGCCGGCTCGGGACCTTGGGGCGTCACGATCCGAGTACATGGATGAGTTTCTCGCCCGGTTCCATGATGAGATCGGAGCTGAAGGAACGCAGTAGATCCAGGAAAATCCACCCAGGGGACCGTCAGCGAGTGATTTTGGTTTGCCTGCCGAGCGGAATGTTGAGGCTGTATTTTGTGGCGTGAAACGGTTAATCGGGCTGTGTCGGTGGGAGTCTGAGGCGGGTTCGTCGTGGTGGTTCTGTCCCCCCAAAATTAATGATGATAGTAGCGGACCCACCTGCATGGATTCACGTCTCTCTGGTTTCTACAAAGGGTCGCCCGCAGAGCGCCGACAGGCGCTAATTGACGCCGGTGTTGACCCTGAGACCGTCGAATCACTGCGGGGAGGAAAATTGGGTGTGGACGGTGCGGACGCCGTGAGCGAGAACGTTGTCGGAACGCTTGAGTATCCAATCGGGATTGCGACGAATTTCCAGATTGATAGCGAAGATACGCTGGTGCCTATGGCGGTTGAAGAGACAAGTGTCGTCGCTGCTGCGTCGTTCGGCGCGCGTATGGCTCGCGGGACTGGTGGGTTCACGACCGACGTGTCGGGACCCATCATGATTGCGCAGATTCAAGCGACAGACGTCCCGGCACCACATCACGCGAAGTCCACGGTACTCGATGCGGCAGATGACCTGATCGAGCTGGCTAACGAGCAAGATCCGGTGTTAGTCGAACACGGGGGTGGGTGTGAGGACGTGCAAGTCCGGGTAATCGACACGCCACGCGGTGAGATGCTCATCACACACTTGATCGTTGACGTCCGTGATGCGATGGGTGGGAACGCGGTCAACACGATGGCGGAGGCACTTGCACCGGAGATCGAGGAATTGACCGGGGGAGACGTATCACTCCGGATTTTATCGAATCTCGCGGACAGACGACTTGCTCGTGCGACGTGTACGATCGAACCGGATGCACTAGAGACAGAGGACGTGGCACTGTCTGGTGAGGAAATCCGAGATCGGATCGTGGATGCATGGGCGTTCGCTGCTTGTGACCCATACCGTGCGGCAACTCATAACAAGGGGATCATGAACGGAATTGACGCAGTCGCAACGGCGACATTCAACGACTGGCGGGCTATCGAGGCGGGTGCACATGCGTACGCGGCACAGGACGGATACGGGCCGCTGACAACGTACGAAGTCGATGCTGACGGGCGTCTCGCATGTAGTATTGAACTCCCAATTCAAGTCGGAACTGTCGGCGGTGCGACGCGGCTGCAACCAACGGCGGAGGCTGCACTTGAGTTGCTTGACGTGGACTCTGCGGACGAGCTCGCAGGGGTGTTTGCAGCCGTCGGACTCGCACAGAATTTCGCGGGGCTTCGTGCGCTCGTGAGTGAGGGGATTCAACGCGGTCATATGAGTCTGCATGCGAAGAATATTGCGGTACAGGCGGGTGCACCGGATGATCTTGTCGACGAAGTGGCGGCGCGGATGGTTGCCGAGGAGGCGGTACGGCAGGACCGTGCAGAGGAACTAATCGATGAGTTAACCGAATGACAGTTCGGATCGCCAACGCTGCCGGGTTCTGGGGTGATTACCCGGATGCGACTGAACGACTGTTAGCATCGGGTGCTGAGTTCGAATACTTGCAGTTGGAGTATCTTGCAGAGGTGACGATGGGAATCCTCGACCGGCTCCGCGACCGTGATCCGGAGAAGGGATACGCGACAGATTTCGTTGAGTACGTCATTGCTGAGCATCTGGCAGAGCTGGTTGACCGTGAGGTGCGCATAGTGACGAACGCTGGTGGGCTGAATCCGTCGTCGTGTGCAACTCAGGTCCGTGAGCATGCCGCCGAGCAGGGAGTGGATGTGACTGTTGCTACCGTTACCGGCGATGATATTACTGACCAGCTGGATCGGCTGCATACTCGACACGAGTTAGAGCCCTTCGAGGACGACACACGGTATGAGGACGTGGCCGATGATGTCGTGACCGCGGCGGCGTATTTGGGTGCGTTCCCGGTTGCGGCGGCGCTCGATTCGGGTGCCGACGTGGTCATTACTGGGCGTGTGGTTGACCCGGCGTTAGCGCTCGGCCCGCTGATCCATGAGTACGAGTGGGGCCGAGAGCAGTACGACCGGCTGGCAGCTGGAATCGTTGCAGGACATCTCATCGAGTGCGGGACGCAAGTGACAGGTGGGAACTCGACGCGAGAGTGGGAAATGATCGAGTACGACGACGTTGGATACCCGATCGTGGCAGTTGAGCCCGACGGCGAGATACAGCTCACCAAACCGGACGGTACTGGTGGAGAGGTGTCACGGGCGACGGTCGCTCAGCAGTTAGTGTACGAGATCGGTGACCCACGAGCGTATCTGACACCAGATGTTGCTGCAGATTTTACTGCCCCTGAGATTACGGATGTCGGGGAAGACACGGTGGCGGTTACAGGATGTGAAGGGACAGCGCCACCGGACTCATATAAAGTGAGTGTACATTTTGAAAACGGGTACCGTGTCGCGGGGAATATGCTGTACTCTCGACCGGATGCGTTAGCGAAGGCGAAGCGCGCGGCGTCGGTGATCGAATCCCGGATCGAGGATCGGGGTCTCACAGTTTGGGACACACGTGCGGAGTTTGTTGGACATAACGCCGCACATGGTCCGGCTGCGCCTGCCCGCGATGATCACAACGAGGTGTTACTCCGGTTTGCTGCCCGCGGTCCGGACCGCGAGGATCTTCGACGGTTAGGCACTGAGTTTGCTCCTCTGTCACTAGCCGGTCCGCCAAGCGTAACCGGGCTCACTGACAGCGGGCGACCGCGTCCCCGCCCGATTATTGATGTGTGGCCGACGCTGGTGCCGAAATCAGTGGTTAAACCTGAGGTGTGTGTCGATGAGTGATGACGGGGACGGATCAGGGGTGTCGCTGGGGCAAGCAGTCCGAGTCGACGAGATTGCGTACGGCCGATCTGGTGATAAGGCAAATACAGTTAATATTGGAATTATTGCGGAGTCCGATGCCGCATACCGTCGGCTGGACAGGCAGTTGACCGCTGATCGCGTCGCTGATCTGTTTGGGGAGCTTATCGACGGATCGGTAACTCGGTATCGACTGCCGAATCTACCGGGGTTCAATTTCGTAGCTAGTGAGGCACTTGACGGTGGCGGACAGTTCAGTCTCCGGTATGACAGTCAAGGGAAAACGTATGCGGCCGCAGTGCTCCGACTTGAGCTGCCGCCGGAGTCTGATGAGGAGCGCGATGAGTGATGTTGACCCCGGCCGGGTTACAGGGTTCGAAACGTCCCGATGGTGGGAATCGCAGTGGTATCAAGTGTCACCACGGTCGTTCCAACACTATGAATTGTTGTTTGAGCCAGATCAGTTGCTGATGGTGTTCGCAGGAGAGTCATACAAGTCGTTTCTTCTCCGGCAGGACGGTCGTGAGCGGCGTGCAACGGAGATTGGTCGGGAAAACGCGATGGAACCAGAGTCTGTGATTCTTGCCGATGAGCATAATGACGTGATTTCGTTGTCTGAAGTGTGTGAGATCCGAATCCGAGAGGGATCGTGGATCCGCAAGCCGAGACTTAGTGTTGACACAGAAAAAACACAATTAGAGTTCTATCATTTTTCCCGAACGTACGATGCCAGCGACTTCGCCGAATGGGCACGCGGTACGTATGGAGATAATGTAGTACGTTACTCAGGTTAATATATTCCATTATTTTTATATAGCGTTTATTCATGTTATTGGCTGTCACGTATGGCACTCAACTTCAATCCCAGCGAAGACAAGTATGTCGTCGGAGGATTGCTAGCTGCGGTGATAATGCTCGTGGCGATGTACTTCGGCGGGCAGGTTGGACAGATCGTGTTCTCAGGGAGTGCAGTGGCGTTTATTGGGTTGTACGTGCTGTTAGGCGTACAATCGTCCGAGCAGCGTCACGACACGAAGGTGTTCAAACTAATGGTAGCTGGGTTGTGGCTAATCCTCGGTGTTGCGTTTGCGTTGTTATGGCATTTTCACTTCCAGAATCCCGCATACACTGATCCGACGTACTGGCTCGGATTCCCTCGGGCGACAGCAGTCGTCGTCTATGTGTTGTGGATGCCACCCGCGTTATACCTGATGTTCGCGTATCCGTATCTCTTCAGTAAGTACATTTGGGACAAAGATCAAGTAGCGGAGTTCCGCACGATGGGGTCCGACGAGGAGGGAAATAAATGATTGACACCCTTGCAGCCGCCTTGACGCAAGTCTCGACGACAGAGACGATGAACCCAGTCATCGTCGGTATCGTTGCGGTGTACTTAGTCGGGATTGCAGTGATCGGTATCTGGGCAACTGGTCAGACAAAATCGACGTCAGACTTCCTGATCGCCGGGAAGCGATTCGGTATCTGGGCAGTTGCGTTTGCTGCCTTCGCCTCGATCATGAGCGGGTTCGGCTTCATCGGCGGCCCCGGACTGTTCTACGACGGCGGGTACGGGTTCCTGTGGATCGCTATCGTTGCACCGCTTGCGTTCCCAGTGTCATGGTTCGTACTCGGCAAAAAAATGCGGTTGATGGCTGAGGCCCGTGAGATATTCACGATCCCCGACGCCGCTGTTGCCCGATTCGACAGCCAGGCAGTCCGACTATTAGTATCTCTTTCAGTACTGCTAGGTGTCATTTCGTATCTCGGTGTTCAGTTTCTCGCTATCGCGTTTGTACTCCAAACAGTGCTTGGAGTGAGCGAAGTCGTTGCACTCGTGATCGGACTCGCTGTCATCTCGGTGTACACAATTGGTGGCGGCATGGTTGCTGGGGTGTTTACTGATCTCATCCAGGGTGGGATCATGGTGGTCGGCAGTGTTGTTGTCTTTTTCCTAGCGTTGAACACAGTCAACGGCTTCAGCACAATGAACAGTGAGCTAAGCAGTCAAATTCCAGAACTCGCCGGCGCATTCGGCGCGTTCCCGATTATGCTCGGACTTACCTGGTACTTCTTGTTCCTCGTTGGGAACTCCGGGCAGCCACACATGGCACACAAACTGTATATGCTGCGTGACCCGAAGCTACTGAAGTGGGGAGCGCCTATCGCCGCGCTATCCTACTTCGCGGCGTCTCTCATGATGCTCGCACTTGGTGTCGGCATGCGATCGCTCGTGGAAACTGGACAGTTCGCTGAACTCTCAAACCCAGACAATGCCGCTCCAATCTTTCTCGTCGAATTCACGCCAGCGATCGTGGCAGGCGTCGTGTTAGCCGCTGCTGTCGGCGCAGTGATGAGCACCAGCGACGCGTTCATCAACATCGGCGCTGCGAATCTTGCACGAGACATCCCGGAAAGCCTAGGGTTCGAGTACGACTCAGACCGACAGGAGTTACGCGCCCACCGCGTGGCGACCGCCTTGATCATCCTAGTGTCGGTGCTACTCGTCTACTACGTTGAGATCTTAGTCGGTCTCCTCGGCGTTGTCGGATGGGGATTGTTCGCCGCTGCCATCGTTCCCCTGCTCGGAATCGGTTTGAATTGGAAAGGGGCGACCACAGAAGGTGCGATAGCCGCTGGTGTGGTTGCATTGTTTGGAAATCTTAGTCTGGCTATTGCTGTCCAGTTCTACGGCTTCTCGCTACCACATGGCTCCGCGGCTGAAGCGCTTACACTTCTCGTGGCCATAGTCGTAATGATCGCTGTGAGCCTCGTCACGAACAGCAAGGCTCGTGACGATATCGACGACGATATCGAACGCGTCATCGAATCGTAATCGGCTGACCATTGCGGGGATTTTTTCGACTGTAGCATATTTCACGCGGCCATCATATCTCTGTATCGTGTTTATCTTCCACAAAAAGTGGGTGCGAAGGCTATCCTACATACGGAGACACCCCTCTATCGATGTGTTCGCGATCAGAATACGTTGAGTGAATATAGTGGTCGTGCCTGTTCGGGTCTATCGAGATGACACACAACAAATCGAGGGAAATCTCGGACTCCTGAAGGTCGAGGACAATAGTCGAAAGGCATCCGTATGGACACACACCCCTCTATCGATGTGTTTCAACCAAGAGCATCACGCTGGCAATATCATCGAATCAACCTCGGTTTGGCCTTCAAGCCGGCCGACTACCGTTGAGAAAGGCTCTCTAGGCCGTCTGTAGCTTCTTCGTCTGCCACGGATCACGTTGTCTGAATACCCACAGAAATTATGCTGACTCAACACATCGAACACATCGATAGAGGGGTGTGTGTTTGTTCTTGTTATAGAAAGAAGAAGAAGACACGAACGACCGCTTTATGAGCCGTTCACACCAATCGAGATAGGCTATACTCCGGTTTCTATCCGTAGTGGCGGCTACTCGGGATTTCGGTCGACAACTACTCGCTGCCTTGGAGTACGTCGAACACATCGATAGAGGGGTGTGTGTGTTCACAACATCGAGAAACACATCGTTACTGGATACTGTTTCGACACACTTCAAACGACACTCTAGTCTGAATTTCCTCCTTTTGTCGCACATAACAGGGAATCACACTTCGATAGAGGTGGGGAACCTTTTTCAGACCAGCCGATGTCACGATGAGTATGGGTATTGACGACTCCGAGGATCCACCGTCTACACCGGAGTCACATAACGATGAGACACCGGCACAGGCAGATTTGTCACGTGCCGCTGACTCACGGTCGGGAGCTGAGGATTCACCGACAGGTGCTGAGGAGCAAGTAGCGGATGAGACGACGGGAGACGCGCCACAATCAATTGAGGATATGCTTTTAGAATTTGATGAACAACAGGGACTTATTCGTGATCGGTCGCTTCTGGATCCCAATTTTGTGGTCGAAGAAGACCGTATTGTGGGACGTGACGAGCAGCTACAGGAGGTGACGAAGATGCTCCGTGTTGCGCTTGGTGACAACCGCCCACCGAATCTGTTTTTGTATGGGCCATCGGGGACAGGTAAATCGCTCATCACCAAGGCAGTCTGTAACAACATTAGCCGCATCTGTGAGTCCCGCGACATCAGCTTCGGGACAATCGAGGTGAACTGCCAGGATCTCGATACCCTTGGTGTGGCAGTGTATGAACTCGCCCAGCAGGCAGCTGCTGAGGCGGGCGTTGATGTTCAAGTTCCAAAACACGGTGTTGCGACGAAAGAAAAGTGGGATGAGCTGTATCGGATTGTCAACGAGAATTTCGACTCTGCCGTGTTCGTCTTAGACGAGTTGGATATGCTTGTCGGTCGGCGAGATAAGCAGGATCCTGCGTTCTCACGGTTATTATATCAACTCTCACGTGCCGGGGCAGACGACGAACTTGATGCGTTTATTTCTGTCGTTGCTATCTCGAATGATACTAAAATGATGGACTCAGTCGGGAGCCGAGCGATTAGTTCGTTTACCCCTGAAGACGTCCACTTCGATGATTACGACGCTGACGAGCTCAAAGCGATTCTCCGCCGTCGACAAGACGCGTTTCACGATGATGTCGTTGATGATGACGTGATTCCGCTTGCTGCGGCGTTTGCCGCCCAAACGCACGGTGACGCCCGGAAGGCAATCGACCTCATGCGTGTCGCCGGCGAGCTCGCTGAGCGCGAAGGCGATGGCCGCGTTCGAGAGAAACACGTCCGGGCTGCACAGCAGAAAGTCGAAAAAAACCGCGTGTTAGAGGTTGTCCGTGGGATCAGCACCCAAAAGAAGCTGTGTCTGTACGCAACCGCAGCCGTTGCAGCTCAAACCGAGGCTGGGACAGCTCGAAGCACAACCGGCTACCGTGTGTATCAGTATCTAACCGAAGCAATCGACGCTGACCAGTATCATCAAGAAACCTACGTGAACAAAATGAAAGAGCTCACGACGTACTCACTCGTCGATTTCGAACGGCGGAGTCACGGGCCGAGTTCCGGTATGTTCCTCGAATTTCAGTTCGGTGAACGGCCGGCCACAATACTCGAAACCCTTCGTGAAGACTCCCGGATAGAGATGGTCTCTGAAAGCGAGGTTGAGTCAGTGGTCAAAGCACAGATCCGAAACCAGACGTGAATCCCCCTTGCGCTGAAGCGTAGAGCTTGCTCCTCAATTCGGCCCGGATGCTTTTCGATGACATTGCGAGTCCCGTCGGAAGACACCCCTCTATCGAAGTGTCTATTCTGGCTGTTACCACCTCTCATGTGCAGCTAGATTAACACGTATCGGATTTCACACACCCCTCTATCGATGTGTTCTGTGTTTCGTCGCTGACCACACCCCTCTATCGATGTGTTCTATACCACATTCGCTCACACACCTCTATCGATATGAAATCAGCATTTACAACGGCTCCAGCTCCAGATTCTAGCATTCAGGACTACCGACGGAACTGACCCCACGCCGAATGACCTGTTTGGGAAAATAAGCTGTGAGCAAATCGTATCAATTGGAGAACATACAGAACGAGAAGGCTTCGTTGAAATCCTCAGACAGTGATATATCCGAACTGGGTTCTGGTCTATACAGGGAACTCACGAATCGCTCAGCGCAGGGATTTATTTTCTGCAACTGAAAGGTACTCAGAGTGACTACCGGATTGGTATCTCGACTAGCATATGGTGATTTTACTCCAGTGACAATAGCAAGGGAGAGATTAGTTTAAATATTCATACGCGAATTGATAGACAGACAATGTGCTTCAGATGCGTTCTCGTGAATGGGTGTGAGAGGATCATCTCATCCCAGAATGAAGAGAGTAGTCAGACCATACTTTGCGACATATTCGTAGGTAACTCGTGGATCTAGATCTCAGACAGCATCTCCCCAGTTTGGTGCTTCTGTTTGGGCTTGCAGTCGTTGCCGTGTTTTTTCGGGCAAATTCTGATTTGTTTGTACCGGTAGCTCAGGATATTGACTTTGCCTTCCAGCTGATGATCGCGGGGACGGTTATCGCGATCCTTCGGAATGAACTGGGTATGAGCACCTTCGGCGTGTTCGGGCCAGTAATTCTCTCCTTTTCGTGGGTGGTTATTGGACCGTTTTGGGGGTTTATTGTAATCGCCTACATTTTCATTATCACGTCACTCGCCCGTGTCGCAATCAGTGACTTGGACCTCGGAACCGCCCACCGTGTGGCGTCACTCCTCGTCGTCGCAGCTATTGGCCTGTTTGTAATCGAAGCCGCTGGTCAACTCCAGGATCTCTCATCGCTTCAAGCGATTATTCTCTTCCCAGTGGTGTTGACCACTTGGTACGCTGAACGATTCGTCGGGAGTCTCACCGAAACCGGGTGGCCGCCTGCGACACGCCGCCTCGCTGCGACAATTATCAGTATCGCTGCAGCGTTCTTTATTATCACCTCCGAGCCACTCGTCGGATTCGTTATCCGTTCTCCGGAGCTGTGGGTTGCACTTGTAGCTATCAACATTTTCCTCGGGACGGCCACTGATACTCGTCTCGGCGAATATCTCCGATTCAGAACATTACGGCGCTCTCTTGGGGCAGAAAATGCCGGTAACATTCTCACGATGCGCATCAGAAATCGAGAGTTCATCAGCAAATACAACCCCACGTCGGTCATGGCGGCGTTCAATAAAGGCAAGATGAAGAAAACTCTTCACGGGCTTTCGATTCCCACGCCTGCCACCTATCTCATCGCTGAGGATGAGTCCGATTTCCAGGAACTTCAAACGTTTCTCGAGACACAGGGCAAGTTCGCCATCAAGCCGATTGATGGCTCCGGTGGCCGTGACGTACTCGCTGTTCGTGGTCGCGACGAGGAGACCAACGAATTTCTCACGAACCGTGGGCGGCTAACAGCTGATGAAATCGTGGCTCATACTCGAAATATCTGTGTCGGTGGTGTCAGTGATTATGGTGCTCGAAGAGAGGCCCTCGTCGAGGGGTTCATCACACCTGATGGATTGCTAGCGGACCGAACAACAGGTGGAGTCCCCGACCTTCGAGTCATTACTCTCCTCGGCTTTCCGGTGATGTCGATGGTTCGACTCCCGACCGAGGAATCAAACGGAACTGCGAATATCCACACGGGTGCTGTCGCCGTCGCTATCGATATTGCAACTGGTGAAGCGTCCGGTGGGTACCAGCAGACTCACAATGAATTCATTGACTCTCACCCTGATTCGGGAGCCGATCTCGAATTCAGCATTCCTGACTGGGAAGACGTCCTCACAATGGCTTCTCAGGCAGCCATCTCGAGCGGCCTAGGGTTCACTGGCGTAGATGTTGTCTTCGATAAACACGATGGTCCAATGGTGCTTGAAGTGAATCGACGTCCCGGTCTCGGCATCCAGAACGCGAATATGGACGGCTTGCTACACCGCCTTCGCTACGTCGAAGCGCACGGTGATCCAGACCAATTCCAATCTGCGTACAATCGCGTGCTCCGCTCGCAAGAATGGGCGAAACAGGACTGGAAGATGGTTGAGCAACCACCTGCAGAGCGCAAGACTCCTAGTGAGGTGGAGATCTGATGTCATCGCGAGAAGTTGGTGACAACGCGTGGCCGTACACGCAACTCACAGCCGCTTTACTGTTCAGTATCCTCCTGTTCATCCCTATTGTCCTCGCAGGACTACCCGGAGTCGCTCGGACGGCCATCACCGGTCTACTCACTCGCGAAGAGCTAATCCTGATCTTCTTTACAGGGATGCCTCTCGTGTTTACTGCCTTCGCTGTGTATCGTGTAGCACAGTTTTACGGGATCTTTGGAGATCGCGATTCAAAATAGGAATCGCAGGCCTATACCCGTCAACAGGTTACTTGTCTATGGTGGCCATGACGACATATCCCACTGAAACTCGACTTCGACTAATAGATCACAAAGGCTTTACTGAGACCCGCAGCGGGTGATCGCTCTCCCCGGTTGCGGTTGATTCAGGCGATCCACAAACCGACACACGTCACTGTCCCACTCACACTGTGTCAGAAACAGCATGTGAGATCCAAAGGATCGATGAAGTATTTACTCACTGTTGATCCTCTCCTGTATTTGACAACAGGGACGTCCAGAGGGCCACCGATGCTAAACGGGTGAGTGCTTGTGATCTCAGTCTCGCTTGCGACTGCTTTATTTCCGCTCAATCAGGGAGCGGCGGCCACGTCGTCGCAACCGTCTCTTCTATGAGTCGAGTCTGGGCTCGGCGGAGCCGTTCGGAAAGCGACGATGGGGAGATATCTAGTTCCACGGCGATATCCTCGAGAGACGCCTGTCGAGGAATGTCGAAGTACCCTCGTTCGTAGGCGATTCGCAGTGCCTCATCTTGGCGATCCGTCAGTCCGTCACCGGCCGGCTCGGACTCGCCGTCTCGCGTGAGACGGTGTAATCGAAAATCGGCGTTCCGCTGCCAGAACGAGGAGAATTCCGTGAACGCAGCGCGGTCAGCGAACCACCCAGTCTGTCGCCAGCCGCGTGATACCACGTCTATCTGCTCGATGATCGCGTCGACCGTTGCGAGTGTTTCGAGTCCCGTGAGGTCGTCGATATGATCGCCGAGCTGCTCTTCGAAACTGAGCGCCGGAAACGCTTGGTATCGGCGCGTGTCACCGGCCTGTCCGACGAGCGCCCACTCTGCGACGTCGTGCGCCTCCGTGAGGGCAGCCTCGATATCTGTCTGCGAGCCGCCCTGCACGGTGACAAGGAATACGGGTCTCTTCCCGTGGTTGTACTGCATCTCAAGCTCAAACGTTGCTTCGGTAGTGCTCGTAGCCACTCCTGTAAGCGGTAACGCTTGGCAATCGATGTCAAACTCGGCGACGAGTCCCATATGTTATTGATCTAATCGCTCGTAATGGAGATGTCGGACCCATTTAATAGTATTAAAACGCCCGTATCACTGAGAGAATCGCTTACTCGCGTCAGTCCCGAACCCGGAGTCGCCCGATGTCGTCACAGCACGTCGCCGAGAGTGAAATCGCGTACGAACAGCACGGAAACGGCGAGCCGGTTATTTGTCTTCACGGCGGGATGGCGCCCCGCCAGTACTGGAATGCGGTTTTGCCGTACGTCGAGGAGCACGCGGCCGTGATTCCGGAGCGCCCCGGCTTTGGGACGTGTCTCGACGATCCGGCCGAAACGAGCGCCGCTGAGATACTGACTCGAGAGGCCCAGTACGTCCGCACGCTCGTCGACGCCGTCGACGGTGAGCCGATCCTTTTTGGACACTCTTACGGTGGGCTGACGGCAATTGAGGCCGCAACGGACGCAGCAGTCGAAGCGGTCATCGTATACGAGCCGGCCGTCCTCCCGGACGATTACCGACGTGAAGCCGACCTCGCCGATCGAATGGCGGCGCTCGTCGCAGACGGTGAACGTGACGAAGCAGTGAAACGCTATATCGAGCACGTCCTCCATCCGGACGGTATTGAGGATCTCGACGCGTGGTTGGCGGACTGGCCGGTGTGGCCCGACTGCGTGGACCTCGCCGAAGAGGTCGTCCGGATGAATCGTTCCGTCGAGCAGTATCAGCTACCGGACAGTCTTGACGTTGCAGCGCCAGTGCTCGTGATGACCGGAACCGACGGGCCGGCGTTCCTCCGAAAGAGCGCCCGTGCCGTACACAACGCGCTGCCGCACAGCCGACTTGTGGAGTTCGACGGCGTGAGTCACAGCGGTCCGAGCGAAGCGCCAGAGCGAACCGCAGCAGAAGTGGACGCCTTCCTCGACAGTATCTAGTAGCCTGAACGAACCGGCTCCCAAGATGAAGCAATTGCTGAATCGCCACGGGGTAACGCCTCGAAGCACCCGGCTTGCCTACTCGTAATTCTGTATAGTTAGACCGCCGTTATCAAAGCCACTCTACTGATAGCTCAAAACCCCGTCTTGGGTGGACTAGTTTCGTCGGTTCGCTCTGCTCGCTGCCACGTCGCTGCAAGCAACACCGTTCCACATATGACTCCGACTAGAACAATTCCTGCGCCGAAGCTCGGCGGCAGCCACGGAATAATCAGCGAACTGATGAGTGAATGGCCCAGTACCGCTTGAATGAATGTTACGAGCGTAATCCCACCGTAGAGTATACCGATACTACTGACAGCAATAACTGATTCACGTGGAGCGAGTGTCTCCCAGCCGGACAACACGTAGCCCGCCAGCGGCACCACCTGTAATGCGTGAAGCCCGACAAAGTGAGCCACCCGGAGGTCACCCCCGGTGACACTCCAATTTAATAGTGGAAGTCCGCGAGCGTCGTTAGCAACACCGACGCCGTGACCGCCTTCCGAAACCATGAGCCATCCCTCGAAACTCGCAATGACGAACACGAACATTCCGATTGCGACCCCCCACAGATACGCGGGCGCGAGGTCCGGTGGATTCCTGACGACGCGCCAAAGGACGTAGGCGACGACGAGTGAACTGATCGTGATCGTGATTCCCATGACGGCATAGACTACCGTATTCAGTAGTGTCGTATCGTTGAAGTGTGAGGCGACGCCACGGGCGGCCTGCGTCGATATCAGCACGATTTCGATCGTCATTGCGCCCCCAATGACCGTCGTCGCCAGCCGCTCAACTCGGATGGATAGCGATAATGACGGCAGTATCCAGCCCATTGTCCCTGTGAAGACGGCGATGGAGGTAGCGAACTTCCACGGTTTAGTCCAGACGTTTCGACCGAGGACCGTCCGACCGTCAAGTGCCATCAGAGCCGTGAACACCACCGCTAAACTCAGATTGGCTACCGCAACGAGACACAGAATTCGATTGCGGGCGTAGAGCTCCATCAGGACGGTAACGCCGGTCCGATAGGCTGAGCGGAACGGGTTCGCGTTCATTTACTATCACTCCCGACAGTTGCGGTGGGTAAGCCAGTTGTCAGACCGGCGAGTAATTCGCCGACGGTGGGGTCCCAGTAGGAGTAGGGCCCCGTTCCGAGCAGCACGATTCCGAGCGACGCGAACAGCACCAGTACGCTAAACGGATTCGGCCCCGCAGCGACGATGGCAACGATCATGCCGAATGCAAGGGCGCTCCCCCCAATTCGACCGCCGACTCCGAACCCGATCAAAACGATGGCGACGAATTCAACGACGCCCGTCACCAGAACGGCGAGTCCGGGCAGGGGGATCCCGTACGCCTCGAATTGAGTCACACGGTACGAGTACTCGGAGAACTTCCGGACGGCCGGATACAGCGTTATCGTGACGGCGAGCACGCGTAAAATGACCGGCAGGAGCCGCCGGAACCGCTTATCGAGAGCGTTCACGGATCTCATTGGTGACCCTCCGTGGACCGTGCACATACCTGCTCCCGGTTAGCCTCACGTAGATGGTCTGCACGGGCGACGACTAGTACAGTCGTTCGTTGTTCGCTTTGCGTCGACAACTGCTGTCTCAGTGACATCGCAGTCCGTAGTGTGCCGGAAAGCGTGATGAGAATTTGCCCAACATGTTGGGCGAAATTGAGAAAATAACGTATGAACGGAGGGATAACCTGTTATTCAGAGAAATGACTTACAGTCAACGCCGTCATTTGATATTGTTACTTTCCGGTCGTGTCTCGCTGTTCGAATCGTACCTCGATCGGTTCGGCTGGTGACACTGTTGACCCGATATCAACGTCTATCGTCTCATACCGGTGATCGACGTGACAGTGGCGTGCGATCGTTGCGAGTGCCAGTTTGAGTTCCATCCGTGCGAACCGCATTCCGATGCAATGTCGAGGGCCACCACCGAACGGGAAATACGCATACTCTGGACGATTGCCCGGCGGATCTGAGATCCTGTCCCACCTCGATGGATCGAACTCCAATGGGTCGTCCCACCAGCGCTCGTCTGTGTGAACGTAAAATTGTGGAAGGACGATGTACGTGTCTTTTGGCAACCGATACCCACCGAGTGAAACACCGGTGTCCGTCTCTCGAAAGATCGCCGCTGCGGGCGGATACCGACGTAATGTCTCCTGAATCACTTGTTCGGTGTACTCCAACGCCGGCAGATCCGGAACTCTCGCGTAAGGACCGTCGACAACCTCGTCAACCTCATTCCTGAGCCGGTCGGCCACGTCAGGACTCCGCCCGAGTTCGTATAGCGCCCACGTCAACGCACTCGCACTGGTCTCATGACCGGCAAACAGGAATGTCGCAAGCTGGCTGCGAATCTCACCCGCCGTGGGGCCGTTCCCATCGTCGTCCGTCGCCGCGATGAGTAGTGACAAGAGGTCATTCCCATCTGTATCGGCGGAGCGGTCCGCGAGAAGATCATTGATCACAGTTTCAAGTTCAGCGATACCTCGTTGGTACCGACGGTTGCTAGGCGTGGGGACCCACTTCGGAACGTCGACGGCGACTGGGCTTTCACTACTCCGCTCACGGATCGCTTCGGCTCCTGCGCGTATCGCTTGACGATGCTTCTCAGCTTCGATGCCAAACAACGTTTTCCCGAGCACTCGAAGCGTATACGCTGAAGTTACCTCGGTCAGGTCCACCGCCCCGTCAGACGCTGCCCACTCGTCTGCAGAGGCAGCCGCGTACGTTCCCATCGTCTCGGCGTAGGCCTCGATGCGGTCCTGATAGAACAGTGGCTGAAGTCGTTTCCGCTGCTGTCGCCACCGCTCGCCATCGCTCAGTAACAACCCTTCAGAGAGGATATCAACGCCTCTGGCGTCAGCTGGCTTTCGGTATCTCTCGACTTCCTCTACCAATACCTGCTTGATATCGGACGGATGAAACACGGCTGCCAGTTCTGTACTCCCCATCGAGAACCGTACAATGTCGCCCCGCGTTGCGAGGTCCTCATAGAACGTATACGGGTCACGCGCAAACGAGACTGCACTTCCCAAAAACGGAACGCCCGACCGCTTCGGGGGGAGGGTTCTCTGCTGCTCGGTGTCGTTCGTCGAATTGTCTGTCATTGCCGTGTGTGCTGTGTGTTTGAGATTTCCTTTTTTCGGGCTCCCAGATGCTTTCGTGACGATGTTGTCCGACTGGTTCTATCACGAACGGTGGTCGGGGTGACAGTACACGCTGTCCTGCCACCGAGACCACGTTGAAATTTTCCCTAATAGGTTGGTGAGTTCGGAACCAGCTAGTCGATATCCTTTGCGTCCCGAGTCTATCTTCAGACAGAGAGTCATCGGTCACATTGATACCTAATTCAACCGGTGCCCGGTGGTCACTGTTCGGCCTCGAGTTGGAAGCCTTCCTGCTCCGTCCCGGCCGAATCAGCGATCTGAATAACGATGACATCAGCCGGTGGGCCATCGGGATCGAACGAAAGCCGCACCAATAGATCAACAGGCGTGATAGCATCTTCGCATGGTTCACCGATCGGTTTCGTTCGGGTTAACTCCGTATCGACAACCGGCAGCCCATTCGCGTCGATGGACGGTTCGTCTCCTAGTACCAGCTCATAACACGTCTGTGGCGCATATGCCTGTACGTACACGAGGCGCTCGCCGTCCTCAAAGGCCGTCTCGGCGACAAACCCCCCTACTTCGCCGGATCTATTATCATCGATATCGAAGTACTCGGCGGCGACACTCCGACTGGCAACAAAAATCCCCCATGAGTCCTGATCTGATTCCCGCTCCACATTCGGCGTGATAGCGACGTCACTCACGGTGTATCCGCTCAGGTTCGGGACCGAATCAGGATCTGTGGACTCGCTTCGTGGCGTGACCGATAGTTCGATCTCACCGGTTGTCCCGTATCGGATATCAACGTAGCCATCCACGACGTGGTCCGCCGGTTCGATATCAAGCGTGAGCGTCTCGGAGCGTTCCGTCTCGTTAACGGCTATAGTGAACGTGTGGGTGGCCCCCGGAACTCCGATCCCCGGAATCGTTTCCGTCCCACCGCCGGGGACCTCAAAAGAGTCACTGACGAGGTCGTATCCGTCGTCGGTTTCCGCCTTCACTTCGAACACGTGAGGATCATCCGTCTCGTTGTGTAGTCGCCCGTCGACGGAGATGTCACCCGGGTCCGGGCGGGTGTCATCAGTGCTAAACGTTTCTTCAATACAGCCAGCGAATCCACTGGGAACTGCGAGCGCCGTTCCCGTCACGAATGTCCGCCGGTTCATGATCGACTGATCCAAGTGAGCCATCGGGTAAATCTCTCGTGGAGGGTCAAACAGCGACTTAACCACGCTATTGGAGAGGGTCACTAAGCCGGAGTACTCGGACGGACCTGTGGAGTCAGTAAGAACTGGTCCTTTCGAAACAACCAATTCCGATCCACCGGCCGGATTGCCATGCCCGACATACTCTAACTCACAACCTCAACATGTTGGTCAAAAGTTGATTGATATATTCGAACATCAATCTCATATGACGTTCGAAGACAGCCTTTCCATCGAGGTATCAAACGCCGACTGCAACGCGTCACGGGTACTGTACCTGCTGTTGGCCATCACGACCACGCTGGGTGCCGCCCACCATATTGACCACATCATTCGCGGAAACCACGTCGGGTGGCCGATTGCTCACCACGTGAATCCGTTCACGTATAGTCTGGCAATCTACCCTCTCGTCGCTGTCGGGCTCTATCTCACGCTAACTGATCGCGTTGGGACTCGATATTGGGCTGGCGTGTTCACGCTCAGCGCGTTCATGCTAGCGTACTTTCACGTTAGTCCGTGGGCGGTCGAGCCCCCGAGTGACGTGATTCTCCCGTACTCCAATCCGATACTTGGCTACTTCGCGTTCGTCATTCTGATCGGTCTGATCGCAGCTGTGTCGCTCAGTGCTGTGTACGCGATCGCACTCGGTCGGCGAAAGGGGAAGCAACGGTCAGCCGAGGGATAATCCCACTCCCGATCTCGACACAAACCCGGAATGCGAAAACACCGCTCATACATTGCTACCCGACGTTTTTATTGATTTCAATACGATGCTGAACACCGATGAAACGGTTCCAACGTCGACACGCACAGAGGGGGCGACGTGGATGATCCGCGCTCGGTTTCGTATGCCGCTGCGGGAGGACCTATGGGTCAACGAGCTGTCGTCGGCCTTCTCAGAAGCGACGTTCCGCTTGCTTACCGGGGTTCCGAAAGACGATCACGCCTTGGAGCTGGGTGAAGTCCAAGCGGCGGATGCCGAGACGGTCGTCACTGCGATCAGAGACCACCCGGATATCACCGCCTATGAGCCAGTCCATCAGGACGAGACCCGCGCTGTTGGCCAGTACAAGGTGGCTGATCAGGGATTGTATGAGTTCTTGTGGCAATCATCATTACCACCGGAATTTCCGGTCGTCGTCGAGAATGGCACGATGGAGTTCGACCTGACAACGAGCCGTGAGCAGTTCGAAGCTTTCTGCGAGGCGCTCAATGAGACCAAACAGCACTATCAGCTTCTCTCAGTGGTGCATACCGAGGATGAGGACCCGATTCTTACTTCTCGACAGCGTGAGTGTATGACCGTCGCACTTAGTCGTGGGTACTTCGAGGTACCACGAGACTGCACACTAGCGGAGGTCGCCGCTGGGCTCAATATCGACAAATCGACGGCCAGTGAAACGATCCGACGGGGCACTGCGCGCGTGCTGCGACAGTTCCTCGTCGGGGCGGAGTGATCGCTCGCAGCGGTGGTTTGCTTCAACGTCCACCGACCGGTAGAACCGGGTCTTTCCCCTTACCAACCCGACTGCCAGTAGTGTCCTCATTTACACTGCGTGCTGTCTGTCATCCCAATCTGCGGGCGCTCACTACAACGTCATTGGCTTTGATGAAATCCTCAGACAGTGCTATATCCGAACTGGGTTCTGGTCTATACAAGAGACTCATGGACCGCTCAGTGTGGTTAACTCATCTATCGGTCAGACTGCTGAGAGCGTCGCTAGACCAGATCCAGCAGTGAATCGGCTCGGGAGGTGTACTGTTCTCGAATCTCGTTGGTATGGTTCGATTGTAACTCGTACGTCCGATCCGGTGGATTATCGGCCCATTCCCCGCCTCGAAGAAGGTGAGTGGCTTCGTACGCGAGAAGGCGGTCATCGGCGGCCATAACTTGTTCCCACTCCTCCTCAGTCGGCGGAGCGATGTCGAGCGACGTCCACACGGCATCTAGAATCTCAGATTCGATCCGTTCGAACACGTCATGTTCGACTTTCAACGGACGAGGAATATCGCCCAGATACGCCTCACCGGCGTCGTGTAGCAGTCCGAGTAATTGAAGACGAGGAGTCGCGTCCGAAAGTTCGGAACTCACGTGAAGCGAATGGTGAGCCACGCTGTAAAAGTCACGACAGTGACCGCCAAACCGGCAGGTATGGGCCAATCCGGCGGCGATATCTTCTAACTGAACATCAGTAGGGTCCGGTGCGTACAGATCGAATCCGCCGCCGGTGTATGTCTCTACGACACCCTTCCGTTCCCACGGCTCTGACATACGAACGCGATAGGTGATCATTAGATATGTGTATTTTGCCGTCAAACCCCGTGTGGAAACAGCGTGTCTCAAGCACCTTTCAGCGACCGGTTGTTTCACGGGAGAAATGTCTGAAGGATAGGATGCCAACAGAGCCAACGAGAAGAGTACCCGCGCTTTGGCCGGGAGAGGATGTCAGTCATCGGGACTTACTGGAGCTTTGTACTTTGACCTCACTTTGTCACCATCCCTCCACTGCCAGTAGTAGTAGCGGTTGTCATTGATCTCCTTGATCGTGATCGTCGCTTTCGACGGAACTTCGTCTGGAAGATCATCAGATTGGGCATCGTTCTCGTCGGCAGTTGATTCTTCATCGGGACGGCCGCCGCGAGCTTTGTGCGCTGCTAACGCCTCGGCATAGCGGGCGACGTACCGGAGCTGTTCAGGCGAGTAGCTGTTGAGGGTGTCAACCATCTCCGTCGAGAGATCTGCCGGCGGTGTCGGTGGTTTGGGAGTCATTTGGGGTCAGCCTCGTGTTAACCAACAGTGTCCGAACTAGCATGGATTTGTTGGTTAATAAGATATCGCATCGTCACGGACTAAAGAGTACGATTGACATCCTCCTCCGGCTGAAGCCGGAGGAATCCCGAGCGTTGGGATATTATGGTTTGCAGTCTCCCTGTTCTCTCGTGTTGAACGACCCGCTCTCGCGGTCGAACAGGAAGACTCCGGGCTGTGCCAACCAGCCGTTACTCATATCCCCCGTCGGGGGACTCTGAGTTATCCTTCGGCGGATGTTCACCGCACCGTTCACGTCCGCGTTCATCGTCGTCCCGCATGACGAACAGACGTACAGACCGCGTTCCACGCGATTCGAGTCACGAATCTGCCCGCAACACGAACACGTCTTACTCGTGTTCTCCTCGTCCACACGATCGACGATGATGCCGTGTTCCTCTGCCTTGTATTCGAGCAAGCGAGTGAACCGGTCACACTCCCAGCCGTGGAGTTTCTTGTTCCCCGACGCACCCCAGTTCCGCGAGTCACCGTTCTCGTCTTCGCGGATGTCGCTGAGGTCGCCAACCGCTATCTTCTCCACGCCTTCTTCCACACACCGCTGGACGATGTGCTTCGAGAGGGTGTGGAGGAAGTGGTCCTTGCGTCGGGAGAGTTTCTGTCGGGCCTTCCGTGCACGCCGTGACAGGCCATTCTCGCCCTCGGTCTGGTACTCCTCGCGGGTGAAGTAGTGTTTGTCCTCTTTCAGCACG
>NZ_JBHTBL010000018.1:0-15322 GCF_042665015.1 Halorubrum rutilum | reverse complement strand
GACGCGTTCAGTCACGTTCCGAGTGACCCCAACGAGGCGAGTTATCTCACCATCGGAGACCACCGGCGCAAGTTTCGTCTGCCAGAATCGTGCTCCTTCGCTGACCCGGAGTTCCTCCTGATACGAGATCGGTTCGCCGGCCTTGACACAGCGGTGATAGTTCGCCGCTAACTCAGCGCCCTGTTCTTCACCGAACACGGCCTGTGGTGTCTGCCCCTGTACCTCCTCAGTAGTAATCCCAGTCTGGCGCTCGTAGGAGGGACTGAGGCGCTCAAACTCGAATCGGACATCATCTCCATCTTCCTCAACATTCATCAGAAAGATGGCGTCCTCCACGCTGTTCAAAACGGCTTCGTACTCTTCGGCAAGCTCTCGCGCTTCGCGTTCGTACTCCTTTCGCTCGGTGATATCCCGGCTGCTAAGCAGAATCCCATCGATGATATCGTCGTCAACTCGATTCCGCATTGTGGCCTCAATCCAGCGCCACGAGCCGTCGGCGTGGCGGAATCGAACTTCAACAGTCTCGGATTCGGAAGGGTTTGAGAGAACTGTCTCTAGCGCGTCGGCGTTTTGCTCTCGGTCTTCGGGATGAACGAATTCGAATCCCTCGTGGCCAACCAATTCGCCGGGGTCGTAGCCAAGAACCCGCTTGATGGCCGGACTAACGTAGGTTATCGTCCCGTCGGTATCGATGACTGTCGCGAGATCATTTACCTCCTCAACGAGCGTCTGATACCACACAGGCTTGTGTTTATTGTTCTCTCGGTGGGTTGTATCGTCATCCATTGATTATGATGAGTCCAGTACACATGTAAGCATATTAAAATCGTGCGTCATCTCCGGTGGAAGCACCACTCTTTGTTGTATATATGGAGATATTGGGCAAGATCTTGCTGAGTATACCCTCTGTATCGGTCAGTTCGCTACTCAACGACGTTTAGGAAGTTCCTACCCGTGATGGACACGACGTAGTGCATCAGCCGTTGCTGTCCCGGAAATACGGATGTGTTTTTCTGCAGTCGCCAGATCGCTCCAACCCATTAGAGCTTGGAGCGGCACGGGGGCAACGCCTTTGTAAGCGTGGTAGCTGGCGGCATTCGCTCGTAGACAGTGTGGATAGACACGTCCCGAAGGGTCGGCTTCGTCAGCTGTGGCCTGCACCCGCCTGTTGATTGTTGACCGCGAGTGGGGAAACGCATCGTACCGGTTAGCGAAACGTTCGGCACACAGTTCAAGTGGAAGCGAGAGATCAGATGGAATGAGCTGCGCCGAAGCGACAGTCTTCGGATGCCATCGAGATGTAAGCGCATCCGCAGTAGATAGGTCGTCGTTGTGGGTAATTTCCTGTTGGGCTTGACATCGGCAGTACCCGCACTGGCAGGGTTCATGTTGTGGGATACGAATCTTGCGGCGGTTCCAGTTCACCCACGCAGTCTGGAAGTATGCAATCTCCCCAGCACAAAGCCCGAGTCAGCCTGCGATGAGACAGATGAATCGTGCTTCAAAATCGTGTGGTGCCGGAAGGGCTGTATATGCTTCCAACAGGAGCTCGAACTGGCGGTCAGTAAGGGCATCTTCGTGAGTATGTCGAGTCGTGAGTGCTTGCCGATGCCGGTCAGCCCATTCAGTTCCAGGTTGCTTGTGATGAGACATGCCTAACCGTTCTCATGCTGGCAGATTGGGAGTACCGCCGAACCCTGCTGAATATAGAGTGCATAGTCAGCAACGATAGTCGGGTCGATTGCACCGCAGTCTGGGGCTTGTTTTCGGACGACCAGTTGGCGGTACTCACGTCAGTGATCACGAAAGGCAACTGCACTGCTCCCATCAAATGTCCGATTGCTGTCTAAAACCGTCAGTGCGGCGTGATACTCGTCGCGAACAGCGTCGGCCGCCACTGGATGGAGTTTCTCCCAGCTGCGTTCGAGCTTGGTGCGGACCCAGCCAGCTCCGTCTTCGACGGTCATCTCCCGGGTGACGTATGCCGCATGCAGTAATGACGGGACTGCATGAATGTGTGCCATCCCGTCACCACTTGCGACACAGTGTGCCGCCGGAGTGACTGGATCCGGGCCACAGCTTGCGCGGTGGGCTTTGATACACCGCTTCACCGTCGCTAGGCGTGTCTCCGTGATTCGGCCCCGGATTATCTCCTCTGCGATCCGAGCGCTGTGGTGGTGGTGTTCGTCGATGTAATCTGGATCAATTAGCGATGCATAATCGTGTAACAGAGCGGCGATAGTCACCGTATCGTAGTCGGCATCAAGTTCAACAGCAAGTTGCTGGGCATTCTCGACGACTCGTACCACGTGGTGTTTCCAGATACCTGGACCGAATACGTTCGTCTCACTGTGTGCGGCGGTCTTGACACGGTCTCTCAATTCGTCGATGAGGGTATCGGAGGGCACGATGAGAACTTCCTCAGTAAGCGAAAAATATCTGAGTCAACCGGACCGGAAGTGAAAGTGTTCGTCGGTTCATGGTTCCCGCTATATCGAGTACAATCACTTCCGTGAATCACTACCGAGAGATCGAACACGGCTCCCGGCATGCCGGGGTAGCCGATCCGAGTCAGCAGGTGCCATTAATGAGTCGTTGTGCTGACTGCAGTCTCTGTATCTCGGACACCGATCCTGTCAGTTATTAAAAATTTTAACAGGCTAAGGATTCCAACAGAGTTCATTGAGAGTGTTTTTTTACAGCCGTCTGCATTAATGATAACATGCGCGGTCTGCCCTCCACGGTACCGCACCAGTCAGCTACCGATCTGGTGATTATCACAGCGAACATGGTCCCCCTAATCGGAGTACTCTTCGGAGACTGGAACGTCTGGACGCTTTTGGTACTTTACTGGGTTGAGGCGTTTAGTACGGTCCTTCTTGGTGCGGTGAAGTCGTTGTTTGCAAAGCGGGGATCGCCTGATGTGGTTGGACAGCGAGAACCTCTCCATGAACTACGACACAAGCGAGGTGGCTGGCGTCCATTATCAACGCTTCCGCCGGTGTATCCACGAAACATACCGTTTGCGCTCTCAATCCTCGGAATTTGGGGATCTACGATTATGCCAATTACAGTGCTGTCGTGGATTGCAATCGAGACATCGATAGTGTTGTCGTGGGAGGTTGGTCTGAGCATTAGTGCGTTATTGATCGCACAGGTGATTGAATTCAGCGTTGATTACATTGGAACCAAACAATACGAGGAGGTATCCGCTCGTGAGATTCTGCAGCGACCGACACAGCTGACGATGGCGGTGATGATACTCGGTGGAATTGGACTGACAGCGGGCCAGTTAGCCGGTGTGGCTGTGCTTGGAGGGTTTGTGATTATGAAGACGATACTCTCGGTGTCATGGGAATCGACTGGACCGATTGCAAGCTCCCTGCAAGCACTTTTCGATCGGGTTTGCGACGACCGTGAACTCAGCCGTCCACAGCCTGAGCCAGAGCTTCCTGATGAGGCGGTTCAGGCACGAGTGACAGTTAGCCCGAAGTCAGTACTACTTGGAAGCATCAGTACGATACTACTCACAGTAGTCAATCGTGGCGTAGCGCTGCTACTGCTTGGAGTTGTAGCCGCTATCGTTACAGGAAATCTCGTGTGGGGCGGCGTTGGCTTCGGCGTGCTGGTGTGTGTCTTCGGAGTCCGTGTTGGAAGCTACTATCTCCGATACGGCACCATCGAATACCAACGACGCGGAGACGCACTGGTCGCGTACGATACCGTGCTTGATGCGCCACAGTGGACTGTGCCTGTTCACTCACGAGCACGATTTGAAATCAAAAACGCAATTCCCGACCGCTTGTTTGACACCGGCACACTAAGCATCTCGAATGTCGAGGCAACGCCAACAAACACAGTCCAGTTTGGCCCCGTCACAGACCTAGACCAAGCGATTGAAACGCTTGGCTTGCCGGTCCGACATGACGGACGTCCCGATCAAGATCCTGCCGTCGTGGGTGCTGCGCTCGTGTTAGCATTATTTTTTGCCGGAGTTCCGCTTGTGATGCTTGGCTCTTCACGGGTGAGCGAAGCAGAGGCGGCCGGTATCTTCGTCTTGCTCGCACCGTTTTTCGCAATTCTGATCGGGGTTCTCTTGTATGCGATGCTCGCTCGGATTTAGCAGGTGCTAAAATTCAGTAACCAAACTCTGTATATTATCACCGTGGTTGATAACAACTCAGCCACGAAGTGCATCAACCGGGGACTCGTTGGCAGCAGTCCATGCGGGGTAAATTCCGCTTAGAACGCTCGCAATCAGAGCGAATAACATCCCATAGAGAAGATAGCGTGAACTTGACCACTCCAATGCGAGTGTCGCGTCCCCCGTAAGAACCTGGAAGAGTGCGAGTCCGACCACAAGCGATCCAGCGCTGCCAACAAGGCCACCAACCGCTCCAAGAAAGGCTGCTTCAGTGAGAATCATTCTAAGCACCTCGCCCCGGCGCACGCCGACGGCACGTAGAACACCGATCTCGCCGCGACGCTCAATGGTGCTCATCAACATGACGTTCAGAATAGCGACGCTCGCAACGAACAACGATATCGAACCGATACCAAGGAGGGCGAGTTCAAGTGTGTTAGTGAACGAGGAGATATTTTCTTGAACGCTTGCGAAGCTCGTCGCGGTCAAAATCTCCTCGTCGGCATCGTTGAACTCTGTCTCGATGGCGTTTGCAGTTGCAGTACTCGCCTCTCCATTCGCGGCAATGACCGTCACTGAATTGTAGTATTCTTGCTCGCTAAGCGCTGATTCTGGGAGCACAAGCTCACCAACACCACTCGGTCCAAACCCACTTTCAGCGGCGATAAAACCACGAATGCGATATATTTGCCCCTCATATTCGACTGGGTCACCGAGTTCCAACCCTAATTGCTCAGCCGTCGATGCTGAGATCAGCGCCCCTGTTTGGAGACGGGTGGGTTCATCACCAGACGCAATATCGTACAGTGGGGCCGGATTCGTTACGCCGGTGACTTGCACATTCGCTTCTGCTCCGTTCCGCGCCGTGAGCTCGGTCGCATTCGATTTCTGTGGAATGACCGTTGTGGCGGGTGCAACGTCTCGTATCGTTGCTACTTGATCGTTGGTGATCCCGTCAGTCTCGATATCCTCGCCGGGGGAGACGCTTACTTCATTCGCGAGGTTCCCGAGGTTGGACGTCGCCTGCTGTTCAAGTGCGACACCAGTCATCCCAAGCGACGCGATTGCCATCACACCGATGACGATACCAAGCATCGCCAGGGCGGTTCGTGTTCGGTTTCGGCCGAGATTTCGCCATGCCATGAGCACGCTTGGGAATCGACGAAGGGACGACGCCACAGTCATTATTGGACGACCCCGTCGACGAGTCGCACAACACGATCAGCGTATCCCACCAGCTGCTCATCGTGTGTGATTGCGACGACAGCAATATTCTCTTCATTTTTGAGACGCGTGATTTCGTCAAGCACTGTTTTGCCCGTCTCTTGGTCGAGATTCCCGGTCGGCTCGTCTGCGAGGAGGATGTCCGGTTCGTTGATGAGTGCTCGCGCAATCGCAACTCGTTGCTGTTGCCCACCGGAGAGTTCGTCGGGGGTATGTGACAGTCGGTCGCCAAGGCTAACCCGTCGCAACAGATCAATAGCGCGGTCCCGACGGTCAACATCGGTGTCCCACATCGAGGGGAGTTCGACATTTTCCACTGCGGTGAGCATCGGCAGCAGATGAAAATCCTGAAAGACGAATCCTAGCTGTGAGCGACGTTCTTCGGTCCGCTCGTCTTCGCTGAGATCAGTAACATTCCGTCCATCAAGATGGACTGTCCCTTCGGTCGGGCTGTCAAGTAACCCGATCATGTTTAGCATCGTGCTCTTACCGCTTCCTGACGGACCTGTAACCACGACCATCTCACCACGTTCGGCACGAAAGTCAACGGCTTTCAGCGCCTCGATTATCTCAGCCTCAGTGTCATAGCGCTTGGTCACGCCGATGAGTCGAATAACGCTCATTCGCGATTCCAGAGCCAATAGAGCACACCGCTTCCACCGACTACCACAAACAGCCCAAGGATGAGTGGAATCAGCGGGAGTCCCAGCGAACCAGAACTACCATCGCCGGTTGAGGATGCAGCTGGCTGATCTTGACTCGGTTCGGGACTACTAGAGCCGGCCGTTGAGATGTCGATTGTCTGTGTGGTTGTGATCCGCTCATCGTCGACAATATAGGTGAGTTCAATTGGAAGCGTGTCTGTCCCGTTTGAGACAGATGAACTGAGTTCAAACGTTGCGAACTCACTCGCGTCGACGGAGCCGACAAAGAACTCCCCAGATCCGCCAGCCGGCGACACAGTGTCACTGTCCGGGACACGTACGAGGACAGATTCGACATCTGTTCCACCGATATTTGCAGCTTCGCCGTCAACTGAGATGGTTGTTCCTCTCTCTGTGATTTCAACGCTGGTTAATCGAATTTCGCCTTGTACCTGCTGATTGAGATCGACTGTACGAGTAACCTCATGACGCTCACCGCGGGCAGTATACGCTCCGGTGAGTGTGACAATATCCGAGTCGTAGTTGGCGGTGTCAAATGTAACTGATTCACTCTGGTTGGGTGTAATGTCGAACATATCCCGCTGGTCGCGTTGGGTTCCGTTGACTGAGGTCCGTATTTCGGCGTCAGTTAGCTCAACGTTCCCGTAGTTGGTGAGCGTGACCGTGGTCTCTCCGGAGCTGTTTGTGCTCGCTGCGATGCCGGCGTCTATCTCAGGGGCCTCCACATCGATCGTAATCGGGCGGTAGTACGCCCGCAGGTGGGATGTCTCACTTCCGTTTGATTGTGACGCCGCAGAAACATGCGCCAGCAGTTCCTTTTCACCCGCAGTGTCGAACGAGGTTGTAATCGGGATTGTCAGACTGCCGCCGGGAGCAATCGCGCCAACGTCCTCAACGCGCTCGTAGTGCTCGCTGGTTGTTCGCAGCATAATGCTTGAGACATCAACGATCGAATTGCTCCCTTCTTGATTCGAGATCGTCACCTCAACTGTGACCGTCTCACCGACTGTTGGGTCTGTGGGCGTGACGTTCACTGATGACACGTTGACTGCAGGGCCATTCGCAGCAACCACCGTGACACCGCTGACCATCGCGCTGGTTACTACGACCAGTGCGACAAACCCACGGATCAAGCGACTAGCGGTCATTTGATTGTGACCCGCATGTCGTGAATCCGGCTTGACTGGAGGGACTCGTAGCGGGGGACCAACCGTCTACTGGAGTGGAGGGGCGAATGCATCTGGCTAATATTTGTTTATCCTGTTAAGAAAAAGCTATGATCGCAGCGATCGGCGATCCAAGCCGCACCCTCGGTGTTTATTTCCGCGCATCAACAGTCTCGTGAACCGCCTCGGGGTCAAGCCCCGAGGCTTCCCGTGGTTTAGCTGGATATAGGCGCTAAGCCCCCACCCTTGACGGAGCGACCGAAGGGAGCGGAGTAGGGCGGGGATACAGCGCCGTCATCATCTGTTCATACAGCGATACGGTTGCAGGCCCACAGGCCCACGTAGTCGCAACGGCTTTGCATTGGGGTACCGTATAATAGTATGAACCCAATGGAATACGACCTCGATTCGGGAGCGCATTCGACGTATTCCCTGCATTACCACCTGATACTCACTACGAAGTATCGGCGCGGAGTGCTAACCGAGGAGCGAACCCAATTCATTCGAGGGGTCATCAGCGGGTTCACGGATAACTACGGTGTCGAACTGACGAACCTCGACGGCGAGGACGACCACGTTCACATCCTGTTCCGAGCGAAACCAACCACGGACCTCGTGAAGTTCATCAACACGGTCAAGGGCGCTACTGCCCGACGTATTCGGAACGAATACGAGGATGAACTGAAGACCGAACTGTGGGGCGACTCGTTCTGGAACGACTCGTACTGCCTCATCTCGACGGGGCAGGTGTCGTTGGATGTGCTGAAACAGTACGTAGAAGACCAACGCGAGTAGCGCCATGTACTACGCCTACAATTATCGTCTCAAGCCGTCCGACGCCCACCGCGAGGAGTTGGACCGCCACCGAGACATTTGTCGGCAACTGTACAACCACACGCTCTACCGCCTCAACGAGTACCAAGACGAACACGGCGAGCTCCCGTCTATGACCACGCTACGGTCGGAACTCCCCGACCTCAAACAGTGGTGGGACGACCTCTCGGACGTGTACTCGAAGGTGCTCCAGACCGTCGTGGAACGCCTGTTCGACAACCTCAACAGCCTCTCTAAACTCAAAGAGAACGGCTACGGCGTCGGGCAACTCAAGTGGAAGCCGCCACGGAAGTTCCGCAGTTTCACGTACAGTCAGTCTGGCTTCAAGCTCGACAAGAAGGGCGGTCACACTGTGCTGTCTCTCTCGAAACTCGCGGATATACCGATACGGCTTCACCGCGCCATCCCCGACGACGCGACGCTCAAACAGGTCACGTTGAAGAAGGAACCGACGGGCGAGTGGTTCGCCACGTTCGGCGTCGAAATGGACCGCGAACCGCCCGAACCGCCTGAGAATCCCGAGAAGTGCGTCGGTATCGACGTTGGGATTCTCACGTACGCCCACGACACCGACGACACGGCGGTCGGGTCGCTTGACCTCTCAGACGAACGCGACCGCTTGGAGCGCGAGCAGCGGAGGCTCTCGCGCAAACAGCACGGGTCGAACAACTACGAGAAGCAACGGCGTCGAGTCGCGGAGTGTCACGCCGATCTCCGACGGAAGCGTCGCGACTTCTTGCACAAGCTTTCAGCGTACCACGCTCGGGAATACGACCTCGTGGCGGTCGAAGACCTGAACGTGAAGGGGATGATGGAAAGTCCGTCGAACAGCCGCAACACGGCGTCTGCCGCGTGGCAAACGTTCCTCTCGTTGCTTGAATACAAGTGTGAACACGAGGGGACGCACTTCGTCGCGGTGAACCCGAGAGGGACGACCAAGGAGTGCGCGTCGTGCGGCATTTCAACCGACAAGCCGTTGTGGGTCCGTGAACACTCCTGTCCCGCCTGCGGGTTTGAGGCGGACAGGGACGCGAACGCGACGTGGAACATTCTCTCTCGCGGCCTCGAAGATGTAAGGAGTGGGATACTCCGAAACAACGCCTGTGGAGACTGCACTCGCTGTGGATACGTCCGTATCTGCAAAGCGCGTCGTGGAAGCAGGAGGCCCTACCCTCAAGGAGCGAACCGCGCAAGCGGTGAGCGAGTAGGGTAGGCTAGTTCACGTAGTGAACTACTCTGTTGCCGGCTCTACAAGGAGGTAATCGCTTTTTTCAGAGACGGCGTCAGCAGGCACGAGTATGTGACCGGCATCTGTCTCTTGGAATCCACCGGTGTTGTTCCCGTTTGGATCGACACGGAAGTGTTCGAGTTCTCCGGTTTGGAGGTCGGCAGTGACGTTGCTTAGTACACCAAGTTCAGCGCCAGTTGTGGTCATGACACTGTAGCCGCTGAGGAAGGACGCGAGGACCTGCTCCATACGGGTACATGTCTATCCAGTATAATAAATTTGGACGACGTATGCCAGTGAACTCCCACTATGCAAACAATCTAGGGAACCGGGGGATCAGGTTGCAATTGGATTAACAGGCTGGTGTGTCTACCCACTAGGTTTGATAATAAATAAAAGATGAAGCCGGACTCATAGCCAACACCCGTATTTTCGTAGGCTAAAAACTAGATCGTATGTCGACACGGCATACTGACGCTGTCTCGGCTGCATTCGTTGCACTCGTCGTATGGGTAGTCGGACGGCGACGTGGACTGACACCAACTGAACTACTCCATCCGATCCCATTTGTTGGTGGTGCCGTCGTTTCGATTCTCATTGAAATTGTATTCGCCCGATGGCCGGATCGTGCCGCCCGTTTCTGGAAGCAGCCACGAGTTAGGGTTGCGGCACCGCTTGGACTCATGGCCACGACGATATACGCCGGGAATCGTTACAATAGTACTGTACCGTTCGCAGCGACGCTCGGTGGACTCGCCGGATACTTCGGATTGTTAATCGGAATTATCTCGAATGTCATCCCTGAGCCGGTGCAGTGGTTTCGATGAAATAGAGGTGCCATCCAAAAAATTATGATGAAACACTATCAGTTTAAAAATGAGTACTACCATGAACGTCATGGAGCATCTCGCCTCTGAGATCGGCGTTCGAGTCGGTGGAACCAACGCAGCACACGAGGCTGCGAATTACCTCCAAGACACGTTCTCCGAGTTGGGATACGACGCTGAGCTCCAATCATTCAAATTTGAGGGATATGAGGTCACTCGCGACTGGGAGCTTGACGTTCTTTCTCACGACATTGAGTTAGACGTCGCCCCCGTCCTGTACTCAGAGAGTACACCAGAAGGAGGCGTCGAAGGCACGCTCCGTGAGGCTGGCACCGCATACTTGGTTGAGGACCTGTTTGAACTGCCACGGTACGAGATCGTCGACGACGATGGTGAGCACCTTGCGTATCTACTCGGGAATGTCGACGGGGCTGCTTTCCCGATCCCGTCGACTGAGCCACAGTTCGTCGATACCTATGGACTGATTAGCAGTGATGGGATGGAGTGGGTCGATGAACGTCTTGAGGCAGGTGACGAGGTACGCGTAGCGTTTGAGTGTGGGGGGAAGCGCGTTCCGAACTACGTCGATCACAACGTCATTGCGACTATTGAGGGAACCGACAAGCCAGATGAAGAGGTTGTCATTGGGGCACATTATGACTCCGCATATGAGGCGACTGGTGCCGCAGACAACGCCTCAGGAGTGGAAGCGCTGGTGAATGTTGCGGAGTATTACGCCGAGCACCCACCAGATCGAACAGTGACGTTCGTTGCGTACGGCAGCGAAGAGTGGTGGCTTGTCGGGTCACGGTACTACGTCAATGAGCGGAAAGCCAACGGCACTCTTGATGATATTGTTGCTAAGGTGAATATCGATATGGCCGGCGGCGGCGAACTGCTCAATGTGTGGGCGGGCGATGGCGATATTAAGACGATTGCAGGGGATGCTGTCCAACAAGTCCTTGACGATGACGAAGACCGGCACTACCAAGGAGTGATTAGCGGTTCGGACCACTGGCCATACTACCAGGAAGGAATTCCAGTCGCAATGCTGATTTTCTGGCCGTACGACCAATACCATCAGCCATCTGACGACCTCGATCAGGTCTCTACGAAGGATATCGAGGATACGACAGCGATCGTGAAGGCCATTGTCGATAACTTGGATCGATCCCCCGAGTTCGCCGGTGTGGAACACTAAGTTCGTTAGCTTCACTGCTGGATTTTATCGGTCGCGCGAGACGAAAGACACCCACAATACTGCCAGAAAGCGAAGCTTTCTTTCCACGGACTGATGCCGTGGTCGTATGGGTATTGCTGATGGAATTTCCCGGACGGCACAGGTCGCGAGCAAGTACTTCGTTGTCTGGGTGATTGCGGCAGCGGGGTTCGCACTCGTCTACCCGACGACGTTCGTTCCGGTGCTCGACTACGTCAACCCCCTGCTCGGTCTCATCATGCTCGGGATGGGGCTGACCCTCCAGCCCGCAGACTTTCAGCGGCTCGTCGAACGCCCCGTCGATGTCGGTATCGGTGCGATCACACAGTGGCTCGTGATGCCGCTAGCAGCGTACGCACTGTACTTGCTCTTTGATCTGCCGGACGCGGTCGGCGTTGGGCTGATTCTTGTCGGCGCAGCGCCGGGGGGCACAGCGTCGAACGTGATGACGTACCTCGGCCGTGGCGATGTCGCTCTCTCCGTGGCTATCACGACGGTGACGACACTTGCGGCCCCCATCGTGATGCCCGCCTGGACGCTGTTCATCCTCGGGGAGGCCATCGATGTGACATTCATGGAGATGTTCACCAGCATCGTCCAGATTGTCATTATCCCGGTCGTGCTTGGGTTCGGGATTCGCTACATCCTCGACCGCTACTCGCCGACGGCCGCAGAGATCGGTGTCGATGTCTTCCCCGTGATCAGCGTTGCCGCCATCGTTGCCATCGTCGCGGGCGTCGTTGGGGCGAACGTCGACAACATCCTCACGGCAGGCGCGCTTGTGCTGGCCGCAGTCGTACTCCACAACGGTATCGGCCTCGGCGCGGGGTACGGCGTCGGCCGTGCGTTTGGCATGACCACGGACCGGGTGCGGACGACCACGTTCGAGGTCGGCCTTCAGAACAGTGGGCTTGCGGTGGCGCTTGCAGCGTCGCTGTTTGACCCGGCGGCCGCTCTCATCCCTGCACTATTCAGCGTCTGGCACAACGTCAGCGGCCCTGCGCTCGCGAGCTACTTCACGTGGAGCGACGACCGAGTTGCGAGTGGCCCCGTAGCAGCGGATTAAACAAACGGAAGGCGACGCTACCGGGTGACCCGTCACAACAACTAACAGCAATCACACATATTCTCACGTATGTCAACTGAATCGGTCAACGGGGCCGAACTGTACTACGAATCGAGTGGAGACGGGGTGCCGGTTGTGTTCCTCCACGGTGTATTAATGAGCAGCCGCTTCTTCAACGAACAACAACCGCTCGCAGAGGGGTGTCAAATAATCACACTCGATTTCCGAGGCCATGGCCGCTCTGAAAAGACTGAAACTGGGCACACACTTCCACAGTACGCCCGTGACCTAGAAGCATTCCTTGACGCTCAGGGCCTCTCTGATGTTGTTCTTGTCGGGTGGTCAATGGGATCGCTTGTCGCGTGGGAATACGTCAGCCAGTTTGGGACAGACCGATTCCGGGGGTTCGTAAGTGTCGAACAACAGCCACTCGATCTTGAACAAGAGGGGTACGATCACGGTGTGTTCGACTTTGATGAACTCCGTGGCCTCATGGAGCTCGCACAGACGAGTCCACACGAGCTGGCGTGGTCGTTGATCGAGCAGATGCTGGTGGACGAATCTGCGGCTGTCGAACAGCGGTTCTTCGATGAGATCACGCGAGTGCCACCGTCAATTACGAGCGCGATTCTGTTTGATCAATCAGTGCGGGATTACCGGAGGATAGTCCCTGAGGTTGATGTACCCACTCTTGTGTGTCTTGGTGAAGATGAAACGATGCTAGAGAATGCTGGAGTCGAGTACGTCGGCGAGAAGACGCCTGATGCCGAAGTGGAACGGTTCTCTAATAGCGGTCACTGTCCGTTCCTTGAAGAACCCGAAGCATTCAATGAAGTTGTCTCGTCGTTCATCACAAACCGCTGCCACCCGTAGCACCCTCAGTTCAGCCAAATAGAGTTCATCTGATCCGCTTCGTTGAGGATCCGATCACAGTGGGGACGCTCTCACACCGCTAGTCATCCAACACTCTGTATCGGCCCGTGTCGTATTGAGGCCCGTTTCGTCGCTCGGGACTTTCTTGAGCCGAAAGTCGTAGCGGCCGGTCACGGTGCCGTTCTCCCGTGTGACGACGTCGATGGTCGTGATGTCACCGTCCGCGCTGGGAACCGAGTACTCCACGGAGTCGTACGTGAGCAGCGGAGCGTACTGTGGCATGTCGAAAAGCGAGATGAACTGGTCGGCGGAGCCGACTGCAGCTCTGTTCGACGGCGACGCGAACTGGCGTGCGGTGAGAATGCCGGTGTTTGTCGTGTTGTTGTTGTAGCGGAACGCGTTCATCTGGAGCTGCACCACGTGGATCGCAGACCGTTCGCAGGTGGGCGCAACCGACGTGGTTCTCGCGGTCGCGGTTGTTAGATTGCGATCAGCAGGTCGGTCAAGAGCAGCTGTGTCGCCGCCGTCGTTGGTTGTGTTGCTGTCGGGCGGCCCTGACTCCGACGAGTCGGGATCGGTCGGTGTCCCGTCATCGACGCCGGCGACGCCGTCCCCACCAGTGATGAAAGCGTCTCCAGCGATCCCGGCCCCGACGGCGGCCAGCCCTAGCAGAACGCCGAGACCGATCACCCCAACCAGAATCCACCGCCGGTTTCCGTTGGGCAATACCTCGGATGAAGGCGCGTCGCTCGACTGCGAACGGGATGGTTGTGAGGGGGAATCATCAGGTGATGCGTCTGCGCGCTGGGCTGTGCTGGCGGTGCCGATCGGGGGCGATTCGCCGAGCGGATCACCCGGAGTTGAACGCGGGGTGTTCTGTGGACCGGTCTCAGTAGCTACGGGTGTGTCATCATCATTTGATGGCGGGTCGTGATCGGTGGGGGTGTCAGCCGCACTCGAAGTGTCGTACGCCGGCGACCGCATCGGCGCGTCGAGAAACTCCGTGGTAATTGTATCTGCGTCGTCCGGGGCGATCGCATAGAGGAGTCGCTGTCGGAGGTCAGCAGGCGTCATAACCGCGGTGTCGGCAGGAAGGGGATGATCAGCAAGGAGTGAGTCACGTGCCGTGACAACGGTGTCATACCCCTCACTGCTGTCAAGGTCGTCCGGGCCCGACACGACGAGCAGTTCTGTCCGCCGATCATGCTCCACGACGGTGAGACGTGGGCCATCAACGCGCACCTCGTCAGCGGTCACTGCATACGTCTCGCCGACAAGCGCCGCGAGTGACTCTCTATCGAGCGACGCAATCGCCTCTGCGAACGTATCGTAGGGAATGTGATTAGGCGCGGTCACCAGTGGATCGCCACGGGATACTGTGAGTTTGTGCCGTGGTATCTTTGCACTTGTGCTGTGTTTGGGTTTCTGTCATGAGCAGTTCCCTGTGAGGGCGTGGTCCCGCTAGCGTGGTCTACAGCCAGTAGAATGAAATGTGGTTCGTCGCATATCAGGGGTATCGTCCACAAATGGAGATCACAGATCAACTGCGGTGTCTGTTCTCAGGCAAGATTGAGGAACGGAATGGGTCGTACGTCGTTGAGGTACCCGAACAAGAGATCCAGCGTGACAGCATCCAAACAGATGAAACGTACCGTATCGCGATGTTGTCAGTTCCGACGACCAACGAGGCCACCGATGCTGACACCGATCCTCATCCCGAAGACACGCTAGCGACGCCGCCCGTTGCGGAAGGCGATCAGCGCACTGTTGAAATTGAGGATATTGGGGATCAAGGCGACGGAATTACGCGTGTCGAGCATGGGTTCGTCGTTATCGTTCCTGACACCAAACAGGGTGAGCGTGTCACCATCGAGATCACCGATGTGCGTGAAAATGTCGCCTTCGCGGAAGTTGTCGAGCGTGTGAGCTACTACGAGTAGTCCGATCACTACAGTGCGACCAGAGGTTGAATTCAATACAGACGATGTGATGTATCGGGGGCTGGTCGTGAAAACAGTTCGTAAAATGTCATGTGAGGATCGTTAATATTTCAAGAGAGGCGACAGAATTAGCAGT
>NZ_JBHTBL010000017.1:0-8066 GCF_042665015.1 Halorubrum rutilum | reverse complement strand
AACATCAAACGCCTCGTCAAACAGTGAATTCCAACGCCTTACAGCGATTCAACACGGCCCTATGAGGCGATCGATCGCACCCTGATCGAAGGGATTCGACAGGCGGAAAACTGAGTGGACGAACCGGACGGACCGAGAGGGAGGCGATCATTGATTGTCGCAGCGCGGGCACCGTTGCGATTGGGTCTAGTCGAGTCAGTCCGCGGTGGTGCTGTCATGGAGCGAGCCCGGCGCGTACGCGTACACGGCATACAGAACCATCGCGGCAATCAGGAAATCGAGGCTGTGTTCGACGAAGTGATGAATCGGCATCGGGACGATCCCTAACACGGTCCCGGCACCGACCAGTGACCGCAGAACAAGCACACCGATCGCGGCGCTAATCAGTCGGTACTGGCCGGTTTGGCGGCGTCGATACGCGACGAGACTCACGAGAAACAGCGCACCGGTTCCGATCCCGGCGCATGCGATGACGGCCAGTAGCACGGGCGACCCTTGGACGGTGAGTGGCACAAGCGCCGGGAAGACGGTCCGGGAAATGAGCGATGCGATCACGACACCGGCCAGTATACGTTAGGAGTAATAAGAAGACACGGGATGAAACGTTCCCGTCCGAGTGGAACGCCCCGACAGATTTTATCACTCAGTCGATTACGAGCGAATACTCACGATGGCGACGACCAGAGATCGGGTGCGACGACACGTCCGCGAGACGCCCGGCGTCCACTTCAACCAGGTGGAACGCGATCTGGACATCGCCACCGGACAGGCGCAGTATCACCTCCGGCGGCTGGTGAACAATGAGGAGTTGGTTGTCGAACGGATCGGTGGTCGAGCGCACTACTTCGATCCCACCTTCGACCCGTGGGAACGACGCGCGCTCGCATTTCTCCGACGTGAGACCGCGCGCAATATCGTCCTGCGGCTCCATGCGGACGGTCCTCTTCGCCCGGAAACACTCACCACAGAGTTGGACCTCGCGCGGAGCACGGTCTCGTGGCACGTCTCGAACCTCAGCGACGCGGGAATCGTCACGAAGTCCGACGACCGGCCGATGACGATCACGCTGACCCGCCCGGACCGCACGGCTGCGTTGCTTGAGGTGGTGTCGCCCTCGCTGCCAGACCGGCTTGTCGACCGGTTCATTCGGACCGTCGACAGCCTCTTCGAGTGAGAAGCTGACTGGCCGGACCCACTCAGATTGGACGCAATCGACGCGTTCGAGGGTCACACCAGATACCTCAAGACCGCGGGACCGATACGCGAACGTATGGACCGACGGAGTTTCTGTAAAACTGCTGGCGTCGCAGGAGTCACCGCCGGCACTGCCGGCTGTCTTGGCGTTCTTGGCACTAGTGGCGCCGAAGGAACCGTTCTCGGACCACCAGAGCGAGACCTCAGCGAGGCGTCATTCCCGAGCCACGGTGACGAAATGCCTGAGTTCACCGTCCCCGATCCGATCCGCGGCGAAGAGATATCGACGGCCCAGTTCGAAGGGGAACGCGCGGTGCTGTGGACATCATTTTACACCAACTGTCCGGACGGAGTGTGTCCAGCACTTATTCTCCGACTCCGTCGTGGGCAGGAAGTTGCCGCCGAGGAGGGGTACGGTAACCAAGTCGCATTTCTCCCTATCACGTTTGATCCCGAACGTGACACCGCAGAGACACTTCGTGAGTACGCCGCGCAGCAGGGGGTCAACCTCGATGCAGGTAACTGGCACTTCCTTCGCCCAGAGACCTATGACCGGGCCCAAGAGATACACGATGAGCACTTTGGTCTGAAGATCGAGAAGCAACCGGCAGACGACATCGAGAATCTTGAGTATCGTTTCCCGCACTACGGGCTCATCATCCTCGCCAATAAGCAAGGGATCATCGAACGGGCGTACACACGGGGCCCGCGAACCGACATCGAACGGCTCGTCGACGACCTCGAACGAGTGGCCACCGCGTGACAGTTCTTTGGTTCCGGGAGGTCAACTACCGTCCTTTTCGGCATCGTAGTTGTTGATATGTACGAACGACGCTTGCTGGGTGGGCGAGTACCAAGCGGACGTGAACGGAGCGGTGAACATCGCAGACCGCTACCTCAGCGGAGAGAGTCGTTCCAGAGAACACCCGAACGACGATGACTCGGCTGAGGATGGGGCGCGTTTGACCGCGCCACAAGACAGCCAAGCCGATGCTGAAGTCCAGCAAGCGACGCTTGGAACGTATGCGTCTTGAAACCGTAGGGTCGGGCGAACGCTCGGCCCGAAATCCCGTGGCGGGATTCCCGCATCTTCAGGCGCGGGAGGAGGTCAATGGAGCCTGTCGCCTGTCTTGAGTCATTAAAGATCCAGTGCTCGGTCAGTGCGCCATTGCGCCCCCGAGTGGCTGGTAATGCGGGAACATCGGGTGGGGAAGGTGAACACCGAGTGCCATCAATCCGTGCGCGAACAGCACGTATCCTAACACGACGAACACCAGACCAAGTAGCCGATGAACGCGTCGCCGGTGAGCAACGTCGATCGACTGGATAATCGTCCCATAGAGGAAGACGGCCGGAATCGTCCCAATACCGAGGGCACCGAGAGCGATTCCACCGGTGATCGGAGAGCCACTCGCGAAGGCGAACAGATACGCGGGATACAGCATCGGGCAAGGAAGAAACGTATGGACGGCTCCGAGACCAACAATGCTCGGGCTGTTGACGTGCCGGTGAACTCTCGTTGCGAGCCACGATGTGACGTTCTGGACGCCAGGGATACGAATATCGCCCCCGCTTCCACCGATGACGTACCGAAAGCCTGTCGCCACGATGAATCCTCCGACCGCAAGACCGACAACACCTCGCAGGAGGTCAGCGATCGGTGTCAGCTGGTCAGCAGTGACGAACACGACGCTCCCAAGCGCGCCGAAGGCAGCCCCAAGAATCGCGTAGGTGGTCGCTCGGCCGGCATTGAACAGGAAGTGCTGGCGAACCTCGTAGGTTGTAAGATGACTGGCACGTCCGTCGTTGGCCGTCACCGTTCCTCCGTCAGACTGCGGCGTCATCTGCTTCGAATACATTGTCACAAGTGGCCCGCACATCCCGATACAGTGTGCGCCGCCGAGCACACCGATGAGAACAAAAAGTACAACATCAATTCGAAGAAGTGACTCGATCATAGCCTTCCTCGGTTGCGTACGGGCTTGTGTCGTCTGGTGTACCTCTCGAAGGAGAGGGTTCAGACACTAACGAACAGAAGGGATCGATACCATCCACCGAGATGTATTTATTATGCTCTGTTGAATCCCATGACGGCACGAGGATCACGATCTCTGAAGAAGCGATCATCTCACTCTTCATCGTCGAGGAGTTGGATCGATTTACCCAGTGACCTTGGTCCTCGCTCTCTCTGCCAAGATTCTATTTCCGAATTCTCTTGACAGCGGTTCTGAACAGCGTACAGAATGATTCAGACCTGTCGCCTTCTGCGGATTCAACAGAGAAGTTTATTGTGGGCAGCCAATCTCAGCATGACTACAGTCAGATCTGCTGGACAGGCTGGTGAGTTTCGACAAGGCCTCGGAAGTTTTCGAAGATTTTCTTGCTTTCTCGTGCCGCCTCAACTGATTCATCGGTGATTCCATCAAGAACGGAGCGTATCCGTTCGTCTGGGAGGTTTTTCCTCTCGGTCACCCAAACCGCAGTCTCGCGGTCGTACTCGGGGTGGAACTGCACGCCGTAGGTGCTTCCGACGCGGAAGGCTTGTACCCCGTAGTTATTGCGTGCGAGGGTCGTCGCACCCGGGGGGAGCTCTGCGACTCGGTCAGAGTGGGTTTCAAAACTGGTGAATTCATCAGCGAACTCTTCGAAAAGAGGATCGTCCCCAAGGCGTCTGATCCGCTCGTATCCGAGCTCATACTCACCCATATCAACGACACGTCCGCCTAACGCCTGTGCGAGGAACTGGTGGCCCCAACAAATACCGAGAATTGGGATGCCAACGTGGTGAACCCGGCGAACCCACTCTGTCGCCTCGTGAATCCAGTCATAATCATCGTATACTGAGGTCTGAGATCCACTAATGATGATACCATCGAACTCCCATTCGGACGCAGATTTCGACGGCGGGAACTCGCCTTCACTTAGCTTGTATACGGTAATATCCGCATCAAGCTCTCGACGCAGGTTCGCTTCTGCAGGAGTATCACCAATCGATGCATCGATTACTCCGAGTGCTACGCTCATATTCTCTTTTAGATACGCTACAGACAATAATACTTGTGAGTAGTGCAATATACATACATAACCACTCTACGCAGAGTTAGACCACATTTCCTCCTAGTTGATTAATCCATCAGTATTGGGAGCTATGCTGCTAAATACAAATTCAATTAACGATTATCAGATTTATACTATTGGTCGTTTCTCACATAACTACTAACTGATCTCAGTACATAGATTATTACTGTATGATCGATTCCATTTCCGAACAACTTGAGCGGGAAATGGCATGTGAGGCTTTACTTAGCTGTTTTTATGACCACACCGAGCTGGACAAAGAATGTTATCAGCAAATTGCGTCGTCGAGTGAACCGCTCACGGTGGACGATGTCGCGGAAAAAATCAGCTGTGGCCGCTCAACGGTGTATCGATCTATTCAGCGGCTACTCAGAACCGGGCTTATCGAAGAAGAACAGATAAATTACGATGACGGCGGCTACTATCACCAATATTCTGTCACGGATCCAAAAGAGGCCGCCAGCGATATGTATAGAACACTCACCAACTGGTACGTGAAAATGGACCAACTCATCAGCGACTTCGATGAAATATGTAATAAAACTGAATGACCTAGTATGAGGAATTGATCCTGTTGGCGTGTCTGTCACACCAAATCTCTCGTCGGGTGTTCAATCTTCGGGATAAAATGTTGCGACTTAGATAATCTGTGTGATTACTTCGCGTATGGAGAGACCCTCGTCAACGATGTCACGCCGGTAATGCATATAGACTGCACCTAATGGTGGTTGTATAACATAGGCGAGTGCTATCGGCAGAATCGCGGCGGGAGGGACTGTATCTGCGGCAACGACGACGGCCAATGCGATCGAAAGATTGCGCATACTGGTAGCATAGACCAGCGCAATCCCACGTGCAGGGTCAAGCAGGATCTGGCCCAAGCCTGCAGCGCTCCCGATGATTAATGCGTAAAAGACCACTAAGGGGATAACTGTGCTTATTGATGTAATCGGATCTGCGAGGATCTGAGTGGACCGCATTGTCATCGCCACGAACACAATTAGCATCACACCAAGCGATGATAATCCTCCGAACACAGGTTTGAGTTGTTTAAATTCTCTTGTAGTGTACCGCCAGAGTAACACCCGTCGAGTGAGATTTCCAGCAATCATTGGCACGACGACGATCTGTGCGAGTTGTTGATATAGCGCTGAGGGATCGAATCCAACGTTGGCAGGCACAAGCACCGATAAATACATTGGGAGAATCACGACTGCAGCTAGTAGGTTAACCGCCATCGCAACGAGTGCTGCTTCCAGATCACCATCAGCGAGGCCAGTCCACGCGGCAGTCATCCCAGAGGTGGGGATAAGCGCAATAAAGTATAGACCGATAGCATACTCAATGTTTCCACTAAAGAATCCACGTGCAAGACCGACCGCCAGTATCGGAGCTAACCCAAAGTTAACTAGTAGACTTAGCCCAACCGGTCCAGCGTGCTCACGAACTTTGATGACCTCCTGAAGATCGATGTTGATCATCATCGGATAGATCATCAGTAATAGAATCGGGATAACTGCGGCCTCTAACATGGCTGTTGTCTTCGAGCTCGCAACCTGGCCAAACGCGAGACCAGTAGCCAGTGATGCGACGACGACGAAAATGAGATTCTCTTTGATGCTGCTGAGTAGTGTGCGTATCATGATGTAGTCGCGAGTGTGTGGTTCACTTGCTTGGGAACCTCTTCATTCGCTTCAGTCAGGAGCGTTTCTCTCGGTTCAGACTGGTGTTTGACGACACGCACACAGGATCTGTTTCAAATGCCATACCGCAAATTAGTCATTATTTCATAAAAATGTAATGGAAGCACAATTCTACAATCAACACTGAGAATATCAAGCCAAGTAATATTCAGGTCTATTTATAGGGGAAATATAATCTACTACTGGCGACAAACATTCTACTAGGAAGATGCCTGATACAGAGGAACAACCCGAAGCGTGGCTCCTTGACATGGATGGGGTACTAATCCATGAGGAGGTTGCTCTCCCGGGGGCTGAGGAGTTCATCGGTCGTCTTCAGGAACAAAAACAGGAGTTTCTGGTACTCACCAATAATTCAATTTACACACGACGTGACCTATCGGCACGCCTTTCAGATGTCGGTCTCAACGTCCAAGAAGAACAAATCTGGACTTCGGCCGTGGCTACAGCACAGTTTCTGTCAAATCAGGTTCCAAATGCGTCGGCCTACGTTATTGGTGAAGCCGGACTGAAGACCGCACTCCACAAAGTCGGCTACACTCTGACCGATACCAACCCAGATTTTGTTGTTCTCGGTGAGAGCCGCACGTACTCATTCCAGAATATCACGCGGGCCGTCCAACTAATCGACCAAGGCGCACGGTTTGTCGCAACGAATCCGGACGCGACAGGACCCTCGCCAGAAGGTCCGCTTCCGGCTACTGGCTCTGTTGCCGCGCTCCTCACGGAAGCCACTGGAAAAGAACCGTATTTCGTTGGAAAGCCCAATCCGGTCATGATCCGAAGTGGACTAAACCGAATTGGAGCACACTCTGCATCCACAGCGATGGTAGGGGATCGCATGGACACTGATGTTGTGGCCGGTATTGAGGCTGGCTTGACCACGTACCTCGTGCTTACTGGATCGACCGACCGAGACGAACTCACAAGGTTTGCGTATCGGCCGGAGGATGTCGTCGACTCAATTGCTGAGTTGATTGAGTATATCTGAGAGTACTATTCGTACTGAGTGGGTCCATTGCCGCTCATCATGTCCTAGGCGCTTAAATTATAACAGCTGTGTCGGCTACCTCGATTCTACCAGGCCTTGAGTAGGTTCCGGCGACCGTACTGTATGGAAAGTACGTCTCCTAAACAAAATTATTTTTTCAGCGCTGTCCGGTCACTTGGCTCCCCAGCATGAAGTGGAACAGTCATCAAAACGGGCTGTGTTGAATTGCCATACAGCAGCGAGGTAGGCCGCTAAATCAAAGGAGTTGAAGCGGGAGAATGCGATTGTTCATGACGCAGTTCTTCATCTTCATCGGGGAAGTTGTCCCGGTTGCTCAAAGAGTTACTGGCGATGGAGGCGAATCCGCTGACCCAGAAGGTGGCGGCGGATTCGTCGACTATGCACTCGTTTCCCTTCACCGTCTGCGGATTTACCTCGATTCATCGTACCGCATGACGATCGACCTGCTCAAAGAGATGTCACAAATAACCGGAGAGATCGGCCTCAACGCGGCCGATCTGCGGTCTCTCGCCGCTTATAAAGGATACGACAAGCAATCGCTTCGTGAAGGATTACGCGAACTCGGCATCAGACCGCTGATCAAGCACAGTATCTTCGCTCCGTACGACCACGCGCACAACGCCAGAATCGACGATAACCGCTACAATCAGCGCCCTATGACTGGAACTGTGAACTCGGCTGTGAAGCGCTCGCTTGGCTTCGCCGTGCGAGCGCGCTCGTGGTTCCGTGAGTTCAGTGAGATTGCGCTAATGTGTGTCGTCTATAACATCAAACGCTTTGTCAAACAGTGAATCTCTACGTCTTACAGCGATTCAACACAGCCTATATCGGTGATTGCTTCGCCGATAGACTTAATATATTGTGTGTTTTTAACAATATTGTATGGGAAAAACGTGTCAACTACAAGTGCGCCGTCTCGCCGGTGGAATAGCATTGCTTGGACTCACGCTCGGGACATTCGTATCACGATGGTTCTTATTGCTCGTCGGGTTTGTTGGTCTTAATCTCATCCAAAGCAGTTTCACAGACATCTGCCCGGCAGAACACCTTCTCCCAAGGTGTGAAACGAACACTGAGGC
>NZ_JBHTBL010000016.1:0-28634 GCF_042665015.1 Halorubrum rutilum | reverse complement strand
CTGCTAGACAGGTTGGATTGCCTGATGGCAGTACATATTTAGCAGTGCAGGTTATATGCAATATTATAATGGAAAGCGGACGGGCTGACCAGCAATACGGACAGCGCGGACAATCAGCCGATCTAGAGTACCGCCTGTTCGAATCGCCACGCACTCGGGGGGATGCCACACGATGACCGGTGGTGAGCGGGCTCGCAGTCGGCAGATGCAGCGATGGGTTTCAGAAGTGTTCAAGCCGGCCGGCGTTGGGGTTGGGGTAACGGTGCTCGCGAGTGTGATACCATTCGTCGGGCTGCTCGCACCGGCAATCGGCGGTGGCGTGGCGAGCCAGGTGAAGAAATCTGGCGACGGGAGCGGCCCACGAGTTGGGCTTATTACGGGCGCATTAGTGGTGTTACTGTCGCTACCGATGGCGTTTTTCGCGGTGGCGGTCGCTGCGACCGTGTCTCCAATCGCGACGGTCGGCGTGCTCGGAATGACCCTCGTCGGTGCGGTATACGTCATCGGGAGCAGCGCGCTCGGAGGCTACCTTGCCGACGAGCTCGGAGAAGGTCACCGGAGCTCTAAAGACGCTACGGGGCAGTCGACGCCAGCTGCGACGGGAGGGTCGGCGTCACCAATCGAGCGACTCAAGCGCCGGTACGTTGACGGCGAAATCGACGACGACGAGTTTGAACGGCGACTGGAGCGGCTAGTAGCTATCGAAGGGGCCGGGGAGCAGGCGGGCGACCGCGTCGTCGAAAATCGCGAACAACGACCGAACCGGCAGGAGACTACGGCACCTGCCCGCGAGCGCTAACAGCGTCCGAGATGACCGACGCGCCGAGTGTAGCCGCGAACTGACACCCACGTTTATCTGTTCGGGCCGCAAGAGCACATCTCTACTTTTTGTAAGAGATTTCGGTCTAAATACTACAAGTGCTCATCAAACCAATCTCCAAGACCACCTGAGACATTACGATACGCCCACCTTCCTCCACCACTCTTTGGGATTTGGGTTACGACGATTGAGTCATTCGTGTCGGTGACACCAGTCAGATCATCAGCAATATCACCCGCGCCTTCGTTTAAAACGTCAACCAACCAGGTGGACTCAAGAGCATCAAATGTCGGACCCAAGGACTCGATCGCCTCGTGGATATCTACGTAGTCCTGTCCCGGCTCTTGTAGTTCATGACTGATCTCGTAAACCGTCATCTCTCAAGAACTAAAGCTGGTAACGGCTGCCCCTGCAATTCCGACAGTAGCCAGGGTATACTTCGGTGCATCATAGATTCCGTGGGCGATTGCATTGCCGGTCTCTGGGTTGTGGCGGTCTAATTCGATTGTCCATTCGTCCTCGTACTCCCGGATTTGGAAGCTATCCGTCTCTTGCTGATCCCGGTACACCGCCTCTGCACCAGCTTCGATCGACCAATACGAACGCTCGAATCCCGGAGGGAGTGTAAGTTCGGCAGTCTTCGGAACGGTGATTTTTACTCCGTATCCTTGCTCACGTGCTAACCCCTTTGCCTCTGCCCAAGAACAGGCGTAACCGCTGTCCTCAGATGGTGAACTGACCATATCTAATTCTAGCAACCAAGTTACATAAAAGTCAAATAAGCGGGGTGAAAGTGAAACACATTCTTCGCTATTTTATTTCTAAAGATCACACATCCGATACGCAATCAGCGGACAGATCGTCTGAGACCTTACCGACGACTCAGAAGCAGGGACCCCTGAGCCGCCCGTTGAAGAAAATGAGATTCGAGAGGTGACGGTGTGAACGACGCGCCGGCGCTGACGCGAGCCGACGTCGGGATCGCAATCGGGAGTGGCACCGACGTTGCGGTCCAGTCGGGCGACATCAACCTCGTCCAGAACAACCCGATGGACGTCGCTTGGCTGGTGAAGCTCAGTAAAGCGAGCTACCGGAAGATATCGGAGAACATTGTCTGTGCGGCCGGCTACAAAGTCTTCGCGCTCCCGCTTGCAGCGGGTGTGTTGGCACCGATCGGGATTCTGCTGTCCCCCGCTGTGGGTGCGCTCTTGATGTCGTTGAGTACTGTAACCGTCGCGATCAACACACAGCTCCTCCGCCGCGTGGACCTATCCATCCCCGAGCTTCCAAGCAGGACACCAGCTACGGATGCACAGCCCGCTAACTGAGGTTCTTTCTGGCTACTACAAAAGGGATATCGCTGAGGTGACTGTTGCTTCTGACAGACCGGTGGGTGCTACGCAGGCACCGATTCTTTGCTATCCAGATACTGGTATTCCCATTCACGTCGTGCCTCTATTTCACGCTGACCGCGTTGTGTAACTGTATAAACGTTCGTCCGCTTGTCGAGTTCAGCCTTCTCGAGCAGTCCTTTTTCGACGAGGTCATCGAGATTCGGATAGAGGCGGCCGTGGTTGATCTCCTGCTCGTAATACTCGTCGAGCTCGTCCTTGACCGCGTGCCCGTGTGGTTCCTCGAGCCCGGCAGTTACGTACAAGATGTCCCGCTGAAACCCAGTTAGATCGTGCATCTGTCTGTTTCCTGTTTTCCGGGGTGGCATATGTTCTCTCTGGTACCCCGAGGCGATTTCGACATGACTAGAACTGAATGTCGCGTGAGGACTTCGAATTTTTATATGGTGAACAAGAGAAGTCCGCGATTGAATGTCTGACCTAATCGTCAACGCAGCCGTGAAGGACGCGCTCTCGGATAACAACGTCTCAGCAGATTTCTACGACGCTCTCAACGAAGAGGTCGCCGAACTACTCGACGACGCTGCAGAGCGGGCCGAGGCCAACGACCGGAAGACAGTCCAGCCCCGCGATCTGTAGGCCTGTGTAACTCAGCCAACCTTGCCACTTGAACGTAGCTTTTTGAGGTTACTGGTCAGAAGTAAGGAAACGAAGATGGCGGACGCAACGGAAACCGAACGGCAGGCGGTCGCCTCCGACGCGAACGAGGTCCTCAGCGTGTCCCAGCTAAACGACCGAATCGCGTCGGTCGTCGAGGACGCGCCTGCCCTCGATGGTGTCCGCTGTATTGGCGAGGTCACGGATCTCCATCAGAACAGTACGGCGCTCTATTTCACTCTCACTGACGGCGACGCGGAGCTCCCCTGTATGATTTGGGCGAACCGCCATCGGAAGATGGACGCCGACCTTGAGGATGGGACCGAGGTCATCCTCGAAGGCGATATCGACTATTGGACAGAGGGCGGGAAAATCGACCTCAAGCCGTGGGAGGTGACCGTCGTCGGCGACGGCGACCAAGCGGCCGCGGTCGAGCGGCTGCGCAGCGAACTTGACGAGCGTGGCTGGTTCGACGACGAGCAGAAACGGCGCCCGCCGGCGTTCCCGGAGCGGGTCGGTGTCGTGACCTCACTCCGGGGAGATGCTCGGTACGACATCCAGAGCGCGATTCACGATCAGGACCCCACCGTCGATATCCTGGTGAAAGATGCGACCGTCCAAGGGTCGGAGGCACCGACGTCCATCGCGAACGGGATTCACCATTTGGACCGGTCAGAGGATGTCGACGCGATCATCGTCGGCCGTGGTGGCGGGAGCGATTCGAACCTCCAGGCGTTCAACACCGAACGGGTCGCGGAAGCGATCTTCACCGCGAACACGCCGATCGTGACCGCTATCGGCCATACTGACGACCGGCTGATCGCAGATCGGGTGGCGGATATGGCCGCGATCACGCCGACCGCCGCCGGCGAGTCCATCGCGACGTCTCGGAATGATTTCCTCGCCAGCGAGATCGAGCCGCTGGAGCAACAGCTGGAGGCCGCCTACAAGACCTTCGAGCAGGAGCACGAACACGAACAGGAACTGGCTGAGACAGTCGAAGAGGCAACCGCTCCCGAGGGGTTTCCGCCGGTCTACTACAAGGCCGCAATTGCTGTCCTCCTGCTATTGTTGCTGCTTATTACCGGGCTCTGGCTGGAGGTGATCTAAGCGATGGCAAAAGATTCGGATATCAAGCGCCGGATGGACCGCATTGAAGAGATTATTCAGCAGCTCGATGTTGACGAGTGCGACCTCAATGAGGGTACTGAACTTCATCAGGAAGGTCAGGAGCTTTTGACGGAGGTACGAGAACTCCTGAGCGGGGAAGACGGCAAAGTCATAGAGCTTGATTGAGTGAACCGGAGGTGGTCTAATCAATGATTACTAATCTAGGCTGTCAACACAGTAAATTCCATCTAAGGATCTATTTTATCATCTCGTGTCTCTAATAGTTTACCAGTTTATTACCCAAAAAGTATTTATAGATTATCTCGCTACTGTGTCAACGTGTACCATGACTCAATTGGTACATGCCCATATTCCCATGCATGATTACGAGGTCAGTCACCATCGAGAATATCGATGAGCTATACCTGATGTGGAACGACCACATCAACGCGTCTGCCCTCTATCGCCGTGCCCTCCGCGAGGAGATGGAAATCCGCGGCGTTGACCCCGATGAACTCCGCGACCTCCTCGATCGGGCCCGCGAGCAGGGCTACACGCTCGACGAGATCGCAGAGGCCACAAACCGATTCGACGATCTCCGGTCGCTCGTCGAAGAACGACAAAGGCAGCCACCAGCTGACGACGCCACCAACGATTAACCCGCCATGTCACCGGACAAGACTCCCTCCGACCCTGCGCGTAGCGTCGAAAAGAAGTCACCGCTGACTAGGAGCATCCCTCGGCAGACAGCGCTCACCATCGTTCTCCTGAGCCTGTTCGCCGTCGAGCCAGTTGCCGCCCAGGACAATGCCGTCTGTAGCGCAGATAACCTCCCGGGGATGATTGAGGGATTCTTTCAGCTGACCACGGCGTTAGGGATTGTCGGTCTCGCCATCGTCTGGCAGGCCGACTCCCTGATTGAAATGTTTACACTCAGCCCTGACCAAAAGAAGGGTCTCAAACGGCATAAGCGCTCAGCGATGAAGTCCGCGGTGATCCTCGTCGTCCTCGGTCCGCTGTACACGGTCGCCGGGTCGATGATGAGTCTTCCGTTGGCTGAGTGCCTCGATCTCGTCCCCTGGTAACCACCGCGCAATCCCCGTGTGAGCCCTATGGCCCATCGAGAGCTCTCCATGCTCATGGCCGGCTTGCTCGCGACGAGTCTAGTCACAGGGATCGTCACTGCTGACCCGCCACGACCAGGGACGGAGAGGAACGGACTCACCGAGAACGAGTCGGCAACGTTGTGGTCGCGTGATCCGGACAGTTACATCAGCCAGGATGAGTACCGCCGACGCTACGACGAAAATCGTTCCGCTGTCTATCAGGTCGCGAACGGGACAGACGTTACGTTCAAACGGCCGCCTGAGACCGCGGCGACGTGGACGCGGAATGATTTCGAAGATCTTGACGCCGGCAGTCCAGATACGTCCGTGTATCCATCACACGCGGATCTCGAGGACGGCGTCTTCATCACAGATGCTCACGCTACGATCTTCGCGGTCCAGCCCTCTACTCGTGCCCACCTCGAGTCCGGTGAAACCCCACTCTACATTGCGCCGAACGGGACGGTGCGCGGGCTCGTTGATTACCGCGTTCGCGTGCCTGCGGCGAGTTCCTCCGGCAACACGACTATCTCGTGGTCGCTCACGGAACACGAGATCGAAGAAGTCCGGTTGCAAACGGACAATGAGACCATCACCGAGCATGATGGGGCCCACACGCCTGCGCTCGACTATCAGCTCGAAGACGATTGGAGTGCGACTCTCACATTGGAGGCGGAGATTCACGTTCGGCTGAAGAAGACCGTTAGAACCGATCTGGGTGACCAGACGGACATCGATATCAGCTATCGGACGGAATCACGCAGCGTCTCCGATTCGATCGCCGTCGAGATCTACGACCTCTCGGCGTATCCCTACTACGCTGAGTATCCGAACGGCGACGTTGGCGTGGCCGTCTTTCAGTCGCGGCCGTGGCAGGGGTATACGCTCACGGCGGACGATACGGCACGGGTCCGTGGCATCTGGCGGTTCTACACCGCTCGGAACACCAACTGGGACACGCTCATCCGGTCGAATCGCACGGATAGCGCCACCATTCAGTCGGACGCGATTCCGGTGTCCGTCCACGCCTATCCCTCGCGGATCGGGCCGCGTGCCGAGCCGGTTCGAAACGGGCCGGAAATTATCGAGACCTGGGGGACTGACCGCCCGTCTCCGGTCGGCACCATCGGTGAGAACATCAATATCGACATCGTCAACCAGTCGTACACGACGACCTACGGCGTCGCTAGTCGGGTTGAGAATGTTGACCGAGAGGCACTGCACGTTACAGGAATTGTTCGGGGCGTGGATGCGTCACTCGTCGAGCCGGACACCGGCTCCGAGCGGCAGCTCCGCTACAGCAATCTTACTGTCGAAGTTATGCAGCAGAATCAGTCGCAAGCTACGCTCAGGGTTGAACTGTGGGACACTCATACGGGTGCGCCGATCGCGCTCGACAATAGCCGTCAGCTTCCAATTGGCGGCACCACCCGAGACGGGTACATCACGGTCGCCGATCAGCGCGTCGAGACCAACACCTCAGGAGCGGCGATTGTAAGTATCGACGAACCGGGCATCTACACGGCTCGGTACCATCCGGGCTCGTGGATCAGTCACGACCCAGCGTACGTGAGCGATACCGCGACGGCCCGCTGGCACCCACTCGGGACGATCAACGGCTGGTTTGCGCTGGTGTTCGAGGTCGGCTGGCAGCTCTTGCCGTTCTTCGTGATGTTCTACGCTGGCAAGCGCCTCCTGCGGATGCTCGGTCCAGCAGACATCTTCGGACAGAAACAATGACTCAGGACAATCCCCACCTCAGTAGACGGACCGCCCTCCAAACAGTCGTCGGCTCCACTCTCGTGAGCGTGGCCGGATGCCTCAACAACGGCGATTCCTCGGGTGACGGGAACTCAACACCGTCTGATGAAGGAAGAATCATTCAGCGAATCACTGTAGAGGGGACAGAACTCGTCGTTGAATACTCCTCAGAGGAGAGAGTCGATCAGATCAACCTGGTCCAGCCGAATGGGGAACTGTTCGGTCAGCGAGAAACCGCTGCTGGGTCACAACGGGTCTCTTTCGAGATCGGGACTTCCTACGAGCCTGGAGAGTATACTGTCGTGGCCCTCAGCGGTGAAGAAACGCTAGCTGAGAGTTCCTCAGTGATTCAGCCGGAAATTGAAATTCAAGAGGTCGGTCTTTACCGGAATAACCCTGAGAAGCCGTGGGACGAAGTCTACGGAGATACCGAGACAGATCGGCTAAAGAACGGGGAAGCGTACGTCACCGTCGAAAACACCGGAAGCGGACCAGAAGCGATTGTTGAGTTAATTTTCTCCAGTGATGTTCCAAACCCCGTCGAAGATCCCCGAGGTAGTGGGATGTATGAAACCGAGCAGGTGGTGATCTCGCCGGGAGAAACTACCGACCTGTTCAGTAGTTCGTTCCCGTTTGGTTCTGAATCTGAGGAGGGAATGGGATGCTCCCCTGACGGGAACAGCGGCCAGTTCACCGTCACAGTCCGAACCCAAGTTGGCGGCGACCAGGTATCGAAATCCTTCGATGTACAGTACTCCGGATCCACGGAGATGAGTGACTGCGAGGTTTCAATCACGGAGGCCTAACGATGGTGGACCTGATAGACGTCGTTCTCGAGGGCTTCAAAGACGTCGTCGATTGGTTCATCGGTCTGTTCATGGACGGGCTTCGGTCGGGGTATCAGACGCTGACCGAAGAGATGTTTGGCACTCCGACTCCCCAGACTGACGGGACGTTCATTTTCGGAGAACCAGGTAACGCCCCTTGGCCAGCAATTCAGGAAGGACTCATCGGTGGCGAGATCATGTTGATTTCTCTGCTGCTACTCGTGATGAGCGTTCAGGGACGAAACACCATCCGCATCTTCAATATCGGGAGTGCATACGAGGCTCGAAAGACCAAGAAGACCGCCTGGGTCGGGGCCTTTCTGATTATTACCTGGTACTGGATTGTAGCGCTCGCGCTCTACCTTGTTGATGGGTTCACGATTGCCCTGATGCCGGAGCTGTCCTCGCTGGGCTCTGCTATGCTGCAGTTCATAACGGGGTCGATTACCAATCCCGGTCTTGGTCTCCTCTTTGCTCTCATCGGAGGAATCTCGATGTGGGCACTGGAGGCGCTGTTCTACATCCGGCAGATTCTCCTCTACGTCTATCTGTACGGGATGCCCATCGCGTTCGCCGTTGCCTATGGCAATATCCCAGTCCTCTCTGATGTCGCGATGGGGTTCAGCAAACGGTTCGTCCCATTGGCCATCCTACCCCTGCCTGCGGCGATAGTCCTCAAAGGATACGACCTACTCTATTCTGGAGGGGCGTTGACGCCGGGATCAGCGTTCCTCAAGTATCTCGTTGCGGCTTCACTTCCCTTCGTTGCGCTCTATGTCACGTGGAAGACGTTCAAGTACGCGACCCCGCTGACGGCGAAAGTTCTCGGTGGTGCGACGAAGGGAGCGGCCCTCATCGGCGGTGTCGCCGCTGGAGCCTACATCGGCGGCGCCGGCGTCGCGACGACCGCGGCCCGGTGGGGACCAAAGGCCGCAGCGGGACACGCTGTGGCGCAGAAAGCTGCAGCTCGGGGCGGTCATGGAGGGAGTAGAGATAGTACGCCCTCGTACCGACGCACCGAGAACGACCCAGGTGGTACCACGTCGGAAACATCGGGTGAGGAACGCGGAATGGAGTTTGATAGAGGGATCCACTAAACATGTCCATCGACCAAGACGCAGCCGCACGGCGCATCATGGACCAGTTCGGTGAGGAGAGTCGCATCCCCTATCTCGACATCGAGGAAGGCGATGTTGGCGTCCTCATCGCCTTCCCGATCGTCGGCCTGTTCATCGCTGGCCTCACCGGCATCGAATCACTCGCCTTGCCGTTCGTCGCGGGTGGTTTCGGGTTCGGCCTCGCGATCGTCTACGTCTCACCTGACCACCTGAACGCGTGGACGTGGGCGAAAGACGTCTATCGCTACGTCAAGCGCCCCCAGATCACGTTCAGTGCCCCGGAGGAAGCCGACAGTAGCACCAACGAAACAGAGCGCAACGAGGGCGGGCTCGCGAACTACACACCGTTCAAGCCCGACGAGCGGACCCAAGACCTCACGAACATCGAGCGGGCGTGGCCGGGCGCTGGCGCGATTCAGCGCGCCGACGGCACGATGGAGGCGTTCATCGAGATCGATCCCGGCAACATGGACTTTGCGATGTCCGACGACTGGGCACAGCTCCAAGACGCCGGCGAGGAGTTCGCCAACAAGGAACTCGACTCGAAGCTCAAACTCCACGCCACGACCCGCTCGTTCCCGGTCGAACAGATTACGGCGACCATCGAAGACCGCCTGAACGACGAGGACGTCAAAGCAAATCCGATCTTCCGGGAACTCCTTGAGGAGTATCGAGAGACGCGGCCGAAGGAGATGCGCGAACGGGGCATCCAGCAGGTGCGGTACTACATCGGCGTCCAGGTCACCCCGCTGGAGGTCTACGACCGTTTCCGTGACGAGGGGACGCCGGCCGAGAAGCTGACGCAGTTCCCTATCATCGGGTTCCTATTCAACCCGTTCGTGACCCGCCGTGAGGACCTCACCGACGTCGAGCGCCGCGCCCAGATGTTCGAGAAGCTGGATAGCCGGGTCACCGACGTGCGGTCGGAGTTCATTCAGCAGGCCTCAGGCTGGTCCGCACGCCGGCTCAGCACGGTCGAACTCTTCGTGTTGAATATGGACTTCTGGAACGGCCCCGAACACGACTACGACGACGCAGAGCGCGTCGTTCGCGAACAACCGATCATTGGCCACTCGCGCCGGGAGGATGCCCACGATGCGTAACCTCGTCCTCCAGACGGGCAGCGGCGCCGTCGGCCAGCTCACGGAGTGGCTCGCAAATCCGACCTCAGCTGAAGGGGCGGCCCTCTACATCCTGCTCGCGGTACTGGTTGGGATCGCTGGGAAACTCCTCTGGGACTGGTACACCGAAGACGACGAGGAAGAGGTGGAGTTCTCGGATCTGCTCGACGAGGAGACCATCGAACAAGGAGAAGCCGAACGCCAGCTCCTCGACGATATAGCCGAGTCACACAAGACGGTGACCGCGCCGGCGGCGATTGAGTGGGAGACGCGCGCGGCACAGGTCGGCGAGCAGTGGACGACGACGCTGTACATCGCTGACTACCCGGACTACCCCAACGACGGCTACCTCTCCGAGCTCTTCGAGATGACGGACGTGCAGTTCGACCTGACGGCCCACATCACGCCGAAGAACCAGGAACGGGCACGGAACGAACTCCAGGATATCGCTGATGACCTCCAAGTGGACGCTGATCTTGAACAGAGCGTGCGGAGTGCCTACCTGCAGGAACGCGCCAACGAGGCCGCAGCGACGTACACGGCCGTCGAGAATGGCGCGAACGTCTTCGACCAGGGGATGTTCATCACGGTCAGAGCCGACGAGAAGGAGGACCTCCGCGATGCCGTCCAGAAGGTTAAGAGCGCGCTCCGTGACGACCCGGCGAACCTCACGCCGAAGACGGCGATCTGTCGCCAGGATCTCGCCCTCCAGTCCGCCGCGCCCATCGGCGACAACGAGTTCGGGCGGACGTCGATTGCGCTCGGCGGCGCCGTCGGCGCGCTGCTGTCCTCGCCGCACAACGCGACGATCCTCGAGGAAGGCGGCGTCGAGTTCGGCATCCACAAGGACAACCAGAGTCCCGTGGTCATCGACCCGTTCGCGCGGGACAACGGCTACGCAATGTTCACCGTCGGCGACACGGGGTCGGGGAAGTCGTTCAGTTCGAAGCAGAACTTCATTCGGTCGATCGAGCAGAGTAAGGACCGGATCGGCATCATCCTCGAGCCGTTGAACAACTGGGCGGGGGTCGCCGAAGCGCTCGACGCCAAACGCATCACGGTCGGCGGGACACTCGGGCTGAACCCCTTGGAGATCCGCGAGACGCCCGAGCACGTCCAGCGGGCGATGGGCGAGGACGCCAGCCCGTTCAACGAGAAACTCGACGACGCGATGAGCTTCCTCAGGAACTTCTTCGCGCTCCGCGGCATCTCGCTGGGCGACCGCCGGACGACGCTGGAACTCGGGCTCAAGCGGGCGTACAAGCGCAACGGGATCACCGACGACATCTCGACGCACGACAATCCGAGCCCGACGATTCAGGGGATGATGGACGTCTTCGAAGACATGGTTGACAACCCCGAGGAATTCGTCGTCCGGTCCGACGAGGAGGCCGGGAAGATCAAGGAGGACGCGACGTGGCTGCTCGATCAGCTCCGGCCCTTCGAGGACGACGGTCGACACGGCAACCTGGGCCAAGAATCTGACTTCGACATCCGGGACGAGAAGGTCATCTACCTTGATCTCGCCCAGCAGGAGGGCAGCGTCGACAGCAGCACGGCGCTGACGATGCAGCTGCTCATCTCGCTGGTGTACGAGCGGGCGAAAGTCTCGGAGAAGGAGGTCGTGTTCTACATCGACGAGGCACGCTACATTATGCAGGACGCCGCGAGCCTGGCGTTCCTTGAGACGGTCTTCCGCCACCACCGACACCACGACCTCTCGATCCGGCTGGTCACGCAGACCGTCGACGAGTTCTTTGAGCACGCCGAATCCGAGGCGATCCTGGATCAGTGTGCGGTCAAGCAGTTCCACCGCCTTGACGGGATGGACGAGGAGTGGGCCGACGAGTTCGGATTGAACTACGCGCAGATGCGGTTCGTTCAGGACGCCGTGCCCGGCAACGAGGACGCCGGCTTCTCCGAGGCCCTGGTGGGCGTCGACGGCGAGTGGCGCGGTATCCAGGTCAAAGCGATGCCCAAGGAGAAGCAGGTCATCGACTTCGACCCGACCTCACAGATCCGGTCCTCACTGCCCGGCGCCGGCGATGAGGCCGTCGATACCGAGATGGAGGAGTTTCAGGAAGAGCTCGAACACCGAGCAGCGAACGGAACGAACGAAACGAGCGAACTGAACGAGGAATCAGACGCCGTCGAAGCTGAGCCAGACGGCGGGACTACGGAGGACACCAACGATGGCTGAGTACCTGCGCGTCACACCGACATCCGAGGGGCTTGACCCGGAGAGTATCCCCCGAGTCCTCGACAGCCTCCACAAACTGACCACGCCCGGCTCGTCGGGCCTTGGGGCGAAGCTGAACCCACTCCATAGTGAGACACCACCCCGATTCGAGTTCCTCGCAATCAGTGATGGCCCGGACGACCCGGTAGAGTTCTTCTACGGTGCCGATGCCCATCTCGATACGCTTGAGAAGCGCCTCCGATCCATCTATCCGGCCACGTTCGACATCGAGCGCGTCGACGTCGACGTCGCCACCCGGCTCATTCAGCCAGTCGAGTTCACACCGCAGGAATTCGTCGACCACTACGAGGCAAGGCGGCTGCAGTACGAGTTTGGCCCGGCAGAACAGTACGACATCGTCGACGAGGAATCAGCGGACACCGAGTCAGCCGAAGCAGACCCCGTTGTCGACGGCGGTACGGCAACCACGAGAGTCCCCGATCATCACGTGACTGTCGGGGACTCAGCCCTTGAACTAGCCCCGCCCGATGCACTTCCAGACGACGAGGAAGAGCGACGGGCCATCGAGAAGCCGACGATGACACCGGCGGGAACGATTCTGGCTCGCCCGGCACAAGACGCTGTCTCGCCGCTCGGTGTCCGGTGGTGTGGCGCCGCGTCGCGGAAGCAGGACTGGATGACCTCGCTGACGCCGTTCACAGCAGAGGGAACGAACGGCAACCTCTCGTCCGTCGACGAACCGGGCGCGGCGCTGGCGTCGCTGATCGACCATCTGATGGAGGCGACAGCGCCGACCGCGTTCCAGGTCGTCTTCCAACGACGTGCCAGCTGGCAGTCAGACGCAGAGGTGCGGAAAGAGGACCTCGTCGACGGCCGGGATACGTTCTTCCAGGAAGTCGTCGGGTCGTTGCTCGAGGTCGAGGAGCAACGGAGCGACCAGGACGACCGGCAGCTCAGCGAGGCCGTCGAGAAGCGCATCGAGTCCATCGACGCGAAGAACGCCAAACGATCGTTCACGGTCAACATCCGGGCCGTCGGTGTCCCCACCGACGACACCCGCGACGAGCTCAATGGTCGGATGGACTCGCTCCTCCCCGTTTTCGACCCGCTCGATGGACCGTTCTACGAGGTCGAGGGACAACGCCTCCGGGACAGCGGCTTCCGTGAGAAGACGAAGGAGAAGAAGGCACGGGCCGCTCTCCAGCGCCTCCTCAATCGCGAGTTGACGACGGGCCGGGGAAAGACACGCCCCGAGCTGGTCCTCTGTGGGACGGAGCTCGCGAACTTCGTCCTCGTCCCCTCCTCCGAACAGTTGACCGTCGAAGGGACGCGGGGAACCAGAGCCGAACAGCAGAGTCGGAACCCGCTTCCGTGGCCGAATCCGGATCTGATCCAGCAGTTCCAGGACGGGATGGCCATCGGCTACGCGCTCGACGAAAACGGCGAGCCACGACCAGACCCCATCCGGATCCCGCCGGACCTGTTGCCGACGCATTACGGGCGGTTCGCGTCGACTGGTGGCGGGAAGTCGAAGGCCATCATCAACGACGCCCTCTCGCTCCGTGATACGACTGGTGGCCCCGTCGTCCTCGTCGACCCGAAGGGGGACGGGATGTGTGAGAACTACCTGCGCTGCCACTACGAGCGGTTCAGTGGCCTCGACGACGTCTACCACTTCCGCGTCCCGGAGACAATCCCCGCGTTCTCGTTCTTCGACATCCGGCCTGCGCTCGAGGCGGGTCGCAACCGAGAGGACGCGATTCAGGACAAGGTCGACCACTTCCACGACATCCTCCGGATGATTATGGGCCGCGAGCAGTACGGGCAGGCGTTCGTCGCGAACGAGATCCTCAGCTACCTGATCAAGGCGCTGTTCGACGAGGAGTACGGGAGCGACGTGTTCGGGCTGGACGACCTCTTCGCCGCCGCGCTCCGGATGCAGCGCGACCAGACGATTCCCCCGGTCTCGGCGGACAATCAAAACATCGAGGAATCGCTGACGCGTCACTTCGCGAAGGACAACCACCAGTTCCAGGTGTCGATGGACGCCGTCGGGAACCGCCTCGACAAGCTCAAAGAGGACGCGCATCTCCGGCGGATCTTCAGCCACGTCCCCGTGCAGAATGACGCCGGCGAGTACGTCGACAACCGCTTCGACTTTCGGGAGTTCCTCGATGAAGACGCCACCATCATCTTCGACCTCGGCGACCTTCGGCCGGAGGCCCAGCGAGCGATCACCCTACTACTGTTGAGCAACCTCTGGGACGCCGTCCAGGTGCGCCGGCGCGACGGCCAGACCGACTACGAGAAGCTCACGAACCTCATCATCGAGGAGGCGGCGCCGGTCGCGTCGACGACGCTCGTCTCCGAACAGCTCCTGCCGCAGGGCCGGTCGTTCGGCCTGAGTATGGGACTCGTGATGCAGTTCCCTGAACAGGTGCGGAACCGGAATGAGCGGGCCTACGATGAGGTGCTGAACAATATCAAGACGAAGCTCATCGGGAACATCTCGATCGAGCGCGACCTCGCGGAGTCGCTCGCGCACGAGGACCTCAGCCCCACCGAACTCCGCAACCGAATCAACACGCTCCCAAGTGGCGAGTGGATCGCGCAGCTCCCGAGTCCGTCGTTCGGGGAGACTGGTCCGCCGCCGTTTTCGTTGAAGCCGCTCCCGATTGCGCCGGGGCATCCAGAAAGCGACCAGCCGCTCACAGAGCCCCAGGAAGACCATTTCGAGTCCGTGTCCCGGCCACGGATGGTCGAGCGGACACAGGCCCAGTACGGGCTGACAGAGCCGACTGAGTCGGCCACTTCCCCAGAGGAGACTGGCTGGGGGAGTTCGGGGGCCGAAACGACGGGCTCGGCTGCCGACGGCGATGCAGCGACCGACCCGACGCAATCCGCGTTTATCAGCGAATCGACGGCCGCGGACGCATCGACATCGACCACACAGTCCGAGACGGATGAGGCCCCAGATGCAGACGGGGCAGCGATGAGCCCTCTGTTCGGGCAGGCCGCCGAGACGGACGAGGAAGCCGCTGCTGACCAAACACCGCAGGTGGAGAACGGGGCAACGCCCGTTCAGGAAAGCAGCGTGCCCGTCCCCGATGACGAACTCCGCCAACGCGGGCTCAGCCGTGACGACGTCCGATTCCTGAATCGGGTCCTCGATGTGATGAACCGAGCAGACGACGAGTACACGCTACTGGACAGGATGAGCCAGCTTCGGGACGAATACGACGATCTCCATACGGAGCGGCTCACGGAGCAGGACCTCCTAGAAGCGGACTCCGCGGCGGGGCGCAAGTACTACACCGTCCTCCCGGACGGTCGAGACCTCCTCGGGAGAGAATTGAAGGCGGGACCAGGAGCGGGCGATCTCGGCGAGAAAACGCCACACAAGGTTGGCGTCCGGCTGCTCGAGCTGTGGCTCCACCAGCAGGACGACGTTGGTCGCGTGGAACCGTACTACGAAACCGACGACGGCACCGTCCTAGACGTGGCCGGCTTCAACGAGGACGGCGATTTCGTCTGGGTCGGCGAAGCAGAGCTTGCGAGTAACAACCGGCACGCCCCGGTCGAGGATTACGACAAACTCAGCGCGGTGGATGCCGACGCGATCTGGGCCTTCAACAATCGCGAAACAGCGCTCGACGTCCTGGAGAGTCTTGCCGACGCCGATCGGATCGACGAGCGGGTCAGCGGGCGGGATGCACGGTCGTTCGTGACCATCAGAGACGCTGTCGACGAGTTCGATGCTGCGGGCCTGACCACCGTTCGGGGCTTCAAAAATCTCGATCAAGAACTCAGCCCATGACCTGGCGACAGGCGACCCGCGAGGAGCTTTACGCCTACTACGCCGAGGAGTTCCCCCGCTATCTGGATGACCTGCCGGAATTCATCACGGCGACCGGCCCAAAACAGTACGCCGTCGCCTTCCGCGAGTCCCACCCGGTACGTAAAGACGAAGTACCGGACAAGGACTTTATCCGGCGGGATACGTGGCAAACAGAAGCGTCGGGGGACCGAACGACACCCGAGTTCGACGACTTCGAGGACGTCGTCGAGTTCATTCGACACCCCGCTCGCAACGATCCGCTGGGGCGGAGCGAGTTCGCGCTTGCTGATCCGGAGCTGCTGGAGCACCCGGACCCACGGCCCGACGCCGTCTACTACGCGCTGGATCACTGGGAACGACCCTGGGTACTCCTCGTCGACATCGACGCGAAAGCGATCGCCCGAAAACGGGCGGACGAAATGGTCTCGGCGGCCGTCGACGATCGGGACGACGGTGCGCCCCTCGACGCTGCGGGGATCCTCGATGCCGCTCCCAAGGGATATCCGTACGCCTTCGAAGACATCGACCGCGCCATCGAGTACGGGTTCGAGGTGCGCGACATTTTCGAGGACGATTTCGACGCCGAGGAGACGATGGTCGTCTACAGCGGGCAGGGGGTCCACGTCTACCTGCTGGATACCGACCCGGCGCACCGATACGACGAGCAGAGTCGCGAGGTGTTGAACGACCTCCTCCTCGAGACGTACGACATCCCGATCGACCCCGTCGTGACGGCCGACCGCCGGCGTGTCGCTCGCCTGCCCTACTCGCTGCACGCCGACGTCTGTAGCATCGTTCAACCAATCGCGAGTCCGGCGTTCGACGTTCGGTCGGCGACGCCCGAGGTGTACGACCAATGAGTCCGAGTACCCCCACCGACGACGAGGACATGGCGTATCGGGTTGCGGCACTCCCGCTGGAGTACGGTGAGACCCGCATCAACCAGCTGTTTACGCGTGGCTACAATCGATACGTCGTCGACGGCGAGGACCAACCCGAAGACCTCGTGAACGATGTCGAGCGGTTCGGGACGGCAGCGTTCAAAGAGCAGGTTCGTGCCGACGCCGCCGAAGAGCCGTTCGTCGACGAGCCGGGGACGCTCGCCGTGCTCGCGACGCTGAGTGCGATCTGTGTGAAAGCACACCCAAAGTTCGAGCATGCGTCACCACGGAACATCCAGGTGCTCTACGACATTCGGGAGCTGTACGTCAACAATCTCGCCTCCCTCATTCGGGCCCACGGCGATGGGTCACTCCAGCAGGACATCGCCGACGTGCTGTACAGCAAGGCGCCCGGTGAGGATGGCCCACATCCGGGTCGGGTCTGTACGGGCATCACGGAGCTGCCGGAGTTCGGGGAGGGCCTCTACCTTGAAATCCCGATGGCCGCGGCGTCGCGCAAATGTCTCGTTCGGGAGGACGAGGCGTCGACGGGGGATGACGATGGCGGTGAGATACTGACGCGAGTGAAGGACAACAACCTGTACGTCCCGGTCGGTGATTTCGACAACAAGTATCGTGACTACGCTGAGCGGGCGTTCAAGAAGCTCTTGCGGGTGCAGGAAGATGGGCTCTCCGACGACCAGCTGACGTGGGTGACCACGAACGAGTTGGCAATTGCGGAGCGGATCGATCGCTTCCTTGAGACCGGCCATTACCAACGCCTCTGGCGGAACTGGGATCGTGGGGACCGGACAATCCGCATCCTCCGGCGGGCCCTGAGTGATGTGCCCGATGAGGTCGCGCAAAGAGGCGAGTCCCACACGGCGAAAGAGCTCTATCAAGCAATCGCGGCCTACAACCCGGAGGGTGAGAGGGAGTCCTCTGTGACAGACTGGATTTCGAGTCCAAGCAGTCTCGCGAAGACGCTGGCCGACCACGAGTCCCACTCGGCCGTCACGATCGACCGCGACGGGCGCGTCAATACGTACCGAATCGGACGAGCCGGAACCGGCGCCGAACAGATCGAGGTTCGGGAGATCGATGACCTCTTCGAACTCCCCTGTATGACGAATATGGAGGAGCGGCTACACGAGAAGAAGCCCGTCCGGAAGGACCTCTACAACTTCGCGCGGATGGTGATGTGGCTGCCGCAGTACCAAGATAGCAGCCTCGACGAGATCGTCGCGGATCTTAAGAACGTCTTCTCCCGGTGGCCATGGTACGACGAGCAGGAGACCGAGTACCAGGTTCGCTACGAGTTCTCGAACACCATCGACGGCGACACCCCGTTGCCGATGAACTGCGATAACGACGATCTGCAGCGCTACTGTATTGGCCAGGACCAATGTCCCTACTCTATCTGGGGCAGTCTCCCGTTTCCCGATGAGATGTACGAGCACGTTGAGGAGGAATCCGCTGGTCCTACTGAGCAATTCTGAATCATAGTCTTTCCTCAGATTGTCGAGAATTGTTTTGTAGATCAAAGACACCCCCTTCTGAATCCCTATCGAGCAATTTTCAGCGTCTAACACGGCCAGAATCGAGAGAATCGGAGGTGATCCACAATTCGAAGTGCTGAGACGGACAACCTTGAGGACCTCAGAATAGGTGAAGCAGTGACCCTTAAGAAGTCGGATGTCGCCGATATCAACTTTGTTACCCCGCCGTCGAACAATTTTGAAACCACAGGATTAATCCGGAACTCGTCGAGGTACTTTTTACGCTCTCAAATCTGTCCGACGAGGTTCTTCTGCAATTTGAGTCCGTTATTTCGCCTTGCATATCGCGGCTTTCGTCCAAAGAAAGAGGCGATATGCAATGTGCGAAGGCCGCCGGCTCTCTCAGGCCGAGGGGCCATCACAGGGGTAGCGGAACTACAGAAGTATCAGATTTAGCGCATAGGTTGACGGGGTGCGCTTCGGTGGGGTCTATCGCCCCCACGAGGGGGTGGCGGGGCGTATCACGCGCTCCTGATAGACGATGGCTTCGGACCAACGCAGCACGAGACGAGCAGCGCATCACGCAGGAATTACCCCCAACAGTCAGGCGCCGTGGGCGGACCTCGAGATGGCGGTTCCGACCGACCGGGATCACGCGTCGATCGTCGCCCTCGTGGAGTGTGCCCTCGTCGAGCTCACACACGAGGCCGTGGGCGGCGTCTTCGTCTCACGGCAGGTCGGGCGGTCGACGCGGACGCAGTACGTCGCCCGCGACGACGTCGGCGAACAGTTCCAGAAGCGGCACTTCGACGACCGGCTGGGCTGGCAGGAAACCAACATCTCTCGACGAGCCGTTCGCGACGAGCTCATCACCCAGCTCTTGCGGTCGGCGTCGACGGCGGCGGAACGATCAGGTGAAAGAGCAACCAGCAAGCCAAACACCTTCGTCGTGAAGCCAGTTCGAGAGCTCCGAACGCCGTAGCGGTGAGCCTTAACCAACATTCCCGGCCGATACCGACACGATGTTGGTTAACGGTGGAGCTGGATCCACTCTATTGCCCCCACCCTCCGCCCAACTCCTCAAATGAGTGTATCCTGGCGGCCGGGCGATCCGAGGAGGGACCGGATCTGGACGCTGTTTGTCGGTGCTAGGAGGCGTGCAGCGCGCAACAGCGTGCGCTGCGTGAGTCACGATGCTTAGTCCCGATCCGCACGACGACACGAGTCGCGACTACGAACAGTTCGAGAAAGAACAGCTCGCCCAGCTGTACGCGTACCTCGCCCGGGAGGGCGAGACGACCGTCCAGAACGTGATAGCCGACCTCAAACTCGCCCAGGGAACCGCCTACAGCTACGTCAACCGGCTCGTCGACGCCGGCGTTGTCGCCGTCACCGACGATGAGCAGCCGCGCAAGTATACCGCCCGTGAGATCGACCAGACTGTAACGACGACCGCGGGCGACCGTGAGTACACGATCACGCCGGCGCTGATCGACGCCGTCGGCCGCCGCGAGACGGACGCCGACATCGACACGTACATCGACCGCCACGGCGTCGCCGGACTCGCGACCGCGCTCACCTACGCGGTCGCCCGTAAACGCGGCGAGGTGACCCACCGGCTGATGGCGGAGAACCTCGAAATCTCCCCGCTAGCCGCGGAGATGATCCTCCAAGTGCTCCGGCCCGTCGTCCACAACACTACGATATCGAGAAAGCGGGCATATCGCTCGAGGATCTTGACATCAACGACTGACGCGATGATCGTTGACACCGCTAACAGGGACACCCGATAACTGGGCCACCTCACGCTGCCGACGATGAGTCCTGATCTCGACGGTTGAGAAACGGTTAACGGGCGACACGAGAAATTTGGGTGCGTGACTGACGATCTCGCGTATCCCTCTGTCGAACTTATTCTGGATCTCCACGAGCAGATTGTGGCAGAAGGCGACACCACGGAACCGGGAGTTCGGTCAGAAGACACGATCGGATCCGCGTTGCAGTATATCTCGGAGGGGTTCTTCGGGGAAGTACCGGAGACGATCCATGCCAAAGCGATTCACCTGATGCGACTGCTTGTTGCGGAGCATCCGTTCATCGACGGGAACAAACGAACAGCGCTCCGAACGGTGGTCGTTTTCTATATGCTGAATGGGTACACGTTCGACTACGGTGATGAGATTCGAGCCCTCTTGCACCGCTTCGCAACCGACGAGGCCGCGGTCGATACAGCGACTGCAGTCATCTACTTCCGGGCGTGTGCTCGTCGCAACTGATAAAGGGACATACAGAGTATGTATAACAGAACAATGGCGTCCAGCACCGATTCCTCGTCAGCGGTCGACGACAAAGTCCGCCAGCTCTACGAGCGGTATCAGGCGGCTGAGAGCGATGCCGAACGTCGCGAGATCGCCCTCAAGATGGGGAAGCTTGACGGACGCCGGCACGCGGAGATCTATACGGCACTCGAAGACGAGTGATTCGTTACGCTTACGCCGTTTTTACCATGGTTACCGACGGAGCAGCCAGTATACGTCAATGAGCTTGGAGAGGAGGATTACTATGCTGAACTCACAGGCGTTTGAGGACGATCATCGGCGGAACACGGAGCAACGGCGTGCGATGATCAAGCGATGGGCTGAGTACGTTCGGACCCACGACGACAGGGAGTGGTCACGCCAACAGAATCACCTTATCGACTCCCAGCTCCAGTCAGCTAACGACATGGCTGCGGCTGGCGACACAGATCCCGTTCGGTTTGCAGCCACTCGAGATCGGCTGCGCGACCGATGAGCGGGGGAGACCCACTTCTGAAGGCGATCGCAACTACGTACTACACTGCCGGGCTCGCTGGTGACCAGCTTACAGCCCTCGTTGGTGCCACGTCCGCGAGGCGACTCCGGCTCCTCAAAGCGGATCTCGGAGATGAACCACTCGATCTCGCGGCCCCCGCCGACAGCGACATCTACGAGCGTGACGTGACGACCGTCGACACTGGGGACGACGACGATTGCTGAGCGGTCCACGACTGCGAACGGTCGCCGCTGACTCCAGCGTCTTCGTCAGCCGCGAGTGCCCGTGTGGATGGAGCGGTCGGGTTCGCCGTGCTGGACCTGTTCCAGTACCGGCGCATCCTCTGTGATGCGGTCGTCACTCCGGAGGTTGTCGCTGAGCTCCACGATATCACGCAGTACCAAACATCCACGCCGTGGTTGCGAACAACGTCCTCGCGGCCCGCGACTCCTCCCGCGGGAGGTACGTGGGCCAGCTGCTCCGCGAATGTGGCCTGCCGTTCGAGGTTCGGTGCCCTCGCTCGACAAACCGAGACAGTCCAACACTACATACGGTCTACTATGTTGCCACGACGTCTGACCGCTTCGCACGGCTCCCCGACCCCGTCACCGTCTCATCCGAGGGACGTGCGGAGAGCTGGCTGAATCACCCGCGCGCTCTCGGCCAGTTTCTCGGGTATCCTACCGACGCGATCGACGCCTCCAAGGCAGACGCCTGTCGCCGACATGGTGAGTGGACCGACCCGATCCCGACAGCAGATATCGACCGCCACGTCAGGCCGCTAGTAGACCAGCTCTACGACGAGCCCCCACTGCCGAACGCGGCCACTCTCGACGCCGTCTTGCCGTATATGCCACCGCTACCCTCGTTCAGCGCCCCGGACGACCACCTGCGCCGCGCGGTCCGGTATCTCGAGGCGGGTGTGCGGGCCGAGCAGTACGGTATTCGAGTGCTTCCCGCTCTGCTTGCCGACCACCAGCGTTGCCGGTGAGTTCGCGCGAACCGTATCTGTAGATCTTCCACTCGGACTTCGGTCCAGCCGTCGAACTACCAGCCGGTCAAGCGCGTCGAGTCAGCGATAGGAGAAAGGGATCTCACCCCAGGTTGCCTGCCTCGTCGCCGGAGCGTTTTGTTGTAACGTTCGTTACGGCCCGCCCCGCTCGCCGCTGTCGCTCTCCGTGTCGCTTACGAGAGACGTTCCGTTCCGCCGCTCGTCTCGTTCGCTGTGTGCGTAGCCACGGCCTCTCGTAGCTGAAGAAGTCCACCTGCGTAATTATAGTGTTCTTTGGAGATCGGTCGCCAAGTTCGCCTTACAAGACTCATTTTGATTACCTTCGGGTGTACAACACTCGATACCCAAGATGGCTGGCCAGAATCAAATCTTAGTCGCGCTCGAATACGTGACATTCGGCTACCATCGAACCTTTTTCGAGGAACTCGTGCTTCCGACACTGGTTACACTCGTCCTCCTTCCCGGCGTCCGGAGTCAAGGTCTCCTGTTCGAAACTAATGTCTCTGTCTCCTTCGTCGCAGTCCCTCTCGTTGTTGTCCTGTGTCTGCTCCTGTACTGGGTCACTCAGAAAACCTACTCAGTCAAGTTTCACCAACTGCGGACACCCCTGATCTCAGCGATCGGCTATCTGATCGTCTCTGCTCCAATCCCGGTTTGCGGCTACACGCTCACGGTCGTTCTGTTTGACAGCAAACCCAGTCCGATTCAATCAATCGCCCCATCACTCTTGTTTTTCACTGGGATCTTCTCGGTGACCCTTATTGTGCGCCTGAACCAAACCCTTCTGAGCGAACGGTACGGGAAAAAAGAGGAGTTTTGTGAACAGCTGGACGAATTTTTGGGCGCTGTTGAACGTGCGCAGAGACGACACGAAAACGGCCGAACTCCAAGCGAAACGAAAACCATCCGGGAGCTGAATCGGGAGATCACCAACGCCGGCAATCAGCTTGTTTCGATACTCAGAGGCTGCCGTATTTCTGATGAACAAAGACTCCGAAGAGGCATTGCGGAATGGCTCGACGAGTTCGAATCAGGATCCCAACTCCAGAAGCGACAGTTAGTCGGCGGAGATGGGACCACTGACACTAGAATTTTGTACGTCGAACGAGTGCACGACGGTGTGTGTTGACTAATGGAGAGGTACGAATGCCAGGCGGATGCCGTCGATCACACGCAGTCTCTGCTCGTCTTTTCCGAGACAACGTCCGTTTTCGGAAAATCCTTCGAGTACATCCACCAGGAGATCATGTCCGGGTTCGAGCATCTCGATTTTTCACTCGAACTCCACACTGACGGCATAGAGCACGTACACGATCTCGAACTGCTGGTACCGAATAGCGTGCTTCTCATCCACTATTCGTGTATCATCGGTGACGATCCCTGTGAAACGCTCATCAACCGTCTCGAAGGACTAGCGTTCCCAAAAACGACGCTTATTATCATCGTCTACGACGACACTGCTTACGAGGTATCAGACACCCCAGAAGAAGCGATCGAAGAGACCGTCCCAACGGATGAGATTGGGCCAAATTGCCTCATCCATGATCACTGGAAAGCAGTCGTCGGCGCCTGTGAACTGTACGTGAAATCCCATAGCCACGAACTACACGGGGATGCAGCTCTCGACGCAATACTGACGTGGAACAATCAGGCATACGACCGGCTTTATAACTAGTAATGACCGCAACGAACTGGAACGCCCTCATTCAGGTTGGGGAAGAAGCCGGTCTGCGCGGCGAAGCTCTCGGAGATTATCTCCTAACTGTCTCAGAGCTCGTCGAAAAGGAACTTCCCGAGGCGAAGACGTTCGACACATTCGGTCGGGAGTACATCGAGTTCCTGAACGCACGGATTCTGTCTCATCCAGATGTCACCGATTACCTGCAGACAGACGACGGGAAACGATACAAGATTGCGATCGAAAACGAGGGAGAATCCTACCGAATCATCAAGACTGCGACGGCAGCCACTCACCCCAGCCGACGGCAAAACGTTGCGGTTATCGGTCACAGTGGGCATGGAAAGAGTTCACTCGTTGGACGGCTGCTCTTCGAAACAGGCGGCGTCCCCGAACACGTAATCGAGCAGCACCGCGAGAAAGCCGAAGAGAAGGGCAAGGGCGGCTTCGAGTTCGCCTACGTGATGGACAACCTCGCCGAGGAGCGCGAGCGCGGCGTCACCATCGACATCGCCCACCAAGAACTCAGCACTGACACGCACGACTTCACACTGATTGACTGTCCCGGTCACCGCGACTTCGTGAAGAACATGATAACTGGCGTTTCGAACGCCGATAATGCCCTCCTTGTCGTTGCTGCCGACGCTGGGGTGGAATCACAGACACAGGAGCACCTCTTTCTCGCACGAACCCTCGGTGTTTCTGAAATCCTCGTGGCTGTCAACAAGATGGATCAGGTGGGATATCGAAACGACCGGTACGAAGTGGTCTGTGAGGCCATTACTGATCTGCTGGCGCAGGTACAATTTTCGAGAAATGACGTGACGTTCGTCCCAGTGTCCGCACTCGACGGAGAGAACATCTCAACCGAGTCCGAACAGATGCCGTGGTACGATGGGAGTGCCTTACTGGACCTATTGGACGAACTCCCCGCTCCCAAACATCCGGTCGGTGCTTCGCTCCGTCTCCCCATCCAGGATGTCTACACGATTTCCGGAATCGGAACCGTTCCAGTTGGACGCATTGAAGCAGGGGTTCTGAGGAAAGGCGAGACCGTCTCATTCCAACCATCGGGGGCAAGCGGGGAGGTCAAAGTTATAGAAATGCACCACGAAGAGTGCGAGGAAGCGTATCCGGGGGATAATGTTGGATTCAACGTTCGCGGCATCGGGAAGGGTGACATCCAGCGGGGTGCTGTATGCGGCCCCGTCGACGATCCGCCCACAGTTGCCGAGACGTTCAGCGCGAGGATAACTGTCCACGATCATCCGGCGATAATCACGCCAGGCTACACCCCGATCTTCCACGTCCATACCGCGCAGGTAGCCTGTACAATTGAGTCGATCGATCAGCTTGAGAGTCCCAAATCGGGCGACATTGTAGCGGAGTCTCCGGATGCCATCGAAACTGGTGACGTAGCGCGTGTCACTGTCCGACCGCAGGAACCGTTAGTGGTAGAGTCTGTAGCCACGTATCCTAAGCTCGGTCGGTTTGCCATCCGAGATATGGGACAAACCATCGCAAGTGGTACGATCATCGACGTGACTGAACGGCTATAACAACCGACTATCGAGCGGGCTACTCACCTAACTCATCGGCAGAATTGTGGGACATCCTCCGGGTTAATACAATCAATAGAACCTACCAGAGACGCTACGCCGCAGGTGGTGGTCTGACCGCTGTCCCAGCCGGTATCAACGCAATCGAGCGCCTGGTTGCACTGTGGCTGAACCAAGCTGCCAAGCGTGATACTGAACGCGCTCGCTTCGGGCACGTTCGACCCTTCCGCCCTTAAAGTCGATAGCGCGCACCCAGGAGTTCTGCTTTGGGATCTCCCGGCTGAGTCGCGGGATTAATGTGCTGGATCCCGCTCGGACGTGGTCCATCCAAACGAACAAGTGGAACACCCACTCACCGGCGACATCACAGTCGGAGCGCTGTGGCTGGTTCACCAGCCTCCTCTAGTCACGCCCAGAGTCTATTGCTTGCCTCTCTCACTGCTTGGGGTCACGCCGTGACCTGGGCCTGAAATGTCGTGAATCGGACCCTCTGTGTCGACGAAATCAGACTCAAGCAGCCGGTTTCCATCCAGATCAATATAGTCGAACGATCCGATCCCGGCAACCACGTGGGCACTCGTATGGATGCCCACAGCACTTTCGAGCATACAGCCGACCATGAGCTCGAGGTCGGCCCCTTCGGCAATAGCCGCAATTTCGGCAGCGGCGAGAGGCCCGGATTTGCCGAGTTTGACGTTGATCACATCAGCAGCCGATTCACGGATAATTCGGATTGCGTCAGCGGGCGTGAAGACCGCTTCATCAGCCGCAATTGGGATATTCACCTGATTACGTGCCTGTGCGAGACCATCAATATCTGTCGCAGGGACAGGCTGTTCGATTAGTTCTAGGTCGATGCCGCTACTTGTTATCCGATTGGCAAACTGAGCGGTCTCTTTTGATGTCCACCCCTGGTTTGCATCTATCTTCAACACTGCCTCTGGAGCTGCCTCTGCAACAGCCTCGACCCGTTCAACATCAGTCGTCACATCGGTTCCCGTCTTGATTTTCAGGTGATCGTACCCACGTTCTGTTGCGGCCTTTGCCCGCTCCGCTGCAGTGTCAGCTGGAAGAATCGGAATCGTCAGGTCCGTCTTAACAGGTGTCGGTTGTCCACCAAACAGCGCCGACAGTGGAATCCCCTCCTCTCGGCAATACGCATCGAGGATGGCTGTCTCGACTGCAAACAGTGCCGATGCCATCCCGGGGAAGGTCTCGCGGATATTCCTGCTAAGCTGCCGGTACTCGCCGACAGAATGCCTCTTAACTAACTCCTTGCATTCGCGAGCGGTTTCAACAGCAACAGTCTGGGTCTCACCCGTCACAGGCGGGATTGGCGACCCTTCACCGAAGCCAGTAACTCCGGTTTCAGTTTCCACTGTCACAAGCAAGTTCGATGCTGCGTGCTGTGTCCCGAGTGAAATCTCGAACGGCTCCGTCAGCGCTAAGTCAAGCTGACGTGCTGAAAGGTCCGTAATCTCGCTCACTGATTGACCTCCTCAAGATCCACGGCTGCACCATCACGGAGGGTTTCCTGAACTGCTGAAAGCAGTTCGGACGCCCCGCCGTCGTGGTAAACGTTCGCCGCAGGTACCCCGTGGCGGTCGGCCTGTTCCTCTGGGTCTCCCCACGTCGAAAGGGCTGCCACACTCGCCTCAGACAGGTCGTTGATGAGCTGAATCTCTTTCTCGACGCCCTCTGTGTGGAATCGCTCGAAGTGCGTTCGAACCTCCCGTCCGGGTTCGTCTGCGAGAACAACTGCATCTGGCCACGCCCCATGAAGGATAGATAAGGTAACGCCAGAGTAGGCCCGGTGGCTGAGAGATGCCTGCCCCTCTACGAACACGAGGTCGTGATCGGCACCAACCGCGGAGACAAGATCCTCGACCACGCCAGCCGTAAAATCTGCAGGCACCCGATCTACGACGACGCCCTCGTGAGCGCCGACCATGATTCCGGTTTGGCCGGTTGCGACCCAGCCAGCATCTATTCCTGCTGCCTGAGCCGCGTGATACAACTCGAAGGTCGTTGTCCGCTTCCCAACTGCACAGTCGGTTCCAAGCGTAAGAACCACATCGGCGTCCACCTCGTCCACAGAGCCGTCGCCAACACGGAGCGTGTCGTCAGCTGGTGGCTTTCGGACATCAATCAGTCGGACATCATGCTGGTCGGCCAAGGCCTGCCAGTGGTCTTCTTCACCCAGAAAGACATGCAATCCGGAGACGACATCACAGCCAGCACGGATAGCGTCCTCAATATCGGCGACCCAGGCCTCCGGTAGATCGCCACCTGCTGGCGCCACACCGATGACGAGCGCCGCCGCCTCCGGGGCTTCATCCAAAGCTGCTTCAACGGACTCGACAATCGGGACCTCCGGTGCATCGGGATTTGCAAGCACATCCGCCGGCGTGCGTCCGGCAGTTTCAGTATCCACAATGGCTCGCGTATCAAACACTTCGCTGTGCATCACAACTCCGTTGGCAGTTTTGCCGCCTGTCTCGCCGAACTCCCCCTCTGCAAGGACGATGGCCGGCACCGGAACATCGAACGCATCTCGAAGGTTCATCGTAACCACGCATAAGTGAACAGCGTCCTAAACTGCACCCCCTTCCATGAGAGGCCAAAATCAGACGCTGTCCGTTCGAGTGAGCTTAGTCGTCTGACTGTGCAACCGCGGAGGAGCGACTCTCTGAACCGAAGAAGTCGGACCCCCAGCTGGGATTTTGAATCCGGAGCACCCCGACAGTGAGCAATGGGGCTGCGAACAGTGCGATGAAGAAGTACGCCATCGTCGTGTATCCTTGAGCGACGAGCGCAATAATACCAACACGTGAGAGCAGCAGGGCACCGACGAGAATACCGACTGCGAGGCCACCACTCTGGATTTTTGACAGTCCTTCGAGCCCCTCGAGCGGCCCAACAGCGACATCCTCGATATTCTCGTCAACGCGGTCAAGGAGGGCGTGAATGAGACCGACACTAGTCTCAACAAGTGTCCATCCCATCACGACACCGTAGAAGCCGATGAGCAGCGTCCCGCCGGCGCTCTCCAGCACCTGCAGCCAAGGGACTTCAGCACCCATCACCTGTTCAGATGGGTAGAACCCCATGAACGTGACATACGTAAGCGCGAACGGGAGAGTCATCATCGTTCCAGCGAGGATCCCTGAGACGACTGTCTCACGCCGATTTTCCTGATGATCCAGCGCAAAGAACACCGCCGGGAACACAACCAGATTATACGGCTGTGTTGAATCGCCATACAGCAGCGAGGTAGGCCACTAAATCAAAGGAGTTGAAGC
>NZ_JBHTBL010000015.1:0-24718 GCF_042665015.1 Halorubrum rutilum | reverse complement strand
GCTTCAACTCCTTTGATTTAGTGGCCTACCTCGCTGCTGTATGGCGATTCAACACAGCCCCCCGAGAACACCCGCAATACTGTGGGTCGATCGGTATCGGTACGCGGTCCGGAGACGCGGCCGTGCACCGAGCGATCCACGCCGTCGGAGCGGTCGCCCTGGCCGGCGCCGGGGCCGGAATGAGCGTCGCGGCCGCCGCCGGACTGGCGGCCGGCGGCGGCCCCGGTCTCGGGGGCGGCACGGAGCTGCTGGCGGTCGCCGTCGTCCTCGCGGTCGCCGCGACGAGCCTCGGCCGCACGGCCGTCAGGGAGGCCCGGTGGGCGCTGCGGGCGGACGGGTTCCGGGTCACGCGCACCGACCTCGGCAACGCGGCCGCCGTCGCCCTCGGGGCGCCGGTCACCTACGCGCTCTCCGTCTGGGTCGGGATCGGGCCGGTCGTCGCGTCCGCCCTGGTCGGGCTCTGCGCGTACCTCCTGTCGGAGACGTACGGCGCCCCCGCGTACTGCGGCTCGTTCGTCGGGATGGCGACCCCGGCGGCCGGCGCCGACCTCGCGGCGGTGGTCGCGGCGGGGCTCGTCGCCGGCGGCGTCTTCGTGGCCGCCAAGCGCGCGTTCAACGGGTTCGGCGGGAAGCTCGGGACGACGGCGTTCATCGGCTGCCTGTCGGTGGCGGCGCTCGGCGGGCTCTCCCCCGGGACGGGGTCGGTCCCGGCCCCGACCGTCGCGGCGGGGCTCGTCGCCGCGGCCGCCGTCGCCGCGCTCGTCACCTTCCTCGTGAGCGTCCGGCTCGACCACGGCCCGGTCGTCGCGAGCGCGGTCGTCGGGCTCGCCGCCGGCGTCGTCTGCCCCCAGCTGTTCGCCGCCGGGGACGCGGTCGCCGCGGTCGCCTTCTGCGCGTCGTTCGCCGGGATGGCCACGCCGGAGCGGATCCCGGGCCCCGGCGCGATGCTGCTGGCCGGCGGGGTCTCGGGCGTCGCGTTCGTCGGCGCCGCGCCCCACTTCGTCGGCTTCGGCGGGAAGCTCGGCACGATCGCCTTCGCCGCCTGCCTCGTCACCGCGGGGCTCCTGTCGCTCGGTCGCGCCGTCGCCCCGGTCGGCGGCGACGCCGCGACGGGGTGAGCCGGCGCGGCCGAGGGGCGGACCGGCGGCTCCCCGGTGCGGCCGCGGAGCGCGGGACGAGTATTTAAAACACCACGCTACGGCGGTGCCATCGGGAGGGCCGTGGAACCCCTACTCACGCCCGATGACCGATCCGAGCGAGACGCCAGACCGGAGCTTCGAGCCGAACCCCACCGTCTGCCCGTTCTGCGGCGTCGGCTGTACGATAGAGTACGCCGGCCGCGGGGGCGCGACCGGCGTCGAGGGACCGGTGAACGCCCGCGGGGAGATCTGCCCGAAGGGGGCCGCCGCGTTCGACGTCGTCGACCACGAGGACCGCCTGACGGAGCCGCTGGTCCGGCACAACGGGAGCTTCGTCACGGCCCCGTGGGAGGAGGCGCTCGACCGCGTCGTCGACGGGATCGGCGGCGTGATCGACGAGCACGGCCCGGAGGCCGTCCAGTTCTTCGCCTCGTCGAACTGCACGAACGAGGAGAACTACGTCCTCCAGAAGCTCGCGCGCGTCCTCGGGACGAACAACGTCGACAACTGCGCGCGGCTCTGTCACGCCTCGACGGTCGCCGCGATGAGCGAGCGGCTCGGCGCGGGGGCGATGACGAACAGCTTAGACGACCTGCGAGAGGCGGACTGCGTCTTCGTCAACGGCGCGAACCCGGCCGAGCAACACCCCGTCGCGTTCCGGTCGTACGTCCTGCCGGCGGTCCGCGACGGCGCGACGCTCGTCCACGTCGACCCGCGCGCGAACGACACGACCGAGGCGGCCGACGTCCACGTCCCGCTGCGGCCCGGCACCGACATCGAGGTCGCGAACGCGGTCGCCGCGGTCCTGATCGAGGAGGACCTCGTCGACGAGGCGTTCCTCGCGGAGCGCACGACCGGGTTCGACCGCCTGCGCGAGCGCCTCGCCGACGTCGACGTCGCGGCGAACGCCGAGGCGGCCGGCGTCGAGCCGGGGACCCTCCGCGAGGCGGCCCGGGCGTACGGCGAGGCGGACCGCGCCGCGATCGTGACGGGGATGGGGACGAGCCAGCACCGCTGCGGCACCGACAACGTCCACGCTCTGTTGAACCTCGCGCTCCTCACCGGCAACGTCGGCCGTCCGGGGACCGGGGTGAACCCCCTCCGGGGACAGAACAACGTGCAGGGCGCGAGCGACGTCGGCGGGCTCCCGGGCGTGCTCCCCGGCTACGAGCCCGTGACGGACCCCGCAGCCCGCGAGCGCGTCGCGGAGGAGTGGGGCGTCGAGCCGCCGGCCGAGCCCGGGCTCACCGAGGTCGAGGCGACCCACCGCTTCGGCGACGACGTGCGCGCGGCGGTCGTCTTCGGCGAGAACCCCGCGGTCACGGAGCCGAACGCGACCGCGGTGCGGTCGGCGTTCGACGACCTCGACTTCTGCGTCGTCGTCGACCTGTTCGAGACGGCGACGGCGGCGCACGCGGACGTGGTCCTCCCGGGGAGCGCGTGGGCCGAGAAGGCCGGGACCGTGACGAACACCGACCGCCGCGTGATGCGGATGCGCCCCAACGCCGACCTCCCGGGGAACGCCCGGCGCGACTTCGAGGTCCTGACCGCCCTCGGCCGGCGGCTGACCGACCGTCCCGAGGCGTTCGACTACGACGGTCCGGAGGACGCGTTCGACGAGCTGACCCGCGTCGCCCCGATCTACGAGGGGATGAGCTACGAGGGGATCGGCGACGGCTACCAGCGCTGGCCGTTCGACGCCGACGAGGGGAGCGGCACCGAGGTGTTACACGAGGAGGCGTTCCTGACCGGCGAGCGCGCCGCGCCGCTCGCGGTCGTCGACCCGGTCCCGCCCGCCGACGAGCTCGACGCCGGGGAACTGACGCTGACGACCGGCCGCGTGCTCCAACACTTCAACAGCGGGGCGCTCAGCCGGCGCTCGGACCGCCTCACCGCGATGCGCGGCGAGGACGTCCTGCAGGTCCACCCGAGCGACGCCGACGACCGCGGGGTCGAGGACGGCGACCGGGTGACCGTCTCCAACGAGCGCGGGACCGTCGAGGCGACGGCCGAGGTCACGCCGGCGGTCCGCGAGGGCGTCGTCTTCTGTACGTTCCACTACGCCGAGCCGCTCGCGAACGCGCTGACGGGCGACGAGCTGGACCCGGCGGCGAAGATCCCCGAGTTCAAGCACTCGGCGGTCGCCGTCGAGCCCGCCGCCGATGCGGCCGACGGAAGCGAGGCGGCCGGCGACGACTGAACTCGCCGACGCAGCGTTCCGGGCCGTCCGTCCCCGAAGATCGCCGCTGACCCCGATTACCACCGGTGAGAAGCACGGGTTATTGTTTATATAATCCAGGTGGAGAACCCTCAGTATGGCTACATCTGGAGAGTACGGCCGGGACGACTTCGGCCAGGGCGGCCTGAACGAGGGGCTCGACGCGTCGGAGCTCGTCGACGAGATTGGGCTCAACGCGGACGAGATCGCGTGGCGGAAGGAGTTCGTCGGCTTCGACGCGGATGACGAGCGCCGACTGAGCCGGTACGAGGACGCGTTCGCGGAGAACGCCGACCAGATAGCGGACGACTTCTACGAGAACCTCACCGGCCACCAGCAGACGGTCGACGTGATCGGTCGGTCCGAGAAGGGGATCGAACAGCTCAAGCGGACGCAGTCGGCGTACCTCGTGACGCTCGCCGGCGGCGAGTACGGCGAGGAGTACTTCGAGGACCGGGCGCGGATCGGGAAGATCCACGACATGCTCGAGATGCCGATGAAACACTACCTCGGCCAGTACGGCGTGTACTACGACCTCATCCTGCCGATCGTCGGCGATCGGCTCGCGGACTCGCTCACCGACCGGCTGGCCCCCGACGCCGCCGGTGAGACGGTCGACGACGCGACCGCGGCGGCGGTCGAGGAGGAGGTCGACGGCGCGGTCGAGGACCTGCTCTCAATCCTCCGGATCGTCAACCTCGACATGCAGGTCGTCACGGACACGTACATCCACTCGTACAGCGAGAAGCTCTCGGCGGCGGTCGAGCGGAACGAGCGGCTGATGGCGGACGTGGAAGCGGAGGTCGAAGAGCCGATCGCCGACCTGCGCGAGTCGGCGAGCGACGTCGCCGACAGCGCCGCCGAGGTCGGCGACGCGGCTGAGGACCAGTCGCAGCGGGTCGCCGAGGTCTCCTCGGAGGTGGCGAACCTCTCGGCGACGGTCGAGGAGGTGGCGTCGACTGCCGACGAGGTCGAGCGGACCAGCAGCCGGGCGGAGACGCTCGCGGAGGACGGGGCGGACGCGGCCGACGACGCCGCGGGGGCCATGGACGACATCGGCGCCGCGGTCGACGAGGTGGCGGAGGACGTCGAGACGCTCCAGCGGCGGGTCGAGGAGATCGACGAGTTCGTCGACGCGATCAACGGCATCGCCGACCAGACGAACCTGCTCGCGCTGAACGCCTCGATCGAGGCGGCCCGCGCCGGCGAGGCCGGCGCCGGGTTCGGGGTCGTCGCCGACGAGATCAAGTCGCTCGCGGAGGAGTCGCAGGGCCACGCGAGCGACATCGAGGCGATGGTCGAGGGCATCCGCACCGACACCGAGGAGACCGTCGAGAGCCTCTCTGAGACGACGGTCCGTGTCGACGAGGGGAGCGAGCGCGTCGACGACGCGACCGAGAGCCTCGCGGCCATCGCCGAGGCGGTGACGGAGACGGCGAACGGGATCGACGAGGTCTCGGACGTGACCGACGAGCAGGCCGCCGCGGCCGAGGAGATCGCCGCGACGGTCGACGGGGTGGTCGAGCAGTCGAACCGGATCAGCGAGCGGATGCGGGAGGTGGCCGAAGAGAGCGAGCGGCAGTCAGCGGCGGTCGGGGAGGTCGAGCGGACCGTGCGTCGGTTGGCCGTCGACGGCGCCGAGGCCGGGTCCCGGGCGGCGCCGCTGACAGACGGCGGTCCCTCGATACCGCCCGGGCTCCCCGAGGGGATGCCCGAGTTCGTGATCGAGCGCCTCTCCGACGCGGAGCTGCGGGCGATCGCGGCCGGGGAGCTAGAGATGGACGACCTGCGGTGAATCGGCAGGGGCGACGCGCCGGTCGCGCCGCGAGGGCCGCGGCCCGAGAGCCGGTCTTAGGGCGCGAAGTACGCGTCCGGCCTCCGGACCCCGCGGAGTTCCCGCAGCGGGCGGGCGCCGCACCGTCCGCAGGCGGTCGGCTCGTCGGGATCGTCGGGCACCGCGAACACCGTCCCGCAGGCGTCGCAGGCGACGTAGCGGAGCGCGAGCGACGGGGCGTCGGCCATGGGTGGAGTAGGCGGCCGACACACTTGAACCGACGCTTCGGCGGCGTCCCTACCGCCCGGACCCGGCGTCGCCGGACGACTCGATCCGCGCCTCGTACTTCGCCAGCGACTCGGCGAGCGCCTCGTCGGCGTCGACGCCGGCGGCCTCGGCGAGCGCGAGCAGCGCGAACAGCGCGTCGCCGATCTCGTCGGTCGCGACCGCGGCGGCGTCCGGGTCGCTCCCGTAGTCGGTCGAGGTCGCCACCTCCTTCGCGACCTCCCCGACCTCGCTCTCCAGGTCGAGGACGCGGTACGCGAGGTCGGTCTCCAACCCGTGCTCGGCGACGAACGCGGCGACGCGGTCCTGCTCGTCCATGGGGGTCGCCTCCGCGCGGTCCGGCAAAAAGTCCTCGTTCCGGTCGGCGCCCCGAACGGTGGCGAGGACGGCCGGTCACGCAACCCTCAAGACGCGAGCGACCCATCCGATCCCATGGAAATCGCGATACTCGGCGGTACCGGCGACATCGGCGAGGGGCTGGCGCTCCGGCTGGCGGCCGACACGTCCCACCGCGTCTCGATCGGCTCTCGCGAGGCGGAGCGGGCCGAGAACAAGGCCGAGGAGTACACCACCGAACTGGAGAGCCGCGGGCTCGACGCCGCGGTGACCGGCGGCGAGAACGCCGCGGTGGCCGCCGACGCCCGGATCGTCGTCCTCGCGGTCCCGCCGTACCACGTCGGCGACACCGCGGAGGCGGTGGCGGACGCGCTGGACGACGGCGACGTGCTCGTCTCGCCGGCGACGGGGATGAAACGCGACGAGGAGGGCTTTCATTACCACAAGCCGGGCGCGGGCTCGGTGACGGCGATCGTCGCCGACGCCGCGCCCGAGGGCGTCGCCGTCGTCGGCGCGTTCCACAACCTCGCGGCCGCGCGGCTCGCGAACCTCGACGCCGACCTCGGGATCGACACGCTCGTGATCGGCGACGACGAGGACGCGAAGCGGACCGTCGCGGACGTCGCCGAGGGGATCGACGGGCTCCGCGCGCTCGACGCCGGCGGGCTCGCCAACGCCCCCGAGATCGAGGGACTCACGCCGCTCCTGATCAACGTCGCGAGCAACAACGACGGGCTTCACGACCTCGGGATCGAGTTCAAGTAGGCGGTGGCGACCGCCGTTCCGTTAGGCCTTTGCGCGACCGGCGCCTCCGGACGATAGATGGAGTACCTGGAGCGCCGGGTCGCGCTGGTCGAGGACCGGCTTGAGGCCGTCATCGACGAGGTCGAGCCCGAGGAGCTGTCCGACGAGGTCGGCCACGTCGTCCTCGCCGGCGGCAAGCGCGTCCGCCCGGCGGTGACGATCCTCGCCTGCGAGGCGTTCGACGGCGACCCCGACGACGCCGTCGACTTCGCGGCCGGGATCGAGTTCGTCCACAACGCGTCGCTCGTCATCGACGACATCATCGACCGCTCGGCGGTCCGACGCGGCACTCCCTCTGCCTGGGCGGAGTTCGGGTACGGCCCCGCGATCGTCGCCAGCGACGGCCTGCTCGGCGAGGCGTTCGGGCTGTTCTCCGCGGAGCCGCGCGCGATGCGGACCGTCGCCGAGGCGATGGTCGAGCTCGGCGAGGGCGAGGCGACCGAGCTCGCCGACCGCCCGACCACGGAGGCGGAGTACATGGAGCTCGCGCGCCGGAAGACCGGCGCGCTGTTCCGGGCCGCCGCCGAGCTCGGCGCGGTCGCCGGCGGCGCCGACCCCGACGCGATCGACTCGTTCGGCGAGTACGCCGAGCGCGTCGGCGTCGCGTTCCAGATGCGCGACGACGTGCTCGACGCGACCGCCGACGCCGGCGACCTCGGCAAGCCGACGGGGCAGGACGCCGAGATGGACCGCCCCTCGGTGGTGCAGGTCACGTCGCTGTCGCCGGCGGAGATCGACGAGCGCGCCCGCGAGCAGTCCGAGCTGGCGCTGTCGGCGCTCGACGACGCCGACCCGCCGGAGACGGAGGCGATCGAGTACCTCCGCGACCTCGCGGAGTTCGTGGTCGTCCGGGAGCGCTGAGTCGGTCGTCTCCGGGCGGACGGGACTCGTCTCCGAGGGCGACCGCGCCGCCCGCGTCTGACACACCTTAATACCCGTCGAGCCCGAGAGACCGGACAATCACATGAGAACCGAGATTCGCGCGCGGACCGTCGGGACCCGAACGCGGCCGCGATCGCACGGAACCGTCGAGCCGCGACCGGAGGCGAACCGATGAAGCTCGCGACCATCGGGGTCGGGAACGCCGGCAGCAAGCTCATCGACCGGATGATCGAGTTCGAGGTCGAGACCGGCCGGAACCTCTGTCGGCACGCCCTCGTCATCAACACGGCGCGGACGGACCTCGCCAAGCCGCAGAACATCCCCGAGGACCGCCGCGTCCTCATCGGCGACACGCACCACAAGGCCCGCGGTCACGGCGTCGGCGGCGACGCCGAGATCGGCGCGGAGGTCGCCAGGACCGACATCGACGAGATCCGGCGCGTCTTCGACGACGTCGAGATCCACGAGGTCGACGCGGTGCTCGTCGCGGCCGGGCTCGGCGGCGGCACCGGCAGCGGGGCCGCGCCGGTCGTCATCGAGGAGATCCAGAAGATGTACGACGAGCCGGTGTACGGGCTCGGCGTGCTCCCCGGCAAGTACGAGGGCGGTCGGCCGGCGCTCAACGCCGCCCGCTCGCTCCAGTCGTTCGTCACCAAGGTCGACAACTTCATCGCGTTCGACAACGACGCCTGGCGCTCGCGGGGACAGACGATAGAGCAGGGGTACGAGGAGATGAACGAGGAGCTCGCGACCCGGATCGTCACCCTGCTCGCGGCCGGCGAGGTCGACGAGAGCGAGGTCGGCGAGAACGCGATGGACTCCAGCGACATCATGCGGACCCTGGAGGTCGGCGGGGTCTCCTCGATCGGCTACGCGTCGACCGAGCTCGCGCCCGCGAAACAGGGCCTGCTGTCGAAGTTCAACGAGTCTGACCAGCCCGAGAGCGAGTCCACCGACGCCGCGAAGATCAAGGGGCTCGTCCGCCGGGCGGTCAACTCCCGGCTCACCGTCCCCTGCGAGATATCCAGCGCGGACCGCGCGCTCATCGTCTTCGCCGGACCCCCGGAGGTCATCTCGCGGAAGGGCGTCGAGTCCGCCCGCGAGTGGCTGGAGAACGCGGCCGACACCGTCGACGTGCTCGCGGGCGACGACCCGCGCCCCGACTCGTCGACGCTGGCTGCGGTCGTGCTGCTCTCGAACGTCACGGAGACGCCCCGGATCGACGAGATCCAGAGCCAGGCGGTCGACGCGCAGAACAAGATCAGAGAGCAGGACGCGGTCCGCGAAGAGGAGATCCAGTCGCTGATCACCGACGACGACGACGACCTGGACCCGATCGTCTGAATGCCCCGAACCAGAGCGGCCGGGCGCCCCGACGGCGCTCGCGTCACCGAGCGTCCGAGGCGCCGTCCCCTCGGCGAGCGCTCCGACCGGGGCCACGGCGCCGGCTCGGTCGCCGGTGGACGGTCGCCGCCGGTGGTCGCATGAAGCTCGCGTTCGTCGGCGTCGGCGACGCCGGGACCCGGATCGTCGACCGGCTGGTCCGGGCCGAGCGGGCCTCCGGGCGGTCGGTCAGCGACGGGAATGTCCTCGTGTTCAACACGGACGACGCCGCGTTTCGGGCCGCGACGGCCGTCCCCGACGACAGGCGCGTCCTGCTCGGCGACACGCACCCCGCGGTCAGACGGCGTCCCGATCCCGCCGAGGCCGACGCGGTCGACGGCGCCGAGCCCGCCGACGGCGCCGGAGATGTCGACGAGACGGAGGCGTACACGAGCGAGATCGACCCGTTCGGCGTCGGCGGGGACCCCGAGACCGGTGCGGCGGTCGCCGAGGCGGAGCGGCCCGAGATCCGCCGGGCGCTCGACCGGATCGACGAGACGGAGGTGGCCGGGACGATGCTGGTCGCCGGCCTGGGCGGCGGGACGGGGACCGGCGTCGGGAGCGTCCTGCTCGAAGAGCTCGACTCGATCTACGAGACGCCCGTGTACGTCCTCGGCGCCCTGCCGGCCGCGACCGAGCCGGACCGCCGGGCGCTGACCGCGGCCCGCGGGATCCGGACGGTCGTGCCGCTCGCGGACGCCGTCTTCCCGGTCGACAACGAGGCCTGGCGCCGGGGGGACCCGGTGACCGAGCGGTACGACGCGATCAACGACGCGATCGCCGCCCGCGTGCTGGCGCTCTTCGGGGCCGGCGAGCGCGACCCCGAGTCCGTCTCGGAGCTGCGCATCGACCCGGCCGACGTGACCCGAACGCTCGAAGTGGGGGGCGTCGCCTCGATCGGCCACGCGACGCGCGAGCTCACGCCCGACGACGCGGGCGTGGTGACCCGCCTGCTCCGGCTGCTGGGGATCGCCGATGCGCCGGAGAGCGACGGCGCGGACGCCGACGCCGCGACCGTGAAGCGGCTGGTGCGCCGGGCGCTCGAATCGACGCTGACGCTCCCCTGTTCGGTCGACTCGGCCGACCGGGTGTTGGTGATCCTCTCCGGGCCGCCCGACGCGATCTCGCGGAAGGGGTTCGAGACGGGGCGGTACCTCCTCGAAGAGGAGACGGGGACCGTCGAGGTGTTGGCCGGCGACGAGCCGGTCCCCGGCGCGACGGAGGTCACCGCGACCGTGGTGCTCTCGAACGTCACGGACGTGCCCCGGATCGACGAGATCCAGCGCCGGGCGGTCGCCGCGCTGGACGCGTCGGACGCGGGCGACGACGGCACGACGGTGCTGGGCGACGCGGCGGACGGCGCCGCTGACGCCGCCGCGCGGTCCGCCGCCGATCCGGCCGACGGCGCGGCCGGCGACGACGCGACGGGCGACTCGCCCGCGTCCGAAGAGGTACAGACTGGGAATCCGACCGACGGAGTGACCGGAGCGCAGCCCGACGGGGCGAACTCGGAGGCGGCGGCGGAGACGGACAACTCGGTGAGCGAGGACGGCGACGAATCGGTCCACGGATTCGATTTCACCGCCGGCGACGACCGGGGGGAGTGAGGCCCGGTCGTCGGCGGGGGCAATTTAAGTTCTCCCCCGTCGGAGTGGAGTGCGTGCAACGGACGCGACGCGACCTCCTAGCTGGCGTCGGCGTCGCCGCCGGATTCGCCGGCTGTCTCGGCGTCGACGGCGTCACCTATCCCGACGAGCCGGACTCGGAGGGGGACGCCGACGGCGGGACGGCGCCCGACGGGTCCGACGGCGACGGGTCCGACGGCGACGGATCCGACGACGACGGATCCGACGACGACGGCAGGTCCGGACCGAACCCCGCGCTCGCCGCCGCGACGCGGGGCGTCGTCGGCGACGCGCTGTGGTTCGCGACGTCGTACGAGGCCGCGATCCGCGTCTACCGCGAGGCGACCGCCGACGTGCTCGCCGACGTGGACGCCGTCCGGGAGTCGGTCCGCGAGGCGACCGATCCGACGGTCGGGATGGCCGAGCGGCTCGAAGCCGCCGGGTACGACGCGGCCGAACGCGCGGCGGCCGCGCTCGAACCGCACTTTTACCCCGCGGGACTGCTCCGCTCGCGGACCGACAGACACGTGCCGGTGCTCGATCGGTTCGCCCGGCGGAACGACGCCGACCGCTTCGCGGAGGAGCTCGAACGGATGCGCCTGTCGTTCTTCCAGATCCGGACGCCGATCTACGTCGGCCGGCGGTTCTCGCGCGACCCGATCCACAACCGCCTGCTCGACCGGCTGGCCCCCGGCGACCCGGACGGGGTCGTCGTCGAGCTCGCGGTCCCGGAGCGCCGCCGGTTCGCGACGCTCGCGCACCGGCCGTACCCGGACGGAGACGACGAGGACGACGGCGAGACGTACCCGCCGACGTTCACCGACGACGCGCTGCCCGCGGCGCGCCGCGAGTCGCTCCGCGAGCGGCTCGGCCCGGTCGTCCGGCCGGACGGCCGGACCGCGGAGCTGTTTTTCACCTTCGCGGACCGTCCGGAGCCGGCCGACCGTCGGGGGGACGCGTTCCGCGGGCCGCCGAGCGAGCTCGACGGGGCGCCGCTCCACGTCCAGCGGTACGCCGACGCAGAGACCGCGAGCGACCGACTCGCCGACGCGCTGGCGGCGGGCGCGACCGAGGGCCGCGAGCCGATCTCGCCGGCGACGGAGGCGGCCGACGACGCGGTCGAGTGGCACCGCTACTACCACCGCGAGGTGGGGAGCGACCGGACGGACCTCGGCGAGTTCGCCGGCGTGCAGTACGGCTACCTGCTACAGGCCGGCGAGTTCGTCCTCGCGACCGGCTTCTCCGGCGACGCGTGGGAGGAGCGCCCCCGTTGGCAGGGTCGGCTTCCCGACGCCTGGGTGGCGGCGTGACCCGACCGCCCTCGCGGCGGCGGTTCCTCGCGGCCGCCGTCCCGATCGCGCTCGCGGGGTGTCTCGTCGAGGACGGATCGAACGCGGCCGACCAGACCGGAGAGACGGCCGGCGGCGACCAGTCCGGGGAGACGGCGCCGGCGGCGGACGACGAGTCGACTGCGAGCGAGGCGACCGACGGCTCCGACGACGCGGAACCGACCGCGGACGCGGCCGACGGCGACGGGGACGCGTCGCCCGGTCCGGCCGGAGTTACGGTCGAAGAGACCGAGATCGTTCGGATCGTGGAGTCGAACCTCCTGTCGCAGATCGTCGCCGACGTGACCGTTCGCAACACCGGCGAGCAGGCGTACGGCACCCTCGAACTCCGGGTCGACGCCTACTACGAGCCGCCGGAGGACGACCGGACGTACCACCCGCCGCGGGTCGACGAGCGGACGGCGGTTGGGCGGACCTACGTCGAAGGCGACTTCGAGTCGTTCGACTCCGGGACGCGGACGTTCGAGGACGTGGTGGTGCGGTACGACGCCGAGGACGCGAACGACTCGACCGACCCGGCCGAGTTCGACCTGGAGATCGCGGTCCGGCGCGCGAATCCGCCGTAACGGGACGCCCGGGCGGGCGGCGGCGGGCAGCGGGACCCCACGGCTCCTCGCCGACCCGGATTCAGCTTCGGAGCGCCGCCATGGCTCGCGCTTCGGCCCCGGACGCTCGGTCCCATAGTATCAGTGCCGGCGGCAGCGCGACGACCGAAATAATGAACGAGTACGCGACGCTCAACCCCATCAACAACCCGAAGTTACCCAGCACGGGCGTGATCGCAAGCGCGAGCGCTCCCGTGCCGAGCGACGTGGTGAGCATGCTCCCGAGGAGCGCGCCGCCGGTGCCGGTCAGCGTCGTGCGGATCGCGTCGAGCGCGTCTCCACGTCGGTCGTACTCGTCGACGAACCGTGCGGTGATATGTACGGAGTACGCGATCCCGAGCCCGACGCCGATCGACAGCAACGTCGCCGTAAGCGCGTTGAGAGCGAGACCGAGCAGTCGCATCGTACCTACGAGCGACGCCACCGACACCAGAATCGGAAACACGTTCACGATCCCCAACAGCGGTTTCGACTCGAGCACTCCGTACACGATCATCAGGAACACGGCCGTGAGCAACAGGGACAACAGGAGCCCCTGAATCGCCGAGTCGAAGATGATCCCGGAGATCGCGTCGAAGACGACGATACTTCCCGTTGCGGTCGCCGTATACCGGAACTCGGTCGCGAACTCCTGGCTCTGGGCGGTCACCACCCCCTGTTCGGCGTCCGGTTCGACGCTGTAAACCACCTGTGTGCTGCGACGGTCCTCGGTCAGATACCGCTCCGCCCGGTCGCCGGACGGCGAGGACAACAAGGCGCTGTAGACGCGGTCGAGATTCCGGTCGGGAATCCCGTCTCCGTCCCGGTCGTTCCGAGCGACGAGCGCGGCGAACGCCGGATCGCGGTCCGCGCGGTCACGAATCACCGTCACGATGCTCTCCGCACGGACCCGGTTTTCGTCGCCGAGAGCGAGCGTTTCGGGCGGGTCGTCGTTCGGCCGTACCAACCCTTCCAACGCGTCGTCGCGTTCCATCGGCCCCTCGACGTATATCGTGATCGACTCGTCTTGATTCGTGGCGAACCGATCCTCCAAGATGTCGAGCGTCGACGAGACGGTGTACTCGCCGGGGGCGAACGGTTCGGGGACGTACTGGACGTACGCGGGTTCCTCCTCCGGGGGAAGGAAGTCCTCCTGTGAGAACGAGGTGTCGACGCCGGTGCCGTACGCGGCCATACCGCCGCCGAATAGCAGAATGACGATGACGAGGAGGATCGGTGCGCGATCGCCGGCCGTTGCGAACACCGAGAGCAGCCGCCCGAGCGAGGACTCCTCGGAGGCGATCGGTTCCGAGTTGAACTCGGGAACGCCGAACCGCTCCCGGAGTCGATCGACTTCGAGCTTCGCCGCGGGGAGGAACAGCCCGAAAATGAGGAACGTGAACACGATCCCGACCGCCGAGATGATGCCGAGGTTCCGGATCGGCGGAAGGTCAGACAGCGCGTTCGCGCCGAATCCGAACACCGCGGTCGCCGTGACGATGACGAACGCGATCATCAGCTGCCGCGTCGCGATCCGCATCGACGGGACCGCCTCGAGGCCGGTGACCGTCTCCTCGCGGTACCGGTTGATGATGTGAATCCCGAAGTCGACGCCGACGGCGAGGAGCAACACCGGCGTCGAGATCTGTTGTTGAGTGAACGGAATCCCCGAGAAGCCGAGGAATCCGAACGTCCAGATCAGCGTCATCACCAGCGCCGAGAGCCCGAGCGCGAGATCAATCGGGTCCCGATAGGCGATGATGAGAAAGCCCAGCAGCAACACGGCGACGATCGGCATCACGAGCGCCAGCGAGTCGCCGATGATCTGGCCGGTCTCCGCGTTGATGATCCCGCTGCCGAACGCGCGGATGTCGGCCGGTTCGTCCGCCGCCATCGTCTCGATGGTCGTCTGTACCGTCTGGAGGTCGCCGTCGGAGAACCCCTGTGGCACGTCGTGCGTGATCACCGTCACCGAGGCGGACGCCGACGCCTCGTTCGGATTGAAGTCGTCGGACACGAGGCTGTCGAACCGCGGGCCTTCGTTCGCCGCCCGGATCGCCGCTCGGAGCTCGGTGTCGGTCGCCGTTCGGATCGCCCGTTGTTGCTCCGTCGGCGTCGTCGCGCTCGGGTCGAGCTGCTGTGCGACGAGGGTCGCCGGACCGTTCGCGGACGCCATCCGGAGCTCTTCGCGTTCGTCGACGCGTTCGAGTACGCGGAGGTTCGCGAGGAGGTCCGTTCGCGAGAGCACGTTCGTGCCGGTCTGAACGAGTTGCGTGGACTCGTCGTCGGGGGCGAACGGCGCCTCGAACTCCTCTTCAACGGCGTCGAGGGCGTTCTGTGCTGGAACGTCTTGGGTGAAGCTGTCGGTCGCGTCCGACTCGGTCGTGACCATCGTCATCCCGCCGGCGAACACCGCCGTGACGAGGAGGAAGGCGACGATGACCGCCCTTCGACGGACGACGACAATCTCGCTGAGCGCGATCGTCGCGTTTTCGATCCGATCGCCGAGCTGGCTCATCGGTCACTCCCTCCGTCGGTAGAACACCGCGGCGCCGGCCACAACGACCAGAAGCACGACCGCGAGGGCCGGTAGCGGTAGCCCGCCGCCCTCCGACTCCGTCACGTCGATGGGGACGCGAACGGTGTCCGACAGCTGGCTGTTACCGTCGGCGTCGTCGTACCGGAAGTCGAACGAGATGGGATACGTGCTGCCGGGCGTCGCCGACCCGGTCGCGGACAGGTCGAACGTCATCGTCACGCTCTCGCCGGGCGCGATCGACTGCGCGTAGCCGGTGTCGGTGTCGCCGGTCGCGACCGGGTCGTCGGCGAACAGCCGCGCCTCGACGTCGCTGACCTCCTCGTCGAGGTTGTTCGTCACCTCGACGGAGATGGTGCGCTCGCCGCCCGCCTGGATGGTCCGGTCCGCGACCGCGACGTCGAACCGATCGCGCTCGGGAGCGATGTCGAACAACAGCTCGAGATCTTGGTAACTGCGTCGCTCCATCTCGGCATTGCGGTACTGAACCGCCACGTCGGCGGTGCGCGCGACCGCTTCCGCCTCGCCGCTCACCGCGAGCGGCAGTCGGAAGTCGGCAGAGGCACCGGGTTCAAGCGTCCCGACGGCGACAGATTCCTCGACCGGAATCAGACTCGGCGATTCCTCGGCGTACTGAACGACGACGTTTCGCGCCGTCGCGGGGCCGTCGTTCGTCACCGTCCCGTAGACATCTCCGTCCTCACCGACGCGGAGATCCGCGCTCACGTTGCCGATCGAGAACTGTTGTTCGCCCTGGGGGCGGACTCCGAGCGAGATCGTCTCGTCGGTTCGCCTGATCCCGTCGGGGTCCTTGAACGCGACCCGTCCCGTGACCACGTACGACCGGACGGCCGAGTTGGGGGCAACTTCGACGTCGTAGGTGACCGTTGCCGTCTCGCCGGGCGCCAGCTCGGCGATTCGAGCCGTGCTCGACCCGGTGCCGCCGAAGGTGAGCACCCCGGCGGCCGAGGTGAGTTGGACGTCCGCCTCGGTAGCCGGCTCCGACCCGGTGTTTTCGAGTTCGACCGTCAGCATCCCTGAGTCGGCGACCTGCGCGTCGGTCTCTACGCCGACGACGCGGAAGCGGGCGTCGTCGCGGACGCGCACGTCAACATCGCGGGAGACCGTCACGGTCCGGCTCTCACCGGCGGAGATGTAGCCGTACGTGAGGTCGAGGTCGAGGGTGTACGTGCCGGGCTCGACGTCCTGTGGCACGTTCAGGCTCACCGGTAGCTCACCGGGCGCGTTCGTCGTCACGCTGCCGATCGACGTCTCGCCGGACTCGACGGAGAGCGGACCGCTCGCCTCGACATCGACGCGAACATCGCGTGCCGTGGTGACGAGCTCGCTGTTCGCGGCGTTCCCGAACCGGAAGTTCCCGTCGTTGGCGATCTGGAGGGTGACCTCGTTCGTCCGTCCCGGTACGAGGTTCGGGTTCGGCGCGAACACGTCGAGGTCCGGCGATCCGCCGATGTTACTCCCCGCTTGCGCGGGCGCGTCGCCGGCGACGCTCGCAGCGGCATCGGCGCCGGCGGTGTCCACGGGGTCGCCGCCGGAGAGCGACGCCCCGACGGCGCCGACGCCGACGCCGCTCGCGACGAGCAGGACGCTCACGAGGACGACAGACAGCTGTCGCGTCCGCATGCGTTACCGCGCCTCGGCGGTCGCGGCGGTCGAGGCGTTCGCGCTCCGGGGTCGGAGGGACTCCGGAGCGGGACTGGTCGGCGAGAGGAAGCAGGCTCGTTGCACGTTCGCACCTTAGCTCACGAATCAATAAACGTTTCTTTCGTGGAGTCGCATGGCCGAGTATGAGACAGAGAAACCGAGACGCCGGGCCCGGTCGACGGCCGGCTCGGCGGGGGGCGTCGTGACGCGCTTCTCCGACGAGGACCGCGAGCGCATTCGGGGCGAGTTGACCGAGGCGGGCCACGAGCTGTTCGCGCTGCACGGCTTCGACCGCACGCGCGTGAGCGACGTGACGGACGCGGCGGGGATCGGCACGAGCACGTTCTACCAGTTCTTCGATTCGAAGGAGGAGCTGTACCTCGCGGTGTTGGTCGCCGAGCGCGAGCGTCTGTTCGACCAGCTCGAAGCGGCGGTCGCCGAGGCGGAGACCCCGCGGGCGGAGGCCGAGACGGTCCTGCGGACGACGCTCGGACAGGTGCGGTCGAACCCCCTGATCCGGCGGCTGTTCGTCGACGGGGAGATCCGGCGCGTCGAGGCGCAGTTGAACGGGACGGGCTTCGGCGACGCCGGCGAGGGTGACGACGCCGGAGCCTGCACCGCGGGCGGCGACGGCACGGGCGGGGACAGCGGAGACGGCGACAGCAGGACCGGCTTCGGACGGGTGCTCCCGCAGCCCGAAGAGTGGGTCGCCCGCGACGACTTCCGGATCGACGACCCGGAGATCGTTCGCGGGCTCCTGCGGTCGCTGCTCTTCGTCACGCAGGCGCGGGAGACGCCGGTCGTCCCGGACGGGACCTACGACGCGGTCGAGGAGACGCTGATCGAGACGGTCGTCGCCGGGCTGTTCGCAGGAGACGAGACGACTGAGGAGTGACCGTCGCGGACTCCGACTCGGCAGGCCATGGCGATCACTGATATACGGTACTGTGATCGCTTCGTTTAGCATCGTCGAAGCGTCATGGTAGTGCCTGGTACAATGTATCGTACTGACACGGATGGCGTGTCACAACAGCTATTACCATAGAGTGAGGATATATGGCGAGATGGCCACGAATAGCGACAAGATCCAGTTCCGAGGCGAAACGGAAAAGGAAGCGACTCAAATCGTCGATCAGATGCGTCTCGGTGGGATCAACGTCAGTGAGCTTGCTCGGCGGGGTCTCCGAGAGAAGCTCCGTGAAGTCCTCTCAGACGAGGAGAAAATCACTCTCCATCAGCGATACAAGCGGGGAGAGCTCTCCGAGGAAGTCGCAGAGATCCTTCTCGGCGACGGTTTGAACGAAATTGAGCGGGAGCGGGAGGCCTTCGAGGAGGCCGCGGAGCTCGACACGAGTGACGTGTTCCAGAGGTGAAGATGGCGGACGATGATGTGCGCCATCCAATTATCGTCGATACGGACGCGCGAATTACGGACAACATACAGTTGACGACGACGAACGTCTTTGACATCCTCCCACGGCTTCAGCCGTGGGACTCCTCGGTGGGTGATTCAGGCCGACCCTGCCTCTGAGGTAAGATTCCCCTTGCGGGTACTTTGGTTTGTGGGCTCCTCTTTGGTCGCGTGACCACGCTGTCGCCAGCAGTGATCGTCCCACTCAAGGCGGGGCACTGTCTGGTGTCCCCTCTCAGGCCCGTTCTGACCTGAGTCCACAGGCCGTGCCATCGGCCTTCTTCCGGTGAAATCAACATCGTCATCCACCACGCTTTGCAGGAAATTCTCGCCTCCCACCACATCGCTGTGACCTTCAAAGCCACATCCACCACATTGGAACACGTCGCCGTTGCGCGCGACGTGCGCCCCTTCATCGCAGCGTGGGCATTGACTGGATGTACCTGCCTCTGACTTTTCTTCGACACTGATGCCATACTGCCCCTCTAGGACGGTCTGCATCCTGCGACGGAAGCGGCCGTGCGCCCAGAACAGATCCGTTTTCTCATTAACCGTTGCTGACCAGTGTTTCTCACGGACATCGTCTAGCTTCCCGACATAAACTGCTTTCACACCCCACTCTGAGAAGAGACGTGTAAGGTGGCAAACAAGAGCGTCTTGAGCGTGATTGCGGTGTCTCGTGCGCTTCGCATACACCTTCTCTATCAACCGACTGCTGTCCATCTGTTCGGGAAGCTGGGACTGCAACTCACTGATCCGTTCAGTGTAGTGGTGGAAGCGGTCGAACAACGGACGGGCGTGGAACACGCGCTGGTGGCCGTTGGTTGTAGTGACAGCGACGAAATTGTTAGCACCGACATCCACAGCGGCTACGCATTCCTCGTCGCTGGAATCCGTAGCCCGTGTTGTGTCGTCGGAAAACGTGACCGGCTGTTTTGCCGTGAATGCTTCGGTGGTTCTGTCGTATCCCAGTTCCAAGCGCCCACCGTGACCGTCGTACTGTGGATTGCCCTTGATCTGAATGCGAATCCGCTGATTGAGTGGAATGTCGTACTTCTCTTTCAAGTCGCTACCAAGTGCAAGCTCGATCCGGCTGTGCTCGCCCCATTCAACCGTGTAAGCGTCGTTGCGAATACACGCCCTCAGTACTCGCTTATTATTGTCTTTCCAGTAGCCGGGGACGCCGGGTTTGTTCTCACGGTCACCGCCTTCATAGTTGTCGACTTGCTCGAAAAACGCTCTCCACTGTTCATCACACTTATCGAGCATCTTGTCAGTGATTGCTCGACCGAGAACTGACTGGAAGCGGTTACGGATCTCGGTTTTTGTGATGGCACTCCACACGTCAGTTCGCGTCTGATTGCCGTCGAAGTGAGCTTGGCGGCGGTAGTAGGTGACGATGTTGACGAGGGCGGCTGCCGAGTCCAGTAACTCAATGAGACACACCTTCTTCCACTCCGCCTTCGGAGCGAGTGCGAAGGTGTTCGTTCGCGTTCTCTTTTCCTCGTTTGTGGCCGCCATCGTCGTGTTTTGTTACTTGTGTTCCAGAATTATAAGTCCTGTGGGATACTGGTGTTTTTGTTCGAGGGATGGATACAGTACTATATGGCAAAAGACGGGATCGGACGACCGAGAGATGTGACGTCTGAGGACGTGTTGACAGCGTTTGACGATGTTGACAAACCAGTGGCGACTGGGACACTATTGGCTGGACTGTTGGACGTATCGAAACAGACAGTACTCCGACGATTACAGGAGTTAGAAGAAGAGGGACAGGTTGAGCGATGGAAAGTTGGCAGTCGTGCTGTCGTCTGGTGGCCGACCGACGAATCATAACGTGGGAATTACGGATAGAGTGTCGCCTGTGGGTTAGTTCTGTGTGCCTATCGCTTGCACCCACCTCTGAATGGGATGGGCTTCCGCTCGCTACATGTCAGCACGAGCTCAAGCGTCACGTTCGGGAGCTGTCTGAGTACGCGCGTGACGGGACGAAAGAGCAATGGGTTCACGACGGGAGCGAGAGGGCTCTTGAGCCGTTCGACGACGACGATAACTCGTTTACCACGGTTCCGTGTGTTCCTCGACCGCACGGAGAAGATGCCGGGGAGAAGTCCGTGAAGACGGAGATCGAACAGAACACGGAGCGATATCGGTTCGCTATCTTGATGGACGCGCGCGGGCGTCAGAGTATCAATCGAGTATTCGGTGACACGGGAGCGACAACCGGGAGAGCCGTTGCTCCGACGTTTCTGCTGTATCTGTTACTCGACGAGGGAGAGTGTACCGTAGCGGAGTTTTGTCAGGCCTGTGGGGAGATGCTTCGAGGGGAAGGTTGGACTGGCTATCAAGCGATTCAGGCGGCGTGGGACGCGATTCCGGTCGATTGCTCGGAGTATCTCCCGAACGATCTGCTCCCTTGACATCCTCTCCGTCCTGAAGGGCGAAGATTCCCACGGCCCCGCACCGCTGGTTTGGGGTGTTTACGGTTTGTAGCTGTCCCGGTGACGGCTACTGGCTGTGCCAATCAGCCGTTACTCCTATCCCGGCATGGGATTCAGAGGTACTTCTTACTGTACCCGAACACTACAACAGAAAGGGTGTTTTCTGTGTGTAGTCGGGAATCCCGATATTGTCCGATTAGGTGGGCGGATAGACCGCCTCGGATAACTATTGGTACGACAATTACTCACTTAAAACACCCGGACAGAAGTTTGTGGTTGCTGTAGAGAATTGTCGGATTCATTCCCGCGCTGAAGCGCGAGGCTTTCTCCTTGATTCTCCGTAATCGTCCGGCGAGCTCTACGATGACGGTACCGACGGTATCGAGGCCCTCGAACGGGGCGAGTCGGCGGAGTCCACGCCGACGCTCTCGGTCGCGAGTGACGACGAACTCATGGGGACGCTGACGCCACGCGTCCTCGATCTCATCGAGGCCGTCCGTCGGGAGGAGCCGGCGAGCAGCAACGAGACCGCGCGGGTCGTCGACCGGGACGCGAAGAACGTCCACGGGGAGCTCCCGGCTCGGTCTCGTCTTCTTCGAGGAGGACGGCCGGCGGAAGCGCCCGGTCGTCTGGTTCGACGAACTCGTCATCACCCTTCCTTTCGATCCGGAATCTGACGATGCGGCAGTGATCACGACCTAAAATTCCGTGGTGGGATTCCTCCGCGTTCATGCGGAGGAAGAGGTCAAATTCGGTGTGTTTCAGGCATGCGCCCTGCCGCAACACTATCACGAACAACGTGTGAAACGAACACAGCGAGAGCGATACTGCTCTCGTAGTCTGTGTGTCACGCTCAGGGCACCGTGTGAGAGCGTGGCCGGGTTCCGGGACGAAGCGGAACCCACGACAAGCGACGCGTCGGCAAGCCGGGCCACCAAACAATCATCGGGCGCGTACGGATACTCAACGTACTGATGAGTGTTGCGCGCTTCCGGCAACCACCCCGGACACACCGGGGGTGGTAGGGGCGATTCGATATATCGGGTTAGTGAACTGTTTGCACCGAGACGGCGAGCAGCGACAACACCAGGTCTGGGACCGCAGCGCTGTGATCCGGCTGCTGTCTGGCGATCTGCTGGTGTGTGTGGCCACCGCGGCACAGCGGTTATCCCTGCGTTTGCGCGGCGGCGGCTGGTGACGTGTGCCGCCGCAGTGTTTCACTCGTTGTCACACGATCTATTGCGGTGGGAAGATTCCCTGATCATCGCCGTTTATGCGGCGGTATGGCCGATCTCGCGGGGAAATTCGGGTTGGCAGCCGTGGCGTCGACCCACGCGGCGGCGCACAGCGGAACAGGGAGAAAGCCCACGGCTTCAGCCGTGGGAGGATGTCGCATCTTTGACCTCCTCCCACGGCTTCACAGTAGTTGGTAAACAACTGTTCACTGCGGGGAAGATATCGCTTCTCAACGCTAAGGCTTAACACAGTTGGGGTCGTACCCCAACATAGGAGAAGAATGCCTGCCAACGTCGTGTACCGCGACGAAGGCGAAAAACCAGACGGCAGCAGGTACGAGATGATCGCGTGGCAGGTCCCGGCGACCGAAGACGTCCCACAGGGGCTCAAGTACAGCTTCCGGTATATGGACGCTGACGGCAACACGCTCCTGCGGTACGATAACTCGCCCTATCACTTGGACGTCTGACGACACCACCGACATCCTCCCGAGGGCGATATCACGGCGTTGGAGTTCACGGGCATCTCCGACCTGGTCGACGACTTCCAAACCGAGGTGACCGAAATCTATGAGCATTGACATCCTCCTCCGCCTGAAGGCGGAGGAATCCCGAGGTTGGGATATTAGGATTTGCAGTCCACCACCTCTGTCCGAGGTTGGAATCCTCGGGAGAGGTCATAGAGGTGGACTGCTGGCTGTGCCAACCAGCCGGTACTCCTATCTTCGGCCAATTCGGACAAAGACTCGGAGTTACTTTTGTTGAGGTCGAGACGGATGTTCTCCGCTCCATTCACGTCCGCGTTGAACGCCGCATTACACGTCTTGCAGACGTACAACCCGCGTTCAACGCGCTGACTGTCGTCTTCTCTACCGCAGGCGCAACACGTCTTGCTCGTGTCGCGCTCGGACACTTCCACGACCTCGATTCCCTTGACCTTCGCCTTGTATTCGAGAATCGAGGTGAAGCGGTCGAATGCCCACCCGTGCAGGTCGAGGTTGCCGTGCCGTCCCCAGTTCTTCGACTCACCGTTCTCGTCCTCACGGACGCCTTCCAAATCCCCGACGTTAATCTGGCCAACACCCTTCTCGACACACCGCTGGACGATGTGTTTCGCTAAGCAGTGGAAAAAGTGAGTGCGACGTTCCGACCACTTCGCGTGGAAACGTGTGGCTCGTTCACCACCGCTGTCGTCGCACTTGGCGATCTCCTTCGGGAAGTAGTAGCCGTCCTGTTTCAAGCGGTTGCCGGGGTAGAGGTCGGCGTCCTCGGTACTGTAGGCGACAGCGGCGAAGTTACTGATGCCGAGGTCGATACCCGCTGTTTCGGTGCCGGGAGCGGTGGGCGTCTCGACCTCATCCTTACAGACGAGGTGTAACTCCCATCGCTGTTTTGCTTGGTCGTAGACGGCGCGGACTTGTTGCAGGTTTTCAACCTCGACGCCGGGGCGTATCTCGTACTCGACGAGGATGTACTCCCACGCTTTCGGGTGTTCCTTGTGATTCGCCCCTTTTGAGAGGCGAACACGATTGTGTTTGGTGTCGTGGCGGATGCCGTTCTGTTTCCACGTGACCGTCGAGCGGGGGTGTTCTTCGTGGACGCGGCGGCCCTCGTCGTCGTAGTAGTTTTGTTTGCGGTAGCCGGGCGGAGTGTCCCTGTCATCATCACTGGAGTACCACGAGTTGAAGGCTTCAGCGAGTTCCTCCAGAACCCGCTGACTGGACTGGCTGTGCAGTCCCTTGTACTTTGGATGAGTCTTCAACTCGTCTTTCAACTCTTCGTGGTCGGGAATCTCGCCGGTTTCCTCCCAGACTTGGCGGGAGTGGTAGTTGGCGACGTTCCAGAGTTTGCTGGCACTCCACCCGTGCCGATCGAGCGACTCCTCAACCTGTGAGTGGTTGCGGATTTTCGCTCGATAGGTGCGGTGGATTTCCAGCATTCTGAACGCCTGTATAATCACTTATACTCACTTTCTTGTAAAAGTTCGAGATGAGAGAGGTGGAATATCTAGCGGTGCTATCGACGGTAGACTGTGGAATGGGTTGTCGGATTCATCCCGCGCCTAAAGGCGCGGGTATTCTCCTTGCCTTTTATAAGTACCGTCGGGTATCCTCTGAAACTATGGGCGTGCGTCGAACCGCCGTCGTGAAACTCGCCGTTTCCGACGAGCAACGCGACGCACTCCACCGAACCGCCGAGCAATACCTGTACTGCGCGAACTGAACCGCCGACTACTGTTGGTCCGACACCTCCCACACGGAGTGTAAAACCAACAAGCGAGAGGTTCGTGACGCGCTCTACGCCGACCTTCGAGAGGAGACAGACCTACAGGCCCAACTTGTCCAAGCCGCTATCAAACGCGCTGTCGAAGCCGTCAAAGCGTGTGTCGAACGGTGGAAAAAACGACAGCGCGTCTCTCAACCGACGTTCACCGCTGAAACGATGGACTACGACACACGGAGCGCCACCTTCTACCGCAACACGGTGTCGCTGGCAACTGTTGAGGGCCGAGTTGAACCGTCGTTCGTTCTCCCGGCAGACAGTCCGACGCCCTACGAGCGGTACGTACTCTCCGAGAACTACGAGTTCCGCGAGAGTACGCTTCGGTACGACGCGGCCACTGACGAGTTCCACCTCAACATTTCGACGCGGCGGACAGACGGTGACGATGGGGTTTCGGAAGATACCGGGCACTCCGACCAAACGGTCCTCGGTATCGACCTCGGCGTCAACAGCCTTGCTGTGTCCTCAACTGGCACGTTTTGGCAGGGGGACGACTACGACCACTGGTGTCGTGAGTTCGAGAAGCGACGTGGTGAGATGCAACAACGCGGCACGCAGGCCGCACACAAGGCGCTTCTTCGCCTCGGGAAGCGAGAGGACGCCTGGCGCAAACAGTACATCCACACGATCGCCAACGAGATCGTTTCGGAAGCCGTCGAACACGACTGCGACGTAATCGCGTTCGAGGAGTTGAGCGACATTCGAGAGCGGCTTCCACACGCGAAGTGGCACCACGTCTGGGCGTTCCGACGCCTGTTTGAATACGTC
>NZ_JBHTBL010000014.1:0-7188 GCF_042665015.1 Halorubrum rutilum | reverse complement strand
GGCGGGGTCGGGGAGCCGGCCGCGCGGGACGACGCGGCGGCCTCGACCGACGACGGCTTCGGCGGGTCGCCGTTCGAGAGCGCGGGCGTCGAGGGCGAGGACCTCGCGGCCGAGGTGGCCGAGCTGCGCCGCGCCGTCAAGGAGCAGTCCGAGCGCCTCGACCGGCAGTCCGAGCTCATCGAGCGGCTGATCGAGGAGCTCCGGCGCGGGCGCTGATACCGGCGCGAGAGCCACGGGGAGCCATTTATAACCGAGCCGACGAAAGCCCGGAGAGTGACCGCGCAACTCGGCCCCCGGATCGACGCGACGCTCGGCAGCGTCGCGACCGCGGAGGCCCGCCTCGCCCTGACCGTCGGCATCCTCCTCGCGACGACGCTGACCGGCTGGCTGCTGCTCCCGCGCGCCGTCCGGGCGGGCGAGCGGGTGACCGCGGCGCGGCTGGAGCGCTTCCTCGACGGCCGCGGCGAGTCGTCGGTCGAGACGCTCCGCGAGGCGGTGCCCGTCTCGTTCGGCCTCCGAGTGTTCGTCGCCGTGCTCCAGCTCGCGCTGTTCGCGCTCGCCGCCGTCGCCGTGCTGACGCTGTGGGGGCGGTTCGCGGTCGTCGTCGCGGTCCTCCCGGTCGCGGAGAACGCCGCGGCCGTCGCCGGGCGGGCCCTCCTCTCGGTGCTGCTGCTCGGCGGCGCCTACGTCGCGAGCGACGTGGTAGAGGAGTACGTCGCCGACCTCTCCGCCGACAGCGACCGCATCACGGCCCACCAGGAGCAGCTCCTCAGCCGGATCATGCAGGTCGGGCTGCTCGTGATCGCGGGCGTCACCGTCCTCGGGATCTGGGGCGTGAACCTCGGCGGGCTCCTCGTCGGGGCGGGCTTCCTCGGGATCGTGCTCGGGATGGCCGCCAGACAGACCCTCGGCTCGCTCATCGCCGGCTTCGTGCTGATGTTCGCGCGCCCCTTCGAGATCGGCGACTGGGTCGAGATCGGCAGCGAGGAGGGGTTCGTCACCGAGATCACGATCATGAACACCCATATGCGGAACTTCGACGGCGAGTACGTCGTCGTGCCGAACGACCTCGTCACCAACCAGGCGATCACCAACCGGAGCCGCGAGGGGCGGCTCCGAATCCACATGGAGGTCGGGATCGGCTACGACGACGACCCCGACGAGGCCAGCGGGATCGCCGAGGAGGTCCTAGAGGAGATCGACACGATCGCCAACAACCCGAAGCCGTACGTGATCCCCTCCGGCTTCGGCGACTCCGCGATCCTGCTCGACCTCCGCTTCTGGATCGATCCGCCGACGCCGCAGGCGCGCTGGCGCTCGAAGGCGACCGCCGTCGAGCGGATCCAGGAGCGGTTCGCCGACGCCGGGATCTCCATCCCCTACCCCCAGCGCACCGTCTCGTACCCGCCGGAGACGGCGGAGGCGGACGAGACGGTCGAGCGCGTCGAGCGCTTCGACGACGACGGCGAGGGGCGGCCGAGCGACCGGCCCGCCTGAGGGCGCGTCGACGCGCGCGTAACTTCTTTTTCGCCCGGCGGAGTGAGGGGCGATACGAGCGGCGCCGACCGCCGCCGGACGGCGCACCCGACGACCGGCGGGACGCCCCGCGAGCGCCGCCGGCCGATGTCGGTCGCACCGCCGCCGCTCGGGAGGCGAGAGGATGGGTGAGCGAGGTGGAATCCACTGGCCGGACGTCGCCGTCGGACTGGGAGCCGTGCTCATCGGCGCGGCCCTCGTCGGCGGCCTCGTCTACGCCGCCGGCACGACGTCGGTGACCCGCGCCGACTACGAGGCGTACGTCGAGCGGTGCGGGGACCTCGCGGGGGAGTCGCGGCTGGTCGACGCCGGCCTGGGCACGGAGACGGTCACGCTGAACGAGAGCGACGTCCGGGGCTGCGAGAACGCCACCCTCGCCGAGTACCGGACCGCGCGACTGCGGTCGATGCGGTCGACGCCGCTGAACGCGGTACAGCGGGGTTGGATCGGCGGTACCGGGCTCCTGTTCGCGGGCGTCGGCTCGCTCCTCCTCCGCCGACAGCTCACCGCCGATCGGTCGGGGTGAGCCGCGGACGAGCGGCGCTCGGCCCGCTCACCGCTCCCGCCCGAACCCGGCCGCGAACGTCGCCGCGTCGACCGACAGGACCGTCGGCCGCCCGTGCGGGCAGGCGTACGGTCGGTCGCACTCGCCGAGCCGGTCCAAAAGCGAGCGCCGCTCGTCCCGCGACAGCTCCCCGATCTCCCCGCGCTTCAGCGACGGGTGACACGCCAGGTCGGCGAGCAGCGCCTCCCGGGCGTCCCGCGGGGACTCGTCGCCCGCGAGCGTCGCCAGCGCGTCGCGGAACGCGTCCGCGTCGGCCGCCCGGCCGAACGGCGCCGGGACCGAGCGCAGCCTGACGGTCCCGCCGCCGAACGGCTCCGTCTCGAAGCCGAGCGCGTCCAGCGCGTCGGCGTGCGCCTCCGCGGCCGCCGCCTCGTCGGCCGACAGCGAGACCGCCGCCGGGGGATCGAGCGCGGCGGTCGGCACCGGCTCGTCGGCGAAGGCCCGGGCGAGCCGCTCGTAGTTCACGCGCTCGTGGGCGGCGTGGCCGTCGACGACGAGCAGCTCCTCGCCCGCCTCGACGAGGAGGTAGAGGTCGCGGAAGACGCCGATCGGCTCCGCGTCCGCGAACGTCCCGGGCCGCTCCCCCTCCTCGCCCCCGACCGGGTCGAGCGCCGACTCGATCCCGGTGTCGACGTCGCCCTTCCGCCGGAGGTCGGCGCCCGTGAGCGCGTCGGCGACGGCCGACTCGACCGCCTCCGCGAGCCGGTCGGCGTCGCGCAGCCCGACCTCCCGCTTCGCGGGGTGGACGTTCGGGTCGACGCGGGCGGGCGGCACCGCGGCGTCGACCGCGGCCACCGGCTCGCGGTCGTCCGGGAGCAGGCGCCCGTACCCGGCGCGGACCGCGGCCGCGAGCCGGTCGTTCCGCACCGGGCGCCCGTTCACCGAGACGCGGACGTGGTCGCGGGAGGCGCGCGTCACCGAGGGGTACGCGAGCGCGCCGGCGACCTCGACCGAGAGCGGTTCCCCGCCGTCGCCCCCGACGTCGACGCTCGCCGCGAGCTCGGTCGACCGGCTCGCGGTCTCGCGGTCGTAGACGCCGAGCAGCGCGTCCGTGACGCCCGTCCCCGGCGTCGACAGCGTGGTCGAGCCGCCGTGCGCCAACGAGAACGCGACCTCGGGGTTCGCGAGCGCGTAGTCCGCCGCCAGCGAGGAGATCCGCGCGAACTCGGCGGCCGGCCCCGCGAGCGACTCGCGGCGCGCGGGACGGGTCGCGAACAGGTCCTCGACGACGACCGTGGTCCCGCGGGGGTGGCCGGCGTCGGACACCGCGATTTCGGGGGCGCCGTCGCCCGCCGCCGTCCCGTCGGCGACCACCCGCGTGCCCGCGGGGCCGCCGTCGCTCGTCGTCAGTTCGAGCCGCGCGGCGTCGGCGATCGCGGCCAGCGCCTCCCCGCGGAAGCCGAGCGACGCGACGCCGACCGGGTCGCCGTCGGGCGCGAGCTTGCTCGTCGCGTGGCGCTCGACCGCGCGGCGGGCGTCCGCGCGGCTCATCCCCTCGCCGTCGTCGGCGACCCGGATCCGGTCGGTGCCGTCGCCGTCGACCGCGACCTCGACCGAGGCGGCGCCGGCGTCGAGCGCGTTGTCGATCAGCTCGCCGACGACCCGCGCCGGCCGGGTGACCACCTCGCCCGCGGCGATCCGGTCGACCGTGGCGGGGTCGAGCCGGCGGACGCGGCCCGGCCCCTCGGCCGCTCCCGTCGCCTCGCGGTCGGGCCGACCGCCGCCGGCGCGCTCCTCACCCGCCATCGTCGAGCCTCGACTGGAGGTCGTGGAGGGCGTTCAGCGCCTCGATCGGCGTCATCCGGGCGAGGTCGAGGTCGCGGAGCTCGGCGGCGAGGTCGCGCTCGGCGTCGGCTCCGAGGTCGTCGGTCTCGGTCGGATCGGCCTCGTCCCCGCCGGTCTCGGTCGGATCGGCCTCGTCCCCGCCGGCCTCGGTCGGGTCGGCCCCGCTCCCGCCGACCTCGCTTCCGTCTTTCGGGGTCCGGTCGCGGGCCCCGGCGTCCGTCGGACGGTCGCCGTCGGCGCCGGTGGAGACGTCGCCGTCGCCGTTCACCGAGACGTCGCCGTCGTCGCCGACGCCCTCCTCGGCGAGGAACTCGCGGAGCGAGACGTCGCCCGACTCCCCCTCGTCCGCCGACGCGGCCCCCTCGTCGGTCGGTGCGTCCGGACTCTCCGACCCGTCGCCCCCTGACGCGGCCCCGTCCCCCGACGGGTCGCGCTCGGCGGCGGCCACCAGCGACCGCGACCGCTCGACGACCGGGGCGGGGACGCCGGCGAGCTCGGCGACCTCGACGCCGTACGACGAGGAGGAGGCGCCGGGGACGACCCGGTGGAGGAACGTCACGTCGCCGTCCTCGCGCGTGGCGGTGAAGTGGAGGTTGAAGACGTGTTCGCGGTCGTCGGCGAGGTCGGTGAGCCCGTGGTAGTGCGTGGCGAACAGCGCGGTGGCGCCGAGCTCGTCGTGGACGAACTCGACGGCCGCGCGGGCGATGGCGCGCCCGTCCGTGGTGGCGGTGCCGCGGCCGACCTCGTCGAGGAGGACGAGCGAGTCCGGCCCGGCGTCGTGGAGGATCTCCGTCAGCTCGCTCATCTCGCGCATGAACGTCGACTGCCCGCCCGCGATGTCGTCGGAGGCGCCGACCCGGGTGAACAGCCGGTCGAAGACGGGGAGGGTCGCCGCCTGCGCGGGGACGAACGAGCCGGTCTGCGCGAGCACGACCGCGAGCGCGACCGACCGCATGTACGTCGACTTCCCGCTCATGTTCGGTCCCGTGATCACGGCGACCGACCCGCGCGGGAGGTCGGCGTCGTTCGGGACGAACGACTCCTCCGCCCGCTCGACGACCGGGTGGCGCCCGCCCTCGATCTCGACCCCCGCGTCGGAGTCGTCGACGACCGCCGGGCGGACGTAGTCGCCCTCGACGGCGACCGCCGCCAGCGACGCGAGCGCGTCGAGCTCGGCGAGCGCGTCCGCGAGCCCCTGGATCCGCTCCGTCTCGCTCGCGACGCGCTCCCGGACGTCGGCGAACAGCTCGTACTCCACGGCGTCCGCGCGCTCGGCGGCGCCGACGATCTCCTCCTCGCGCTCCTTCAGCTCGGGCGTCACGTAGCGCTCGCGGTCCTTCAGCGTCTGCCGGCGGCGGTAGTCGTCGGGGACGCGGTCGCGGTTCGCGTCGGTCACCTCGATGTAGTAGCCGTGGACCTGGTTGTGGCCGACCGACAGCGAGTCGATCCCGGTGCGCTCGCGCTCGCTCGCCTCCAGGTCGGCGACCCACTCGCGCCCCTCGCGCTCGGTCGCGCGGAGCGCGTCGAGGTCGTCGTCGAACCCCTCGCGGATCACGCCGCCCTCGGTGATCTCCTGCGGCGGGTCGGTCGCGATCGCCTCGTCGATCAGCTCGCGAATCTCGGCCAGCTCGTCGAGCCGGTCGCGGAGGTCGCGGAGGTGGTCGGTCCGGGGGCGATCGGGCTCGCCGTCGCCGTCGGTGCCGTTCGCCCCCTCGGCCCCCGCCAGCGTCGCCTTCAGCTCCGGGACGACCGCGAGCGTCGCGTGCAGCGAGCGCAGGTCGCGGGCGTCGGCCCGCCCCCGAGAGACCCGGCCGACGAGGCGTTCGAGGTCGTAGGCGGCCCCGAGCGCGTCGGCGATCCCCTCGCGGACCAGCGTGCGGTCGGCCAGCTCGCCGACCGCGTCGTGGCGGCTTCTGACCGCGTCGGCGTCGACGAGCGGGCGCCGGAGCCACCGCTCCAGGCAGCGCCGCCCGAGCGCGCAGCTCGTCTCGTCGAGGACGTCGAACAGGGTGTCGCCGGCGCCGAGCCCGCGGTTCTCGAACAGCTCTAGACTGCGCTGGGCGGCGGCGTCGAGCCGCAGTCGGTCGCGGGGGTCGTACCGCCGGAGCCGGGTGACGTACGAGAGCGGGCCGTCGTCGCCCTGCGTGTACTCGGCGTACGCGAGCACGGCGCCGGCCGCCCGCAGCTCCGCGTCCGCGTCGAACCGCCGGTCGGGCGCCGGGAGGTACGGCTCCAGGCGCTCGGTCGCGGCCCGCCGCTCGAAGACCTCGGGGTCGTGCTCGTGGACCGTCCAGCCGTTCTCGGCGTCCGGGGGCTCGAACGCGGGGGCGTCGGGGCCCGCGATCAGCTCCGCCGGGGCGATCCGGTCGAGCTCCCCGGCGACCGCGTCGCGGTCGCCCGAGGTGACGAGGCACTCGCCGGTCGAGACGTCGACGGCGGCGAGGCCGACGGGCGGGGAGCCCGGGGCGTCTCCGCTCCCGCCGCCGGCCCCCTCGCCCCCGGCCGCCACCGCCGCCACGTAGTTCGTCGTCCCCGCCTCCAGCAGGTCGTCCTCGACGACGGTGCCGGGCGTGATCACCTCGGTGACCGCGCGGTCGACGAGCCCGGACGCCTGCTCGGCGTCCTCGACCTGGTCGCCGACGGCGACGCGGTAGCCCGCGTCGAGGAGCGACTCGAGGTAGGGGGCGGCGTTGTCGATGGGGATCCCCGCCATCGGGTAGTCGCCGGTGGAGTCCGAGCGCTCGGTGAGCGTCACCTCGCAGACGCGCGCGACGACCGCGGCCGCCTCGCAGAACGCCTCGTAGAAGTCGCCGACCTGGAACAGGACGAGGGCGTCCTCGTGGGCGGCACAGAGGTCGGCGTACTGCGAGAGCATCGGCGTGAGCTCCTCGCGGGCCTCGGCGATCCCCGGGGGGAGCCCCGTCGCGACCGCTCGGTCCGGGGTGGACATACCGCGAACCGGGGCGCCCGCGAGTATAAACGGTACGGAGGGCGGCGGGCGCGAGAGGGGCCCGCCGAGCGAGGGCGCGCGCCGCCCGCCGCCGGGAGCCTTACAACGATGGACGCCTCAGTACGCACGTGACGAACCGGACGATCATCGTCGGCATGGCGGCGACGTTCATCGGGCTGACGGCCCTGCTGCTCGTCGCGGGGGTCGTCGTCTCGCCCGTCCTGCTGGCCGTGGCCGTCCCCTTCGGGATCGTCTCGTACTTCCTCTGGTACCACGCCAGCGGCAAGCTCCGCGACCGCGTCCGCCGCGAGGCGGCGCGGGCGGGACCGGGGGAGCGAGAGCGGGCGCGGCG
>NZ_JBHTBL010000013.1:0-1026 GCF_042665015.1 Halorubrum rutilum | reverse complement strand
CGGCGCCGGCCACCACGTGATGGAGGGGAAGGTGAACGTCGTCAGCCAGGCCGAGTTCGACGAGCGGAACGACGGGGGTGACGGCGCGTGAGCGAGGCTATCGAGGCCGAGCGCTCCTTTGTCGACGAGTTCCCCGACGAGGCGCGCGTCGTCCGCGCCGCCCTCCTCAGTTCCTTCTTCGCGCTGACGCTCGGCGCGGTCTTCGGGATCGTCCAGACGCTCCACCGGACTGACGTGGCGCGGATCATTCCGTCGACCGACTACTACACCGTACTGACCGCCCACGGCGTCTTCATGGTGATCAGTTTCACGATCTTCTTCCTCGTCGGGCTATTCACGTGGGCGGTGACGCGCAGCCTCAACCGACCACTCATCGACATCCGGATCACGTGGACGTGGTACGCGATCATGGCGGTCGGGATGACGATGACCGGCGTCTCGATCCTCGCCGGCTTTTTCCCCGCGCTCGACATGAGCGCGGACGTCCTGTTCACCTTCTACGCACCGCTGCAGGCGCACCCCCTGTTCTACGCCGGCCTCGCCGTCTTCATCGTCGGCTCATGGATCGCCGGGGCCGACTGGTTCCGGACGTTCCTCGCGTGGCGGCGCGACCACCCCGACGAACGAATCCCGCTGCAGACGTTCATGGTGCTGACGACGATGGCGATGTGGTACATCGCCTCGTCGGCGGTCGCGGCGTCGGTGCTCCTCTTTCTTTTACCGTGGTCGCTCGGCTTCATCGACCAGGTGAACCCGACGCTCACCCGGACGCTGTTCTGGTTCTTCGGCCACCCGGTGGTGTACTTCTGGCTGATGCCGGCGTACCTGCTGTGGTACACTGTCCTCCCGAAGATCGCCGGCGGGCGGCTGTTCAGCGACCCGCTCGCGCGCGTCGTCTTCGTGCTGTTCCTCCTGCTGTCGACCCCGGTCGGGATCCACCACCAGTACCTCGACCCGGGGATCGCGGAGGGGTTCAAGTTCATCTCGATGACGAACACGATGTTCCTGCTGTTGCCGAGCCTGCTC
>NZ_JBHTBL010000012.1:0-155029 GCF_042665015.1 Halorubrum rutilum | reverse complement strand
GAAGTCGACCGTCGAGTCGAAGTCGATCGCGAAGGACGGCGGCCGCACGAACTACCGCGGCCTCGTCCACATCGCCGACGGCGCCGAGAACTCCTCGACCGCCGTGGAGTGCGACGCGCTGATGTTCGACAACGAGTCGACCTCCGACACGATGCCGTACATGGAGATCAACGAGTCGAAGGTCGACGTCGCCCACGAGGCGACCGTCGGGAAGATCGGCGACGAGGACATCTTCTACCTCCAGTCGCGCGGCCTCGACGACGACGACGCCAAGCAGATGATCGTCTCGGGCTTCATCGAGCCCATCACGGAGGAGCTACCCATCGAGTACGCCGTCGAGCTCAACCGGCTCGTCGAGCTGGAGATGGAGGGCTCGCTCGGATAACATGAGCACGAAGCAAATCGAGAGCCTCTCGGAGGACACGGTACGACGCATCGCCGACGAACGCGACGAGCCCGAGTGGCTCCTCGAGACCCGTCTGAACGCGCTCGCCGCGCTGGAGACGGCCGATCTGCCGGACGTCATCCAGACGCCCGGCCGCCGCTGGACCGACCTGGAGGCGCTCGACTTCGAGTCGCTCGTCGACCCGCTGAACCAGTCCGACGCCACGGAGCGGGCGGCCGGCGACGACGAGGTCGTCGTCCTCCCGTTCACCGAGGCGTTCGACGAGTACGGCGACGTCATCGAGGCGAACTTCGGCTCGGTGCTCGACCCGGAGCACAACTACCTCACGGCGCTGTCGGTCGCGCTGTTCACCACCGGCACGTTCGTCTACGTCCCCGAGGGCGTCGACGTCGAGGACGTGACGGTGCGCGCGGAGATGAACTCCCGCTCGCTGTTCAGCCAGACGCTCGTGGTCGCCGAGGAGTCGTCGTCTGTGACGATCCTCGAATCGATCACGTCCGGTGACGGCGAGGCCGCCGTCGACGGCGACCGGTACTTCTCGAACCTCGTCGAGATCGCCGCAGGCGAGAACGCGAACGTGCAGTTCGGCTCGCTCCAGAACCTCGACGACGACTCGTACACCTACTCGCTGAAGCGCGGCGTGACGGACGCGTACGCGACGGTCGACTGGATCGAGAGCAACTTCGGCTCGAAACTCACCCGCTCGGACGTCGAGACCGAGCTGAACGGCGACGGCTCCGAGAGCCAGATCGTCGGGACGTTCTTCGGCACCGACGACCAGCACTTCGACCTGAACGCCCGGGTCTGGCACCAGGCCGAGCACACGACGGCCGACCTCGTCACGCGCGGGGTGCTCGACGACGTGGCCCGCTCCGTCTACGAGGGCGTCCAAGACGTCGGCGAGGACGCGTGGAACACGTCCAGCTACCAGCGCGAGAACACGCTGATGCTGTCGGACGACGCCGAGGCCGACGCGTCGCCGAAGCTGATCATCCACAACCACGACACCGAGGCGTCGCACTCCGCGACGGTCGGGCAGGTCGACGCCGAGGACCTGTTCTACCTCGAGAGCCGCTCGATCGACTCCCGCACGGCGCGGAACATGCTCGTCGAGGGCTTCTTCGTGCCCGTGTTAGAGGAGATCGCGGTCGACGAGTTCCGCGACGACGTTCAGGAGCTCGTCTTCGAGCGGCTCCAGTAGACGGCCGGCCGCGTTCGAACGCGTGTCGCCGCGGTTCTCGTTTTTTGTGCCGCTGACGTCCCGGGTGAAGGGGAACTCCTTAAGTCGGACTACGCCTGAGCACGAGTGTATGCGAACGGGCGTATCGAGCGGCGACGGGTGGTGGCCGTGAGCGTGAGCCAGCGGATCGGCTCCGACGACCAGCTCGCCCGCCTGTTACAGATCGGGATCGTGTTGGAGGAGGTGGTCGAGGCGCGGGCCCACCACCACTACCGCGGGGTCGACGACGAGCTCGACGACGAGATCGAGGCGCTGCTCGCGGACGCGGCCGAGGAGTCGGCCGACCACCGCGAGCGGCTGGAGTCGCTGATCGCCGGGCTCGGGGTCGACAGCGTCCCGTTCGACGAGATCGAGTCGCTCGTCGACGCCCGCTACGGGCGGACGAAGCCCGAGGACTTCGACGGGATCCTGTACGACCAGCTGTGCAACGAGGAGACGGCCTACAAGTTCTACGACGACCTCATCGAGGCGATCGAGGCGTCCGACGCGGCGTTCTCGATCGACCGGGAGCGCCTCCTGGAGACGTTACGGACGATCCGGGAGGAGGAGGCCGAGGGCGTCAGCGAGGTCACGGAGGTCATGGAGCGACGATGAACCGGCGTATCGAACCGACGACGAGCCCCGACGGAGGAGAGCCGTGAACACCGCAGACCAGTACCTCAAGACGATATACGTCGTACAGGAACAGGAAGACGGGCCGGCCTCGACGGGGTCGATCGCCGACGCCCTCGACGTGAGCCCAGCGAGCGCGAACGAGATGATCGGGAAGCTGGAGGAGCGCGGGCTCGCCGAGCACGAGAAGTACAAGGGCGTCCGGCTCACCGACGACGGGATCGTCCGGGCGCGGGACGCGCTCCAGACGTACTGCATCATCGAGCGCTTCCTCGCGAACGTCCTCGGCGTCGAGGAGTTCCGCGAGGAGGCGCACGAGCTGGAGGCCGTCATCGACGACACCGTCGCCGAGCGGCTCGACACGATCATCGACCGGCAGCCGGAGTGCCCGGACTGCTTCGACCCCGAGACCGACGCCTGCGCGTGTCTGGAGGTCGCGATGGCGCCGGTCGAGTCAGACTGAGCCAGGGGCCCCGAACCGTCGGGAGGTCTCTGCGATCCTCAGACGCCCGTCGAGTACCGCAGGATACCCGCGATACCGCCGAAGGCGTCCATCAGCTGTTCGCCCTTCTCGAAGTCCGTGGAGATAAACTTCGTGTCCGTCCCGCGCTGTTCGGCGATGCTCATCAGGTGTTCGATGGCGTCCTCGCGCTCGTCGACGTCGGCCGGCTCCCCGCACTCGGCGCACTCGTGGTCCGGCGTGGAGTGCCGCGAGTCGACCACCTCGTACTCCTCGTGGCCGTTCGGACACTCGTAGACGACGACGTCGGAGCGGAGGTCCTCGGAGATGAGCAGCCGGTCGACCGACCCCATGATCAGGTTCCGGCGGGTCTGCTCGAAGCCGTACGTGGCCTCCTCGCCGGTGTTGAGCTTCTCGAAGAACTCCTCCATGTGGCGCTTGTCCTCGACGATCTCCTGGTCGGCGAGCGCCTCGCTCGCGTTGTCGACGAGGTCCTTCAGCCCGGACTCGTCGGTGTACGCCACGTCGAACTTCCCGAGCACCTTGTCTTGGAGCTCGTGGTGGAGGTAGTCGCCGTCGAGGAACTCGTCTTTCGTCGGGGAGGGGCCGCCGACGAGGATGCCGTCGAGCTCGTGGCGCTTGTCGACGAACAGGTCGTTGGCCATCCCCGCGACCTCCTGATAGAAGTTGTCGATCGCTTCCAGCCGGAGGCGGGCGAACCGCTGCGCGGACTGACCCCCCTTCCGCTGTTTGCCGGGGACGAGCGAGGAGGCGGACTTGACGGGTTCGACGCGCTTGCCCTTGAGCCAGCCGACGTTGGCCTCGCGGCGGTCCAAGACGATGAGCCCGAACAGCCCGGAGTCCTCCAGCATGTGTTCGAGCGGCTCGGTGAGGAACTCGGAGTCGCAGTGGTAGCGGAACGACTCGACGGGCTGCGGGGGCGACTCCAGCGTCCGGGTGACCATGTCGGTCTGGCCGCCGCCGGCGTCGATCGCCCCCGAGAAGATCACGATCCCGTTCTCGGGCGGATACGTGTCGTAGTAGCGGAGGCGGTCCTTGATCGAGGTGAGCGCGTCCTGTACCGCGGTCCGGGTCTGCTTGGACTTGATGTTGGACGCTTCGCTGTGTTCCTGGGTGACGTGGGCCACCACGTCGGAGATCTGCCGGTCTTCGGGAATGTAGATGGTGACGAGCTGCGTGCCGGAGCCCTCGAACTCCTTGAGCTCCTCGATGACCTTCCGGAACTCGTACTTCCGTCGGTCCTCGCTCGCCGCTTGGGCGTCGCTACTCATTACCCGAACTACGGCGGCGTGCGTGTAAGTAAGCTTTGACCTCCCCGTTAGGAAGGCGGTACCGAGTCGCACGGGCCATCAGATGCGTGGTTGTTTATAACCCAACTGCGGTGGCGCGTGCCTCCGAGCGGCCGCCACCGGCGGCCGAGGAGCACGCGCGAGGGAGCCGGTGAGCGCTCGGAGAGCGCGAACCGCGAGGCTGGGGAGGCGTGAGGTGCAGTTGCTGTGCGGAGCGGGGTGGGATTCAAAGGGGCAGTCGCGAGGGCGAAGCACGGCGCAGCAAGTACCGCAGCGAGTGAGCGAAGCGAACGAGCGAGGAACGCAGCAAGCCGCGCGAGCTCTCGCGGCTGGGGCTTTGGGAGTGTTTGCCGCCGAGTCATCGGTCACGTACTACAGAGCGGCTGGGGATTTAGAAGTGTTCGCAGCAGCGTCAACAGCGATATCCCGATCGAAGAAAGCCGAACGACAACCTCGATAGTACCGCTCCTACATCGACTCTGGCGCCTCGACCCCGAGCACGTCGAGCGCGTTCGCCATCGTGTGCTTCGCGGCCGCGACGAGCGCGACGCGCGCGGCGCGGAGCTCGTCGTCCTCGGCGGTGACGACCGGGCACTCCCGGTAGAAGGCGTTGTACGCGTCGGCGAACTCGCGGGTGAACGTGGCAACCGTGTGTGGCTCTAAGTCGTCGGCCGCCGCCTCAATGACGGCCGGGAAGCGGGCGACCTCGCGGAGGAGCTCGCGCTCCGCCTCGGTCTCGAAGACCGCGGCGTCGACGTCGAGGGCGTCGGCGTCGACGGTTCCCGCGGAATCGGCCGTCACGCCCGGCACGTCGACGCCCTCGGCCGCGGCCTCGTCGAGGATGCCGGCGCAGCGCGCGTGGACGTACTGGACGAACGGCGCCGACTGCGCCTCGAAGTCGAGCGCGTCCTCCCACTCGAAGGTGATCGCCTTCGCGGGCTGCTTCGAGACGATGTCGTACCGGACCGCGCCGATCCCCACCTGATGGGCGATGCGCTCGACGTCCGCCTCGGTGAGGTCGTCGTCGCGGATGCGGTCGTCCATCCGGCTCTCGACCGCCTCGCGGGCGCGGTCGATCGCCTCGTCGAGCAGGTCGTCGAGCATCACGCCCGTCCCGCGCCGGGTCGACATCTTCCCGTCCGGGAGGTTCACGTACGAGTAGATGACGTGGCCGAGCCGGTCCGTGTCGTTGCCGAGGAGTTCGAGAGTCGCGTCGAGCTGGTCGGCCTGCAGCTTGTGGTCCTCGCCGAGCACGGTGACGGCGCGGTCGTAGTTGTCGAACTTCCACTCGTGGTGCGCCAGGTCGCGGGTGGTGTAGAGGCTCGTGTCGTCGGAGCGCAGGAAGACGAGGTTCTTGTCGATCCCCCACTCGTCGAGCTCCAGCTGCCACGCGTCCTCCTCGTAGACCGCCTGCTCGGTCTCCTTGAGCCGGGCCGCGATCTCGTCGGTGGAGCCGTCGCGCATGAACCGCGTCTCCTTGACGAACTCGTCGAACTCGGCGGGAAGCCGGGCGAGACACTCCTTCATCCCGCCGAGAACGGTGTCGACGACCTCGCCGACGCGCTCGTACGTCTCGTCGTCGCCCGCTTCGAGCCCCTGCAGGATCTCGGCGATCTCCGCCTCCGCGGCCTCGACCGCGGCGGGCTCGGCCTCCTCTAAGAAGGCGTTCCCCTTGCGGTAGTACCGCACGAGGTCGTACTCGGCGCGGTCGCGGGCGGGCTCCGCGTCGAGGTCGGACTCGTCGAACCGCTCGTACGCCCACGTGAACACCGCCATCTGGCGGCCGGCGTCGTTGACGTAGTAGTGGCGGTCGACGTCGTAGCCGGCGTACTCCATGAGGTTCGCGACCGCGTCGCCGACGATCGGGTTGCGCGCGCGGCCGACGTGGACCGGGCCGGTCGGGTTCGCGCTCGTGTGCTCGACGACGACCGACGCGTCCCGGTCGGGGAGCGCGCCGTAGCCCGCGTCGGCGGCGGCCGCGTCGAGCGCGTCGACGAGGTAGCGCTCGCCCGCGTGGAAGTTGACGTACGGCCCGGCGGTGTCGACCGAGTCGAGGTAGTCGTAGCCGGCGACGGCGACCGCGTCGGCGACCTCGCCCGCCACCTGCGGCGGGGGCGCGCCGACCTCGCCCGCGAGCCGGAAGGCGACGCTGGAGGCGAGCGTCGCGTCCATGTCGTCGGGCGGGCGCTCGATGCCGAGGTCGTCGGTCGGGAGGTCGAGCGCGGCGAGGGCGTCCGCGAGCGCCGCCTCGACCTCCGACCGGAACTGCCTGAACATACCGACCGTTCGACGGGCTGATTAAAAGGGCCTTCCGAAGCGACGCGGTGGAGGAGCGGGCGCGTGGGAGCGGCCGCCGTGACCGCGCGACCGATACGGAGGGCGGATTCCGCGCGCGTCAGTCCAGCGCGTCGACCGCGTCCCGGGGCGTGAGTTCGACGCGATCCGTCTCGTCGGCGCGGATCCGGATCGTTTCGACGTTCCCGTCGGCGAGCTCGGGGAGGGACTCGACGAATCGGCGATACTGTTCGGATTCCGCGTGGGCCTCGGCCGCGGCGGCGTCCTCGTACTGTTCGAAGAAACGCACGACGTCGGGGTCGCCGACGTCGGTCATCGCGCGGTAGCGGACCGTCCCGTCTTCGGTCCGCGAGCGGTCGACGAGGTCGTCGACGAGCGCCATCGCTTCGGCGCGCTTCGCCGGATCGAACCGAATCGTCGTGTGGTTGATCAGCATGTCGAGAGACGAGTAGCCGCCGGAGGTACGTATGTGATGGGTGAATTCGCCGCCGCGTTGACGCCGCGTACGGAGCGGTACCCGCGGGACCCGCTTGCGCTCGTCCGTTCCCGACGCCGAGATACCGTTCGGACATAAAGAGGCTAACTGGGCCGTGGAAACTGACCCACTCGTGGCCCTCGTACGGGCACACATGGGTCGCCGGGAGACGGATAACCGCGCTGCGGAAGGATCGACGGAGACCGCCGCCGACGGACCGGGCGTCCGTCGGACGTACCCCGAGCGCGGCGGTATCGACGTCTTCGACTCGCTGCTGGTCCGCCAACCGATCGCTGACGGACGGACCGGAGCCGTCAGGGATCTGCTGGCGGACTGGGCGGGCGACAGCGCCGACGGTGACGTTCGCACGCTGTTACCGGTCGACGGCGCGACGCTGGTGACGCTGTTCCTCGACGATGGCGGGTTCGGCCTGACCGACAATGCCGGACGCGATCCGAGGCGCGGCGACGCGGTGCTGTGGTACGTCGAGGTGGTCGACGACGACGCCGAGGCGTGGACGACGCCGGACGAGACGATCCGAAGCGCGTCACCGCTGTTCGAGCGCGGACTGTCGGACCTGCTCACGGGCGAAGCGACGGTTCACGCCGACGGTCGCGGCGACCACCGGTACGTCACTCACGTGACGAACCCGCACCGGCAGGAGCGGTACGTCGACGCGGTCGGACGGTCGCTGGTCGCCCCCGTCGCCGGTGACGAGCTCCCGATCCCGGTCGCGGTCGTCTCTCTCGGGGTGAAAGCCGGCCTCACTAGCACCCTCGTCGCACGCGCCGTCGACCTCGTTAACCAACTCAAACGGTTCGACCGCGTACGGGCCTGGGCCCGTGAGGAGACGGAGACGGTCGAGGCGGAAGCGGTGTACACCGAGTCGCTGCTGCTTGAGGAGGTCGGCGACCGTCAGGTGGTCCACTACTATATCGAGACCGAGGACATGGACCGGCTCTACGAGGCCTTCCGCGAGTCCGACGACTGGGAGGCACGCCTTTCCGAGTGGGTGCTGCGGCGGGTGCTAGCGACCCCGGAGACGTTCCTCGATCCGCCCCTAGAGACGGATTGCGAGGTCCTGATCCACGCCGTCGACCCCGAGCGGCCCTGAGCGCTATGTCGGTCCGGCCCACAGGCACCGGTATGCACGCCGCGCGCGTCGCGCTGGAAATCCCGGCCGAACACCTCCACCCGATGCATCGGTTCGTCTGTGAGTCTCCGGCGGTCGACCGAGAGACGATACTCGAACGGGACGCCGGTGGCGAGATGACGACGCTGTTGCTCCACGTTGCGGGCGACCGTCAGCGCTACGAGCGGACCATCGACGAGGTCGCACGGGTCGAGGAGTGGACGACCACCGTCGCCGAGGAGGGGTTCTACGTCTACGTCCGGACGCGGTTACGCGCCCGCGAACGGCGGTACCGAGAGGCGCTGGACCGCGACGCCGTGCTCGTGGTACCGCCGGTGGAGCTGCGCTCGGACCGGACCGTCAGGCAGACGATGGTCGGCCCCGGCGACGCCCTCTCCGCGGCCATCGAGGCGCTCCCGGGCGGCGTCGACGTCGAGGTGCTCCGGACCGGCACGTACGACCGCTCGCGCGGCGTCCGGGTGAGCGACCGCCAGCGAGAGGCACTTGCCGCGGCGTGGGACGCCGGCTACTACGAGATACCCCGCGAGGGCGACATCGAGGCGGTGGCCGGCGCGCTGGACTGCGCGACGTCGACGGCCTCGGACCTGCTCCGACGGGCCGAGCGGCGGGTCGTGGCGGCCGCGCTGGACGAGCGGTCGTGACGCGCCCCGCGGCGAGCCGTCTCCGGACGGACGCCTCCCTATGTCACGATCTCGTCGATGAGTTCGCGCGCGCTTCGCCGCACCGCCTCGTCGCTCTCGATCGACGGCTCCCAGCCCAAGTCGGCCAGCCGCTCGATCGACAGCCGCATCTTCGGCACGTCCCCGGTCCAGCCGCGGTCGCCGCCGGTGTACGCGTAGTCAGGGTCGACCCCCAGCTCGTCGCTCACGATGTCGGCGATGTCGGTGACCGACGTGGTCGTCCGCGTGCCGAGGTTGTAGACGTTGTACGCGTCGTCGGCGTGCTCGACGACGTGCTGAATCGCGTCGACGCATTCGGTGACGTGCATGTACGACTTCTCCTGGCGGCCGTCGCCGAGGATCTCCAGCCTCGTGGGGTCGGCGTCGAGCTTCTCGATGAAGTCGGGGATCACGTTGCCGCGCTGGCGCGGCCCGACGATGTTCGCGAACCGGAACACCCACGACCGGATCCCGTAGGAGTGCGCGTGCGTGGAGATGAGCCCCTCGTCGGCGAGCTTCGAGGAGCCGTAGATGGAGATCGGTTCGAGCGGCCCGTAGTCCTCGGGCGTCGGGCGCGGCGCCTCGCCGTAGACGGTCGAGGAGGAGGTGAACGCGAAGCGGTCGATCCCGACCTCGCGCATGCGGTCGAGGACGTTGTACGTCATCTCGGTGTTCTCCTCGAACAGCTCCCGGTCGTCGTCGTAGTTCGTGTCCGTGTACGCCGCGAAGTGGAAGACGATATCGAGGTCGCCCGTGACCGCCTCGGCGACGTCGCCGGGGTCGGTCAGGTCGGCCGCGACGAAGTCGGCGCCGTCGGGCACTCGGTCGCGGGTCCCCTTCGAGAGGTCGTCGGCGACGCGGACGGTCGCGCCGCGGTCGAGCAGGCCCGCGGCGAGGTGGCTGCCGACGAGGCCGGCGCCGCCCGTGACGAGCGCGCGTGAATCGGCGAGGTGCATGCGTACCCGTGTGACGGTGGTGGGTAAGTACGTGTGGAATCGGAACGGGACGCGGTCGTGAGGGATCGCTGATAGATCGCTGTTGCCGACACAGTGAGCGCTTCCGGAGAACCGGCCGCTCGGCTATACTTCGGTAACCACGAATCTACCACAGACACCTCCAAAGCCCCAGTCGCGAGGGCTCGCGCGGCTCGCTGTGGTCCTCGTCACTCGCTCCGCTCGTTCCTGCGGTCCTTGCGTCGCCGTGCTTCGCCCTCGCGACTGCCCCTTTGAGTCCCACCCGCACAGCACAGCGACCGCACCTCACGCCTCCCCAGCCTCGCCGCGGCCGCCATCGGCGGCCGCGGGCTCCCTCGCGCGTGCGGTTCGCGGCCTGCCGGCCGCTCACCGGCACGCGCCACAGCAGCCTTCGAAGCGCCTCTCTCACAGCCCCTCTTCGCCGCCCTCCTGCGCGAGGATGACGACCATCGAGAGCCCGGAGATGACGAGGAGGATGAGCGTGGGGACGACCGCGTACTGGTACAGCGCCGTCGCCTGCGCGCGCCAGATCTGCGTGACGATCGTCTCGAACCCGGACGGGCGGAGGACGAGCGTGACCGGGAGCTCCTTCATCGTCGTGAGGAAGACGAGGGCGGCGCCCGCGACGATCCCCGACCGCACGAGCGGGAACGTCACGCGCCTGAACGTCCCCGTCGGCGACTCGCCGAGCGTGCGCCCGGCCTCGACGAGCCGCCGGTCGACCTGGAGGATCGACGTGCGGGCCGACCCGACGGCCTGCGGGAGGAAGCGGACCACGTACGCGAACACCAGGAGCGGCAGCGTCTGGTAGAGCCACGGCACGTACCCGGAGCCGAAGTAGACGAGCGCGAGCGCGAGCACGATGCCGGGGACCGCGAACCCGACGTACGTGGCGCGCTCGAAGACGGTCGCGAGCGGCGAGTCGTGGTTCGCCGCGAAGTACGCGATCGGGATCGCCGCGAGCGCGGCGGCGACCGCGGCCGCCGCCGAGACCGACACGGAGTTGAGCACCTGGACCGGGTCGAACGCCATCGAGGGGCGGCGGCCGGACTCCGATCTGACCAGCCACAGCCCGAGGATCCAGAGGGGGACGAGCAGCGCGAACCCGGAGACGCCGGCCGGCAGCAGCGTCGCCGGCCAGCGCAGCCACCCGAGCGACACCCGGTCCTCGGTCCGACCCGCGTCGTCGCCGCTCGTCTCGCGGTCCGAGCGGACGGCCCACTCCAGCGCGAGCACGAGGACGACCACGACGAGCAGCTGGAGGGAGAGCAGCGCGGCGTAGTCGCGACCGAACGCGTTGTACTCGACGTAGATCTGGCGGGTGAACACGGGGAGCCGCATGATCGACGGCGTCCCGAAGTCCGAGACCGCGTACAGCGCCGCGAGCAGGGACCCGGCGGCGATCGCGGGGCGGATCGTCGGGAGGGTCACCCGGCGGAACGCCGACAGCCGGCCGTGGTTCAGCGTTCGGGCGGCCTCCAACAGCGTCGTGTCGAACGACAGCAGCGCGGCGCGGGTCGTCAGGTAGACGTACGGGTACGTGTACAGCGTGATGACGAGGATCGTGCCGGAGAGCCCGTAGATGTCGGGCACCCGCTCGACCCCAAGCGGCGCGAGCACCTCGTGGAACTCGCCCTGCGGTCCGAACGCGGAGACGAACGAGAAGGCGCCGACGTAGCTCGGCACGACGAGCGGGAGCGCGACCGCGACGGACCAGAACCGGCGGAACGGGAGGTCGGTCCGGGCGGTGAGGTACGCGAGCGGGACGCCGAGAACGATACAGGAGACGGTGACGCCGCCCATCAGCAGCAGGCTGTTGACGAGCACGTCGGCGGTCCCCGCGCTGAAGAGGAGGTCGACCGCGCGCTCGCGCTCGACGGCGACCGCCTCGATGACGAGCCACGCCAGCGGGAACACGAGCGCGGCGGCGATCGCCGCGCACAGCAGCGTCAGCCCGATCGGAAGCCGGTCGTCGCCGTCCGTCAAGCGGTCGCGGATCCGGTGTCGCAGGGTCATTGTGCGGGGGGCGGTGTCGCTCTGTCCGAGGGTGGCCGCGCCCGCCGTTAGGGGTTCCGATCCCCCGGCGAGCGCGCTCCGACGGATATAAGAATTTAGGGATACCTAAAACCTTCCATGGAACTGACGCGACGCGACGCGGCGGCCGCGCTGGCCGCGATCGGCGCCACGGGCGGCGTCGCGCTCGGCGTCCGTCGAGCGGGCGACGGTGCGGCGCGACGGGACGGGACCGCGGGAGACGGCGAGGGGACCCCCGACGACGAGGCGGTCCGCGAGACGATGACCGCGGTCGCGCCCGTCGTCTACCCGGAGTCGGTGACCGGCGTCGAGGCGTTCGTCGAGGGGTTCCTCGACGGTCGCCTCGACGGGTCGGCGCACGGCGAGGGGATCCGAGCCGCGGTCGGCGAGGTCCGGTCGGCGTCGCGGTCGTGGTACGACGCGCCGGTCGCCGAGCTCTCGGCGACCGAGCGCGACTCGCTGCTCCGCGAACTCGGCGCCGACACCGCGGAGGAGGACCCGCGCGGGTCGGCGGCGGAGCGGGTGCGCTACTACGTCGTCAACGAGCTCCTCCTCGCGCTGTACGCCTCGCCGACCGGGGGCGAGCTCGTCGGGATCGAGAACCCGCAGGGGTACGCGGGCGGCGCGGAGAGCTACCGGGAGGGGCCGCGATGAGCGGCGCGGAGAGCGTCGGAGACGGGCGGTCGGACGCCGGCGACGGGGGGGCCGACGACGTCGACCGCACGCCGGTCTCGGACGCCGACGTCTGCGTCGTCGGCGCGGGGCCGGCGGGCGCGCTCGTCGCCGACCGGCTCGCCGGCGACCGCGAGGTCGTGGTGCTCGACGCGGGCCCGCGGTTCGACCCCGCGGACCGGCTGGCGCGTCAGGAGCGGGCGATCCGACCCTTCTACGGCCGGCCGGACGTGTGGGGCGTCGGCGGTGAGCGCGACGCGCACGAGAACGCCGGCGACCGGTTCTACCCGCTGAACCACGCCCGCGTGAAGGGCGTCGGCGGGTCGACGCTCCACTGGCAGGGGATGGTGATGCGGCTCCACGAGGACGACTTCAACTCCGGGTCCGTCCGCGGAGTCGGTCCGGATTGGCCGATCGAGTACGGCGACCTCCGGCCGTACTACGCCGAGGCCGAGCGCGAGCTCGGGGTCGCGGGCGCCTCGGACAACCCCTACGCGCCGCCGCGCGAGGAGCCGCACCCGATGCCGGCGTTCGAGCCCTCCTACAGCGACTCGCTGTTCGCCGAGGCCTGCGAGGAGCTGGGGATCGACATGCACTCGGTGCCGAACGCGCGCAACTCCGAGCCGTACGACGACCGGTCGGCCTGCGTCGGCTACGGCACCTGTCAGCCCGTCTGTCCGAGCGGCGCGAAGTACGACGCGACCGTCCACGTCGAGCGCGCCGAGGAGCGGGGCGCGACCGTCATCGACCGCGCCCCCGTCCGGCGGCTCGAACACGACGGCGACGACCGGGTGACCGCGGCGGTGTACGCGACGCCGGACGGCGAGGAGCACAGGCAGGAGGCGGACGCGTTCGTCGTCGCCTGCGGGGGCGTGGAGACGCCGCGCCTCCTCCTCATGTCCGCCTCGGACCGCTACCCGGACGGGCTCGCGAACCGGAGCGGCCACGTCGGGGAGTTCTTCATGGACCACCTGTTCGCCGGCGCTGGCGGGACGCTCGACGAGCCGACCCGGCAGAACCACGTCGGCTTCTACACCAGCGCCTGCGACCAGTTCTACGACGAGGCCGACGAGTCGCAGGCGCCGTTCAAGCTGGAGTTCTTCAACTACGCCGGCCCCTCGCCGGTCGAGATGGCGCTGTCGGGCGACGACTGGGGCGACCCGCTCTTGGAGCGGCTCCGCGACGGGTACGGGGACCACGTCGCGATGGGCGGGCTCGTCGAGCAGGCCCCCGACGCCGACAGCCGCGTGACGCTCGCCGACGACCAAACCGACGGTCACGGCGACCCGGTGCCGCGGATCGAGTGGACCGTCGGCGACCGCGCGCTCGATACGATCGAGCGCGCCAACGAGATCCAGGTCGGGATCTTAGAGGAGCTCGGCGCCGACGTCGAGTGGGTCGCCGGGCCGGACGCCACTGGTCCCGCCTACCACCACATGGGGACGACGCGGATGAGCGACGACCCCGACCGCGGCGTCGTCGACGCCGACTGCCGGACCCACGACCTGACGAACTGCTGGATCGCCTCCAGCTCCGTCTTCCCGACGAGCGGCGCGATGAACCCGACGCTCACCATCGCCGCGCTCGCGCTCCGCGTCGGCGACGACGTCGCCGGGTGGCTCGGCGACGGGAGCTGACGCCTCGACGATATTATTTTAGGTAAACCTAAAAGTTCAAGTGCGTGCGAACGGAGAGACGGGTAATGAGCGACTCAGCACACGCGACGAACGGGTCCGCGGCCTCGATCGAGACGGATTCGGCCGACGAGACGGGCTCGCGCGACGGAACGAACGCCGCCCCGACCGGGGAGGCGGACGCGGCGGTCGGCGCCGCGGACGGCGACGGGTTCACGTTCGATGACCTGAGCGTCGTGATGGGGACGTACAACGAGGAGGAGGCCATCGCGACGGTCCTGGAGGACATCGACGAGGTCACCGACGGGAAGGCGGAGGTCGTCTGCGTCGACGGCTCCTCGGACCGGACGGCGGAGATCGCCCGCGAGCACGGGGCGACCGTCGTCGAGCAGGAGCCGCAGGGGTACGGCGTCGCCGTGCGCGAGGCGATCCTCACGCCCGACCGCCCGGTGGTCGTCACAACCGACTGCGACGACACCTACCCGATGGAAGCGCTGCCGGAGTTCCTCGCGGAGATCAACGACGGCGCGGACGTGGTGAGCGGCGACCGGCTCTACCACGGCGCGGAGGCGATGCCGGCGTTCAACCGCCTGGGCAACCACGCGTTCGCGGCGGTCGCGAGCCTCCTCATGGGCGAGCGCGTCCACGACACCACCACGGGGATGCGCGCGTACCGCCGCGAGATCGTCGAGGAGATCGGGTGGACGGAGAACACCGGGCTCTCCGCCGAGCTCCTCATCCGCCCGCTGATGCGCGGCCACGACGTGCGCGAGCGCCCGATCGCCTACGCGGAGCGGCTCGGCGACACGAAGCTCGACCCGATCGGGGGCGGCGCCGCCATCGCGAAGTCGATCGTCACCGTCTGTCTCGAAGAGCAGCTCCGACGGTTCTGAGGGCGCTTCGCCCTCGATCCGTCGTCGGACGGCGGTCCGGAGGTACACTGTGGGCACAGTGGACCGCCGCCGGCGACGTTTTCCACGACCCCAAGCGACGGCGCTACCCAGTCGTCATCGACCGCAACTGTGCGGTGGCGCGTGCCTGCGAGCGGCCGGAGCGAAGCGGAGGCCGCGAGTCGGCACGCGCGAGGGAGTCGGGCGCGACGAGGGCGACCGAAGGGAGCCCGAAGGACGCGCCCGACGAGGCTGGGGAGGCGTGAGGTGCGGTCGCTGTGCGGGGCGGGACGTGACTCAAAGGGGCAGCCGCGAGGCCGCAGCAGGCGTTCACGAGAGCTTTGCTCTCGTGAGCCAATCAGAACGCGAAGCGTTCTGATGACGACGTAAGCACCGCAGGGAGCGAACGAAGTGAGCGACCGAGGAGCACAGCGAGCGTACTGCGGCCTCGCGGCTGGGGCTTTGGAGGCGTGCTTCGCTGTTCGAGAGCTAATTATATATAGCCGAGCGGCTGGGGCTTTGGAGGTGGTTTTCGCTGGTCTGCTAGCGACTATTTACAAGAAATCGACGTATCAGTCGCTTGTATCAGCGTCCGTCTCGAAGACGACCCACTCGGGGTGGGTGTCGGGCTCGTCGGGAAGGTACGTCCCCTCGTTGCCGCACTCCGTGACGAGCCGGCAGGTCGAGCGCTCGGGCGGCCAGACGGCCTCGACGCGCTCGCCGTCAACGCGTTCGCCCCCGGCGTCCGCCCCGTCGCCGCCCGTCACCCGGACCGTCACCTCCTGCCGATAGGTGTACGTCGCGCCTGCGGGGTCGACGAGCGTCACCGTCACGGCGACCACGTCGCCGTCGGGGTCGAAGGGGACCGGCGCGCTCGCGTTCGCGTCGCCGCCCGCCGTCGCCGCGCCGGGCAGCCGGACCCCCGCCGGCGTCACCGCCCAGTCGACCGCGAGCGACGCACCGGGGTCCGACACGGTGTAGGAGGCGCGCTCCGGGCCGCCGGCCGCGCCCCGCCGCGGGTCGACGCGGACTCGGGCGCGGGCGACGCGGTCCGGGACGCCGACGGTCGCCTCGGCGTCGATCCGCTCTCCGGACCGCCGGTCGAGCGACTCCAGCTTCGGCGTGACGCGGGCGTCCGGGTCCGCGGTCCAGACGCCGTGATAGCCGTAGCGGTAGAGCGTCCGGTCGGGGTAGGCGTCGAGCACCGCGAAGTTCTCCTCCGGGTCGCGGTCGAGCGCGTAGACGACCTCGCCGTCGAGCCCGGGGCCGTTCCGGAGGTACTGGAACGGGTGGTTCTGCCACTCGCCGTACGGCGTGGGGACGAACACCAGCCCGTCCTCGAACGTCGTCTCGTCGAACGGGGCGTACGCGGCCTCGTGTTTCGCGTCGATCTCGGCGTTCCGCTCGATCGGCTCCGCGGCCGCGTCCGCGGCGGCGACACCGGCGACGACGACCGCGCTCGCGACGGCCAGCGCGAGCGCGACGCGGGCGACCCGGGGAGAGCCGATCCGCGCCCCGGCCGCCGAGGCGGTCAGCCGGTCGCGGACGACGGGCAGCGCCCGGGCCACGGCGGCGACGCCGAGCCCGCCGAAGGCCGACAGCGGGACCAGCAGGTCGAAGTGGTAGAACGGACCGAACAGCGACGCGAGCCCGTCGGTCGGGTCCGAGAGGTCGGCGAGCGCGTTGTGCGTCCCCCAGAAGTACAGGTTCCCGACGACGACCGAGACCGCGACCCCGACGAGGAGGAGGGCGGCCGTCCGCCGGAAGGCGGGGGAGCCGGAGGCGTCGACGGTCCCGTCCCCGCCGTCGGCGGCCGGCTCGGCCCGGCGCGGATCGCCGCGCGCCAGCCATCGTCGGAGCGCGACCCCGCCGCCCGCGAGCGCCGCGAGCGTCCCGAGCGGGCCGGCGGCGAACCACCGCGTCGCGACCTCCTGGAGCGCGTACCGGTTCGACTCCAGCGCCAGCCCGAGCGTGTAGTCGACCGAGTGGCCGAGGATGCGCCGCTCGCCGAACCCGGGGCCGTCCATCGGCGCGAACACCTGGTACGGGAAGACGAGCGGCGACCCCGTCATCCGGGCGTTGTACGCGAGCGTGACGCCGACGAACAGGGTGCCGAACAGCGCCGTCAGCCCGTGGCGACGGATCGGGTCGGGAAGTCCGCGGGACCCGCCGACCGGGAGCGCACGGCGGCCGAGGGCCGCGAGCGCGCGCGGCGCCGACCGCTCCGTCTCGGCGCCGAAGCGACGGACCGCCGATCCCACCCGCCACAGCGCGTGGCCGATGAACGGCGCGGCGAACAGCACCGCGGTGTACGGCCGCGAGAAGAAGGCGATCCCGATCGCGACGCCCGCGACCCCCGCGGCCGCGAGCGACCGGTCCCGGACGCTCCGGAGGTACGCGACCGCGAAGACCAGGTTGAAGAACGTCGTCGGCGCGTACGGGAGGAACGCCGACGACGTCGCGATCGCCATCGGCGACGCGGCGAAAAGCACCGCGGCCGCGAGCCCGGCGCGGCGGCCGAACGTCAGCGAGCCGAGCAGGTAGACGAGGGCGGCGTTGCCGGCGGCGACCGCCGCGAGCGTCACGCGCGGCTCGCCGAACAGCCCCATCGAGACCGCGAACATCGCGGCCGGGACGGGGTTGTACTTCGGGTAGAGCCGCCCGCCGTCCTCGATGAAGAACCACGGGTGAACGGCGTCCGCGAGCGGCCCGGCGTGGAACTCCAGCTGCCCGCCGAGCAGGAGCGCGGCCTGCGTGAGGTAGACGCCCTCGTCGTGGTTCGCCGAGTGGTGCGAGAAGACGGTGGCGGCGATCGCGAACGTCAGGACGCCGGCGGCGACGGAGACGAGCGCCGCGGCGAGCGTCGCCCGGTCGGCGCGGGCGAGCCGCTCGCGGAGACGCGTCGCGAGCCGGCGGGGACGAGCGAACGGGGGAAGCACGGCCACGGGCGGCGGGTGAGCTCAGATCTCGACGCCGGCCTCGCGCATGAGGTCGATCGTCGGTTCGAGGTTCGACAGCTCCGAGAGGTCGATGTCCGGGACGTCGAGCTCGTCGATCGTCGGGAGGTCGCCGATGGGTTCGACGTCGGGGATCAGCGGGTACTCGAAGGTGGACCGCGCGAAGTAGTCCTGCGCCTCCGCCGACAGCAGGTGGCGCACGAAGTTCGCGGCGAGGTCGGCGTCGGCGGCGCTGTCGACGACCGCGGCGCCGGCGACGTTGAAGACGGCGCCCGCGTCGCCCTCGGTGAACGAGGTGGCGATCGGCGCCTCCGGGTTCCCGTCGAGCACGCGCTGGATGTAGTAGTGGTTCGTGAACGCGGCGTCGATCTCGCCGTCGGCGATCTCCTGGCAGGTGACGAACTCGTCCGGGTACGTCGCGGCGCCGCGCTCGACCATCGCCTCGAGCCACTCGCGGGTGGCCTCCTCGCCCTCGAGGAGCCGCATCGCGGTGATGAACGCCTGCGCGGAGCCGTACGACGGCGCCCAGCCGAGGTCGCCCTCAAACTCGTCGGGGTACGCCATGATGTCGTCCGGCAGGTCCTCCTCGGAGAACTCGTCGGTGTTGTACGGGACCGTCCGGGCCCGCCCGGAGGTGCCGACCCACTGCTCCGTGCGGAACTCCTCGCGGACCAGCTCGGCGATGTCGTCCGGGAGCGCCTGCGTGCGCCCCTCGTCGGCCAGCGCGCCGAGCGCGCCGGCGTTGACCGAGTAGAACACGTCGGCCGGCGATCCCTCGCCCTCGTTGGCGATCTGGTTGACGAGGTCGGTGGACCCGCCGTACCGGACGGTCAGGTCGAGGTCGTCGTACAGGCCGTCGATGTAGCTGACGAGCTCGCCGACGAGGAACTCCCCTCGGCCGGAGTAGACGGTGAGCTCGCCCTCCAGCGGGGGCATCTCGGCCATCGGCGTGCCGCCGGGGGCGTCGCGCCCCGCGCGGCCGGAGCCGATCTGGCCGACGGCCCCGCCGCCGGCGCCGCCGTCGCCCCCGTCGTCGGTCTCGTTACAGCCGGCGAGACCGGCGATACCGACTCCCCCCGCCGCCGCGAGGAACTTCCGTCGTCGCACGTTTCGCCCGCCGATGTCGCGTTCGTCGGATTCGTGGTTCGTCATGTGTTTTAGGCTTACCTAAACAGTTTTAATCGTGTCGGTTCAGTCGTCCGCGACCGCCGGCGTCCGCCGGATCCCGTCGAGGCAGTCGAGCCAGTCGCGCATGTACTCCCCGCAGTGGTTGAGGAACGCGCCGTTGTTCCACTCGGAGAAGTCGCCCTCGGCGAGCGCGTCGGCCATCTCCCCGAAGACGGCCGCGTACGAGTCGGCGTCGGCGCCCGCCTCGTCGATGACCTCCCAGACGTGCTCGTTCAGCTCCAGCCCGGCCACCTCGTTCGCGAGGTCGTCGAACGTCGAGCGCGGGGCCTTGTTGTGTTCGCACAGCGGGTCGCCGTTGTAGATCCGCTTGCCGAGCACGTCGCAGGCGCGTTTTAAGAACAGACCCGACCAGATGTCGTCGAAGCGGCCCACGTCCCACTCGTTGTCGTCCATCGGGAGCTGGTAGAACGCCGGGATCACCTCGCGGCGGAACGCGAGGTTCATCGAGCAGACGGTGAGGTAGTCGCCGCGCGCGGCGACGAAGTCCTCGCCGAAGTCGTCGGCGGTCGTGCGGGTCTGCGCCTGGCCCTCCAGGTCGCCGTCCATCAGGATCCGGACCGCGTCGAGGTCGGGGACGTTCGTCCACAGGCCCTGCGAGGCGACGACCTCCCCGGCCTCGACCTCGACGGCGTCGGTCTCGACCGTCTCGTCCATCGCCGAGTACGGGTAGCCGCGCGGGTAGAGCCCGTGCTCGTCGGCGTTGTCGTAGAGGACGTTCACCCAGTTCTCGTCCGAGCTCACGCGCTCGATCGAACCGCCGAACGCGAGGTTCTCCATGTGGCGGCCGAAGTAGTCGACGTCGTCGTGCGGGAGCGTGTCGTCGTCGATGAACACGCCGTAGTCGAACGAGTCGTCGGCCCACATGTACAGCAGGCCGAAGCTCGTCTCGGCGTGGCTCGCGGCCGGGACGACGTGGCCGTACTCCGCGACCCCGTTGGTCTCGTACCACTCCTCGCGGCGCGTCCCGTCGAACACATCGCCGGAGACGTCGAGGTCGTCAAGCATGGCGCGCATCTCGTCGACGTCACAGAAGTCCTTGGTGACGAGGACGAAGTGGAGCCGCGAGACGTCGAACCCGTGGTCGCGGGCGTTGGCGACGTACTCGCGGAGGCACTCGTACTCTCGGATCGTGGGGACGATCACGCAGATGTCCCCGCTCGCGGCGTCTGGGCGGCGTTCTTCCATACTCCGAGGTTTTTAGGCTAACCTAAAAGTCTGACGGTCCGGGACCCGACGACTCGGCTTCCGCGCTCGCGTCCGGCGCCGCGTCGCCGCGCGCCCCGCCCGTCCCGGGCTCGCCGGCGACGCTCCCCCCGTCGGCCTTCACCGAGGGGTTCGGCTCGCCGTCCGACGCGGGGCCGGCCGTCGGCGAGAGGCCGAGCGCGAGCGCGGCGACGCCGCCGCCCGCGAGCGTGACGGCGTTCTTCAGCGCGTGGTCGAGGATCGCCGCCGCGAGCGCCGTCTCGACCGGGAGCCCCGTCGCGCTCACGACGAGGCCGGTGAACGCGGCCTCGTACAGCCCGATCCCGCCCTGCGAGAGGGGGAGCACCTTCGCGAGGTTGCCGACGCTGACCGCGAGCGTCCCGACGACGAACAGGGTCGGCGTCGGGACGGCCCCCCCGATCCCCCCGGTGAGCGCGGCGAGCACGAGCACCGCCGTGAGGACGTCGAGCGCCCAGACGAGGACGCTCCACAGGAACACCGCACCGAGGCGGCGGGGGTCGGCGGCGACGACCCGGACGGACGCCCCGAACCGGACGAGGGCGTCGACGGCGTCCGAGAGGCGCGGGCGGTCGGTCTCCGAGCGCGCGAGCCGGTCGCGGAGGGCGGGTCCGAACCGCCGGTCGCTCCGGGCGACCGCAACGGTCGCGACCGACGCGGCCGCGGCGACCGCGGCGATACCGCCGGCGGCCGCGAGCGCGGTCGACGGCGCGACGGCCCCCACCGAGTCACCCGAACCGGGCGATCGCCCGGTGAGGAGCAGGAGCGCGAGCCCGGTCCCGCCGAGGACGCCGATCGCCACGAGGTCGAAGGCGCGCTCGACGGCGAGCGAGGCGACGCCGGTCGGGTACGGGACGTCCCGCCGCTCCTTGAGCAGGTACGCGCGGACACCGTCACCGGCGCGCGCGGGGATCGCGAGGTTCGCGGTCTGGCTGGCGAAGACGGTCGCGGTGAGGAACCCGGTCCGGCAGCGGCGGCCCATGGCCGCGAGCACGTCGCCGTACCGCCGCCCCCTGACCGGCCACGAGAGCAGGTAGACGCCGGTCGCGACGGCGAGGAGCGTCGGGTCGGCCGTCGCCATCGCCGCGACGGCCGCGTCCGCGTCGAGGCCGCGCGCGACGAACGCCGCGCCGACCCCGAGGACGAGGAGCGTTCCGACGAGGGTGAGGCGCTCGCGGGAGACGCCGGCCCGGAGTCGGGCCCGGAGCCCGGCTGGGGTCACGGTCGCGACCCCTCGCTGCGGACCGGACGCGGCCGGCCCGCCGTCGCTCCGAGACGACGGCGTTCGAGGCGCGGTTCGACGGTCATACGTTGATTTAGGTCACCCTAAAACATATAACGCTGACGGTTCGGGACACGGGCTCCCGGCGGCGACGCGGCCGCGCTTAAGTCGGTCCGACGCGAACGGGAGACCGATGCGCGCGACCCTCGAAACCCTCGCGGCCGCCGCGCTCGTCGGGATCGCGCAGGGCGCGCTCCGGCTCGTCGGCCTCGCGGGGCTCCTCGCGCTGTCGACCCCGCTGTCGGCGGCGCCCTGGACGGTCCTCACCAGCGTGTACGCGCACGGGTCGATCGGCCACCTGCTGGCGAACGGGCTCGTCCTGCTGCTCGTCGGCCCCCTCGTCGAGCGCCGGACGACCCGGCTCCGCTTCCACGCGTTCGTGGCGACGACCGGGGCGCTCGCCGGGATCGCGCAGGTGACGCTCGGCGGGCTGTTCGGCCCGCCGACGGCGGTGTTGGGCCTGAGCGGCGCGGTGTTCGCGCTCGGCGGCTACCTCCTCGCCGGCAACGTGGTGACCGCGACCCTGTTCGACCGGCTGCGGCTCCCGCCGCGCGCGCAGTTCGCGCTGTTCGGGCTCGCCGCCGTCGCGCTCACCGCGACGACCGCCGCGCCCGGCGTCGCGCTGATCGCCCACGCCGTCGGCGCGTTCTGCGGCCTCGTCGCGGGCCGGGTCGGACTGCTGGACGTGCGGTGAGAAACGGGAGGCGAAGCGCGGCGCCGCCGCTGGCGGCGGGAATAAAACGGAGAGAGCGAGGGACGCCCTAGCGCTTAGTCTTCGAGAACGATCTCGATGCTGACGTCGTTCGGCACTTGGACGCGCATGAGCTGGCGGAGCGCGCGCTCGTCGGCGTCGATGTCGATCAGCCGCTTGTGGACGCGCATCTCCCAGTGCTCCCACGTCGCCGTCCCCTCACCGTCCGGGGACTTTCGCGACGGGATCTCCAGCGTCTTCGTCGGCAGCGGGATCGGGCCCGACAGGGCGACCCCCGTCGAGTCCGCGATCTCGCGGACGTCGTCGCAGATGTCGTCGAGGTCCTCGGGGCTCGTGCCGGCGAGGCGGACGCGTGCCTGCTGCATCGATTATCGCTCGTTGACTTCGAGCACCTTGCCGGCCGCGATGGTCTGGCCCATGTCGCGGATGGCGAAGCTGCCGAGCTCCGGGATCTCGCCGGAGGGCTCGATGCTGAGCGGTTTCTGGGGGCGCACGGTGACGACCGCGGCGTCGCCGGACTTGATGAAGTCCGGGTTCTCCTCGGCGACCTCACCGGACGAGGGATCGATCTTCTGGTTGATCTCCTCGATCGTACAGGCGACCTGCGCCGTGTGGGCGTGGAAGACCGGGGTGTAGCCGGCCGTGATGACCGACGGGTGCTGCATGACGACGACCTGCGCCTTGAACGTCTCGGCGACGCTCGGCGGGTCGTCGGCGGGGCCGCAGACGTCCCCGCGGCGGATGTCGTCCTTGCCGATGCCGCGGACGTTGAACCCGACGTTGTCGCCAGGCTCGGCCTTGGGCACCTCCTCGTGGTGCATCTCGACCGTCTTCACCTCGCCGCCCACGTCGGACGGCTGGAAGGAGACGTTGTCGCCGGTGTTGAGGACTCCGGTCTCGACGCGTCCCACGGGGACGGTCCCGATGCCGGAGATGGTGTAGACGTCCTGGATGGGGAGTCGGAGCGGCGCGTCCGTCGGCGGCTCGGACTCCGGCAGGTCGTTGAGCGACTCCAGCAGGGTGGGGCCGTCGTACCACGGCGTGTTGTCGGAGGGCTCGGCGACGTTGTCGCCCTCGAACGCGGAGATCGGCACGAAGGTCGTGTCGTCGGTCGCGAAGCGGACCTGGTTGAGCAGGTCCTCGACCTCGCCGATGACCTCCTTGTAGGTGGACTCCTGGTAGTCGACCAGGTCCATCTTGTTGACGCCGATGATGAGCTCGTTGATCCCCAACGTGCGGGCCAGGAACACGTGCTCTCGGGTCTGGGGCGCGACGCCGTCGTCGGCCGCGACGACGAGCACCGCGTTGTCGGCCTGCGAGGCGCCCGTGATCATGTTCTTCACGAAGTCACGGTGGCCCGGGCAGTCGACGATGGTGAAGTAGTAGTTGTCCGTGTCGAACTCCTGGTGGGCGATGTCGATCGTGACGCCGCGCTCGCGCTCCTCGGCGAGGTTGTCCATCACGTAGGCGAACTCGAAGCCGCCCTTGCCCTTCTCTTCGGCTTCCTCGCGGTGCTGCTCGATTACGTGCTCGGGGACGCTCCCCGTCTCGAAGAGGAGGCGACCCACGAGCGTGCTCTTGCCGTGGTCGACGTGGCCGATGATGGCCAGGTTCTGGTGCGGTTTGTCACTCATGGGGTAATCACGCGCTAAGGCGCTCTGTGAGTAAGTTTCGGTAGATTCCACTAAAACGGTTTCGATACGGCTCACAGAGTTTCGCGCCGCGGTCCGGCGATTCTCGACAACGCGGGGCACGGCACAGCGGCGCACGGGCGGGGGCGCGGTCGGCGTCACCGGTGGGGCTGCGGTCGACGTCGCCGCGACGCGGTCCGGGCCGAGGGCGACCTACTCCAACCGCCCGACGTCGCCGAGCACCGCGCTCGCGGTCTCCGGCCCGCCGGCGCCCCGGCCCGAGATGTTGAGCCGGCCGGCGTGCTCGGTCTCGATCTGGACGATGTTCTGCGTGCCGGAGACCGCGAGCGTCCCGTTCTCGGGGACGAGCCGCGGCGCGACGCGGACCGTCTCGCCCGTCGCCTCGCCGATGAGCCGGACCGTCCGGCCGTCCTCGGCCGCGAGCCGCAGCGCCGAGCCGGGGACGTCGCGGATCCCGGAGACGTCGGCGTCGTCGAGCGTGAACTCCCGGGCGGCGGCCGGGTCGTCGGCCGCGCCGAACGAGAGCACGTTCGCGAGGATGACGCACTTCAGCGCCGCGTCGGTCCCGTCGACGTCGAACGAGGGGTCCGCCTCGGCGACGCCGAGGTCCTGCGCCTCCGCGAGCACGTGCTCGTAGTCGAGCCCCTCGGCGGCCATCCGCGTGAGGATGAAGTTCGCCGTCCCGTTGAGCACCCCCCGGACCGCCGTGACGTGTCCGGGCTCGATGTCCTCGACGGTCGAGACCGCCGGGATGGCGCCGCCGACGGTCGCCTCGAACCGGATCTCGCCCGCGCTGTCGGCGACGGCCCGCCGCAGGTCGCCGAACCGCTCCGCGACCGGGCCCTTGTTCGCGAGCACGGCGTGGCGGTCGCGCTCCAGCGCGCGGGTCACGTGCGAGAAGCCGGGCTCGGCGTCGCCGAGCGTCGTCGGCGTCGCCTCGACGAGGACGTCGTAGTCGGCCGCCAGCGCGTCCTCGGGGTCGCCGTCGCCGACGATCCCGCGCTCCGCCTTGCGGGCCACCACGGCGTCGGGGTCGACGCCGACGCCCCGGCCGCCCGTCCCGTCGGCGACGGTCGCCGACGCGGAGTCCGCGACCGCGACGACCTCGTGGCCGTGTTCGCCCGCGAGCTCGACGACGGAGCGTCCGACCGCGCCCGCCCCGATAACGGCGAGTCTCACGCCTCCACCCCCGTGAGCGGCTCGACGAGCCGCAGCTCCTTCTCCTCGGCCAGCTCCCGGACCGCCGCGAGCGCGGCCTCCGTCTCGCCGGCGCGGGCCTCCAGGCGGAGCCGGGCGCTCGACGCCTCCTCGGTGCCCTGCGGCGCCGCGAGCGACACGTCGGCGACCGACGCCGACTCGCAGGCCTCGATCCGCGAGAGCGTGTCGGAGAGGTCGGTGTCGATGAGGTGGCCGAACAGGAGGAGGGTCACCTCCTCGGCGTACCGCTCCGTCCCCGCCTGCATCACGTTCACGCCCTCGGTCCGGAGCGCCTCGACGATCCCCTCGAACCGCTCCTGGGTCGCCTCGAAGTCGACCTCGACCGGGATCCGACCGCGCGGGGTCTTGTTCCCCCGCTCGTGGTAGATCGAGAGGAGGTTGCCCCCGTTGTCGGCGATCGGCCGGAGGGCGGCGAGCAGCTGGCCCGGCTCGTCGACGAGTTCGAGCCGCACCGTGTGCGTCGACGGCGTCGCCGAGGCGTGCCCGCCGTCGGGGCTGGCGTCCTCGTCGTCCGCCGCCTCCTCGGGGACCCCGTCGCGGGCGTCGCTCACGCGGCCACCTCCGCGAGGCCGGCGGAGTCGGCGTCCGCGACCGTCGAGGGCGGTGCGACCGGCGGTGTGGTCGCGGTTCGGCACGGTCCTGTCGGCGACGCGGAGCGGTCGCTTGCTGGCTCCGTCGCGGTGCGCCGAGCGGGAGTCGTGCCCGTCTGCATACCAGAAGGAAGTCGGGGGATCGGGTATAAGCCTTCGGCGATGGCAGGCGTTGCCTCGCTCGTCGGCGTGTGAACTCACGGCACGGAAAGCGGCGGGGGTGGTCCGACGGGGAGCGGCACATTTCGACGGAGCGCGCGGGCGCAGCGTGTGTTACGGCCCTCGAAGCGGGCAAAAGACATTTTCCACCGCCCGCGGTACCGTCCGCAGCGATGCCCTCCACCGACAGGCGAACGGCCCTGAGATACGTCGCGCTCGCGATGACGGGACTGATCGGGGCGGACCTGGCGATGGAAACGGTCGGATCACCGGACGAACCGCCCTCGTGGGGCCCTCCCGTCGAGGGCGGGCACGGGGACTGGGCGATCATCGACCGGGACACCGATCGGTTCGACGGCGAGGCGGTCGACGCGACCCTCGTGTTGACGGTGCAGGGACCGAACGACGGCTCCGACCGGTTCGACGACGACGGGACCCGCGTCGTCAGCTACGAGGCGACCGTGGACGACGAAAACCGGGAGTGGAACTACGTCCTCGGCCGACCGCGCCTCTCGCTCCGCCTCGGACTGGACGGAGACGGTGCGGGGACGGTCTTCTTCTCGAACGCCAACGCGTACGGGGACACGCCGGACGACGACGTGGCCGGACACAGCGAGATCAGCCACGCGTTCGACGCCGGGAGCGGCCGAGGGGCCGTGAATCCGCTCCAGAACTACTCGAGGTCCGCCGACGGCGACGGGACCGAAGTGGACGCGACCATGGAGTCGAGCGTCACCGTTCCGGTAGTGAAGACGTGGCTGCGAGGGGTCGGCGGCCGGATCGAGACCGGGACCTTCGGTGCGAGATCACGGAGACGGTCACCTTCGTCGGGTGACTGCAACCGCGAGGATCCGCGCCGGATTCGAGGGGCGAGCGCTATCGATTACGGGGAGACGCCGCAAAACGGAAGACAGCTAAACCGAGGCAGACCGCGGACCGCGTCGTCGACTTAGAAGTAGTCGATCGACGACGGCAGTTCGAGCTTCATCCCCTTGCGCTCGCGGATCTCCATGATCTTCTCGCGCTGGAGGTTGTCGACGAGGACGCGGAAGCCCGCGTTCTCGGTGTTCCACGAGGCGCGGCCCTCGGTGGCCGAGCGGATGTCGGAGGAGAAGCCGATCATCTCCTCGACGGGCGCGATGCCCTCGACGACCATCAGGTCGCCCTCCTGATACATGTCGTCGACGCGGCCGCGGCGGCCCTGGATCTCGCCGGACGCGGCGCCCATGTGCTCCGAGGGCACGTCGATCCGGACGTCCTGAATCGGCTCCAGCAGGCGGACCTCGCCGTCGATCAGCGCGCGGTGGACCGCGTCGCGGACGGCGGGGATGACCTGCGCGGGCCCGCGGTGGATGGTGTCCTCGTGGAGCTTCGCGTCGTGCAGCCGGAACAGCGACCCCTGGACCGGCTCGGCGGCGAGCGGCCCGTCGTCGAGCGCCTCTTGGAGCCCTTCGAGGACGAGCTCCATCGTCTCGTTGAGGTGCTGGATCCCCTTCGTGTCGTCGATGAGGATGTTGGTCCGGTGGATGTCCTCGACGTTCTGGGAGGTGTCCTTGTCCATGCCGGCCTCCTGGAGCGCCTCCCGGCGCTCAAGCTCGGGCATGTCCATCGAGACCTCGCCGAGCTGGATGGCGTCGACGATCTCCTGGGCCATCGGCTCGACCGTGAGGTAGAACTTGTTGTGGCGGTTCGGCGACTGCCCCTCGACCTCGCGGGACGCCTCCTGGGGCTGCTCGCGGAAGACGACGATCGGCTCGCCGGTGATGACCGGGATGCCCTGGTTGTCGCGGATCCGCTGGGTGATCACTTCGAGGTGGAGCTCGCCCTGCCCGCTGATGAGGTGCTCGCCCGTGTCCTCGTTGATCTCGATCTGGATCGTCGGGTCCTCCTTGGCGACCTGCTGGAGCGTCTCGATGAGCTTCGGCAGGTCGTCCATGTTCTGGGCCTCGACGGACTTCGTGATGACCGGCTCGGAGATGTGCTCGATCGACTCGAACGGCGTCATCTCGACCGAGGAGACGGTGGAGCCGGCGATGGCGTCGCGCAGTCCGGTGACGGACGCGATGTTCCCCGCCGGGACGCGGTCCACCTCCTCGCGCTCGGACCCCATGAACAGGCCGACGCTCTGGATCCGGTTCTTCCCGGCCGTGCCGGAGACGTACAGCTCCTGGCCCTTCTCCAGCGTGCCGGAGAAGACGCGACCCGTCGCGATCTCGCCCGCGTGCGGGTCCATGGAGATGTCGGTGACCATGAAGACGACCTCGCCGTCCTCGTCGACCAGTCGCATCGTGTCGGCCAGCTCGCTGTCCGCGTCGCCGCGCCAGATGCGCGGGACGCGGCGGGGCTGGGCGTCGACCGGGTTCGGGAAGTGCTCGCAGACCATGTCGAGCACGACGTCCGAGAGCGGCGTCCGCTCGTGGAGCTCGTCGCGCTTGTCGGCCCGTTCGAGCTCCATGATGTCGCCGAAGTCCATGCCGGTCCGCTGCATCGACGGCATCGAGACGCCCCACTTGTACAGCGCGGAGCCGAACCCGACCGTGCCGTCCTCGACGGAGACGGTCCAGTCCTCGGGGATGTCGTCCATGTTCTCGGCCATCCCGCGGATGAGCTCGTTGACGTCGGCGATGACCGACATCAGCCGCTCCTGCATCTCCTGGGGCCCCTCCTGGAGCTCCGAGATGAGGCGGTCGACCTTGTTGATGAACAGCGCCGGCTTCACGCCCTCGCGGAGCGCCTGGCGGAGCACCGTCTCGGTCTGGGGCATGGCGCCCTCGACGGCGTCGACGACCACCAGCGCGCCGTCGACCGCGCGCATGGCGCGGGTGACGTCGCCCCCGAAGTCGACGTGGCCCGGCGTGTCGATGAGGTTGACGAGGTGGTTGGTGTCGCCGTACTCGTGGGTCATCGAGACGTTCGCCGCGTCGATGGTGATCCCCCGCTCCTGTTCGTCCTCCTTCGTGTCCATCGCGAGCTGCTCGCCCGCGGTGTCCTGGGAGATCATGCCGGCGCCGGCCAGCAGGTTGTCGGAGAGCGTCGTCTTCCCGTGGTCGACGTGGGCGGCGATGGCGATGTTCCGGATGTTCCCCGGCGTGTCCATCAGCCGCTCGCACTCTTGAACGATCTTCTTGCGTCGGCCCATTATACCGCTTGTTACCGATAGCAGGGTCAAAAGGGTAGTGTTTCTCCGCGGCCGTTTCGGCGCGGATCGCCCCGATCACCGGCGATTTCGTGCCGATCGGTCGCACGGTCCGACGGGGACCACCGAGGCGGACGACCGCCGTTGCGCGGCGGCCGTCTCCACGCGGATTTAAGTGCTCGGTGCGGGACCGAGGCGTATGAACGAGACGCTCTCTCGGCTCGCCGACACCGGCGTCGTCGCGGTGCTGCGCGGGGTCGAGGCCGATCGGCTCATCGAGATCACGGAGGCGCTCCGCGAGGGCGGGGTCACCACCGTCGAGATCACCGCGGACACGCCCGACGTCGCCGGGAAGCTCGGCGAGGTCGCGGGCTCGTTCGGCGACGAGGTCGTCGTCGGGACCGGCACCGTCCTCGACAGCGAGACCGCCCGGACCACGCTGATGGCCGGCGCGGAGTTCGTCGTCTCGCCGAGCCTCCACGAGGACGTGATCGAGACCTGCAACCGCTACGGCGCCGTCACCGCGCCCGGCGTGATGACGCCGACGGAGGCGATCCGCGGCTACGAGGCCGGCGCCGACTTCGTGAAGGTGTTCCCCGCGAAGACGGTCGGTCCGGACCACCTCGCCGCGATGAAGGGCCCGCTCGGCCAGATCCCGATGATGCCGACCGGCGGCGTCGGTCCGGACAACGCCGGCGACTACGTCGAGGCCGGGGCGTTCGCGGTCGGCGCCGGCGGCGCGCTCGTCGACTACGACGCGGCCGAACGCGGCGACTACGACGAGATCACCGAGACCGCCCGGGAGTTCACGCGGGTCGTCGCGGAGGCGCGGACCGACGACTGAACGGGAGCAGCGTCGCGTCGGTCTCCGGAATTTCAATGGCATGCCAGACCATGCCAAACAGACAATAGCGCGAGAGGCCGACGCCGAGACGGCTTCCAGCCCGCCCGCACGACGAGAGGCACACCGCTGGGAGTCGTCCCGAGAACCCTGTCGGCACCCGTTTCCGAGCCCGCCGGCGGAAATCCCCCCTCTCCCCTCCTCCCCCGGCGGGCCGGGTCACGCCGTCACGGTCCGTGCCGCGGCGGCGGTCGCGGCGCGTCACATGAAGTCCGCGATGCCCGACTGCTTGTTGGTGTCGTCCTCGAAGATCGATTCGAGCGACTCCTCTAACACCTTCAGCCGCTGTTTCGTGTAGGGCCGACAGCCGAACCGGTCGGCGACCTCGATCGCCGTGTCGACGTACTTGTTCACCGACCCCCGGTGGACGGTGAGGTTCACCCGGCCGCCGCACTCGCGGCAGTCGCCCGAGAGTGGCATCCGGCGGTACTTCTCGCCGCAGTCGAGACACCGCGTCTCCTGCCGCGAGAACGCCCGGAGGTTCCCGATGATGTCCGGGAGGAAGTGGTACTCGATGACCCGCTCGGCCACGTCGGTCTCGTCGACCGCGCGGAGCTTCCGGGCCAGCTCCAGCTGCGCGTCCATCTTCTCCATCATGTCGCCGAGCGTCTTGTACGCCGATAGGTCCGGGCCCATCGCGATATCCGTCGTGTCGTGGGTGTGGTCGAACCCGTGGTACTCGTCGTCGGTGCCCAGCGTGTCCTCGCCGAGCTGAATGCGGTCCGCCAGCTCCTCCGGGTCGGTCAGATCGAGCGTCGCCTCGTAGAACTCGCGCGGGTACTCGCGCACGATGTCCATGTTGTGCGCCTCGTCGTCGATCTCGGAGGGATCGATCCGCGAGGACATCACGAGCGGGGCGTCCATGGAGTTGTGAGCGTACAGCCAGTTGGCCGTGAACACCGGGTCACCGCCGACCTGCAAGTCGTAGAGGTGGCCGTCGTAATCGATGCGATCTACGTCGGTAACCCGGAGATACGCGAGGTCACCGTCAACGAGCGGACGGATCGCGTCGAGATTCTCGCGTGCGACGGGTGGGAGGTCGCGCTCGTCGAGCGTCCCGACGATCGACTCCAACTGTTCGAGACTGATGTTTTCACGTCGCTTGAGGTATTTCGGGATGAGCTCGGTGATACCCGAGATGTCCATGCGCCTGATTTCGAGGAGCTCCTCAGGAACGCCGACCGTGAGACTCTTCGGTTGATATGGATCCTCGCCATTGAGGACGCGTCGAAGCGGGTTGTCCGATGCCCCGCCGGAGACGGTCACCGTGTAGATCCGTTGTCGAGGCGTCTCTCTGTCGCGCGTCGAGACGTTGGCAACGATGCCGAGTCGGTGGAGCAGGAAGACGATCCCGTCTTTGAGGTCTTCACTCGTCGTATGGAATCTGATCGACGTGTGATTTTCGTCGGTCGTTTCGCTCCCGTCTCCAGTAATGAATCCACGTAAGAACGACCGTACCACCGATCGGTCGCCGCGGCGGATCGGTTCGGGAACGACCTTTTCGCTCGAATCGTACGACTCCTCGTCACGGAAGCCGAGTTCGAACAAGACGTCCTCGAACACGGCCGGGAACCCGATTTCGTACGCCTTGTTCGACCACCGTACCGACGGTTCGACGCCGAGCGTATCCGTGATGATGCGCTCGGCCCGTCGGACGACCTCCTCGTCGGCGTTGGTGATAGTTGGTCGAACGGACGAGGTCGATCCCTCAGCGGCGAACAGTCCGAGAAGCCACGAGAAGTCCTCGTTCATCGGGATATACCGCGAGACGCCCTTCGAGGATCCCTTGCGACCGATCTGCGGGTTCCACTCGGCGCGCCAGTTTCGTGATACCCCTTCGATATCACGGAGGGTTCGCAAGGCGACCTTCTTTTTCGAGAGTCGATACGAGAGTCCGCCGTCGAAGGCAGCGCGAGCGTCACTTCCCCACGGCGCCTCGTCCCACACCTCTCGGAGATAGGATTCAACCGATTCGTCGATGAACACGTAGGGGTCGTCGACGCACTCCGCGACGTCGACGACGTTGCCGGCCTGCGGCTCGACGTCGAACTGCTGTGGTGCGACGACGAGGTCGCCGACTTCGAGGTCATCGCCGGCGACTTCTTCGATACCGTCATCGTACCGAAACAGACTGTGATTCGGCGTGATATCGAGCGATCGTCCGAACTGCGTCTCGACCCTGAGCAGGGTCTCGTCCTCGTCGGCGCGGTATCGGATCGCCTTCTCAATCGGTTGGAGACTCGACTCGTGACCCTCGTCGAACGTGTACGTCTGCCAGCCTTCGTGTACGCACGTTCGTTTCTTGAACTTTCCATCGACTTCGACGGGCGATTCGAGCTCGTTCCAGAACTCCTCGAATGTGAGGTATCGGATCCGCCCCTGTGGATCGCGAGCGACGAGTCGGGAGTCCTCGGCGACACTGCCGCCACGCTGATCGGGGAGGTACTCCTTCGAGAAGTTGAGAAGTCCGTCCATGAGCAGCATTACGCAATCCTCGTCGCCGTCACACTGAGCGACCAGTAAATCGTTCGCCGCGAGCGTGTGCGTCTCGGCGACCGTGAGATTGTAGGTGTATTCAACGTCGCTTTCGAGGAGTTCGATCGAATCGACTACGTCCGGCTTAATCCCTCCGTCCGCAGTCACATCAGCGGTGACGGCCGCCGACGTCTCGTAATCGACAGTCGTCGCTGGAACCAAATCACCGGACTCCAGTTCGTTCGCGGCGACCTTCTGAACACTTCCGTCCTCGACTCGCAGCATCTCGTGGTCGGGCGTCACGCGAATAGAGCGTCCACGCCGAGTCTCGACCCGAACGAGATGGTCCTGACTCGGGTGTTTCGAGATAGCAGTCACCGACTGTGTCGACCTGTTTCCGCATTCGTCGATCGAAGGGACTTCGATTGAGCCATCGAGTTCGTCCACGAGCGTTCCGAAGTCGTCTGTCTCAGGGTCATCCAACCAATCCTCAACGAAGGTCTCGATACTCTCGCGCTGCCAACCCGCTTCGTCTCGGTACTTGATCTCCGTCTCCGGGTGGAAGCAGTTCCGCCGTTTCGCGGCGTGAAAGTACGGATGAGCGTATCCGACGGCGGCCGACGTGAATCCCACCACTCTCCCGACAGTCGCGGCGCTCGTGTGGGGGGCCATCCCGAAGACGAGCTCGCCGACGAGGTCGTCGCGCTCGTTCACCTCGTAGAAGCGGGGGAGCCCGTAGAACTGTTCGAGGAGGTCGTCGACGAAGTCGGCGGTCCGCAGCATGTGCTCGGCGGCGCCGTCGGAGAGGACGATGTCTTGGACCCGGAGCTCGACGAGCTGGTCGTCGTGGCGCAGCGGCTCGCCGTCGATGTCGGTCTCGTAGCCGATCTCGCGGAGGTGGTCGGCGGTGACGTCGAGCTCCTCGGGCCGGACCGACGTGACCGGGAGGTCCGTCATGTCGTATCTGACCGTGCCGTCCTTGAACGACGTGACGCCGTTCTTCGCGCGGAGGATCCCCTTCTCGATCGGCTCGGGGGTCTTGTTCCGCGAGGTGAGCCCCTGGACCCCCTTCAGGATCTCGAAGGAGGCCTCGCGCTCGCCGACGGTCTCCAGCGCGGAGCGGTAGGCGTCGTTGAGGTCGACCTCCTGGTACGTCGCCGCCCGCACCTCCCACTCGCAGCGCGGGCACTCGACGCGGCCGGCCTCGTCGGGCTCGCAGACGGTGCCGCAGTCGTTGCACTCGTAGTGGGGCTCGGTGTGGACCTCGCAGTCGGGACAGCGCGCCTTGTACGTGTGCTCGCCGCAGTCGGGACAGACCCGGTCGGAGACCTCGACCTCCAGCCGGCCGCGGTGGCCCGAGTCGTCCATCACGCTCGCGGCCTCGGCGACGTCGCGCTGGGGGCCGCCGGCCTCGTTGATCGGGAACAGGGTGTGGACCGCCGGGGAGAGGTCGCGGCTCTCCGACTTCTCGGGCCGGCCCATCCGGTTGCCGATCCGGGTCGGCGCGCGCTCTCGTATCTCGAACGGCGCGACCTCGTTGACGGCCTTCACGGCGTTGTCGCCGTCGGCCCACTCGCGGGCCGCCGCCGAGAGGTCGTCCGCGCTCCACGTCTTCCGGAGCCCGTCGTCGACGCCAAGCGACCGCGCGAGCGGGCGCCACGTCGGGATCCGGAGCGCGTCGGGCGTGGCGGTGTGCTCGACCAGCAGCGCCTCCAAGGCCGTTTGCGTCGCCTCCGTGCGCTCGATCGCGAGGACGCCCTCGACCACGTCGCCGTCGGCGACCGCCTCGGCGAGGGCCTCGAACGCCGCGACCGACACGTCGTGCCAGAGGTAGGTGTACTCGGGATGGAGCGGGCAGTCGTACTCGCGCGCCCACGCGAGTGCCTCGTCGACCTCGGGGTGTTCGAGGTCGACGTGGGGGTCGTCGCGCAGGGCCTGCACGTCGGCGCCGGCGTCGGCGAACTCCTTGACCCACCACTCGGAGACGTACGAGGCGGGCGCGAGCGGGTGGTTGTTCTCGACGAACTCCCCGTAGTTGACGAGGTACTCGCCCAGGTCGAGCACCTTCTCGACGCCGTTGCGGACCTCCTTCGCCTCTTCGGGGTCGTCGATGCGCCGGACCTCGCCGTTCGCGAGCCGGACCGTCGGCCCCTCGATGGAGTCGACAGGGACGACCCCGTGGGCCTTCCCCGGGCGCTCCGTCTTGATCTGCGTGCCGGCCGCGAGGAAGTCGTCGACGAGGTGCATCGTCGCCGGGTGGACCCCGCCGGTCGCGAACCCGTGGTTGCGCGCGCGACCGTACCGGAGCCGGAAGCCGCCCGCCTCGCTCGGATGGGTGAACACGGGCCGACCCGCGATCAGGTCGCGGAGGAACTTCTGCGAGGGCTTCGCGCGCGGCGGGCCGTCGGGCTCCTCGCCGCCGGACTCGCCTCCCTCGTCGCCGGCGTCTCCGGCGTCGTCCGCGTCGGTCTCACCGCCGTCCGCTCCCGGTTCGCCGTCATCCTCACCGGACGCCGCCGCGTCGCCCTCGCCGGCCCCGTCATCCCCGATCGTCCCGTCGATCAGGTCCTGGAGCCAGGGCCAGTCGACCTCGTCGAGGTCGCGGGTGTACCGCTGGATCTTCGGGGCCTTCAGCGCGATCCCCTCGGCGGCGACGAGGCACATCCCGCCGCGCGCGGAGTTCGTGTCGACGCGCTCGAGGTCGCGGAAGCCGGAGACCTCCTCGTCGCTCGTCGCCTCCCCGTCGAGCATGACGGGGATGTGCTCCGCGATGAACTTCGACTCCTTGTCCTTCGGCGTGTACTGGAGCCCGGTGTCCTTGTCGTAGAGGGCGATCTCCTCGGCGTAGCGCTCGACCTCCACGTCGCGCGGCTTGTACCGATCGATGCCCAAGAGCGATCGGGCGTAGTCGGCGACGAGCACCGACAGCGCCTGCGCGGTCCCGCCCGCCGACCGGATCGGTCCGGCGTAGTAGACGTTGACGAACTCGGTGCCGTCGTCGTTCTCCAGGAGCTCGACGCGGTCGATCCCCTCGATCGGGGCGGCGACGACCCCCTCCGTGAGCAGGGCGACCGCGGTCCGGACCGCGCCCTCGACCTTCCCGGCGCGGGAGTCGTAGTCGCCGACGGTCCCCTCGACGAAGTCGGTGACGAGCTCTAAGGCCGCCTCCTCGCGGGACATCTCCCCTTCGAGCTCGCGGACGCGCTCCGCGACGCCGTCGATGCCGAGGATGTTCTCGACGCGGTCCGCCATGTCGCGGGCGACGGGGATCTCCACCTCGGGCTCCGGGTCGTACCCCTGCCCCTTCGCCGTCTCCGCGAGCTCCAGCGCCTCGTCGAGCCGGTCTTCGATCCGGGCGAAGTAGCGCTCGTCGTCGGGCCTCATCGCCGCGAGCGCCGCCTCACAGCCATAGGTCGAGGTCGGTCGTCTCGTCGTGCGACCGCTCCAGCGGCTCGTCGAACGCGCGCAGGTGACACTCGCCCGCCCAGACCGTCCCGGAGTCGAGGTGCCCGGCGAGCGCCTGCCCGCTCGGGCGCGACAGCACGGCGTGGGTGTGCGCGAACACGTCGCCGTCGAGCAGCGAGACGTTCCCGACGCATGCGGCGACCTCCAGCGGCTCGTCGAAGGTCACCGACCGGTACTCGGTGTCCTCCTGGTCGTAGAACCAGACGTCGGCGTCCTGCACGGCGCCGAGCGCCGTGAACCAGCCCGCCTCGACGTCCTCCGCGCGGGCGAGGTCCTCGATCTCCTCGCGCCAGTCGGCGCCGGTTTCGAATCGGGCGACGTACTCCGCCGTCGTCTCGACTTCCCGGTGGTGCATAGGAATCGCCCACGGTCGCCGAGGGCAAAAAGGCTTCAGTCGCGGTGTCGCGGCCGACCGGATCCGAATTGGTATAGCGAATACGGGTTTATTCTTCGAACGCGGCTTCACAGCGGGAACGCACAGATCCGTCGCTAGGGGAGCAGAGGCGTCGGAAACGAGGAATCGAGAGGCGACGCGCTTAGAACGGGGCCTGCGGACCTTCGTCGTCGCCGCCGTCGTCGGTCGTCTCGCCGGGGAACGAGGGAGACATCCCGCCGCTGCTGGTCCCGCCGAGGTCGCCGTCGGCGCCCGAGTCCATGCCCGTGTCGGCGTGGACCGTCTCGATCTCCGGGATCTCCTTGACCATCCGGGACTTGATCGCCTGGATCGTCATCGGCGAGATGCCGCAGCCGGAGCAGGCGCCCCCGAGCTGGATCGTGACCTCGCCGTTCTCGCGGTCGAGGTGGCTGATCGCGGCGCTCCCGCCGTGCATCTGGATCTGCGGGAAGTTGCGCCGCAGGAAGTTCGTGATCCGCTCGCGGAGCTCGTTTTCCCCGTCGGCCGTGTCCGTGCTCATGCCAGCGAGTTGGCGGTCGGCGGGCTTATGCCTTTGGTTCGACCGAACTCGAACCGCGAGAACCGGCGTCTCGAACGACGAATCGGGGGGAGACGCTACTCCGGCCGGTCGACCTGGAACGTCCGGTGGAGCTCCGCCTCGATCCGCTCGACGTACTCCTCGAGGGTCTCCTCGAACGTCTCGTCGTCGACGAGGACGCCCTCCAGCCGATCGCGGGGGTTCTCGGGGAGCTCGACGCGGAACTCGCCGTCCTCGTAGAACGGCTCGGACTCGTTGAGGATGGTCTGGTCGATCCCGTGGATGAGCTGGGAGTCGTGACGCTCGTTCATGTGGTTGAACGCGTTCTTGTACGCCCGCTGGAGCTCGTTGAAGTAGTTCGCGTACTTGTCCTCGAACTTCTCGGGGTCGAACTCGTCGGCCATGTCTCGTCGGACGGCCCGACGAGGAAAAAGCCGGTCGATCGCGGGCGGGACGCCGGAAAACGACGGCAAGCGCCGCCTCGGAGCGCTGAGAGGCGCCGTTACCGAAAGGCGGAAAATACGGGGACGAGCGCTTGGTGAATTGTATAGCGCTATATCAAAACCGCGCGAGTGCGGATCCGCCGCTCGACCGAGGTCGACGGAGACGCGCGAGAGACCGCGTCCGCAACGGCGACTACCGCAGCCGGCCGAGCAGCCGGTAGTCGCGGTCGGGGTCGTACCGGCGGAACAGCAGGCTGTTCGTCAGCACGCTCACGCTGGAGAGCGCCATCGCCCCCGCGGCCAGCGCGGGCTGGAGCAGGCCGAGCGAGGCGAGCGGGATCATCAGCGTGTTGTAGCCGAGCGCCCAGACGAGGTTCTGTTTGATCTTCCGAAGCGTCGCGTCCGAGACGCGGATCGCCTTCACCACGTCGAGCGGGTCGTCGCGCATCAGCGTCACGTCGGCGGCCTCGATCGCCACGTCGGTGCCGCTCCCGATGGCGGTGCCGACGTGCGCGACCGCGAGCGCCGGCGCGTCGTTGACGCCGTCGCCGACCATCATCGCCTTCCGGCCGTCGGCCTGGATCGCCTCGACGGCGTCGGACTTGTCCTCCGGCAGGACGCCCGCCCGGACGTTCTCGGGGTCGATGCCCACCCGCTCGGCGACGGCGCGGGCGGTGCGCTCGTTGTCGCCGGTGATCATCATCACGTCGATCGCGCGGTTGCGGAGGGCCGCCACGGCCTCCGCGGCGCTCTCCTTGACCGTGTCGGCGTCGGCGACGACGCCGATCAGCTCCCCGCCGTTCGTGTCAGCGGGCGCGCGAGCGACGAGCATCGCCGTCTTCCCCTCGCGTTCGAGACGTTCCATCGTCTCGGTCGCGGCCGAGGCGTCGACCCCCTCGTCGGCCAGCAGCTTGCGGTTCCCGACGAGGACCTCGCTCCCGTCGACCGTCGCGCGGACCCCCTGTCCGGGGACGTTCTCGAACGTTTCCGGCTCGGGGACCTCTAGGCCGCGTTCGCGCGCGCCCTCGACGATGGCGCGGGCGAGCGGGTGCTCGCTGTCGCGCTCCGCGGCGGCGGCGAGCCGGAGCACCTCGTCCTCGGCGTCGCGCTCGGCGTCCGGAGTCGCGGGGTCGGGATCGGCGTCCGAAGTCGCGGCGTCGCCGTCCTCGGACTCGGCTCGCCGCGCCGCGCCGCCGTCGGGGACCGGGTCGCCGTCGCGGTCGAACGCGACGACGTCCGTCAGCTCCATCTCGCCCTCGGTGAGCGTCCCGGTCTTGTCGAAGACGACGGTGTCGACGTCCCTGGCGCGTTCGAGCACGTCGCCGCCCTTGAACAGGACGCCGTGGCCGGCGCCGATCGCGGTGCCGACCATCGTCGCGGCCGGCGTCGCCAGCCCCAGCGCGCAGGGGCAGGCGATGAGCACCGCGGAGGCGAAGACGACGATCGCGAACTCCGAGACGGAGACCGCGCCGCCGGCGACCGCGGGGCCGCCCGCGACGAGCCCCCACAGCGGGAGGCCGTTCACGAACGCGGCGAGCGCCGCGGGGAAGCGGTACCAGACGGCCCCCCACAGCAGGGCGTTGACGATGACCGCCGGGACGAAGTACGCCGAGATGCGGTCGGCGAGGTTCTGGATGTCGGGCTGACGCGACTGCGCCTCCTTGACGGTCCGGACGATCCCCTGAAGCGCGGTGTCGGCGCCGACCTTGGTCGCCTCGACGACGAGCGCGCCGTTCTCGTTGATCGTCGAGCCGATCACCTCGTCGCCCTCGCGCTTCTCGACCGGGACGGCCTCGCCGGTCACCATCGACTCGTCGACCGCGCTCCGCCCGTCGACGACGACGCCGTCGGTCGGGATCTTCTCGCCCGGCCGGACCTTCATTCGGTCGCCGACCTCGACCTCGTCGACCGGGACCTCCTCCTCGTCGCCGTCCTCGTCGATCAGGGTGGCCCGGTCGGCCTCCATCTCCAAGAGCCTCCGGAGCGCCTCGCCGGCCCGGCCCTTCGAGCGGGCCTCCAGGTAGTTGCCGAGAGTGATGAAGACGAGGATGAGCGCCGCCGTGTCGAAGTAGAGGCTCCCGGCGATCGCGCCCGAGAGCGCCGCGACCGAGTAGGCGTACGCGGTCGTGGAGCCGAGCGCGATCAGCACGTCCATGTTGGCGCGCCCGTTCGTCACGAGCGCCTTGTAGGAGTTCTCGTAGAACGGGCGCCCCAGGACGACCTGCACGGGCGTCGCGAGCAGGAACTGGACCCACCCGATCCGGATCCCGAAGACGGTCTCCGGGAAGAGCGCCCCGTCGAACAGGAGGTGGTCGGCCATGAACAGGAGCAGCGGCGCCGCGAGCGCGGCCCCGAAGAGCGTCAGGCGGAGCTGCCTGCGGACCTCCTCCTCGCGGGCCGCGTCGCGGGCGTCCCGTGGGGCGTCGCTCTCGCCCGTCTCCGCACCGGACTCTCCTCCGTCGGCCGCGTCACCTCCTCTCTCCCGGACCGGCGAGTAGCCCGCCGACTCGACCGCGTCGTAGAGGTCGCCGGGCGAGGCGTCGGCGGGGTTGTACCTGACCCGCGCCTCGTCGGTCGCGTAGTTCACGTCGGCCTCGATCACGCCCGGCGTCGATTCGAGGGCGTCGGCGTTGGCCTCCGCGCAGTTCGCACACGACATGTCCGTGATCGCCACGGTGACGGTCTCGCTGACCGCGCCGTAGCCCGCGGCCTCGATCGCGTCGAATATCTCGCCGAGCGACACCGCGTCGGGGTCGTACTCGACCGACCCCTCGTCGGTGGCGTAGTTGGCGTTCGCCGAGACCACCCCGTCGAGGTCGCCGAGTGCGTCCTCGATCGTCGCCGAGCAGTTGGCGCAGGACATCCCCGTGACGTTCAGATGGGCTGTTCTCGTTGGCATATCTATTACTACGTGTCCCTCCCTTAGGCGGTTTTCTGCTTCGCGATCGGGGGTTCAGATGGGTCGAAACCTTCGAATGCAAAGCGGCTACCGATCCCGAGAGACCGAGGAAAGGGAAGAGGAGAAGTCGGAGCGATTGAAGACCGTATTTAAAAAGAGGGCGGTGGCGCGCCGGTGAGCGCCCGTGAGGGCGCGAACCGCGCGCGAGGGAGTCGCTGGCGGCGCCAGCCGCCAGCGACGAGGCTGGGGAGGCGTGAGGCTGCGGTGCTGTGCGGGGCGGGTGGGACTCAAAGGGGCGGCCACGAGAGGCGCGGAGGCGACGTAAGCACCGCAAGGAGGGAGCGAAGCGACTGACTGAGGAGCGCAGCGAGCGTGCGCGCCTCTCGCGGCCGGGGCTTTGGCGGTGTTCACCGACGATCTTTCGATGGGCCCTTATAAACGAGCGATTGGGGAGTTTCAGGCGTTCACCGACGATCCGCGGTCACCCACTCATGCAGCGTATCACGCGCCCCCCTCCAGTCGCTGGTACCGCTCTCTGAACCGCGACAGGCAGGACGGACAGCAGAAGTGGTACACCTCGCCGTCGATCCGCGCCGTCTCGCCCTCGCTGTCGACGGTGTTCGAACACTCCGCGCAGGTCAGCGCGAACTCCACGCCCTCGACCGAGGGCGTCCACTCGAACTCGTCGACCAGCGTGACGGCGTAGTCGTCGACGGCGACCCCCTCGAACAGCCCGGCCACCCACTCCCTGACGTTCCGCCCCTCGACGCGCCCGTACACCCGCAGATCGCCCTCGGCCGTGACGAAGACGTGTCCGACCGCGTCGGCCTCGCGGGCGCGCTCCCGCGCCGCGTCGAGCGCCTCGGGGCGGTTCGGCGGCAGCTCCGCGTCTACCAGCACGGGGACACCGGCCCGGAGCTTCGTCCGGTCGACATCGACCGTGAACCCCTCGATGACGCCGGTCTCCTCCAGCCGCGTGACGCGGTCGGAGACTGCCGGTCCCGACAGCCCCACGCGCTCGCCGATCTCGCTGAACGGGCGCCGGGCGTCCGCGGCCAACAGCGACAGGATCTCCAGGTCCGTCTCGTCGAGGTCGCGCATGGGGTCGGGTACGGGCTCGCGATACAAGACGGTTGCCCGGGTTCGCTTACGATTCCAAAGCGTGTGCCGCGATTGAACCGGACTCGCGAAGCGGAAAGCGACAAACGTCCGCCGGCCCTATCGTCACTCGTCATGGGCCGAACGATCACGGTCGAGGGAATGTCGTGTGGACACTGCGAACGGAGCGTCGCGGAGGCGCTCGAAGGCGTCGACGGCGTCGAGCGCGCGACCGCCGACCGCGAGAGCGCGTCCGCGACCGTCGAGGGCGACGCGGACCCGGACGCCTTGGTGAGCGCCGTGAGCGAGGCAGGCTACGACGCGTCCGCTTGAGCGGGACGTAGCGGTCGACTCGCCCGCCGCTCGCCTACCGGTTCAGCGTGTGGATCGCCTGGCCGCGGGCGTTCTCCGCGGCCTCCATCACCGCCTCCGCGAGGGTCGGGTGCGTGTGGACCGTCGCCGCCACGTCCTCCAGCGTCGCGCCCATCTCGATCGCGAGCGCGACCTCCGCGACCAGCTCGGACGCCTCCGGCCCGACGATCTGCCCGCCGAGCACGAAGCCGGTCTCGTCGTCGGCGACGAGCCGGACGAACCCCTCGGCGTGGCCGGTCGTCAGCGCCCGGCCGGAGGCGTTGAACGGCATCTCGCCGACGACGGGGTCGAACCCCTCCGCCTCGGCCTCCGCCTCGGTCAGCCCGACCGTCCCGATCTCGGGGTCGGTGAAGACCGCCGCGGGGATCGCTTGCTGATCCATCGCGGCCGGCTCGCCCGCGATCACCTCGGCGGCGACGATCCCCTCCTTCGAGGCCGCGTGTGCGAGCATCGGGTCGCCGGCGACGTCGCCGACGGCGTGAATGTGGTCGACCGCGGTCCGGGTCCGGTCGTCCGTCTCGATGAACCCGCGGTCGTCCGTCTCGATCCCGGCGTTCTCGGGGTCGAGCCCGTCGGTGACCGGCTGGCGGCCGACCGCGACGAGGACCTTATCGACGCCGTACGTCGACTCCGCGCCTTCCTCGGTCTCAGTGTGGAGGAGGTAGCCGCCGTCGGCGGCCTCCGACCACTCGCTCGCGCCCTCGCCGAAATTGAACTCGACGCCGAGCTCCTCGGCGCGCGTGCGGACGATCCGCTTCACGTCGTCCTCGTACGGCTGCAGAATATTGTCGAGCATCTCGACGACCGTCACGTCGGCGCCGAGCTTGGCGTAGGTGGTCGCCAGCTCCATCCCGATGTACCCGCCGCCGACGACCCCGAGCCGGTCCGGGACCGTCTCGGCGTCGAGCGCCTCCGCGGAGCTCCAGACGTGGTCCTCCGCGAAGTCGAAGCCGGGGATCTGTATCGGGCGCGACCCGGTCGCGACGACCGCGTGCTCGAACTCGATCGACTCGGAGCCCTGCCCCTCGCCGCCGTGCGCGACGCGCGCGGTGTGCTCGTCAACGAAGGAGGCGGTCCCCTCGATCAGGTTGACGCCGTTCGCCTTGCAGAGCTTCTCGACGCCGCCCGTCAGGCGGTCGACCACGCCGTCCTTCCACTCGACCATCTTCCCCATGTCGACGGCGGGGTCGGCGTGGACGCCCATGAACTCCGCGTTGCCCGCCTCGTGGGCGAGCCCGCTCCCCGTGATCAGCGCCTTCGAGGGGATACAGCCGCGGTTCAGACAGGCGCCGCCGTAGGCGTCCCGCTCGACGAGCGTCGCGTCGAGCCCCTCCTGTGCGGCGCGGATGGCGGCGACGTAGCCGCCCGGTCCGCCGCCGATGACCAGTACCTCCGTTCCGGTTGCGATGTCTCCGACGACCATTATTCGTTGAGTAGCAGCAGGGGGGTTTCTAAGTGTTCCATCACGGTGTTCGCGAACTCGGCCGCGACCGCGCCGTCGACGACCCGATGGTCGATCGAGAGTGACAGCGGGAGCGTCGGCGCCGGGACGACCTCGCTCGTTCCGTCGCGCTCGCGCACGACGGGGCGCTCCTCGATGGCGCCGAGCCCTAAGATCGCCGTCTCCGGGTAGTTGATGATCGGCGTCGCGAACTCGCCGCCGACGGCGCCGAAGTTGGTGACGGTGAACGTGCCCCCCTTCATCTCCGCGGGCTTGAGCGACCGGTCGCGGGCGCGCGCCGCGAGGTCGCGCACCTCTTCGGCCAGCTCGAAGAGCCCCTTCTCGTCGACGTCGTCGACGACGGGTACCATCAGCCCGGCGTCGGTCGCGACCGCGATCCCGAGGTTGTACTCCTTCTTCAGGACGATCTCCTCCTCGTCCTCGCGGAGCTCGCTGTTGAGGTACGGGTGCTCCTTCAGCCCCGCGACGATCGCCTTCATCACGAACGGCATGTAGGTGAGCTTCACCCCCCGCTCCGCCGCCGTCGGCTTCAGCTCCTCGCGCGCCGCCACGAGGGCGTCGACCTCGGCGGTGTCGTGGTGGGTGACGTGCGGGGCCGTGAACTTCGAGCGCTCCATCTGCTTCCCGATGGTGCGGCGCACCCCGCGGTACGGGACCGTCTCGTCGCCCGACTCGGGCGCGCTCGTCTCGTCGCCGCCCGCCTCTGTCGCGCCGGCGGGAGCGGGCTCCGCGTCGCCGGCGGCGTCGCTCGCGGCGGGCTCCGCGTCCGCGCCGACGTCGACCGGCTCCGGTTCGGGCGTCGGTTCGGCCGACCCGCCTCCAGTCGACGCGGTCGCGGCGGCCGACTCCAACGCGTCGGCGTACGCCCGCACGTGCTCGCCCGTGACGAACGCCTCGCCGTCGCGGGTCTCGTCGGTCGGCACGTCGTCGACGTCGACGCCGCGGTCGCGAGCGAGCTTCCGCGTCGCCGGCGTCGCGAGCGTCGTGTCGCGGCCGGCCGGCTCCGGGGCGTCGCCGGACCCGTCCTCGCCGCGCTTGCGCACGGCCGATTTCCGGTCCCCGGAGCCGACGTCGGTCGGGGTCGGCGCGGGCGCCTCGTCGGATTCGGCGCCGCCCGCGTCGGCGCCTCCCGCGTCGCCCGCGGCGTGCGCCCGCACGTCGGCCTCGGTGACGCGACCGCCGGGACCGCTCCCGTCGACCGCGGCGAGGTCGACGCCGAGTTCGCGCGCGAGCCGGCGGGCCGACGGGGGCGCGAAGGTGCGGCCCGAGGGCGTCTCCGGTTCGGCGTCGGCCGCGGCCGGTTCCGGCTCCGCGTCGGCGGTCCCCGGCTCGGCGCTCGCCTCGTCGGCGGCGGCCTCGCTCTCGGCGGCGGCCGCGGTTTCGTCGCCCGCCTCGTCCACCGCGTCCGCCTCACCCGTCTCATCCGCCTCACCTTCCTCGTCGACGCGGAACGAGATGATCACGTCGCCGACGGGGACCATCTCACCCTCCTCGACGAACAGCTCCTCGACGGTCCCGTCGTAGCTCGACGGCACCTCGACGAGCGCCTTGTCGGTCTCGACCTCCGCGACCGGCTGGTCCTCCTCGACGCGGTCGCCGGGGGCGACGAGCCACGAGACCAGCTCGCCCTCGGCGACGCCCTCGCCCACGTCGGGCAGTTTGAACTCTTTGACCGCCATGGTCAGAACTCCACCGCCTCCCTGATACCCTCCTCGATGCGGGTCGCGGTCGGGAGGTAGTAGTCCTCCAGCGCGTACAGCGGGTAGGGCACGTCGAAACCGGTGACGCGCTTCACGGGCGCCTCCTGGTACAGCAGCGCCTCCTCCTGGACGATAGCCGTGATCTCCCCGGCGAGCCCGCCCGTCTTCGGGGCCTCGTGGACGACGACCGCGCGGCCGGTGGCCTCGAACGCGTCGACGATCGCCTCGCGGTCGAGCGGGGAGACGGTGCGGAGGTCGACGACCTCGCACTCGACCCCCTCCTCGGCGAGGCTCTCGGCCGCCTCCAGCGTCGGGCGCGTCATGGCGCCGTAGGTGAAGACGGCCACGTCGTCGCCCTCGCGGCGGGTCGCGGCCTCGCCGATCGGGACCGTGTACGGCTCCGCGGGCACCTCGTCGCGGAACGCGCGGTAGATGAGCTTCGGTTCGAGGAAGATCACCGGGTCGGGGTCGCGGATCGACGCCGCGAGCAGCCCCTTCGCGTCGTACGGGGTCGAGGGGATGACGACCTTGAGCCCGGCCTCGTGCGCGTAGAACGCCTCCTTCGACTCGGAGTGGTGCTCCGGCGCGCGGATCCCGCCGCCGTACGGGGCGCGCAGGGTCATCGGGAGCGTGAACCGGCCGCGGCTCCGGGCGCGGAACCGCGCCATGTGAGAGACGATCTGGTCGAAGCCGGGGTACATGAACCCGGAGAACTGGATCTCCGGAACCGGACGCAGCCCCATCGCGGCCATGCCGACCGCGCAGCCGACGATCCCCGACTCCGCCAGCGGGGTGTCGACGACGCGGTCGCCGCCGAACTCGTCGAACAGGCCCTCGGTCGCCCGGAAGACGCCGCCGTTCTTCCCGACGTCCTGGCCGAGCACGAGGACGTCGTCGTCCTCGCGCATCTCGCTGTACAACCCGTCACGTACCGCCTGAACGACGGTGAGATTCTGTGTGTCGCTCATTTACTCCTCCAGGAACGCCTCGTCGCCGTGCGTCTCGCGGAACGCCGCGAACTCCTCGCGCTGTCGCTTCAGCTCGGGCGGGAGCTCCGCGTACGCGTGTTCGAACAGCTCGCTCGGTTCCGGCCGCGCGACCGCCTCCGCCGCGTCGATGGCGTCGGCGACGCGCTCCTCGACCGCGCTCTCGATCTCGGCGACGCGCTCGTCGTCGAGGATCCCCTCCGCGCGGAGGTACGCCTCCAGCCGCGGGATCGGGTCCTTCTCCTTCCAGCGCTCGACCTCGTCGTCGTCGCGGTAGACGGTGGGGTCGTCGGCGGTCGTGTGCGCGCCGAAGCGGTACTGGACCGCCTCGATCAGCGTCGGGCGCGGGCGGTCGGCGTCGGGGTCGCGCGCCTTCTCGACGGCCGCCTCCGTGACGCTGTACACCGCGAGCGGGTCCATCCCGTCGACCTGCACGCCGTCGATCCCGTACGCCTCCGCCTTCTGTGCCAGCGTCGCGCTCCGCGTCTGCCGCTCGCGGGGCACGGAGATGGCCCACTGGTTGTTGTTACAGAAGAAGACGGTCGGCGTGTCGAAGACGCCGGCGAAGTTGACGCCCTCGTGGAAGTCGCCCTCGCTGGTCGCGCCGTCGCCGAAGTAGCAGAGGAACACCTCGTCGGTGCCGCGGAGCTTCGACGCCCACGACGCGCCCGTGGCGTGGGGCACCTGCGAGGCGATGGGGACGGCGACCGGGAAGACGTTGACGCCCTCGGGCGCCTCGTTGCCCGCCTCGTGGCCCATCCAGTAGAGGAGGGTCTGTTTCAGCGGGAGCCCGCGGACCAGCGCCGCGCCGTGCTCGCGGTAGGAGGGGACCATCCAGTCGCCCTCGGCGAGCGCGGTCGCGGAGCCGATCTGCGCGCCCTCCTGTCCCGACAGCGGCGGGTACGTCCCCATCCGCCCCTGTCGCTGGAGGCTCACCGCCCGGCCGTCGAAGTGGCGGGCGAGCCGCATGTGACGGTAGATGTCGACGAGCGCCTCGTCGTCGAGGTCGGGGACGTCGCCGACGACCTCGCCGTCCTCGTCGAGCACGCGAACCGGATCGTCGTACGCCCTGTCGAACACGCTCACGGTCGGACCCACCTGTTCATGTTCGAACAGTCCGCCGCCCGGGTAATATCGTTTTCGTAGGTAGTTTACGATGCTCAGAAATCGGTCGGCGCGCTGAGAATCCGTCCATCAGACCCCGGGAGAATCGGACGTCTCTGAATAACCCGCGCCGAGCCCGGCAATATTTTCGGCGACTCGGCGGTTTCCTCGAACAGTACCGGACAAACCGGACGGTTTCCCGAGGGATCGAAACCGCGGCGGGAGGCGGCACCGCGACTCGACGGGGTCGATCGGAGCGCGGGGAACGGCGGGCGGGACGCGGCCGGACGCCGGTCACCCGAGCCGGAAGGAGGGTTCGTCGGGCTCGCCGCGATCGTCGCGGTCGCCGTCGAGGTCCTCCAAGTGGATCACGTCCTCGTCCTCGTCGTCCAGCTGCTCGCGGAGGTGGTTGATGTACCGCTTGTGCTCCTCGAGCTGCTCGCGGAGGTGGTCCGCTTCGAGCTCCAGTCGCTCGTGCTCGCGGACGAAGCTCTTGGGGACCTCGACGCGCGGGGGGAACACCTCCCCGGTCTCGGTCTCGCTCTGGAGCTCCGCCTCGGGGACGGCGCGGACCTGTCCGTCGTGGGCAACGAGCGTGTCCACGTAGTCCCGGAACACCGCTGACAGCGAGATGTCCCGCTCCTCCGCGATGTCGCGGAGCGCCTCGAACGCGTCCTCGTTGACGCGGAACGAGATCGTCTTGTTCTTGTTGCCCATCACCGATCGGCTCCTCGCGCGAGCCACTTAAGCGTTCGTCAGACGGTGGCACGGAACGAGTGAATACCGGGGATTACGGGCGTGAGACGCCCGAGGAACGCCGCGATCCGAGAGACCGGGGCCCGTCAGGGCTCCGGCGTTCCGGCCGGGTCCGCGGCGTCGCCGAGGTCCTCGTCCGCGGCGTCGCCGGCGAGCTCGTCGCCGTCGCCCTCGTCGAGGTCCTCCAGCGCCGACAGCGCGGCGGCCTTGTACGTCTCGGGGTCGAGGTCGTACTCCTCGCGGGCCATCCGCGCGTACTCGTTCCCCTCGTCGTCGAACGCGGCGACGCGCTCGATCGTCCGCGTGGCCGTCTCGGCGACCCAGCGGTCGCGGGTGGCGGCGTCGACCTCGGTGATCGACTCGGGGCGGACGGAGACCCGGACGGTGCCGTCGTCGGTCTCGTACGTCCGGGGCTTCCCCACGACTGCGACGTACGCCGGGGGCTCCGTGTCCCGGAGCTTGGAAGCGGCTTCCGGCTGGTACTGGCCGGCGTACACGAAGAACGTGCCCGTCGGGTCGACGATGCGGCCGCGCCAGTACTCGCTGTCCTCGCCGACGTCCTCCTTCTCCGTGAGCGTCCCCACGAAGAAGACGCGGTTCGCGGACTCGCCCGTCGGCAGCAGCGCGTAGACGGGGGCGCGCTCGTCGTCGGACTCGGTGAACGTGTAGCCGGCGTCGTTGAACTCGCTCGCGAACGCGCGCCGGGCGACCTCTCGGGTGGGTGCGGATTGACTCATATCAGATCGACCTCGCTTCGATCAGCGCGCTTTCCACGTCGACTTCGCCGGGGTTCTCCATCTCGTCGGCCAGGACGTACCGGCCGAAGGTGGGGCCGGTGACGCGGTAGTACCGCCCGAGCACGTCGTCGGCCATCTCCTCGGCGACGACGGTGGTGTCGAGCGCGTCCATCGCCATGTCCTTGGCCTCCTCTAAGCCCATCCCGGTGAGCTCCTCGGTGGCCTCGCGGTCGAAGATGACCTCGGTGACGGTCTCGCCGTCGTCGAGGACGCCCTTGATCCGCAGGTCGAACTCGCCCTCGACCTGCCCGTGCTCGGAGCAGCGGCCGTTCTGGAGGACGCGCGTGCAGTCGTCCTCGGGGCAGCGCTTGATCAGCCCGGAGCCGGACTGGATGTCCACGAGGGCGCCCTCGACGGTGTCGGCGTTGTCGCCGACCTCGATCTCCTCGTCGACCTCGGTGATACCGGTGGTCCGGTTGAGCTTCACCGAGTAGCTGCCCTCGTACTCGTCGGTGACGACGTTCGAGAGCTCGTACGCCTTCCCCTCCTCCAGCTCGGGGAGGTCGGAGGTCTCGAAGGCGACGAACTTGATCGTCCCCGACTCGTCGCCGAGGAGCCCGACCTGCGAGATCGAGTCGCTGCGGGGCTCCCAGAGGTCGACCAGCTTCACGCGTAGGTCGACCCACTGTTCGTCCTCGTCGATCTCGTCGACCAAGACGGACTCGCTGCCGCCGCGGCCGAGCTCGTCGCGCTCCATCCCGGCGTCTTCGAGGTAGCCGTTGGTGACGCTCCGGCGCGCCTCGTCGAGGGGCACGCGGTACTCGTTGACGAGGTTCTCCAGTCGCTCCTCGACCTCGTCGGCGTTCACGTCGAGGTGGTCCGAGAACTGTTCCGCTATCGCTTCCGCTTCCTGTCGCAGTTCGCTCATGGGGTGTCTCCGCCTCCGGTCGTGTTTCAATGGGAGGCGTACGACGGTTGGTTCCTCACGGTATTAAAAATCCCGTAACCGCGGTGAAAGTGGTCCGTTCGCCGCCCTCACGGACGCTTCCGGCGGTTCTCGGTATTCGACGGCCGGCCGCGTCAGACGCCCGTATGCCACGCGCGGGCGCCGTTTCAAGTGGAACCGTACCACGCGAGTCGTCCGCACGCAACGTTCAGATGTAAATAGAGTCCGGTGGCGTGCGCCTGCGAGCGGCCGGCGGGCCGCGAGCAGACCGCACGAGGGAGTCAGTCGTCCGGAGCGAAGCGAAGGACGACTGACGAGGCTGGGGAGGTATGAGGTGCGGTTGCGTTGCGGGGTGGGACTCAAAGGGGCAGCCGCGAGGCGGGCGCAGGTGACGCAAGTAGCGTGGCGCTGCGCGCCACGGAAAGCCGCCGGACGCGCCGCCGGCGACACCGCAGGGAGCGAACGAAGTGAGCGACCGAGGCGCGCAGCGAGCGTGCGCCCGCCTCGCGGCTGGGGCTTTGGCGGTGTTCACCGCAAGGCGATCGATCGCGTACCGCCGAGCGGCTGGGGCTTTGGCGGTGTTCACCGTCCGTCCGAAATCAACCATTATAAACAATCGACCGGAGATTCGGAGAGATCCACCGCGACGGCGACGGTATATAAATCACTCACGCCGGGCCCGTCAACAGCGAACCGATCATCCGCATATCGCCAACGGACCTATATCCCGCGCGCCGGTACGACTCCCATGGACGACCGACTCGAACGCGTCATCCGCCAAAAGCTCCGCGAGGCGGGCAAGCAGTTCGAGGAGGCGAAGCGGGCGTACGCCGAGGCGAGGGACGACCCCGACGGCGACGCCGCGGGGGCGGACCGGTACGACCTCCCGACCGACGACGACGGGCGCGCCCGGATCGTCTGCCGGCGGCACGCGGAACGGCGGGCGGTCGCCGTCGACGCCGAGGGGCGCCCCTCCTGTTTCGACGCCGGCCACCCCGACTGCGAGGGCTGCGCCGAGGACGTCCGCGACGGGGTCGTCGAGACCTGGTGAGGGCGGATTCGGCGGGCCCCCGTCGAGGAGGGCGGTCCCCCCGGCCACCCGGAAGGCGTTTTTAGACGGGCGTCCTCGGAGCGGTCATGAGGCGAGCGACGGTCGTCGGGCTCCTCCTCGTCGTCGGGGTCGGCCTGGCCCTCTCCGGCGCCCTCGCCGGGCCGCCAGGAGGGCCGCCGGGAGGGCCGTCGCCCGCGGAGGAGCCGGAGGCGGCGACGGTCTCCGAGGGGTCGCTCATCGCGGTCGACGGCGACTACCGGCTGTGGCCGTACACGAGCCGGAGCCGGTCGGTCGAGGGGCGGACGCTCGCGATCAACGTCGTGGTGCACGCCGACGCGGCGGCGACCCGGACGGCGATCGAGCGCGGGACGGCGGCCGACTGGGAGGAGACCGACCGGGCGGAGTCGGCGGCGACCGCCGACGCCGAGCGGGTGCGGGCGCTCGTCGAGCGCGACTGGGCCGACGCCCGCAGCTCGACGCGGTACGGCTACGTCGAGGGGCCCGGGGGCGGGACGTGGCTGACGGAGACGTTCGAGCTCCACGACGGGACGTACCTCGGGGTTCGCGACCACCTCCGGGCGTACGAGTCGCCCGACGGGGCGTACACCGCGATCCAGGCCCACGAGGAGTACTACGACTGGTTCCGGCTGCGTCACACGGTGCCCGGGATCGACGACCCGGCGGTCCGGCTGGAGGACGAGTTCATCCGCGGGGCGGTGGACGCCGAGGTCCGCCGCGAGTACCGCGGGATCGAGGGCGGCTGGAGCGACGGCTGGCTCTCGGTGATCGAGCTGGCGTCGCTCGCGACCGTCGCCGGCGCCCTGCTCCGGCGCCGGACCCGGGCGGCCGCCGTCGACCTCGCGGGACGGAGCCGTCGGGAGGCGGCGCGGCACGCGGGCGCGGCGCTGCTCGGGGCCGCGCTCGGCGCCGTCGTCGTCGGCGTGCGGGCGGCCGGGGTCGGGCTCGAACTCGCGTACCCGGCCCTGCCGCCGAAGGCGATCGCCGGGCCGCTGTACCTCGTCCTCGCGGTCGGGCTGCCGGCGCTCGTCGTCGCCCGGTCGCGCGAGTGCGACCCGACCGCGGTCGCCCTCGCGGTCGTCGTCGGGGTCGGCGCGGGGTTCGTCCTCGACTTCGCCGCGCTCGGGGTCGCGGTGCCGCCCGCGCTCGTCGTCCACCGAGCCGCGCTGCTCGCGGCGCTCGGCGCGGTCGCCGCCGGACGCGCCGCCGGCGACCGCCCCGTCCTCGGCGCGGGGCTCGCCGCGTGGGCGGTCGGGCTGGCGCTCCCGCTCGCGGGCGTGATCTGAGGCGGTCGGTGCCCGAATCGCGGTGATCGCCGCCCGAATCGCGGCCGAGTCCCCCGGTCGCCCGGGCGGCGCGGCGCGAGGACACCACAGAAGGGATATACCTCGGCGCCGAAACGGTACGGAGGAATGAACGGGTGCGTCAGCCGGCGGACGGCGCTCGCGGGGATCGGTCTGGGGGCCCTCAGCGCCGGCTGTCTGGGCCGAACCCGCAACATCGCGGGGCGCGACGGGGCGTCCCAGCTCACGCTGCGGATCGACGCGGCGCCGGCCGACAGCGACCCGAACGCGATCCGGATCGCCAGACACCTCGCCGAGAACCTGAACGCGGTGGGAATCGACGCCCGGATCAACACCCTCGGACGGACGGACCTCTGGCGGAAAGTGTTGATCAACCGGGACTTCGACGTGTACGTCGGTCAGTTCCTGGAACACGAGCCGTTCGACCCGGACGCGATGTACGCGTTCACCCACTCGCGGTTCGTCGCCGAGTCGGGCCGGCAGAACCCGTTCGGGTTCGCCGACCTCAACGGCGTGGACGAGCGGCTCGAACGCCAGCGGCGGGCTGAGGGCGACGCGCGGGCCGACGCCGTGGCCGCCCTCCAGCGCTCGCTGTGCGAGCTCCAGCCGTTCACGGTCGTCGCGTTCCCGGACCCGCTCACCGCGGTCCGCGGGGACCGGTTCGCGGGGTGGACGAACCGGCGGCCGGTCTCCGTGGCCGGACTGCTCGGGCTAGAGCGTGAGGAGGCGGTCGACGGCGCGGAGTCCGGGGACGCGACCGACGACGGCACCGGCGAGAACACGACCGACGACGGTGCGATCATCAGCGACGCGACCGGAGATGACACGGAGGCCGAGATCGCGCTCGGCGGCGACGCAGCGCGCGGAGACGACGGCGCCGTCCTCCGGCTGGTGACGACCGACGCCAACGTCACGGAGAACTGGAACCCGATCGCGGCCGAGTACCGGCGGGAGGGGACGTTCACCGCGCTGCTGTACGACCGACTCGCGCTGGCGGACGGCGACGAGGTCGTCCCGTGGCTCTGCTCGGGGTGGGAGCGCGACGACGGGACCGTGACCGTCAGGCTGCGCGACGCGCGGTGGCACGACGGCGAGCCGGTGACCGCCGGGGACGTGGCGTTCACCTACGAGTTCCTCCGGGACACCTCGATGGGGGCGCTGGAGACGGCGGTGCCGACGCCCCGGTTCCGCGGCCGGAGCTCGGTCGTCCGGGCCGCGAGGGCGGTCGACGACAAGACGGTGGAGCTCTCGGTCGGCGACGTCAACGACGCGGTCGCGGCGCGCGCGCTCCGGGTGCCGATCCTGCCGGAGCACGTCTGGGCGGACCGGACCGACCCCGCGACGATCGCCGGCTTCGAGTTCGACGTGGCGACCACCGAGGCGGTGGTGACGAACAACGAGGACCCGGTCGGCAGCGGGCCGATGCGCTTCGTCGAGGCGACGCCCGAGGAGTCAGTCGCCTTCGAGCGGAACCCGGACCACTTCCTCGCCCGCGCGGGCGACGGGGAGTCGGGGGCGGATCCGGCCGCCGGGATCCCGGAGCGGTTCCGCGGGAAGCCGGCGTTCGACCGGCTGGAGGTCGCGGTGATATCGTCCGACATCGCCGCGGTGCAGGCCGTCGGCGACGGCCTCGCGGACGCGACCGTGTCGAACCTCGGCCCGGACGCCGTGCCGCGGATCGGGCGGGAGGCCGACGCGCGGCTCGTGACCGGACGGGCGGGCGGCTTCTACCACGTCGGGTACAACGCCCGGCGTGCGCCGCTGTCGAACCCGCGGTTCAGGGCCGTCCTCGCGTCGCTGATCGACAAGCGCGCCCTCGTCGACGACGCGTTCGACGGGTACGCGCGGCCGGCGGCGTCGCCGCTGGCGACCTCGCCCGAGTGGGTGCCGAGCGACCTCTCGTGGGACGGTCGGGAGGCGGACCCGGTGTACCCGTTCGTCGGCGACGACGGGTCGCTCGACGTCGAGGCGGCCAGGGAGCGGTTCCGCGACGCGGGGTATCGGTTCGACGGCGAGGGCCGGCTCCTCTCGAGGGGCAAATGAGCTGGCTGCCGTCGGTGATCGGGTCCGTCGCGCTGTGGACCGGCGGGGCGCTGCTCCTCGCGGCCGCGACGGTCATCGGTCCGGACCGACTGCGCGGCCTCCGGGGCGACCTCGGCCGGCGGCTGTGGCGCTCGCGCCGCGCGCTCGCCGCGCTGGGAGTCGTGCTGGTCGCGAGCGCGGTCGGCCGGAGCTCGCTCCACGTCGTCTCGCGGCTGTGGGGGCTCCAGCTGACGGGCCTGATCTACGCGATCGAGGGCGAGTTCGTCGGCCGGCTGCAGGCGACGCTCGTCGCCCCCGAGCTGACGGCGTACTTCTCCGCGATATACGTGTACGGCTACGCGTTCCTGCTGTCGTTCCCGTTCCTCGCGTACCTCGCGCTCCCGCGGACGGTGGCGCTGCGGCGGCTGCTCGTCGCGTACACGTTCAACTACGCGATCGGGCTCGCGATCTACACGGTCGTGTTCGCGCACGGGCCGCGGAACCTGAACGTCGCGACGTCGCTGCTGTTCACCCACAACCCCGAATTCACCGCGCTCACGAGCGAGATAAACAAGCCGACGAACGTCTTCCCCTCGCTTCACACGTCGCTGTCGGTGACCGTCGCGGCGTTCGCCCTCCTGACGCGCGAGGAGTACCCGCGGTGGACGCCGCTCGCCCTGTGGATCTCGACGTCGGTGGTGATCGCGACGATGTACCTCGGGATCCACTGGCTCATCGACGTGATCGGCGGAATCGCCCTCGCGCTCGGCGCCGTTTCCCTCTCGTACCGGATCGTCGAGCCGGACGACGAGGCGGGGGACGGCCCGGGCGATAAAACCGACGGCGACGAGGTCGCCGGCGACGCCTAGCTCAGGCCCCCTCGACGAGGCGTTCGAGCTGCTCCGGCGGCACCGCGCCGCGGGCCGCGTGGCCGTCGTACGCGAACGTCGGGACCCCGGTGATACCGCGCTGCCGCGCCGCGTCGAACATCGCCGTCACGCGCTCGCGGAGGTCGTCGTCGCCGAGCGCGGCGTCGACGACGTCGGCGTCGAGCCCCTCGACGTCCCCCGCGACGTCGACGAGCACCTCGCGGTCGCCGATGTCGCGCCCCTCCCGCCACAGCGCCGCGAACACCGCGTCGTCGAAGGCGGGCCACGCCTCGGGCGCGGTCTCTTTCACGTGCACGGAGACGAGCTGGGCGGGCAGCGAGTCGACGTCCGTCGCGATCTCCTGGGCCATCTCGACATCGTACTGCTCCTGGAGCCGGCGGACGTTCTCCTTGGCCTGCGCGTAGTACTCCTCCCCCTTCCCGTCGTCGGCCTCGTGGTCGATGCTGCCGTCGGGGTTGCGCTTGCCCGCCCGGAGGTCGAACGGGTGCCAGTCGACCGCGAGCGGCTCGTCGCGCGTCGCCTGGTACTCGGCGAGCGACCGCCGGCCGAGGTAGCAGAACGGGCAGACGTAGTCGGAGTAGACGGTGATCGATTCCGTCGCGTCGCCGGCCGACTCGCCGCCGGCAGCGTCGTCGGAGTGAGCGTTCGACATACCTCCGGTTCGACGGCGAGCGGCAAAGGCCGTTCGGCGGCGGCGATCGCCACGACTTAGTACAACCGAGTGGTATTACCAGAGTATGACACGCGAGCGCGAGCCCGTCTCTCCGCCCGTCGCACTGACGATCGCCGGCAGCGACAGCGGCGGCGGGGCGGGGGTCCAGGCGGACCTGAAGGCGATGACGGCCCACGGCGTCTTCGGGACCGCGGTCGTGACGGCGACGACGGCGCAGAACACCCGCGGCGTCGAGGACGTCCACGCCGTCCCGGCCGATCACGTGGCGAGCCAGTACGACGCCGTGATCGAGGACTTCGACGTCGGCGCGGTCAAGACCGGAATGCTCGCCACGGCGCCGATCGTCGAGACCGCGGCCGGGCTGCTCGCCCGCTGTCCGGCCCCCGTCGTCGTCGACCCGGTGATGGTCGCCGCGAGCGGCGACCGGCTGCTCTCGCCCGCGGCCGAGGACGCCTACGAGGGGCTGATCGAGCGCGCGACGCTCGTCACCCCCAACGCCGACGAGGCGGCGGTCCTCGTCGACGACCCGGTCGAGACGCCCGCGGACGCCGCGGCGGCGGGCCGGGAGCTCGTCGCCCGCGGCGCCGGCGCGGCCCTCGTGAAGGGCGGTCACCTCGACGAGGACGGCGAGACCGTCGTCGACACGCTCGTGATCGGAGACGCGGGCGGAGACGAGCGCGGCGACGCCGACGCGGCCGAGGCCGACGCCGCGGGAGGGACCGAACCGACCGTCGTCCGCTTCGAGAATCCCCGCGTGGCGACCGACGCGACGCACGGCTCCGGCTGCGCGCTGTCGAGCGCGATCGCGGCGCGGCTGGCGCGGGGCGAACCCCTGCGCGAGGCGGTCGGGAGCGCTGTCGGCGAGATGGGGTCCGCGATCCGCCGCGGCTACGACGTCGGCGAGGGACCCGGGGCGGTGAACCCGACCGCGTTCGACGGCGGGATGTGAGGGGGGAACCGAGACGCGGTCAGACGAACGCGAGCGGCGTCATCAGCGCGGCGCCGGCCGCGATCCCGGCCGCGAGCACGGGCTTCCCGCCGCGGGGGAGGTCGGCGCCGGCCGCCAGCGCCTCCGGGACGAACTCGGTCGCGACGAGGTAGATCATCGCGCCGGCCGCGAACCCGAAGCCGTACGGGAGGAACTCGCGGGCGTACCGGACGAACGCGAAGGCGATCACCGCGCCAACCGGCTGCGGGAGGCTGGAGAACACCGCCCACCAGACCATCTTCCACCGGGAGACGCCCATCGTCCGCAGCGGGATCGAGATGGCCGTTCCCTCGGGGACGTTGTGGATCGAGATCGCGACCGTCATGAACGCGGCGAGCAGCGGGACGGTGAACCCGAACAGCTCGGTCCCGCCCGCCAGCCCGAGGTCGGCGAAGGAGACGCCGACGGCGACGCCCTCGGGGAAGCTGTGAACGGTCAGCACGCCGAGGATCAGGACGAGCTTCCTGAAGTCCGCCTCCTCGTACTCCCGCGGGTCGATGTCGGCGTCCAACAGCACGTCGTGCGCGACGACGACGAGGACGACGCCCGCCGCCAGGCCGACCCCGATCTCGACGGGCGTCCCCTCGGCGAGCCCCTCCCCAACGAGTCCGAACAGCGACGCCGAGAGCATGATCCCGGAGGAGAACCCCCACAGCGCCACGTTCCCGCGGTCACTGATCGTGTCGAAGAGGAAGAACGGGAGCGCTCCCACGCCGGTCGCGAGCGCCGTGATCAGCCCGGCGACGAAGACGAAGGCGAACGCGTCGAGGGCGACGGCGTCGAGGCCGAGCATACATTCGTCGTTCGCGGAGCGCGGCGATAAACACGACGGGCGGAACCACCGATCGGGAACGGGAAGCGGCCGCCCTAACTGAGTCCGCGGACGAGACCGAAGAGGACCCCGAGGAGGAACAGCGCGAAAAGCAGCAGGAGGACCGTGAGCTTCGTCCCGGGAGACAGCGAGCGGTCGTTGGCCTGCTCCGGAGGGGACGGCGGTCGAATGGACAGCGTCACGGGATCGTCACCGCGGCGAGCGAATCCGTCGACTCGCCCGGCTGGGCAGCGGGGGCGTCCGACCGATCGTCGTCGTCGGGCCCGTCAGAGGAGGGGTCGTCCTCGACGTCACCGCCGTCGGCGGGAGCGGTGTCGCCGACCGCACTGTCGTCGCCGTCGGCGTCATCGCCGTCAGGGGAATCGTCGTCGGGAGCGTCCGACGGCGAGGGCGCGGGTTCCGGGGTCGGCGCCGACTCCGGCTCCGAATCGGGGTCGGTCGGTTCCGGACTGGAGTCGGTCGGCTCCGAATCGGTATCGGTGGATTCGCCGTCCGATGATTCCGAGTCCGACGATCCCGCGTCTGCCGGGTCCAAACCTGTCGGTTCCGGCTCGGAGTCGGGCGATCCGGAGTCGTTCCCGTCGGCGTTTTTGCCGGGCGAGTCGGACTCGGGGTCTGCCGAGTCGGGGTCGTCGCCGGGGGACTTCGATTCGGTACCGACGGCCGTCTCGTCGCCGACCGGGTCCGAGCCGTTCGGGCCCGGATCCGACCCGTTCGCCGACGGGTCGGCGGTGGGCGATTGCACCGCGTCCGGACCGAATCCGTCGGTTTCCGGCGGGATCCCGGTGAGACCGATCTCTCCGAGTTCCCCGGTCGTCGAGTTCTCCGGTTCGAACTCCTGCGCCTCAAACTCCTGCGCCTCGAACGTCACCGTCACGTCGGCCTCGGACGAGAGCACCGCGAGGGTGTACCCGCCGCCGAACGCGACGCTCCACACCAGCAGCGCGGCGACGAGCGCGACGGCGACGCCGCGGGGGGCCGCCATCACTCCGCCTCCCCGGCGCCGTCGGTCTGCGCCGGGCCGACCGCCGAGCCGTTCGGCGCCGGCGAGGGCGACCCCTCCGCGGGATCGTCGGCCGCCACCGTCTCGCCGTCGGGTGACGCGGGGGCCGTCGGCGGTTCCGCGGTCGCGCGGTCGAGCACGCCGCTCGCCGGGACCCAGGTCGCGAGTCCGCCGAGCAGGACCGTCGTCGCGGCGACCGCGACGGCGATCGTCGCGGCCGTCCGGAGCTCGATCGCGACGTAGATCGCGTAGGGCGCGAAGACGGCGAGCACCCCGACGGCGCCGCCGACCGCGTCGACCGACACGCCGCCGGCGTCGGTCGCCGACGTCGCCTCGGCCTGTGCCGGCGGTTCGGTCGCTGTCTCGGGGGGGATCGCCGGCTCCCACTCGGCGGTCGGCGTCGCATCGGCGGACGAGTCCAAGTCGACGGACGCGTCCGTCTCCGCGACCGAATCCGCGTCGGCGACGGTCGCCGCGTCCGGGGCGCCGCCGTTTCGCGAGCGGGCGACCGACAGCAGCTCGGACGCCGCGAGCAGCCCGAACGGGAGCACGACGAGGGCGACGAACCCCGCCGGCGTGCCGGCGAACTGGATCACGTACCCGATGTACGGGATCGTGAGGACCACGACGCCGACGAGGTTCGACCCGGGAACGAGCCCGGGGTCGGGCCCCTCGTTGGCGTCGCCCATCGTCTCGAAGGCGAGGGCGCCGCCCTCGTCGACGACGTCGATCACGCGGTGCGTCACGGGCACCTCGCTCGTGCCGCGCACGAACGTGATCACGTCGCCGGCGGCGACCGCGGCCGGGTCGCGCTCGGCGACGATGACCACGTCGCCCGGCGCGATGGCGGGCGTCATGCTCGCGGTGAGCACGACGAAGCTCTCGTCGGCGCCGACGGCCTCGGGGGCCGCGAACACCGCGAACGGGGCCACGAGGGCGATCAGCAGGACGATCCCGAGTACGTTCGCCGCGCGTTTCGCCCGTGGTGATGTGAGTATGGTTGTCATCAGTTCGCCTCCGAGCCGCACAGCGGCTCGCCGTCCGTCGTCGTTCCGGCGACGATCTCGAAGTCGCCGTACGCGTCGCCGACCGCGAGCGGCTGCGAGCAGCTCACGTGGATCGCGACGGTCTCGCCGCCGACGCCGATCTCGACCTCCGGGCCGAGCCTGTCGGCCCCCCGACCGGGGCGGTCGACGTCCTTCCCGTCGAGGGTGAAGACGTCCCCCTGTGAGACGGTCCCGGCGAACAGCTCGCCGCTCGTGTTCCCCTTCGTCGAGACGACCGAGACGGTCGCGTCGTCGGCGCCGAGGTAGCGGACGTCGAGGGTCGCGAGGGAGACGCCGGTCCCCTGGTCACAGACGGCGCACTCGGGGCCGGGCTCGGGCTCGTCGTCCGGCGTGTCGCCGCCGTCACCGCCGGTGCCGGTCCCGCAGACCTTCTCGTCGTCTGTCGTCGTCACCTCGACGACCTCGAAGTCGCCGTAGACGTCGCCGGGACCGAGAGGCACCGAACAGCTGGTGTGGATATTGGTCTCGGTACGCTCGTTCCGCGACGCGCCGCCGCCGGAGTCGAGGTAGATGTTCGGCCCGATCCAGCCTGGCGTGTTCGTCCTGGAATCCGCACCGTCGAGGGCGAACTCCTCGTTCGGCCGGACCGTGGCGTCGAATATCGTCGTCGGGGGGTTGTTGCCGTTCCCCCGTCCGTTCCCGCCTCCGCCGCCGCCGGCGGCCCGGACGACGAGCGGGTCGATGGTCTCGTCGCCGAGGTATTTGAGCCTGAGCCCGCCGATTTTGACCTCGTTTTCGTCCGCGCAGGGGACACACCGATTCTCGTCGCAGACGCGGGCGGCGAAGGGGTTCGCCGCCTCCGCGTCCGCTTCGGTGGTGTGGCGGCACTGCTCGGCGTACAGCCGGAACGTCAGATCGGCGGTCTGGCCGCCGACGTCCGTCGCGCCGGCCGGGAGCCGCCAGTAGACCGCCACGCGGATCGCGTCCTCGGGGTCGAGACAGCCGTCGTCGATCCGCTCGCCGTCGAACAGGTCGTCCCGAACGGCGGCGAGAGGTCTGTACCTCCCGGTCACCGACGTTCCGTCGACGCGAACGTCGACTTCGAGCTCGCGCGCGAGACCGTTGTTCGCCACGCACTCCGTCGCGAGCCAGACCCGAACCGGGTTCGTCCGAGCGCCGATTTCGAACGTCTCGTCGCCCGAGTCGCCGCGGTCGATGTCCGACACGTCGACGGCGACGGTGCCGTTCGTGAGCTCGCCGTTCACCAGGAGCTCGACCGTGCCGGCGCCGAGGCCGTTGTTCGGGAAGGTCTCGCGGTCTGAGAGATACGCTCCGGTACCGAGGCCGCTCGCCATCCCGACCGCGCCGACGCCGCCGATACCGGCGAGCAGGCGGCGGCGGCTCAGGCCGCTCGGACGCCCCGCTCCGTCGTCTCCGTGAGTCATGCGGACCCCCCGGCGTTCATTTCGAACGGATTCCCCTCAGAACCGCACTCGTCCGCGATGAACTCCACGAGAAAGTCCACCGTGCCGCCCTGGCCGGCGTTGCCGCCCTCGGCGGTAAACTCCCACTCGAAGGTCAGACAGCGTTGCTCGCCGGGGCCGAGGCATCCGTCGCCGAGGAGCCCCGGTCGTAGCTCGACGCCGTCGGCGAGGGCGGACCCGTCGATGTCCGCGAGCGTCCCGTCGGCGATCGTCGGTCCGACGCCCGCGAACTCGCCCTCGGCGCCGCCGCAGCTACCGATCCCGAAGATCCCCGTGTCTTGCCGGACCGTGAGTGAGATGCGCTCCGCGAGCGCAACGCTCGCGGGGTCAGAAGTACTGAGATCGGGCTTGATCCGCAACCACACGCGGGCGGTGTCATCTGGATCTTCGAGCCGGAGGCCGACGCTCGCGGTCCCGTAATCGTGCGGCAGCGCGTTGGCGACATCAATGAGCCGGATTCCGGCAATTTCGACATCGTCCACCGCACCGACCGGGGTCGAGTCGACTGCGGTCCCGTTCTCCGTGCGCCGCCAGCCGACAAGCAGATTCAGCGGCGTGTCCGTCTGGGCGTACGTGTACGCCGAATACTCGTCCCAGTTGCCAGTCCCCGTCCGCCGTCCGGAGGCGGCCCCGAGGGCGGCGAAGCCGACGGCTCCGGCGCCCGCGAGTGCCTCCCGCCGCGTAAGTCCTGATTCCTTCTGTGTCATTGTCTGTCGTCGCGGCTCCGAACGGCCGTGTCGTCGATGACTGTCTAACGCTGCTCCCCGACCTATATATGCGCTCCCTACCGGCAGTAACAATCGCCGTCGCCATCCGGTATGTGTCCCGTACCGAGCGGTACGACACCCCTCCGGTACGACATCCCCCTCGGGGTGAAGGCCCGCCCTACCGACCGGGAGAGACCCCCTTTCGGGGTCTCATGATCTTATGACTGCCGGTCGTCGACCTCCGCCTCACATCACCGCCTCACTGAGCCGTGCTGTTGCCCTCGGGGACGGTCAGGAAGGGGCTGTCCGGTGACTCGTTGTGTCGCTCCTGTTCCGCGTGGAACGAGAAGTCGAACGTCACGGCGTCGGTCTGGATCTCGTTTTCGACCGACGTCGGAACGTTCCAGTCGATACAGAGGCACGGCCCGGCCTGTTCGCCGAACTCGGAGCTGGCTGGGTACGCCCCCGAGTCCGTCCCGGCGTCCAGCAGGAAGCCGGACTCCAGCTCGGCTGCGAGGTCGCCGAGGGTGTAGTCCTCGGGGTTGTTGAGCGTCCGAATCGTCTCGAAGGACTCTGTTTCGTCATCGAACTCGCAGTAAGACACGGTGACAAGGATCGCCTCACTGAGGTCGCCCTCGCCCGCGCCGTCGTTCGGCGAGCCGACGGTTCCCGCGTCCGCGGGATCCGTGTCGTCGACTTCCGCTTCGGGTTCTGTCAGCCCGTTCTCGTAGTCGGTGAGGCCGTTCTCGGTGCCAACCCACAGCCACGCCGGGTTGTCGACGATCTGCGGACAGAACACCAGCCGCCCGGAGTCGCCGGGCTTGACATCGTCGATGACGTACTCGTACCCGGTGGGGTTCCCGTTGATCGTCCCGGAATCGCCGCCGGACCCCGCGCTGCCCTGCTCGTAGCTCGTCTGGTATTCGACCGCGAGGTCAAGTTGCCCGGCGGTGAGTGTGTTGTTCTCGAACGTTTCGCTGTCGTTGAAGTACGCCGTGGTGCCCAAGCCCGCGCCCGCCGAGGCCACGCCGACTGCGCCGAGTCCGACCAGCATCTTACGCCGCGATAGTCCGATTGTGTCGTCGTTCATGGTTGTGTATCCCTTATTGGGAACTCCCGGCGGGGGTCGCGAACCGCCCTGTTGGCCGCCCGAGGGCGCCGAAACGGGATGGACGAGCGAACGGCTCGTCTGGGTCGTTCAGTGGGCTATTCGAGCACCTACTCGGCGACCTCACAGACGCCGAACGGGTTCTCGTTGTGGCGGGCCTGCTCGGCGCCGAATCCGATATCGAACACGATCGAGTCGGTCTGGATCTCGTTGCCCACCTCCTCGGGGTCGATCGACCACTTGAAGCCGAAGTAGTACGTGGAGCACGCGCTGAACGGCGTCGCGTTCACGTCGGGACAGCTGACCGTCGGTCGGGTCTTGTCCGTGTCGTTCCCTCCCTGTCCCGCGGCGTCTGGCTCGTTGAGCGTCAGGAGCGGCTCGGCGTCGAGCAGCAGTCCGTCGCCCCCGAGGAACTCGCTGAGCTTCCCCTCGAACAGGCAGACCTCGCCCGCCTTGTGGAGAGCAATATGCTGGAACGTGCCGGCCACGTTGTTCGGTACCGTGCCGAAGCTGAGCTTCTCGCGCGGGCCCGCGGTGCCGTTCGCGTCGGAGGCCATCTCGCGGAGCAGCTCCCGCGCTTCGAGGATCGTGTCCTCGCTCGTGGCGTCGCCCGGAATCGGAACGAGGTCGTACTGGACGGTGTACACCGTCACGCCATCGTCTTTCGCCGCTTGTGCCTCGTCTTCGGCTGCTTGGACAGGGTCAGACCCTCCGCTCGTCGCAACGCCGTCACCGAGGATCACCATACACTTGCCCTCGGCGTCGCCGCCGTCGAGAACGTCGCGAGCCTCGCTAATGCCGTCGGCCATGTTCGTCCCCTCCCGATTCGAGGAGTCCTCGTCGAAATTCGGGCTGTCCGGGAGTCCTTCGAGGTAGTCCCGAGCCCCGTCGTAGTCAGTCCCGAGCGGGACATCGACCCGGCCGTTGTTGCCGAACGTGACTACGGAGATGTTGATCGGTTCCGGCGCGTTCTCGCTGGCCGCTTCCAGTTGGTCCACGAGACTGACGGCCCCGTCGACCGCGTCCTGGAGCTTCTGCGGGTCGTACTGATCCGTCGAGCCCTGGAGCGACGGGTCGGTCTCAACCATCGAGTACGAGCGGTCGAAGACGATGACTGTGTCGTGGTCGCCCATCAGCCCCTCGAAGGCGTTGTCGCCGTCGTCGTACCAGAACTTCACGTCAATGGAGTCGGCGAGCTCGCCCTGGTCTTCCCCCGCGGTACCGTCGATCTCCATCTCGGGCTCAGTCCGGCCGTTCTCCTTGTTCTCGATCAGATCGCCGCCGACCCGCAGGTAACCGGGGTTGTCAAACAGGTGCGCGCTGAACGTCACTTCGCCGTGGTCGCCGGGCTTGACGTCGTCGAGCTCGATCAGCGGGCCCGCGAAGTCGTCCGGCAGGTCCGCGAAGTACTCGCCCTTGTACTCGTCCGTGGCCGCGCGGATGTCGTACTCGTCGTTGTCGATGACCCAGTCCGAGAGGTACTCGCCGAAGTCCGGGATTATATCTTGGTCGTTGTCACCGTTCGAGTCCGGGTACGCGCTGATCTGTTCGAGGCCGTTCGGGCCCGTGTATGTCTGTTGCCAGTCGAGCAGGAGGTCGAACTGCCCGGCGGTGAGCGTGTTGTCCTCAAACGTTTCGCTGTCGTTGAAGTACGCCGTGGTACCGAGTCCCGCGCCCGCGGACGCGACGCCGACCGCGCCGAGGCCGGCGAGGACCTTGCGCCGCGAGAGTCCGATTGTGTCGTCTGTGTCTTGGCTCATGCTTTCTCTCCCGACCCGCCCCCGTCCGCTGCGGTCAGCCGAATCGGTTACTCCCCTCTCCGTGAGGTACCCACCTAGTTACGCGCAGCCACGTCACCGTCGAACGAGGGGTTCGATTCGGTGGAACGATCGGTTCACGCGGTCAAACGCCGCGTTCGACCGGCGGTCCGGGGCCCCTACTTCGGGCAAAAACGGCGGCAAGAACGCCGTACTTCGGTCGAAGTGACCGGTATGGTTCCCGTGTCGCCTCCGGGACGGCGACGGTCGCGGGCGAGGCGGGACCGAGCCGCTCGTCCCGGTGCGGGCTATCGGTTTCCCGACCTCGAATCCGGGGCGGCGAGCTCGTCGAACGCGAGGGTAGCCGGCGCATACATATGCCCCGAGCGGAAGATGTAGCGTCAACGACCGGTCTCCGTGCCGTGCGGAGTTCGGATCCGCGATCATGAAACTCAGAACAGACGTCCTCCCGGCGGAACAGGTGTATTCCATCCTCGCGAACGAGCGTCGTCGGCGCGCCATCCAGCAGATCAGAGACGTCGGCGGGACGGTGACCGTCCACGAGCTGTCGGCGCTGGTGGCGAGTCACGAGAGCGGCGAGAGCCCGCCGCCGAAGCGGTGCCGCGAGAGCGTGTACACGTCGCTCGTGCAGACGCACCTCCCGAAGCTGGAGGAGCTCGGCGTCGTCGAGTACGACCGGGGGACGCAGACGATCGAGCTGTCGCGGCACGCGCGAGACGTCTCGCTGTACACCGAGATCGTCGCCACGGGCGGGGTGACGTGGTCGGAGCTGTACCGCGCGCTCGGCGTCGTCTCGCTAACCGTCCTCCTCGCGGCGCTGCTCGGTGCCCCGCTCGTCTCCGCGGCCGATCCGGTCCTGTTGACGAGCCTCGCGCTCGGGCTGTTCGCCGCCGCGAGCGCCTACCAGCTCTGGCTCAACCGCTTCTCCGTGCTCCGGCAGTTCCGGATCGGACGCGACGGCCTGCTCTCGCGGCGGCGGAGCTGAGACGAACGCCGACGTCTGCGATCCGTCGGGTTAGTTGATAAACAAGCCACCAGTGATTCGGAGGGCTTCACCACGAAACGACCGGTCGCGGCGTGTTATTCGGCCGCGAGCGACGGCGGCAGGTCCATCTCGAACAGTCGGGCGTCGCAGGCGGTACAGCGGCCGGCGATCACGTCGCGGGTCGTACAGCAGGACTCGACGACGCGCTCTTCGAGCCGCACGGCCCCCTCGCAGACGGGACACGCCTCGGCGAACAGCCGAAGCGCGCCGAGCACGCCGCTCCGCGCCGCGAGGGGGAGCGACGGCCAGTCGTCGAGCCGCTCGGTCAGCGCGCGGTCGGCGGCGACGTCGGCGAGGAACGCCGCGCGCGACTCCCAGTGGCCGATGCGTTCGTCGTCGGCGAACGCGAACCCGGTCCCGCCGCGCCAGTCGAGCGAGAGCGACTCGGCGTCGACGCCGGTGAGCGACGCGAGCGCCGCCAGTTCGGCGTCGCCGCCGGCGTCGATGCGCGTCTCGCGGAGGGCGGCGTCCCACGCGGCCGCGAACCACGGGGCGAACTCGAGGTCGGCGCCGTCGGGCGTCTCGACGAGCACGTCCGCCGACAGCAGGTACGACTCCGCGTCGACCTCGGCCGGCGGCGCGGGCTCGGTCCCCTTCCCGAACAGCCGGAGGACGCGCTCGGGGAGGTAGCGCTTCGTGAGTTCGGGCGTCCCCGGGACGAGGTAGCCGCGGAGCCAGATCGCGGCGAGCGCGGCCCCGAACCCGGCAGCGCCGAGGGCCGGGCCGGCGACGGCGGCCGCCGCCGTCGCTCCGGCCGCCGCGATCGCGACGTTGACTCCGGTACACGGGAGACAGCGGTTCTCGCCGGTGTACTCCGGACGGCGGAAGCGGTCGAGGGGGCGGCGGTCGGCCTGCCCCGCGTCCGGGTCCGAGACGGTCGTGTCGTGTGTGATCGTCATGACGCGGTCTTGGCGCGGAGCGGTCGTATGTATGCAGCGCCTACCGGCCGCGTTCCGGCCCGAGACGAGCGCTCGCCGCGAGTTCGCGGGCGGTGCCACGCGGACGGGGAGACGGGGCGCTTCGGTCCGCCTCGTTTCGCGATGAAATTAACTATATCTGGTAATTGTACCGAGACGTCCTCTATCAAAGCACGATAATAGACGCCTCAGACGATCAAATACGTTTTGTATGAAATAATAGACATACTTAAAGTGACAAGTTATATGTGCTTCGGTGTCAATTGGCAATCGGAGCGGATCCGCGGCAGAGAGCCATGACACCCCAACTTGCCGGCACGACGGAGAGAGAGCGACGACGGGGACGGACCAACGCGGGACGAGATATTCACGATGCTGAGCAACCAGCGGCGACGGAACGTGATAACCTACCTGAAAGAGCGCGGGGACGACGCCCGCGTGAGGGACATCGCCGAACAGCTGGCGGCGTGGGAGAACGACCGCGAGATCAACGAGGTCACGTACAAACAGCGGAAGCGCGTCTACACCGCGCTCCACCAGTCGCACCTGCCGAAGCTGGCGGAGGGCGGGTTCATCGACTACGAGCCGAACAGGGGGATCGTCTCGCTGACCGAGGAGAGCCGAGAGCTGGAGGTGTACCTCGAAGTCGTCTCCGAAAACGAGATCCTGTGGAGCGAGTACTACCTCGGCCTCGCCGTCGTCTGCGGGCTGCTCGGCGGCGCGGCGTGGATCGGGACGGTCCCGTTCGCGGGCGTCTCCGGCTACGCGTACGCGGTCCTCTTCGCGGTGCTGTTCGGCGTCTCCGGGGCGGTGCACCGCACGGTGACGCGCCGGAACCGGGTGTAGGCGCTCGGGACGCGACACCCGCAGGGTTTTAGCCGCCCACGGCGGGAGTACGGACATATGCCAACGGGGATCGTCGGGGAGTTCCTCGATCTCAAGGCGGAGACGGACGCGGACGTCCTCGCGATGCAGTGCGGCGACTTCTACGAGTTCTTCGCGGACGACGCGGAGCTGGTCGCCGACGAGCTCGACCTCTCGATCTCGCAGAAGTCCTCGCACGGCTCGTCGCACCCGATGGCGGGCGTCCCGCTCTCGGAGCTGACCCCCTACGTGAAGGCGCTCGTCGAGCGCGGCTACCGGGTCGCCGTCGCGGACCAGTACGAGACCGACGACGGCCACGCCCGCGAGATCACCCGCGTCGTTACGCCCGGGACCCTCCTCGAAACCGCCGACGACGACGCGCGGTACCTCGCGGCGGTGGTTCGCGAGGAGGACGAGACAGACGGCCCCTACGGCCTGGCGCTCGCGGACGTCACCACGGGCCGGTTCCTCGTCACCGAGGTCGACGACGAGAGCGACCTCCGGGCGGAGCTGTACCGGTTCGACCCCGCGGAGGTGCTCCCGGGGCCCCGCGTCCGCAACGACGACCGGCTGCTCGGCGCGGTCCGCGAGGACCTCTCCGGGTCGGTCTCGCTGTTCGACGCGGAGGCGTTCGCGCCGGGGCGGGCGAGACACGCCGTTCGGGAACAGTTCGGGCGGGAGACCGCCGACAGCGTCGGGATCGACTCCGACCTCGCGCTGCGCGCGGCCGGCGCGGTCCTCGGCTACGTCGAGGAGACGGGCGCGGGCGTGCTCGCGTCGATGACCCGGCTCACGGCGTACGGCGACGGCGACCACGTCGACGTCGACGCGACGACCCAGCGCAACCTCGAGCTCACGGAGACGATGCGCGGCGAGGGGGAGGGGTCGCTGTTCGAGACGGTCGACCACACCGTCACCGCGGCCGGCGGCCGGCTGCTCCGCGAGTGGCTCACGCGGCCGCGACGGGACCGGGCGCGGCTCGACCGCCGGCTCGACGCCGTGGAGGCGCTGGCGTCGGCGGCGCTCGCGCGCGACCGCCTCCGAGAGACGCTCGGAGCGGCGTACGACCTCGAACGGCTCGCCTCGCGGGCGACGAGCGGGAGCGCTGGCGCACGCGAACTCCTCTCGGTGCGCGACACCCTCGCGCTGGTGCCGGAACTCGTCGACGCCGTCGAGGGGACCCCGCTCGCGGACTCGCCGGTCGCCGAGGTGCTGGACGGCCTCGACCGGGAGCGCGCGAGCGCGCTCCGGGGCGAGCTCGCCGACGCGCTCGCCGAGGACCCGCCGAAGGCGAAGACGCAGGGGGGGTTGCTGAAGCCGGGGTACGACGACGAGCTCGACGAGCTGATCGAGAGCCACGAGGAGGCGGCCGAGTGGCTCGACACGCTCGCGGAGCGGGAGAAGCGGCGCCACGGGCTCAGCCACGTCACGGTCGACCGCAACAAGACGGACGGCTACTACATCCAGGTCGGAAAGTCGGTCGCCGACCGGGTGCCGGACCACTACCGCGAGATCAAGACGCTGAAGAACTCGAAGCGGTTCGTCACCGACGAGCTCGAAGAGCGCGAGCGGGAGGTCCTCCGGCTGGAGGAGGCCCGCGGCGAGCTGGAGTACGAGCTGTTCGAGGAACTCCGCGAGCGGGTCGCCGACGACGCCGCGCTGCTCCAGGACGTGGGGCGGGCGGTCGCCGAGGTCGACGCGCTCGCGTCGCTCGCGACTCACGCCGCCGGCAACGACTGGACGCGCCCGGAGCTGACCGACGAGCGCAGACTCGACGTCGAGGCCGGTCGCCACCCCGTCGTCGAGCGGACGACCGACTTCGTGCCGAACGACCTCCGGCTCGACGGGGAGCGCGGCTTCCTCATCGTCACCGGCCCGAACATGAGCGGGAAGTCGACGTACATGCGGCAGGCCGCCCTGATCCAACTGCTCGCGCAGGCGGGGTCGTTCGTGCCCGCCCGGGCCGCCGAGGTCGGGCTCGTCGACGGGATCTACACCCGCGTCGGCGCGCTCGACGAGCTGGCGCAGGGCCGGTCGACGTTCATGGTCGAGATGCAGGAGCTGTCGAACATCCTCCACTCGGCGACCGCGGACTCGCTCGTCATCCTCGACGAGGTCGGCCGCGGCACCGCGACCTACGACGGGATCTCCATCGCGTGGGCCGCGACCGAGTACCTCCACAACGAGGTGCGCGCCCGCACCCTCTTCGCGACGCACTACCACGAGCTGACGGCGCTGGCGGACCACCTCCCGCGCGTGGCGAACGTCCACGTCGCCGTCGACGAGCGCGACGGCGAGGTGACGTTCCTCCGGACCGTCCGCGACGGCCCGACGAACCGGTCGTACGGGGTCCACGTCGCCGACCTCGCGGGCGTCCCCGACCCGGTCGTCTCCCGCGCCGACGCGGTGCTCGACCGGCTCCGCGAGGAGAAGGCGATCGAGGCGAAGGGGTCCCGGACCGGGAGCGAGAGGGCCGGAAGCGGGGGCCCGGGAGACGGGAGCGGCGGTCCGGGAGACGGCGGCACGAAACAGGTCGTCTTCGACCTCTCGTCCGGGTCGTTCGCGGGCGAGGGTGACGCCGGGCCGGCCGGGGCGTCTGGGTCCGCCGAAGCGGGCGCCGACGGCTCCCCCCCTGAAGAGGGTCGAAACGGGGCGGTTCGGGAGTCGGCGTCGGGCGGCGCGGCGGAGGCCGCCGAGGCCGACCGCCTCGATCCGGAGACCCGCGCCGTGATCGACGAGCTGAGCGACGTCGACGTCGCGGAGACCGCGCCGGTGGAGCTGCTCGCGCGAGTGCAGGAGTGGCAGGATCGGCTCGACGACGGGGACTGAGACGCGGGACGCGGGGCGCGGGACACGGAGCGCGCCCGGGTGCGTCTGACGTAAGAACTAATGTCCGACCTCGACGTGTGGTGTGTATGGGCATCATGAGCAAGATCCTCGGCGGGGGCGGCAACCGCTCCGTCGACGACTACGTCGAGCTCGACATCGACGACTTCGCCGAGGCGCACGCCGAGACGGGGATGCAGGTACACATCGCGGAGATCGGCGACCAGAGCGACGTCATCCCGATCAAAGACGCCGTCTACGACGGCGACTTCGTCATCGCCGACATCACCCGGCACTCCACGTCGGACCGGACGATCGAACACATCATCGACGAGCTGCGACAGGTCGCCCAGGAGGTCGACGGCGACATCGTCCAGAAGGGCGACGACCAGATCGTCGTGACGCCGACGGGCGTCTCGGTCTCGCGGGAAAAGCTGTAGCCGGGACCCGTCCCGTCCTCGGGGTCACCGTGTTCTCGGGCTCACCGTGTCCTCGGGACCCCCTCGCCTGCGCGCCGATTGTACGACGTTCGCCCGTCCGTCCGCCGTGACCGTCGGGTACGGGGTCGAACCGTGTGTTATATGCCCGTCTCCCGCCCACGTACGACCGAATGGACGAGCCGGTCCTGCTGACGGGCGCCGGCGGACGGGTGGGCCAGGCCATCCTCCGGGGCATCGGCGACGACTACGACTGGCGGCTCCTCGACAGGGAGCCGCTCCCGGCCGCGAAGGTGCCCGACGGGGTCACCGACGCCGACCGGTACGTCGCGGACATCACCGACGAGCGGGCGGTCCGGGAGGCGATGCGGGACGTCGGCGCCGTGATCCACCTCGCCGGCGACCCGCGGAAGACGGCGCCGTGGGACTCCGTGCTCCGCAACAACATCGACGGGACGCAGGTGGTGATGCGCGCGGCCGCCGAGGCCGGCGTCGAGCGGTTCGCGTTCGCCTCCTCGAACCACGCGGTCGGCGGCTACGAGACCGACGACCGGACCCCCGACCTGTACCGCCCGGACGACGGCTACCGCCTGGACGGCACCGAGCTCCCCCGGCCCGGGAACCTCTACGGCGTCTCGAAGGCGGCCGGCGAGGCGCTCGGCCGGCTGTACCACGACGAGCACGGGATGAGCGTCGTCTGCGTCCGCATCGGGAACCTCACGAAGGACCACCCGCCCCGCGAGTACGAGCGCGGGCAGGCGATGTGGCTCTCGCACCGCGACTGCGCGCACCTGTTCGACCGGTGTCTCCGGGCCGACTACGGCTACGAGATCGTCTACGGCATCTCCGACAACGACCGGCGCTACTACTCCCTCGAACGCGCCCGCGAGGCGCTCGGCTACGACCCCGCCGACAACTCCGCCGACTACACCTTCGAGGGCGAGCCGAAGGAGGGGGCCGCGACGGGCGGCGGGGAGGGGGATTCCGACCGGACCGCCGCCGACGAACCCCCCGCGGAGCCGAACTTCCCCTCGGACCCCGACACCCCGACCGACGGCGCCTGACGGGGGGTTAGAAGAGGTCGTCGACGTCGCGCCGCTTTCGCTCCGCCAGTTCCACGTGGTCCGCGAGCCGCGCGGCCACCTGCGGGCGGGCGTCGGGCTCGCGGAGGAACGCGAAGAGGAGCTCCGCGAACCGCGTCCGGCCGGTGCCGCGCTCCTCGCGCGCCAGCGCCGCCGCCGCCTCGAACGTCGCCGGGTCGCCGCGGTCGACCGCCTCGGCGAGCGCGGGCGCCGCGAGCAGCGCGGCCGAGAGCGTCAGGTCGTCGAACCCCGGCGCCGCGCCGCCGATCCGGATCGGCGGGGGGGCGACGCGTTCGACCGTTTCGGGGTCGGCCGCGAGCCGTCGGCACCACTCCCGGACGGTCGCGACGTCGACGCCGTGGGCCCCGCCGTCGGCGTCAGAAGGCGTCTCCTCGGCGAATCCGGACAGGTACCGCGCGCCGTTTCCGGCGCAGCCGGCCGCGCCGGACCAGTTGCCCTCGGTCGCGTGGCGGGTGGCCGCCGCGGCCGCGATCAGCCCGTGGAGCAGGCGCTCGTCGTCGCCCTCGTCGAGCGGGAGCCACGCCGCCTCCCACGGGTCGTGGGCCGCGAGGACGTGCCCCTCGTTGAACAGGGCGGCGCCGGCGGCGAGGGCGGCCGAGACGGAGGGGGGGCCATCGGCGTCCTCCGCGTCGTCGGCGGCGTCGCGGACGCCCGAGTCGCGGTCGGTCATGCGCGGGTGTCGACGACGGCGACGTAAAAAGGGCGAGACACGCGTCCGGGTCGGCTCACCGCTCCCCGGGACCTACCGCCGAGTCGCCGCCGGGAACCGGCAGCGCCCGGTCGACGACGGCCGGGTAGCGGCGCCAGAGGGTCGCGCCGGCGACGACGCCGACGGAGAGGGCCAGTACGAACGCGGCCGCGACCGGGAGAGAAGCGGCCGCGACGGTCGCGACCGGCAGCGTCGCGAGGACGGCCAGCGCGCGCGGCGACGGCGGCGCGGCGGGGCGGGGACCCGCGTACGGGTCGAGGTGTGCGGTGCGTCCGTGGCGGGGTCGGTCTCGTGTCATCGTTGGAGGGGAAGCGGCGCGAGGCCCTCGCGCCGCGGTCGGCGGCCGTGCGGCGGGGACCGTGTCGGGTCCGAAAGGCGTCATCGGCCGTGAGAGCGTCTGAGGACGGGAGGGGACGCCCGATACGGGGGTTCGCTCGGGCGCGTCCTCACGCAGGGGAGGAACCGAGGTAATAGTTTCCCGAGTGTGCGGATCAATGGCGTGATTCGGCGCTCCGAGGGGATGTCCGCGGATCACCGCCGGCGGAGCGGCGCGGCCGGGCGGCCCGGTCTCGCGCCACCAGTACACTAAGGAGGGCGGCGCGCGTACGAACCGTAGACGTGTCCAGCCTGTTGCCGGTCATCGCGGCGATCCTCGTGTCGGGGCTCGTCGTCCAGCTGGTCGCTCACCGGCTGAAGGTGCCGAGCGTCATCTTCTACCTCCTCATCGGCGTCGCGCTGGGACCGGAGGCGTTGGGGCTCGTGACGCTCGAAACGTTCGGGAGCGGGCTCGAAATCGTCGTCGGGATCAGCGTCGCCATCATCGTCTTCGAGGGGGCGTTCGCCCTGCGGGTCGACCGGATCCGCGGCGCCTCCACGGTGTCGCTGCGGCTGGTGACGGTCAGCGCGCTCGTGATGTTCCTCGGGACGGCGGCCGCGGTCAGGCTCTTCGAGGGCGCCAGCTGGGAGATCGCGCTGCTCATCGGCGCGCTGCTCGTGGCGACCGGGCCGACCGTCATCACGCCGATACTCAACGTCGTCCGGGTCCGGGACCACGTCGCCACCGCGTTGGAGACCGAGGGGATCGTCAACGACGTGACGGCCGCGATCGTCGCCGTGGTGATCTTCGAGACGCTGCTGCTCGACGACCTCGGGGTCCCCGCGACCGTGTTCTCGTTCGTCGAGCGGCTCGGCGTCGGCGTGCTCGCGGGCGTGCTCGCGACGGTGGTGATCTACTACCTGCTGGAGAGCGACCTGGTCCCCGAGCGCGACGTGCAGGCGTCGCAGTTCCTCGTGTTGGCGGCGGCGGTCGGGGCGTTCGCGGCCGCCGAGGCCGTCGCCGCCGAGGCGGGCATCGCGGCGGCGGCGACGAGCGGGATCCTGCTCGGCAACCTCGACATCGAGAACAGGGAGGAGATCGAGCGGTTCGCGGAGAACACGACGCTGGTCGTCCTCTCGTTCGTGTTCATCTCGCTGGCCGCGCTGATCGACGTCGAGGCGGTCCTGCAGCTCGGCCTCGGCGCCGTCGCGCTCGTCCTCGTGATCATGCTCGTGCTCCGCCCGCTCGGGGCCCTGATCGCCACCGCCGGCGTCGAGCGGTTCACGCGCCCGGAGCGGCTGTTCATCGCGAGCGTGGGGCCGCGCGGGATCATCCCGGCGAGCGTGGCCACGCTGTTCGCCATCGAGCTGGAGCTCGCGGGGAACGTGGCGGCGGGCGAACTGCTGGTCGGGACGGTGTTCGCCGTCATCTTCGCGACGGTCGCGATCGAGGCGGGGCTGGCGCGGCAGATCGGCGACGCCCTCGGAGTGTCACCAATGCGCACGATAATCATCGGCGGCGGCCGGGTCGGCCGGGCGCTCGCCACACGACTGGAGCGGCGGGGCGAGTACGTCGTCGTCGTCGAGACCGACGACGAAGCGATCGAGCGGGCGCGCTCGGAGGGGTTCACCGTCCACGACGGCGACGGCAGCGACACCGAGACGCTGCGCGACGCGGGCGTCGAGGACGCGAAGCGCGTGATCGCGGTGACGGGCGACGACGACATCAACCTCCTCGCGTGCCAGCTCGCGATCACGAAGTTCGACGTCGATGCCGTGTACGCGCGGGTGAACGAGTCGGACAACCTCGACGCCTTCGAGAGCATCGGCGTGAAGGGGATCGACTCGCCGACGGCGACGGCGGTGGCCATCGACGACGAGATCGAGCGGCCGGCGATCACCCACTGGATGAACGAGCTCGGCGACAGCCACGACGTGCAGGAGGTGGAGGTGACCGCGGAGGAGCTCGCCGGGAAGACGATCCGCGACCTCAACGCGCAGATCCCCGACGGCACCTTCGTCGCCGTCGTCAGCCGGGACGGGGAGAACCACGTCCCGTCGGCGGACAGCGTGCTGGAGTACGGCGACCACGTCACCTTCATCGGCGACTCGGACGCGGTCAGGCGCGCGATGGAGCGGTTCCACCCGCACGACTGAGCGCGGTCGCTCACAGCCGTCGGCGTATGCACGACTCGCGGTGCTCACCGTGTTCGCCACGTGGTGCGTCTGAAAGCGTCCCGATCGTCACGTGTTGTGTCCGAAAACGTCCTGACGGAGTCCTGCGCGAGCGAAGCGAGCGCAGGGCACGTCAGGACGCGAACGCCGAAGCAGGCGCTCCGCGACGCGGAGCGCCTGCGAGAAGTGAGCGTCCTGACGGAGATTTGAACTCCGGTCCCTGGCTCCGCAAGCCAAGAGGATAGTCCACTACCCTACCAGGACTCAAGCAGACGTACCGCGGTGGAACTTAAGACGGTTACGGTCCGGAGGCCGCGTGGCGGAGGGTCGCACGCGACGCGGCGGGCGAGAGGCGACCGCGCGCGAATTGCACACCTTTTGTATCGAGGGGACCGATGAACGGATATGACTGAACCTCGATCCGCGGCGTCGCCGCCGCGGAGCCGACGAGCGACCGCGCCTCGGGCCGGCCCAGCGGCGGGCGCGCGTTCGGCCGCGGAACCCCGGCAAGGACAACGCTTATCCGCGGACTCGACAACCGAGGAGGTACGCGTATGGGAGCCATAGAGGACGTCTACGAGGACCTCGACACCGACGTCGAGTTCGAGGAGTTCGAGGCGGCGGTCGAGGACAAGGTCGAGCAGATGGGCGGGCTCGCCGACGAGGAGACGGCCGCGATGCTGATCGCCCACGAGCTGCGCGACGAGGAGGCCGACACGATCGCCGACATCGAGCCGGGGATGAACGAGGTGAAGTTCCTCGGGAAGGTGACCTCCATCGGCGAGGTCAAGACGTTCGAGCGCGACGACGAGGAGGCCGAGGAGGGGCGCGTCTGCAACGTCGACGTCGCGGACGCGTCCGGCTCGGTGCGCGTCGCGCTCTGGGACGACATGGCCGCGGCGGCCGACGAGGAGCTGGAGGTCGGCCAGGTGCTCCGCGTCATGGGCCGCCCGAAGGAGGGGTACAGCGGGCTGGAGGTGAGCGCCGACAAGGTCGAGCCGGACGAGGACGCCGAGGTCGACGTGCAGGTGCTCGACACCTACCGCGTCGAGGACCTCTCGCTCGGCGCCGCCGACGTCGACCTCGTCGGCCAGGTGCTCGACACCGACTCGATCCGGACGTTCGACCGCGACGACGGCAGCGAGGGGCGCGTGGCCAACCTCACCGTCGGCGACGAGACCGGTCGCGTGCGCGTCACCCTCTGGGACGACAAGGCCGACCTCACCGAGGAGTTCGAGCCCGGCGAGGTCGTCGAGGTCGGGGACGGCTACGTCCGCGAGCGCGACGGCGACCTGGAGCTCCACGTCGGCGACCGCGGCACCGTCGAGCGCGTCGACGAGGACGTGGAGTACGTCCCGGAGACGACCGACATCGCCGACCTGGAGATCGGGGAGACGGTCGACATCGGCGGGGGCGTCATCGAGACGGACCCGAAGCGCACCTTCGACCGCGACGACGGCAGCGGGGGACAGGTCCGGAACGTCCGCGTCAAGGACGACACCGGCGAGATCCGCGTCGCGCTGTGGGGCGACAAGGCGGACCGCGAGATCGAGCTGGCCGACCGCGTCGTCTTCACCGACGTCGAGATCCAGGACGGGTGGCAGGACGACCTGGAGGCGTCCGCGAACTGGCGCTCGACGGTCACCGTCCTCGACGAGGGCGCGGAGACGGCGAGCGGGGCCGCCGGCGGCGCGGCGGGAGCGAGCGGCGGGAGCGGCGACGGGGGCGACGAGCGCGGCGGGGAGAACGCCGGGCTCGGAGCCTTCGCGGAGGACGGACAGAAGGCGGCCGCCGAGGCCGTCGCGGGCGAGACCGGCGACGGCGGAAGCGGCGGCGAGAGCGCCGGATCCGGCGGGGCCGCGGCCGCGACGGCGGAACGGTCGGCCGAGGACGTCGAGTTCACGGGCACCGTCGTGCAGACCGGCGACCCCGTCGTGTTGGACGACGGCCAGCGGACGAAGAGCGTCGAGACCGACGCCGGCCTCCGGCTCGGCGAGGAGGTGACCGTGCGGGGCGCGGAACGCGACGGGACGATCCACGCGGACGACGTGTTCTGATCGCCGAGAGGCGGCTCCGGACTCCCGCTCGTCGGGTCCGGGATGCGGGAAGCGACGCGTCGAGTCGCCGCGACGCCAGCGCTCGGGCGCGGAGACGGCGGTAACGGAAAGCGTTATACCGTGCACGGACGCGACTGTGTGTATGAGTGTCGAGTTGCCGTTCGCGCCGGTGGACGGGATCATCCGGCGGAACGCCGGGGAGCTCCGCGTCAGCGCCGACGCCGCCGAGGAGCTGGCGCGCCGCATCCAGTCGCACGGCGCGGAGCTGGCGATCGACGCTGCCGAGCGGGCGACCGAGGACGGGCGAAAGACGCTGATGGCGTCGGACTTCGGCGTCGAACAGGTGATCGCTCGCGAGGACCTCACCCTCCCGGTCGCGCCCATCGACCGGATCGCGCGGCTCCGGATCGACGACCGCTACCGGGTCGGCGTCGACGCGCGGATCGCGCTGGCCGACATCTTGGAGGACTACGCCGACAACGTCGCGAGCGCGGCCGCGACGCTCGCGCGACACGCCGACCGACGGACCGTACAGGCCGAGGACATCGAGACGTACTTCGCGCTGTTCGAGTAGATGCGGTTCGGCTACAGCGAGCGGTGTCTCGCGCACGACACGGGGGAACGACACCCGGAGAACCCGGACCGACTGCGCGCGATCCGCCGCGGGCTCACCAAGCGCCACGGCGTCGAGTACGTCGAGGCGGACCCGGCGGCCCGCGAGGAGGTCGTCGCCGTCCACGACGCGGCGTACGTGGACGAGCTCGAGGCGTTCGTCGACGACGGCGGCGGGAGCTGGGACCCCGACACCGTCGCGAGCGAGGGGACCTGGGACGCCGCGCTCACGGCCGCCGGCCTCGCGCAGTGGGCGGCCCGATCGGCGCTCGACGGGGCCGACGGCCGGAACACGCCGTTCGCGCTCGGCCGCCCGCCCGGACACCACGCGGTGCCCGACGACGCGATGGGGTTCTGCTTCTTCAACAACGCCGCCGTCGCGGCCCAGACCGCCCTCGACGAGGGCGCCGCGGATCGGGTCGCGATCTTCGACTGGGACGTGCACCACGGGAACGGCACCCAGGACGTGTTCTACGACCGCGGCGACGTGCTCTACTCGTCGATCCACGAGGACGGGCTCTACCCGGACACCGGCGACCTCGAAGAGATCGGCCGCGACGACGGCGAGGGGACCACGGTGAACCTCCCGCTCGGCGCCGGCGCCGGGGACGCCGACTACCGCTACGCCATCGACGAGGCGATCGGACCGGCGATCGACCGGTTCGACCCCGATCTGCTGATCGTCTCGGCGGGGTTCGACGCCCACCGCCACGACCCGATCTCGCGGATGCGCGTCTCGTCGGAGGGGTACGCGATGATGACCGATCGGATCCGGTCGGTCGCCGACGACGCCGGCGCGGTCGAGGCCTACGTGCTGGAGGGCGGCTACGGGCTCGACACCCTCGCCGAGGGCGTCTCGATGGTCCACGAGACGTACGACGGCCGAACCCCGGTCACGGACGACGAGGAGCCGGACGCGAAGACGGAGTCGCTGGTGGCGGAGCTGCGGGAGCTGCTCGACCTGTAGGCGGCCGGTCGCCCGACGAACGGCTCGCTTCGCTCGCCGTGTCGTTCGTCGGAAACGCCCGGAGCGGGATGTGAACCACGGTCGTTCCGCTCGTGTCACTCGCTTCACTCCCTGATTCAAATCCCTTCGTCTGCGTTCGTCGACGCCGGACTCGCTCGTCGCTCCGCTCCTCGCTCGTAATCGGCGTCGACAGAAGCGCCCGGAGCGGGATTTGAACCCGGAGGACTTCGCTCACTGCGTTCGCTCGTCCTCAGATTCAAATCCTTTTGCGACCGTTTTCGACGAACGGCTCGCTCCGCTCGCCGTGTTGTTCGTCGAAAACGCCCGGAGCGGGATTTGAACCCGCGTCACGACCGTGACAGGGTCGTATGATGGGCCACTACACCATCCGGGCAAACAGCGACAGAAGCCCCGAAACGGGGGACGCCCGGAGCGGGATTTGAACCCGCGTCACGACCGTGACAGGGTCGTATGATGGGCCACTACACCATCCGGGCTTGTCGCACTCGTTCGTACCCCTGTCTGGCAAATAAGGCTTGTCATCGCCGGCGACGGTGGGGACGGATACCAGGGACGAGACGGCCGGCGACGGGCCGATCGCGGCGGTAGCCTTTTGTATGATAACCGCGTGAGTGAGAGTATCGTACGCCCGTCGTCGTGAGCCGCGCGCGGCGGCGCCGGTTGGCAAGTCTTATGCCGCTGGCCCATATAGCGATCTGTAGTATCTCGTGATAGCTTCTCTCAATAACCACCACCCATGGTAGACGTAAGCCAACACGAACTCGTTCCGGACCACGTCCTCCTCGACGACGACGAGGTCGACGAGGTCCTGGCCGAGTACGACGTGAAGCGGACGAACCTACCGAAGATCAAACGCACGGATCCCGCGCTCCCCGACGAGGCCGAGGTCGGCGACGTGGTGAAGATCGTTCGAAACTCTCGCACGACGGAGGAGGCCGTCGTGTACCGACTAGTCGTCTCATGAACAGGCAAGACCGACGCGTGGTCTCACGCGAGTACTTCTCGGACGAACGGCTCGCCGAACACCACTTCCGCTCGTTCAACAACTTCCTGGACCGCGGCATGCAGGAGGTCGTCGACGAGAAGGAGACGATCGAGACCGACATCGGCGACAAGGAGGGCCAAGAGCCCGTCTACGTCGAACTCGGCGACGTGCGGATGGTCACCCCCCGCGTCCGCGAGGCCGACGGCTCCGAGGAGCTGCTGTATCCCCAAGAGGCGCGGCTCCGGAACATCACCTACTCGGCGCCCGTCTTCATGGAGATGTCAATCGTGCGCGGCGGCGAGGACGAGCCCGAGCAGGTCGTCGACACGACCGAGACGAAGGTCGGTCGGATGCCGATCATGGTCGGCTCGGACAAGTGCAACATGGCCGGCTTCTCCGACGAGGAACTCATCGACATCGGCGAGGACCCCGTCGACCCCGGCGGCTACTTCATCGTCAACGGCTCCGAGCGCGTGCTGATGACCTCGGAGGACCTGGCGCCGAACAAGATCCTCGCGGAGTACGACTCGAAGTACGGCGACGAGATCCAGGTCGCCAAGACGTTCTCCCAGCGCCGCGGCTACCGCGCGCTGGTCCTCTGTGAGCGCAACCGCGAGGGGCTCCTCGAAGTGTCGTTCCCGTCCGTCTCGGGCTCGATCGACTTCGTGACCCTCGTCCGCGCGCTCGGGCTGGAGTCGGACGAGGAGATCGTCCACCGCGTCTCGGACGACCCCGAGATCGTGAAGTTCATGCTGGAGAATCTGGAGGAGGCCGACGTGCAGACGACCGAGGAGGCCATCGAGACCCTCGGCGAGCGCGTCGCCTCCGGCCAGGGGAAGAACTACCAGCTCAAGCGGGCGAACTACGTCATCGACCGCTACCTCCTCCCGCACCTCCACGAGGAGGGCGTCGAGGAGGAGGACGTGCGGATCAACAAGGCGTACTACCTCTGCCGGATGGCCGAGGCGTGCTTCGAGCTCGCCTTGGACCGCCGCGAGTCCGACGACAAGGACCACTACGCCAACAAGCGCCTGAAGGTCTCCGGCGACCTGATGCGCGACCTGTTCCGGACCGCCCTGAACAAGCTGGCGCGCGACGTGAAGTACCAGCTGGAGCGCGCGAACATGCGGAACCGGCAGCTCACCGTCAACACGGTCGTCCGCTCGGACGTGCTGACCGAGCGGCTCGAACACCCGATCGCGACGGGCAACTGGGTGGGCGGCCGCTCGGGCGTCTCCCAGCTCGTCGACCGGACGGACTACATGGGCGTGCTCTCGCACCTGCGGCGCCTGCGCTCGCCGCTGTCGCGGTCGCAGCCGCACTTCGAGGCGCGGGACCTCCACGCGACCCAGTGGGGTCGCATCTGTCCCTCCGAGACGCCGGAGGGGCCGAACTGCGGGCTCGTGAAGAACTTCGCGCAGTCGATGGAGCTGTCGCAGACGGTCGAGGACGAACAGGGGCTGAAACGAGAACTGGCGTCGATGGGTGTCGAGGGGATCCCCGGCATCGAGGGCGTCGAACGACAGACGGCGGACGACTGATCATGGCACAGGCAGAACGCGAAGCGAAGGTGTACGTCAACGGGAGCCTCGTCGGGACCCATCCGGACCCCGAGGCGCTCGCCGAACAGATCCGCGAGGCGCGCCGCCGGGGCGACGTCTCGGACATGGTGAACGTCTCGGTCAAAGACCGGACCCAAGAAGTGATCGTCAACGCGGACGCGGGGCGCGCCCGCCGGCCGCTGATCGTCGTCGAGAACGGCGAGCCCCTGCTGGGCGACGAGGAGGTCGAGGCGCTCGAACGCGGCGACATCGAGTTCGAGGACCTCATCGACCGCGGCTACGTCGAGTTCATCGACGCCGAGGAGGAGGAGGACATCCTCGTCGCCGTCGACGAGGAGGACGTGACCGAGGACCACACGCACCTCGAGATCGACCCGCAGCTCGTGTTCGGTATCGGCGCGGGGATGATCCCGTACCCCGAGCACAACGCGAGCCCCCGGATCACGATGGGCGCGGGGATGATGAAGCAGTCGCTCGGACTCCCCTCGGCCAACTACCGGATCCGGCCGGACACGCGTCAGCACCTGCTGCACTACCCGCAGCTGGCGATGGTGAAGACGCAGACCTCCGACCAGATCAGCTTCGACAAGCGGCCGGCGGCGCAGAACTTCGTCGTCGCCGTGATGTCCTACGAGGGGTTCAACATCGAGGACGCGCTGGTGATGAACCAGGGCTCCGTCGACCGCGCGCTCACCCGCTCGCACTTCTTCCGGACGTACGAGGGCGAGGAGCGCCGGTACCCCGGCGGCCAGGAGGACCGCTTCGAGATCCCCGAACAGGACGTGCGCGGCGCGCGCGGTGAAGACGCGTACACGCACCTCGACGAGGACGGCCTCGTCAACCCCGAGACGAAGGTGGACGAGTCCTCGGTCCTGCTCGGCAAGACCAGTCCGCCGCGCTTCCTCGAAGAGCCCGACGACATGGGCGGGCTCTCCCCGCAGAAGCGCCGCGAGACCTCGGTGACGATGCGCTCGGGCGAGTCGGGCGTCGTCGACACGGTGACGCTGATGGAGGGCGAGGACGGCTCCAAGCTCTCGAAGGTGAAGGTGCGCGACCAGCGCGTCCCCGAGCTGGGCGACAAGTTCGCGTCCCGACACGGCCAGAAGGGCGTCGTCGGCCACCTCGCCCCGCAGGAGGACATGCCGTTTACCGAGGAGGGGGTCGTCCCCGACCTCGTGATGAACCCGCACGCGCTCCCGTCCCGGATGACGGTCGGCCACGTGCTGGAGATGCTCGGCGGCAAGGTCGGCTCGCTGCGCGGCTCCCGGGTCGACGGGACGCCGTTCCAGGGCGAGGACGAGGAGGAGCTCCGCGAGGGGCTCGAAGAGCACGGGTTCAAGTCCTCCGGCAAGGAGGTCATGTACTCCGGCGTCACCGGCGAGAAGATCGACGCCGAGATCTTCGTCGGGACGATCTTCTACCACAAGCTGTACCACATGGTGTCGAACAAGCTCCACGCCCGCTCGCGCGGGCCGGTCCAGGTGCTCACGCGCCAGCCGACCGAGGGGCGCGCCCGCGAGGGCGGCCTGCGCGTCGGGGAGATGGAGCGCGACACGATCATCGGCCACGGCGCGTCGATGGTGCTCAACGAGCGGCTGCTGGAGTCCTCGGACGCCGAGACGGTCCACGTCTCCGCGGAGACCGGGCTCGTTGCCGTCGAGGACCGCGAGCAGCGCCGCGTGTACGACCCGGTGACGGGCGACGAGGACGACATCCACGAGCTGGAGGTCAGCTACGCGTTCAAGCTGCTGCTCGACGAGATGATCGCCCTGGGAATCCGACCGAAACTCGAACTGGAGGACGCGATTTAGATGTCAATGCAAACACCGAAAGTGCTCGGCGGGATCGACTTCGGCCTCATGGACCCGGAGACGTACCGGGACATGTCGGCGACGAAGGTGATCACGGCCGACACGTACGACGACGACGGCTACCCGATCGATATGGGGCTGATGGACCCGCGGCTGGGCGTCATCGACCCCGGGCTTGAGTGTCGGACCTGCGGCTCGCACTCCGGCTCCTGTAACGGCCACTTCGGCCACATCGAGCTGGCCGCGCCGGTCATCCACGTGGGCTTCACCAAGCTCATCCGGCGGCTGCTGCGCTCGACGTGCCGCGAGTGCGGCCGGCTCGCCCTGGACGACGCGCAGCGCGACGAGTTCCGCGACCGATACGAGCGCGCGAAGGAGCTCGGCGACGACGAGCACGACGTGCTGAAGGCCGCCGTCCGGCAGGCCCGGAAGGCGTCGACCTGCCCGTTCTGCGGCGAGCCGCAGGCGGACATCAAACACGAGAAGCCGACCACCTACTACGAGGTCCAGGACGTGCTCTCGGGCGACTACTCCGAGCGCATCGCGGCCGCGATGCAGCCCGACGAGGAGGCGGACGATCCGGGCACGTCGCCCCAGGAGCTCGCCGAGAAGACCGACATCGCCCTCGACCGGGTCAACGAGATCATGGCCGGCGAGTTCCGCCCGCGCAAGGAGGACCGCCGCGCCATCGAGACGGCGCTCGACGTCGACCTCACGGAGGAGGACATGAACAAGCTGATGCCCTCGGACATCCGCGACTGGTTCGAGGACATCCCGGACGAGGACCTGGAGGTCCTCGGCATCGACGCGGAGGACTCCCGACCGGAGTGGATGATCCTGACGGTCCTCCCCGTTCCGCCGGTCACCACCCGCCCGTCGATCACGCTCGACAACGGCCAGCGCTCCGAGGACGACCTCACGCACAAGCTGGTCGACATCATCCGGATCAACCAGCGGTTCATGGAGAACCGCGAGGCGGGCGCCCCGCAGCTGATCATCGAGGACCTCTGGGAGCTGCTCCAGTACCACGTCACCACGTTCGTCGACAACGAGATCAGCGGGACGCCGCCGGCGCGCCACCGCTCCGGCCGCCCCCTCAAGACCCTCAGCCAGCGGCTGAAGGGCAAGGAGGGTCGCTTCCGCGGCTCGCTGTCCGGGAAGCGGGTGAACTTCTCCGCCCGGACCGTCATCTCGCCCGACCCGACGCTCTCGCTGAACGAGGTCGGCGTGCCGGACCGCGTCGCCAAGGAGATGACCCAGACGCTCAACGTCACCGAGCGCAACGTCGAGGAGGCGCGGCAGTACGTCCGGAACGGCCCCGAAGCCCACCCCGGCGCCAACTACGTGCGCCGCCCCGACGGTCGCCGGCTGAAGGTGACCGAGAAGAACTGCGAGGAGCTGGCCGAGAAGGTCGAGGCCGAGTGGGAGGTGAACCGCCACCTCGTCGACGGCGACATCGTGATCTTCAACCGGCAGCCCTCGCTCCACCGGATGTCCATCATGGCCCACGAGGTCGTGGTGATGCCGTACAAGACGTTCCGGCTCAACACCGTCGTCTGTCCGCCGTACAACGCCGACTTCGACGGCGACGAGATGAACATGCACGCGCTCCAGAACGAGGAGGCCCGCGCCGAGGCGCGCGTCCTCATGCGCGTCCAGGAGCAGATCCTCTCGCCGCGGTTCGGCGGGAACATCATCGGCGCGATCCAGGACCACATCTCCGGCACCTACCTGCTCACGCACTCGAACCCCGAGTTCACCGAGACGCAGGCGCTCGACCTGCTCCGGGCGACCCGGGTGGACGAGCTGCCCGAGCCCGACGGGGTCGACGACGACGGCCGCGACTACTGGACCGGCCGGACGCTGTTCTCCGAGCTGCTGCCCGACGACCTCACGCTGCACTTCTCGTCGTCGACCGGCGACGACGTCGTCATCGAGAACGGCCAGCTGGTCGAGGGGACGATCGACGAGGACGCCGTCGGGGCGTTCGGCGGCGAGGTCGTCGACACCCTCACCAAGGAGTACGGCGAGACGCGCTCGCGCGTGTTCATCAACGAGATCGCGGCGCTGGCGATGCGCGCGATCATGCACTTCGGCTTCTCGATCGGGATCGACGACGAGTCGATCCCGCCGGAGGCCGAAGAGCAGGTCGACGACGCCATCGAGAGCGCCTACGACCGCGTCCAGGAGCTCATCTCGACGTACGAGGCCGGCGAGCTGGAATCGCTGCCGGGCCGCGGCGTCGACGAGACGCTGGAGATGAAGATCATGCAGACGCTCGGGAAGGCCCGCGACTCGGCCGGGGAGATCGCCGACCAGCACTTCGGCGACGACAACCCGGCGGTCGTGATGGCCCGCTCTGGCGCGCGTGGCTCGATGCTGAACCTCACGCAGATGGCCGGCTCCGTCGGCCAGCAGGCGGTCCGCGGCGAGCGGATCAACCGCGGCTACGAGGACCGGACGCTCTCGCACTACAAGGAGAACGACCTCTCCGCGGAGGCGCACGGCTTCGTGGAGAACTCCTACCGCGGCGGACTCACGCCCGAGGAGTTCTTCTTCCACGCGATGGGCGGCCGCGAGGGGCTCGTCGACACGGCGGTCCGGACCTCGAAGTCCGGCTACCTCCAGCGCCGCCTCATCAACGCGCTCTCCGAGCTGGAGGCGCAGTACGACGGCACGGTCCGGGACACCTCGGGTCGGATCGTCCAGTTCGAGTTCGGCGAGGACGGCACCTCGCCGGTGAAGGTCTCGTCCGGGGAGGGCGACGGGATCGACGTCGACGACATCGTCGACCGCGTCGTCGACTCGGAGTTCGAGTCCGACGACGAGAAGGAGCGGTTCCTCGGCGAGCGCACGCCGCCGACGAACCTCTCGGAGCACTCCGGACCGGGGCTGAACAAGGCCGCGGGGGTGGAGTCGGATGACTGAGTACGACCACGTCACCGACGACATGGAGGCGGTCGTGGAGGCGACCGAACTCCCCGCCCGCCTCAAGGAGGAGGTGTACGAGGCGCTCGAACGGAAGGCCGAGGAGACCGGTGAGATCACGGTCGAGCAGGCCACCGAGGTCGCGACGGGCGTCGAGAATCGATACGTCGAGACGCGGGTGGACCCCTTGGACCCCGTGGGGACCGTTTCTGCACAATCGATCGGTGAGCCCGGTACGCAGATGACAATGAACACCTTCCATTACGCCGGGGTTGCGGAAATTGACGTCACCCAGGGGCTCCCCAGGCTCATCGAGCTGGTGGACGCCCGGAAGACGCCGGACACGCCGATGATGACCGTCCACCTGGAGGGCGAGTACGCGACGGACCGCGAGAAGGCCCACGAGGTCGTCTGGTCCATCGAGGCGACGCGCATCCTCGCGCTCGGCGACGTGTCGACGAACGTCGCCGACATGCTGGTGCGGATCGACCTGAACGACGACACCCTCCTCGAACGGTGGCCGACCCACTCGGACCCCTCGGAAGTGGCCGGTATCATCGCCGAGACCATCGAGGACTCGCTGGGCGTCGACGCCCGGCAGTCGGGGACCGTCGTCGAGTTCGGCCCGAGCGAGCCGAGCTACCGCGAGCTGCTCCAGCTCGTCGAGCGGCTCCGCGACATCGTCTTCAAGGGGATCGAGGAGATCGAGCGCGTCGTCATCCGGAAGGAGGAGATCGACGGCGAGGAGGAGTTCGTCCTCTACACCGAGGGGTCGGCGTTCGGCGACACCCTCGACATCGAGGGCGTCGACGCCTCGCGGACGACGTGTAACAACATCCACGAGATCTACCGCAACCTCGGGGTCGAGGCGGCCCGCGAGACGATCATCGACGAGACGAAGAACACGCTCGAAGAGCAGGGGCTCGACGACGTGAACGTCCGCCACCTCATGCTGGTGGCCGACATCATGACGAACAACGGCGAGATCGACTCGATCGGTCGCCACGGTATCTCCGGGAACAAGGACTCCGTGCTCGCGCGCGCGGCGTTCGAGGTGACCGTCAACCACCTGCTCGACGCCGCGATCCACGGCGAGTACGACGAGCTCGACGGCGTCATCGAGAACGTCATCGCCGGGAAGCCGATCTCGCTCGGCACCGGCGACGTCGACCTCCGGATGGGGTCGCGGGTCGTGGGCGACGACTGATGCACGTCGAGCTCTCCGACGAGGCGCGGCGCTACATCGGTCGCTTCGACGAGCTGACTGGGGTCGCGCCGAAGGACTGCCTCGTGGAGGGCGACCGGCTCGTGTTCCTCGTCCCGGCCGGCGAGATGGCCGCCGCGATCGGGCAGGCCGGCGAGACCGTCGAGGAGGCGGAGCGGCGGCTCGGGAAGTCCGTCGAGCTGGTCGAGGACGCGGACACGCCGGAGGCGTTCGTCGCGAGCGCGCTCGCGCCCGCGGCGGTCAACGCCGTGACGATCTCCGAGCAGAACGACCGGGTGGCGTACGTCGAGGTGCCGGAGCCGGACCGCGGCGTCGCCATCGGCGCCGACGGCGCCAACATCGAGACCGCACGGATCCTGGCGAAGCGGCACCACGACATCGACGACGTACAGCTGACCTGAGCGTCGGCGACGAACGACGGACGCTCGCCACCGTTGAGCCGATAAGCCGTCGCGAGCGCCCGTCGTTTCGGCACCCTGATTTCGCAAAACTCCCTCAGATCGTTCGAGCGGTGCCTCTCGGCCGTTCTGAGGGCGTTTCTCCGCGTCGAAAGACGACGCTTAAGTAGCTCCGTTGGGAAGTGGGAGTACGATGGCGAACGGCAAATACGCGGCCCGTAAGCTCAAACAGGACCGGCAGAAGCGCCGCTGGTCCGACTCCGAGTACGCTCGGCGAGAGCGCGGGCTCAAGAAGAAGTCCGACCCCCTCGAGGGCGCCCCGCAGGCCCGCGGGATCGTCTTGGAGAAGGTCGGGATCGAAGCAAAGCAGCCGAACTCGGCGATCCGAAAGTGCGTCCGCGTCCAGCTCATCAAGAACGGGAAGCAGGTCACCGCGTTCTGTCCCGGTGACGGCGCCATCTCGTTCATCGACGAGCACGACGAGGTCACGATCGCCGGGATCGGCGGGGCCAAGGGTCGCGCGATGGGCGACCTCTCCGGCGTCAACTACAAGGTCGAGAAGGTCAACGGCGTCTCCATGATCGAACTCGTTCGCGGCAACGCGGAGAAGCCCGTCAGATGAGCGGCGAGGAGACCGAGGCGCCGTCCGACGGGGACGTCGCCGCCGACGAGCCGGAGCCGGACGCGCCCGCGAGCAGCGAGGCCGCCAACGAGAACGCCAAGCTGTTCGGCGTCTGGGACGTCACCGAGATCGCCTACGAGGACCCCTCGACGAAGCGCTACATGACCGTGACGCCCATCGCGCACACGATGGGCCGTCACGCGTCCAAGCAGTTCAAGAAGAGCGAGATCTCGCTGGTCGAGCGGCTGATCAACCGCCTGATGCAGACCGACGAGAACACGGGGAAGAAACAGCAGGCGACGCGGATCGTCCGCGACGCCTTCGACATCGTCCACGAGCGGACCGAGGAGAACCCGGTCCAGGTCCTCGTCCGGGCGGTCGAGAACGCCGCGCCCCGCGAGGAGACCGTCCGCCTGAAGTACGGCGGCATCTCCGTCCCGAAGGCGGTCGACGTCGCGCCCCAGCGCCGCGTCGACCAGGCGCTGCTGTTCATCTCCGACGGCGTCGCCAACGCGACGTACAAGTCGACGACCTCCGCCGCCGAGGCGCTCGCCAACGAGCTCGTCACGGCCGCGGACTACGACGCCGACCGCTCCTACTCCATCGCGCAGAAGGAGGAGCGCGAGCGCGTCGCCGCCGCGGCCCGCTAACGCCGGTTCGGAGTTCGGACCGACGGGACGCGTTTCGCGGATTTTCCGTTTCGATCCGACGCGGAGAGCGGCGGCGCTATATCGGCACGGGCGCGTGTCGTGACCGGAAAAGTCGCGATCGACAGCGGGAGTGGGTATAGTACGTTGTGAGAGAGATCGTTTATAAGTCAGAACGTGGTGTTGCTGTTGGTGGTTTATACGTGATCGACGCTGCTGCGGAGAAGACCCCCAAAGCCCCAGCCGCGCTCGGCGAACCCCAGCGACGAAAGGACCGCAAGGAGGGAGCGTTAGCGACCGACTGAGGACCGCAGCGAGCTGTGGGAGTCGAGCGCGGCTGCCCCTTTGAATCCCACCCCCCGCAACCGCACGGCAGCCTCACGCCTCCCCAGCCTCGCGGTTCGCGCTCTGTGAGCGCTCACCGCGTCCCTCGCACCGTCGGCTCGCGGCCCTTCGGGCCGCTCGCCGGGGCGCGCCACCGCCACGTCTATTTATAAGTGATCGTCGCCGTCGCTCACGGCTATTTAAATACCGAACCGGCACCGCCGATCTGCAACACTCACTCCCGCCATCGCCCACGGCCGACAGCATCAACGTTGCATCGATCGGATGGCCGCCGCTACGAGGGCGACCACGTCGAAAAATGTGAATTCGGATGTCCGAACCGCGGGTCTTCAAGGGCGCGCTCAGTCGTCGGCCGGCGCCGCGCCGGAGCCGCCGTCCGAGTGCTGCTGTTTGACCCACGAGAGCTTGCCGCCGGCCGCGAGGATGTCGCGCTCGCGCTCGGAGGCGTCGAGGTCGGCGGTGAACTCCCACTCGCCGTTAACGCTCACGGTGAACTCTTCCTGCCCGGAGCGGACGCCCGCGGGCACGTCGTCGACGATCGCGAGGTCGTCGCCCTGCTCGATCTTCTCGTACGTCTCCGCGTCGATCGCGAGCGGGACGATCCCGAAGTTGAAGAGGTTCGCCTTGTGGATGCGGGCGAAGCTCTGCGCGAAGACGGCCTCGATGCCGAGGTACATCGGACAGAGGGCGGCGTGCTCGCGCGAGGAGCCCTGCCCGTAGTTCTCGCCGGCCACGAGGACGCCGCCGTCGGCGTCGAGGGCGCGCTGCGCGAACGTGTCGTCGACGCGAGAGAGCGTGAACTCGGAGAGCTTCTCGATGTTCGAGCGGAACTTCAGGATGTCCGCCGTCGCCGGGATGATGTGGTCGGTGGTGATGTTGTCCTCCATCTTGAGGAGGGCCTCGCCGCCGTCCACGTCGATGTCGTCTTTCAGCGGCACGTCGCCGATGTTCGGCCCCTTGACGAGGCCGTCGTCGATCGCCTCGTCGGGCGAGATGATGTCGGAGTCGTCGCGACCCATCCCGGGGCCGTACTTGTCGCCCATCTCCAGCCCGGGCGCCTCGAGGTCGCCGAGGTCGTCCGCGAGGTCGCGGGGGTCGACGATCTCGCCGGTGATGGCCGCCGCGGTGGCGACCTCGGGCGAGCAGAGGAAGACGGAGTCGTCCTCAATGCCGGAGCGACCCTCGAAGTTGCGGTTGAAGGTGCGCAGGGAGACGGAGTCGGAGGCGGGCACGTGGCCGATACCGATGCACGCGCCGCAGGTCGCCTCGGAGAAGTTGACGCCGGCCGCCATCATCTCCGCGGTCCAGCCCTCGCGGGCCAGCATCTCGGAGGCCTGCTTAGAGCCGGGCGCGACGATCATCTCGGTGCTCTTGGCGACCTCGCGGCCCTCCAGCATCTTCGCGCTGGGGAGGATGTCCTCGTAGGCGCCGTTGGTACAGGAGCCGATGATGACCTGCTCGACGTCGGTGCCCTCGTACTCGCTGACGGGGGCGACGTTGTCGGGCATCGAGGGCGCGGCCACGAGCGGTTCGAGGTCGGAGAGGTCGACCTCGATCGTCTCGGCGTACTCCGCGTCGTCGTCGGGCTGGAGGTCGACGTACTCCTCCTCGCGGTCCTGGCGCGCGAGCCAGTCCTTCGTCTTCTCGTCGGTCGCGAAGATCGAGGAGGTGGCGCCGAGCTCGGTGCCGAGGTTCGTGATCGTCGTCCGCTCGGGGATCGAGAGGTTCTCGGCGCCGGGACCGGTGTACTCGAAGATCTTGCCGACGCCGCCCTTGACGGTCAGCTCGCCGAGGAGGTGGAGCGCGACGTCCTTCGCGGTCGCCCACTCGGGGAGCTCGCCCTCGAGGTGAACGTTGACGACTTCCGGCATCTCGACGTAGTAGGGGCCGCCGCCCATCGCGACGGCGATGTCGAGGCCGCCCGCGCCGATCGCGAGCTGGCCGAGCCCGCCGGGGGTCGGCGTGTGCGAGTCGGAGCCGAGGAGGGTCTTCCCCGGCGCGGCGAAGTTCTCCTTGTGGACCTGGTGGCAGATACCGTTGCCGGGACGAGAGAAGTAGGCGCCGTACGTGCCGGCCGCGGAGCGGAGGAAGCGGTGGTCGTCGGTGTTCTTGAAGTCGAACTGGTACGTCTGGTGGTCGCAGTACTGCGCGGCGAGCTCCGTCTGGACCTCGTCGAGGTCCAGCGCCTCGAACTGGAGCCACACCATCGTCCCCGTGGTGTCCTGCGTCAGCACTTGGTCGATCTCGATGCCGATCTCCTCGCCGGGCGTCAGCTCGCCCTCGACGAGATGGTCATCGAGGATCTTCTCCGTAATCGTTTGTCCCATATCATCCGCACGTGGCCCTCCCGTGGATATAAAACCCGCGAGTTTCCCGAAAGATCGACCGTGTTAGACCCGCCGAACCGGCAGTTCTTGGGGGATTGTCGGCGGGGTACCGCCCCTCGTGTGAGGGGTAGACGTAACGAGAGTATAAGGCTCATAAAGGCCGTTACCGGCCGAATTGACCGGATTCACGACGCGAAGGCGAACGGGCCGCTCGCCCCCCGGCGGCGTGCGACACCGTTTAGGCTCGCCCGCGGGTTCGGTCGAGCATGTTCGACTCGGGAGCGACGGTCGCGGCGGCGCTCGAAGCCGGCGACGCCGACCTCGACGGCGCGCAGCGACAGCCGAACGGCGTCGACCTGACGGTCGGCGAGGTCTTCGAGCAGACGACTCCCGGGCGGATCGGCCGGGACGGCAAGCGCGTCGGCGAGCGCGAGCCGGTACCGACCGAGGACGGCGCGTACCGGCTGGAGCCCGGGACGTACGTGGTCCGGTACGGCGAACCGGTGCGGATCCCGGACGGGCGGATCGGGTTCGTGCTCCCGCGGTCGACGCTGTTGCGGAACTCCTGTACCCTCGACACCGCGGTCTGGGACGCCGGCTACGAGGGCGTCGGCGAGGGGCGCCTCGACGCCGGCCACGCGATCGAGATCGAGCCGGGAGCGCGGATCGCGCAGCTGGTGCTCGCCGAGGCCGACCACGACGGGACGTACGAGGGCGCGTACCAAGAGGAGAACCTCTGAGCGCGTCGCTCGTCGGCGTGAAAGGAACGAACGCCGCGCCCGTGCCGGAAAAAGTGGCGCGGGCGCGGCGTTCAGTAGGTCCCCGCTGACGCTTCGGCCCTCCAAGCGAAGCGTCACGTGATGGAAGCGGTGGAACGCACTTAAGCGTAGCGGGGGCGGCAGCGCTGTCGGATTCAGAGTCGATGAAGTCGGGTCGAGATCAACCGACGCGACCGCGCTACTGCTTCGCCGGGTGGTCCTCGCGGAGCCGGGACTGCCCCGGACCGAGCAGTCGCTCGCGGAGGGTGCCGTCGCCGCGAGGGGCGTCGCCGGCGTCGGCTGGATCGGGAACGAGCCCGCGCTCGCGCAGCTCCGGCACCACGAGGTCGACGAAGTCCGTCAGCGAGTCGGGGCGGACGACCTCCTTCACGTTGAACCCGTGGACGCCGACCTCCTCGTGCCAGTACGCCAGCTCGTCGGCGATCAGTTCGGGGGTTCCGACGACCTTCGGCGAGGTGGTGCCGAGCCCGCAGAACTCCGCGACCTCGCGGACGGTCCACTCGCGGTCCGGCTGCGCCTTCGTGAACGCGTTCATCGTCCCCTGGATCGCGTCCGTCTCGATGTGCTCGACCTTCTGGTCGGGATCGAGCGCCGAGAGGTCCATGTCGAGGAAGCCGGAGAGGAGCGCGAGCGTCGCCTCGACGTCGACGTGACGCTTGTACTCCTCGTACTTCGCCTCCGCGAGCGCCTGGGTCTCGCCGACGACGGGGACGAAGCCGATGAAGAACTTCAGGCTCTCGGGGTCGCGACCGTGGTCCGCGGCGCGCGACTTCACGTCGGTCATGTACTCGCGCACGCCCTCCTCGGTCGGCTGGCTGGCGAAGACGGCCTCGGCGTTCGCGGCCGCGAACTCCCGCCCGCGGTCGGAGGAGCCGGCCTGGTAGACGACGGGGGTCCGCTGCGGCGAGGGCTCGCAGCCGTGGGGGCCGGGCACCGAGAAGTGCTCGCCCTCGTGGTCGATCGCCGACACCTTCTCGGGGTCGGTGTACCGGCCCGCCTCGCGGTCGATCTCGACCGCGTCGTCGTCCCACGACTCCTCCCACAGCTCGTAGCAGACGTCGAGGAACTCGTCGGCGCGGTCGTAGCGCGTCTCCTTGTCCATCCGCTCGTCGAGCCCGAGGTTCTCGGCCGCCGACTGCAGGTAGGAGGTGACGACGTTGATCGCGACCCGGCCGTCGGTGAGGTGGTCGAGCGTGGAGAACTCCCGCGCGAGCTGGTACGGGTGGGTGTACGTCGTCGAGCGCGTCACGGCGAATCCGAGGTCGTCGGTCACCTCCGCCATCGCCGGGACGACGAGCTGCGGGTCGCTCGCGGGCGTCTGGACCGCCTTCTCCACCGCGGTGTGGCGGTCGTCGCCGTAGACGTCGTAGATCCCGCGCACGTCGGCGAAGAACACCGCGTCGAAGCCGCCGCGCTCGGCGGTCCGCGCGACCTCGGTCCAGTACTCCCGGTCGGTGTACTCCGGCGAGCGGTCGCCGGGATAGGTCCACGACCCCGGCGAGACGTGCTCGACGGAGGCCATGGTGAAGAGGTTGAGATGCAGGCGGTCGGACATGGGGCCACGTACGCGGGGGCCGCGTAATACCCCACAGAAAGGGGCGTCACTTGTCGGGGTCGGGGACGCGCCCGGCGGCGACGGGGATTCCGGCGAACGCCTACGGCGACGTCGTCTCCGGCGATGAGACGTACGCGGCGAAGTCGGAGGTCGTGATGATGCCGATCGGCGTGTCGCCGTCGACGACGGGCACGTGGTGGAAGCCGTGTTCGACCATGAGCGCGGCGACCGCGGAGACGGAGTCCTGCGCGCCGGCCGTGATCGGGTCGCGCGTCATGTACCGCTCGACGGTCGTCTCCGCCTTGGGCTGGCTCTTCGCGACGATGTCGACGAAGTCGGTCGTGGTGAGGATGCCGACCAGGGCGCCGTCGTCGTCGACGACCAGCGCCGAGCTGACGTCGTTGTCCAGCAGCACGGCGGCCGCGTCCTCGACCAGCGTGTCGGGCGTTACCGTGTGGAGATCGCTCGTCATCAGGCGCGCGACGAACACGTCGTCGATGTCGTCCATGGCCGAGAATCCGTCGCTCGGGGTATAAGGATTCCCACGCGGCGCGGCGGCGGACCCGGGTCGACGCGGGGGGAGCCTCACAGGAACCGCGAGAGCCCCGACTGCCGGCGCGGGCCGTCGCCGTCGGGGTCGGCCGTCCACGCGGTCCGCTCGTCGCGGAGCCCGTCGCGGTCGACCGCCGGCGGGTCGGCGGGGTCGTACGCCTCACACCCCGCGCCGCAGTCGCGCCCCGGGTCCACCACGCGGTCGAAGCGCTCGCAGTACGGCCGGCCGTCCGCGGTGCCGGCGGCGTGGGCGCACTCCGGCGGGGCGGGGCGCCATCCCTTCCCGTAGGCGCGCTCCGCGATCCGGCGCCGCTTGCGGGCCAGCGCGTCCGGCCCGACGAGGGACACGTCGGTGCGGAGCGACCGCTCCTCGCGGATCTCGACCCCGGGGGCGTCGGGGTCGAGCGGGGAGGGCTCCCGGACCACCTCGCGCTCGCCCGTCTCGGGGTCGAACCGCCAGACGCCGACCGGATCGGGAATCCGGTTGAGGTGCGCGCGGGTGACGTACGAGGCGGTAGCGAGAACCGCCTCGTCGAACAGCCCGAGGGCGGCGTCGTACCGCAGCTGGGCCGCCAGGTCGCCCGGCGTCCCGAGGTCGGGCTTGTTCTCGACCGCGGTCAGCGAGCCGACCCAGTCGTCCGGGTAACGGGCGGTCGCGCGCACGACCGGGCGCCCGTCGCGGCGCTCGCGTTCGAGGTAGCCGACCTCGACCGCGCGCTCGACGACCGCGGCCGCCCGGTCGGGCGGGAGGTCGAACGCCTCGGCGACGGGGACCGCCTCGCCGGGACCGACCGCCGCCTCGATCGCGGGGTCCGGGATCCGCTCGGGCGCGATCGCCGCCCGGCGGTCGAACCCCGGCCCGGGCTCCAGCACGCAGACGTCGACGATCCGGCCGCCGGGGTTCGTGACCCCCGCGCCGAGCTGGCGGGCGACGACCCGGTCGGGCGATTCGAGCGCGGCGCACAGGGCCAGCTCGAACCGGAACTCCATGTGGGCGGGGAGGGGCGCCGACGAGTAAAGCGCGTCGGCGCGGTGGGGCGTCTCGGCGCGAGGGCGCGACGGCGTCGGCGGGGAGAGCGGCGGCGCCGCCGGGGGGAGCGCGACCGCGCCGCCGCGGTCGAAACCGGTATTCCCCGCCGGCGTCAACGCCGACCATGCGCCGGGTCACCCGGAACCTCCTCGTCGCCATCGCCCTGGTCGCCGTCGCCCTGCTCGCGCTGGGCGCCCTCCCGAGCTACCTCGGGAGCGGCGACCCCTACTACCTGACCGCCGAGCCGATCGAGACGGACGAGTCGGCGATAGACGTGAACAACGTCTCCGAGCGTCGGTACCCGTTCCTGACGAGCGCGCTCGCGAGCGACGACGGCCGATCGGACCCGTACCTGGCCGACTCGTACGGGATCAAGGAGTGGTTCACCCACACGCCGTTCGACGAGGTGGACGCGCTGACGCGACAGCTTCCCGAGGCCGCGACCGACGACGGGGTCCGCGTGCGGTACGAGGGCGCCGTGTACCGCGTGGAGGTGGTCCAGCCGTGAGCGACGACGACGGGCGATCGAGCGGCGAGGGCGACGCGGCCCGTCGCGACGACGCCCCGGCCGCCGACCTGCGCGACCTCCCGGCCTTTTCCGACGGGCGCAACCACTCGCTGCCGGGCGAGCCGGAGTGGCCGGTCAGGGAGGTCGCCGTCGAGTACGACCCCGGCTGGTTCGTCGGGGGGTACGACCGCGTCGAGCAGCCGGACGGGTCCGAGAAGAACTACTACTGGGCGGAGCTGCCGCCCGCGACGGTCGTGATCGCGGTCGCCGACGACCGGGTGCTGTTCGTCGAGCAGTACCGGCCGACGGTCCGGAACACCCAGCTGGAGCTGCCCGCCGGGATCGTCGAGCGCGGCGAGTCGTACACCGCGGCGGGGGCGCGAGAGCTCGCCGAGGAGACCGGCTTCGCGCCCTCGTCGACGTCGCTGCTCCAGGAGGTGTGGTGCTCGACGGGCGTGCTCCGGCACAGGCGCGGCTACGTGTTCGCCGAGGGGCTCGACCCGGTCGACGTCGACCACGACAGCAACGAGTTCCTCGTCCCGCGGACGGTCCCGGTCGACGAGGCGCTCTCGGTCGCCCGCGAGCCGCCGACGAACGACGCGACGCTGGAGGGGCTGCTGCTCGCCGAACACGAGGGGGTACTGTAGGCGGGCGACCCCGGCGGCCGGGCCGGCGACGCGAAATCCGACGAACGTCCAGTTCGCCCGGACGAAGCGGAGGTATTAGTCGTCTCGGCCCCTGTCTCCGTTCATGAGCCAGACCTCGGAGCAGTCGGTGTTGCTGTCGGACGACCCGCCCCTCGACCTCCGGCTCTCGGAGTCGGAGCTGGAGGCGACCCGCGAGCGCATCGTCTCGTTCATCGCGGACGTCGTGGACGACGCGGGCGCGGAGGGCGCCGTGCTCGGCCTCTCGGGCGGGATCGACTCGACGCTGACCGCGCACCTCGCCGTGGAGGCGCTCGGCGAGGACGGCCTGCACGGGCTCACGATGCCCTCGGCGGTCAACGACGCGGACGTGATGAGCGACGCCGAGCGCGTCGCCCGCGACCTCGGGATCGAATACGACGTGATCGAGATCCAGCCGATCGCGGAGTCGTTCTTCGACGCCGTCCCCGAGGCCGCCGAGGACCGGACGGCCGCGGGCAACGTCTACGTCCGGACCCGCGCCGTGCTGAACTACTTCGTCGCCAACGCGGAGAATCGGGTCGTCCTCGGGACAGGGAACCGCGCCGAGGCGATGACCGGCTACTACACGAAGTACGGCGACCAGGCGGTCGACTGCAACCCGATCGGCAACCTCTACAAACAGCAGGTGCGCCAGCTGGCCGCGCACGTCGGCGTCCCGCGGGACCTCGTGATGCAGGAGCCGACCGCGGGGATGTGGGAGGGCCAGACCGACGCCGAGGAGCTGGGCCTCGACTACGACGTCGTCGACGCGATCGTAGCGGTCCACGTCGACGGCGGCCTCTCCCGGGCGGCGACGGTCCGCGAGCTCGACGTGCCCGCGGAGGCGGTCGACCGCGTCGTCGACCTCCACGAGCGCAGCGCCCACAAGCGGTCGATGCCGCCGGCCCCGGAGCCGTAGGAGCGTCAGCGGGGATGAGGAGAGTTTCGAGGACGGAGCCGACCGGTCAGGCGTCGTGCGCGCGCTGTTTCGTGACCTCCGCGATACCGGCGTTGGCCGAGCAGTTCGGGCACGCGTGGATCCGGCCGCGCGCGTCCGAGAACACGCGGGCGAACCGGTCCGAGACGTGCGCGTCGCAGTGTTCACACGTGGGCATGGCAGGGGCTCCCCTCGTGTGAGGTGGCGTCGTGTATCATGGTTCTCGTGCGCGTGAGAGTTGGTCACGAACGCCTAAGTGAGCTTTCCGAACTCCGTCCGAAATTACCCCAAAATCCAGGGGACCCAGAAAACGGTCGCCGCGCGTCGGGACCGAGGCGCACGGCCCCGGTCGCGCTCCCGGTCCACGCCGAACCCGTCAGAACGCCCGCAGCGCTTCGAGCACGTCCAGCGCGGAGCCGTCGTCGATGGCCTCGCGGGCCGCCGTCAGCCCGTCCTCGATCGAGTCGGCGTCCTCGCGGGCGTAGATCCGGAGGGCGGCGTTGACCGCGACCGCGTCGGCGAAGGCGCCGTCGCGCTCGCCGGCCAGGACCGCCTCGGTGATGGCGGCCGACTCCGCGGCCACGTCGTCGACCGCGAGGTCCGCCTCCTCCAAGTCCATCCCGTAGTCGGCGGTCTCGATCTCGAAGTCGTCGAAGGACGCGCCGTCGCTGCCGGCCTCGGCGTCGCCCTCGCCGTCTCCGGCGCCGTCGCTCCCGCCGGCCGCGTCCCACTCGGCGACCTTGGTGTAGCCGGGACGCACGTCGTCGTACCCCTCCATGCCCTGGAACATCAGGACGCGGTCGAGGTCGTGGAACTCGCTCGCGACGAACGTGTCGACCACCTTCTTCGCGAACGCGAGGTGGTAGAAGGAGCCGAGGTGCGTCGAGGCGCCGGCGGGGTTCGCCAGCGTCTCGATCGTGTTGACGAACGTCCGGACGCCCATCATGTCGCGGCGGTCGAACAGGTCGTCGATCGCGGGGTTGAACGCGGGTTGGTAGTAGAAGCCGAAGCCCGTCTCGTCGACCATGTCGGCCGAGTCGGCGGGCGTCAGTTCGGTGCGGACGCCGAGCTCGTCGAGGACGTGCTTGTACGCGTCCTGCTTCTGGGTCGGGACCCGGTCGCCGGAGTGGACGACGACCGGGGTGCCCGCGGCGGCCGCGACCGCGCCCGCCGCGACGCCGAGGATCGCGGACCGTCCCTTCCCGTCGTAGTTGGCACCGCAGTCGACGGGGTCGGCGTCGGGCTCGGCGTACTCGACGCGCTCGCACATCACGTCGACGTACGCGCCGAGCTCCTCGGCCGTGTTCCGCTTCCAGCGGTTCGCGAGCCAGAACGCCCCGAGCGTCGTCGGGTCGGGCTCGCCCGCGAGGATCCGCTTGAACGCCTCGGTCGCCTGCGCGCGCGTCAGGTCGTCGGCCGACTTGTGGCCGGAGCCGCAGACCTCGGTCATCAGCCGCTTGAGGGGCCAGTCGCCGAACTCCTGGGTCGCCTGAGCCATACGCCCCGTTCGGGTCCTCGAACGAAAAGTCCCTCGCTCGGCTCCCGTGCGGTGGGAACGACCCGGGCGGACCGGCGCCGATCGGAACGCGCGCGAGCCGCGGGACCCGTCGACCGGACGCCTCGTGCCGGCTCCGTGCCATTCGTTCGCACACAAAAACAGATCGGTCGCGTAGTTTCTGACGTGTTTAATTCAGTTTTGTCCAGTATTTGTTCTCAGAAGAACTGTGTTAGAGTGCAAAAAGCGTTAGAACTATATGTGCGTCCATCTATTGGAGAATCGTACCCGATGACGTCCAAATCCGTCGCGACCGCGCTCACGCTGTATCGCTCCCGCACCCTGACGCTCGAACAGGCCGCCACCGTCGGCGGCTGCTCGGCGGCGCAGTTGGAGGAGAGCGCCCGGGCGTTCGCGCCCGCCTCGGGCCGGGCCCCCGCGGACGACTGACGGCGGTCGGCGGTCGTCACGACGCGCTCGCCTCGACGGGCCGGACGCTACGTCGCGAGGCGAGCGTCCGTCGCCGTCTCGTTTCCGCCGCTCGTCGCGTTGCCGCCCGCGGAACCGCCGTTCCCCGCCCCGGCGTCGTCGGTCGCGTCGTTCCGGTCCCCGGTCACGAGGAACTCCACCACGCCGGCGAGGAACTCGTCGTTGTCGCCGACGTTGTAGCGGTCCGCGGCGATGAACCGAGCGTCGCCGACCGCGAGGACGTTCCCGTCCCGCAGCGCGACCGTGTGCTCGCGCTGCGCGTCGCTGTCGGCCGTCCGGGCGGTCGGGCTCGTCACCAGTATCGGTTCGGCGTCGTCGGTCGAACGCACCTCGGTCGGGGTGTACAGGACGACGTCCTCGGCGTCGGCGATCGACCCGTTCCCGTCGGTCAGCGAGGCGCCCTCCGGCGGGCGCACGAGCACGTGGCGGTAGTTCCCGTCGTTGCGCTCCTGGTCGTACACGTACCGCGTGTCGAAGTAGAGGTCGAAGCGCCCGCCGAGCTCGCTCAGCTCGCTCTCCTGCTCGGAGAGGGACGAACCGAGCACGCCCGCGGAGACCTCGAATCGGTTCGGGTTGCCGAATATCACGACGCGTCCCCCCTCGTCGGCGAACGTCTCGATCGCGTCGAGCTCGCGCTCCGAGTAGGCGGTCTCCGGGTCGACGATCACGAGTCCGTCGGCCCCGTCGAGCGAGTCCGCGAGGCCCTCGGACGGGTACTCCACGTCGTGGTTGGCCGCCGATATCGCCTCCGCCAACGGTCCCAGTCGGCTTCGACTGTCGGGCCCGGCGTCGACCACGACCGTCCCGCCGGCCGGGACGACGGGGGGTTCGGGCTCGATCGACCCCGTGGACGGCAGCCCCGTGGTGACCGTCCGATCGGGGTCTAACGCCCGGAACTCCGGCTCCGGCGCCGTATCGACGAACAGCGTCGGGACGACGGCGGCCGCGACCGCGATCGCGGCGGCGACGGCGACGGTGACGAGCAGCCCCCTCGCGACGGTGCCGCGCCGCCCCGCGAGGAGGCCGCCGTCGCCGGACGCCGCCTCGGACCCGTCGCCGGAGGTTCCGGGGTCGTCGCCTCCGGACGTTCCGGGATCGCCCGCCTCGGGCCCCTCCGAGTCGTTCTCGTCCGGCGTTTCGGTCACGGGCTCACCTCCGGGACGCCGCCGAGGCGCTCGGCGTCGGGGAAGTCCTCATTGGTCGCGTTTCCGGCGTCGACGGCGGCGCCGAGGTCAGTCCGGTCGGTCCGTCGCTCGGCTCCGCCGGGAGGCACCGCGGCGGAACCCCGCGAGTCGAGCCGCACCAGCGTCTCGTCGCGCGCCTCGACGGCGCCGGGGTGAGCCATCAGGACCGTCGGGAACGACCCCCGACGCGTCGCGTCCGCGGTTCGGATCGGTTCGAACCGCTTCTCGTCCGCGTTCCCGGCGTGGTACGTGGCCCTGAGCGCGTAGGTGGCGGTCCACTCACCCTCGCCGACGTCGGTCGGCGTGATGACCTCGACCGCGGGGCGGTCGAGCCCGGCGCGGTCGGCCGCCGCCGCGACCGCGGTCCGCCGGTCGCCTATCGCGTCCGCCATGCCGTTGTCGACGGCGGTCGACCCGCCGAAGATCGTCGCCGCGGCGACCTCGTTCTCCGTGAGTTCGAGCCGGTCGCCGCGGTGCTCCGCGACCGACCCGACGAAGGCGTTCCGCGACGTTTCGAGGGTGGTGAAGAACTCGCGCTCCCCGAACCCCTCGACCTTGTCTGGGCCGGTCGCCCCGAGCACGGCGTTGGGCTCGACGTCGGGCGGGACGGTCCCGAGCACGCCGACGCTCCCCACGAACGAGCTCGGCTTCACGTACACCTCGTCGGCGGGAGCGATCGCGAAGTAGGCCCCGGAGGCCGCGACGCCGTCGACCGTCGCGACCACCGGCACGGACTCGCGTAACCGCAGCGTCTGCATGTACATCGACTCGCTGGCCGCGGCCGACCCGCCGCCGCTGTTGGCGACGATCACGACCGCGTCGGCCTCGGCGCGGGCCTCGGCGAGCATGGCCCGGTACTCGGTCGCCTGTTCCCCGTCGATCGTCCCCTGGATCGGAACGACCGCGACCGTCCCGTCCGGACCCGTCGCCGTGTCCACGGCCGCGGGCGCGAGCGCCGCCCCGAGCAGCACGCCGAGGACCACGAACAGGACGTAGCTGTCGACGGCCCACGAGAGCGCGGACCGCGTACGCTCGAACATCGTGTGATATGCACACGCACAGCATGATAAGTGCCGCGCCGGGCGTCCCGAAACGCGTAGGTACGCGCGTCACGTAGCGGTCTCAATGAGTCTGGACGCCGACTGGCGGGCCGACCTCGACGCGGTCGACGCGGCCCTCATCGACGAGTACCAGAGCGGCTTCCCCGTCGCGGAGCGCCCCTTCGAGCGGGTCGCCCGCGAGGTCGCGGCCGAGACGGGGAGCGAGGTCGACGCCGAGGAGGTCCTCGACCGCGTCCGCGGGCTCCGCGAGCGCGGGGTGTTCCGGCGGTTCGGGGCCGTCCTCAACCCCCCGGTCATCGGCTCGTCGACGCTTGCGGCCGTGCGCGCGCCGGAGGACCGGTTCGACGAGGTCGCCGAGGTGATCAACGGCTACCGGCAGGTGAACCACAACTACCGGCGCGACCACGAGTGGAACCAGTGGTTCGTCGTCACCGCGGGCTCCCGCGAGACGCGCGACGCGATCCTCGCGGAGATCGAGGAGCGCACCGGCTGCGAGGTGCTCGCGCTCCCGATGCTCACGGACTACTACATCGACCTGGAGTTCCCCGTGGTCAACGGCGACCGATTCGCGCGGGAGTCGGGCGAGGCGCGAAGCGCCTCGAACTCCGCGAGCGGGGAGCGGAGCGACCCGCGAGCCCCCGACCACACCGCGGTCTCCGCCACCCGCATCTCGGAGAGCGCCCGCGGCGACCTCGCCGCGCTGGAGGCCGACCTCCTCCTGGCGATCCAAGACGGCTTCCCGCTGTCTTCGACCCCCTACGCCGACGTGGCGAGCGAGGTCGGGGCGCCCGTCGACGACGTCCTCGCGGCGGTCGAGCGCCTGCTCGCCGACGGCTGTATCAAGCGGATCGGCTGCGTCGTCAACCACGTCGTCACGGGGTTCACGAACAACTGCATGGTGGTCTGGGACGTGCCCGACGACGAGCTCGACGCGCGCGGCGAGGCGGTCGGGAGCCTCCCGTACGTCACCCTCTGTTACCACCGGCCGCGCCGGCCCGATCAGGGGTGGGAGTACAACCTGTTCACCATGATCCACGGGCGGGAGGCCGAGGCGGTCGACGCGAAGATCGACGAGCTGGCGGCCGAGCACCTCCCCTTCGCCCACGAGCGGCTCTACTCGACGGAGACGCTGAAACAGACCGGCGCGCGCTACGAGGACCTCGTCGCCGACGGCGACGGCTGAGGGGACCGGAAGAAGTGGGAGAGCGTCGGAGGAAGCCGAAGAGACCGGTACGTTCACGGGGGTCGCGACCCCCGGATCGGTATGTCCGACGCGTTCGACCGGCTCGGGTACGGGACGTACGAGCTGCGGCACGGCGAGGAGTGCGTCTCGGGGGTCAGACGCGCGATCGAGACGGGGTACCGGCACATCGACACCGCGCAGGGGTACGACAACGAGGCGTCGGTGTCGGCGGCGATCGACGCGACCGACGTCGACCGCGAGGAGCTGTTCGTCGCGACGAAGCTCTCGACGGACAACCTCTCGTACGACGACGCGGTCGCGACCGCGCGGGTGAGCCGCGACCGCCTCGGCGTCGACTCGATCGACCTCCTCTACGTCCACTGGCCGATACACACCTACGACCCCGCGGAGACGCTGCCCGCCCTCGACGCCCTCGTCGACGAGGGCGTCGCCGACCGGATCGGGCTCTCGAACTTCCGGCCCGACCAGCTGGCGGAGGCCGTCGACCGCCTCGACCACGACGTGTTCGCCCATCAGGTCGAGTGTCACCCGCTGCTCGGACAGGAGGAGTTACGCGAGCTCGCGGTCGAGCGCGGCCACTGGCTCGTCGCGTACTCGCCGATCGCGCGCAACCGCGTCGCCGACGTGGACGTCCTGCGGGAGGTCGCCGCGAAACACGACGCGAGCCCGGCGCAGGTGAGCCTGGCGTGGCTGCTCTCGAAGGAGCGCGTCGCGCCGATCCCGAAGGCCGCGAGCGTCGGTCACATCGAGGAGAACTGGGCCGCGCGCGACCTCGACCTCGACCCCGAGGACGTCGAGCGGATCGACGCGATCGACCGGCGCGAGCGCGTCGTCGACGTCGAGGGGGCGTCGTGGAACCGGGCGTGACCGGGGCCCGGTCCGGGCGGATATATAGCCGTTCGGAACCGAACCGGCCGGTACGTCCGCCTCATAGTCGGTTTTAGGGGGCGTCCCGCCGATCTCCCGAGCGTGATCGATCCCGACGATCCGTCGCGACGGCCGGCGCTGATCGCCGCCACGCCCAGCGCCGAGCGGGTCGCCGAGTGGGTCCGGACGCTCGCGCTGCTGGCCGGCGTGCTCGGGGCGCTGATCGCGCTGTTGACGCTGGAGTCCCTCGTCCGGCTGTGAGCGAGGCCGCGGTCGGCCTCCGCGTCGCCGCCGGCGAGCCCGGGGCGCGACCGGCGCCGGGCGAAACTGAACGCCGTTGGGCGCCGGACCGGAGGCGTGACGTCCCGTCCGGCGCGGTTTCACTTCCGCTTTCGGGCGCGTTTTTAAACCCCGTCGGGACGAGATGTCGGATATGAGCCAGTCCACGTTCGACGACGACGACCTGTTCGGGGAGGCGGCCGCGGAGACGCGCGCGGAGGTCGAAGAGCACCTCGCGGCCGCCCGGGCCGAGCTCCCCGACCCGGACGACGTGTGGGAGACGGACGCGGACAACGTGCTCGGCGCCCTCAACGGGCTGAAGTCGGCCCTCGACGTCGGCGACGCGGTCGACTCCGTCCGGTCGGCGAAGAAGGCGTACGTGCTCGGCGAGCGCGCCGACGCCTTCGAGGACGCCGACGACCTGAAGGCGGAGATCGAGGAGCTGGAGTCGCTCGTCGGCGACATCGAGAGCGCCGCCGAGGCGGTCGGCTCGCTCACCGGCACGGTCCCCGCGATCCGCGGGGCCCTGCAGGACGCGGCCGAGGCGGGCGACGACGAGTAGTCGGCGTCTCGGTCGCGACGGAGGGAGCGACGTTCCGACGGGTGATCCGAGCGGCGCGCCGAGCGCGGGGGCTGCCGGGGTACCAACGTCGCTTTAGTCGTAGGGGGATTACTCGCCGTATGGACTGTCCCGTCTGCGGAACCGCGGTCGTGGCGTTCAGCGAACTGCCGGACGAGCTGCGGGAGCGCCTGGAGGCGGACCCGGGGCGACAGCGGCAGTCGGTCGAGCACCGGCGGGAGAAACACACCGCGTGTCCCGACTGCGCGTTGGAGATACACGGGTGCGGCCAGCCCTACGCGATCCCCGAGGACGCGACGCCGGCGCGCTGAGGGTTCCCGATGGCTTTTTAAGTAGACTCCCGGTCGACGACCGCCCTCGCGAGCTCCGCGAGCGCGTCGCTCGCGAGCCCCAAGAGCGCCTCGCCGCGCGCCGCGTCGCCGGCGGCCGGATCGCCGACGGCGCCGTTCTCGGTGAACTCGTCCGAGTCGTGCGCGAGGTTGACGCCCGAGACCCACTCGCCCCACCGGTCGGCGGCCCCCTCGCTCGCGGCCGCGACGCGGTCCTCGCGGACGAGGTCGGGGTTGGTCGCGCGTAACAGCGCCGTCTCCAGCGGACCGGCGTGGCCCATGTCGCCCGCGTGCTCGCCGACCGCCTCGAACCAGGTGAACGCGACCGCGTAGCCGTCGTGGGCGTCGTCGCGGGAGAACCGGCGGGCGACCTCCGCGAGCGCCTCGACGTTGCCGCCGTGCCCGTTGACGAACACGACCCGGTCGATCCCGTGGCGCGTCAGCGACGCGGCCGCCTCGCGGACGTACGCCCGGAAGGCGTCGGGCGAGACCCACATCGTCCCGTCGAAGGCGCGGTGCTCCTCGGCGACGCCGACCGGGATCGGCGGGGCGACCGCGACCGCGCTCGGGGTCTCTTCGGCCCCGTTGCCGTCGGCGGTCGCATCCCCCTCCTCATACGCCGCCGCGCCCGCTTCCGCGACCGCGACGGCGTTGAGCGTGTCGGTCCCGAGGGGCGCGTGGGGGCCGTGCTGTTCGGTGCTGCCGACGGGGACGAACGCGACGTCGACATCGGCGTCGCGCACGTCGGTCCAGGTGGCGTCCGCGAGTCGCATACCGACCCCACGGTGGGGCGGGCCGTATAGCCGACGGTCTCCGGGCGGGAGCGGGGCGGTCAGCCCGCCAGACTCGGTCCCGACCGAACCGAAGGGGGAGCGGATCGGCCCGGGGAGTTATTCCGCTCGCCGACGACGCGCCACGCATGAGCAACGAGAACGAGGATCACGGTCGAACGGCGGGGGTGACGTTCGGGCCGCTGAAGCGGGCGCTCCGCGAGCACCGGTACCCGGTGTCGGTCGGGGAGCTGGTGGAGCAGTACGGCGGCTTCGAGCTGGAGACCGACGGCGGGGGCGAGCGGCTCGAAACGGTGCTGGAGCGGTGCGAGCGGACGCGGTTCCACGAGCCGCGGCAGGTGCGCGACGCGGTCCTCGACGCGCTGGGCGAGGAGACCGGAGACGGCGCGGCGACAGAGGGAGCCGGAGGGGAGGAGCGCGGGGACGGCGCCGCGGACGGCTGGAGCCGGCTGTCGACGTGAGCGGTCCGGGGAACCCGAACGGACCGGCCCGCGCGCCTCAGTCGTCGTCTGACTCCGCGTCCTCGATCAGGCGCGCGGTGCGCTCCTGGGCGCGGTCGATGAACTCCTGCGGGAGCTCGTCGATCTCGCCGGCCTGGACGCCCCAGAGGTGGGCGTACAGCCCGCCGTTCTCCAGCAGTTCGGCGTGGGTCCCGCGCTCGACGACCTCGCCGCCCTCCAACACGAGGATCGCGTCGGCGTCCTTAATCGTGGAGAGCCGGTGGGCGATCGCGAACGTCGTCCGGTCGGCCGTGAGCCGGTCGAGCGAGCGCTGGATCAGCATCTCCGTCTCGGTGTCGACGTCGGAGGTCGCCTCGTCGAGGACGAGGATGTCGGGGTCTTTCAGCACCGCGCGCGCGATGGTGACCCGCTGGCGCTGGCCGCCGGAGAGCTTCACGCCGCGCTCGCCGACCATCGTGTCGTAGCCGTCCGGGAGGTTCTCGATGAACTCGTGGGCCTCGGCGGCCCTGGCGGCCTCGCGGACCTCCTCGTCGGTCGCGTCGAAGGTGCCGTACGTGATGTTCTCGCGGACGGTGCCGTAGAACAGGTACGACGACTGGCCGACGTAGCCGATCGACCGGCGGAGCGACTTCAGGGTCACGTCGCGCACGTCCTGCCCGTCGATCTCGATCGACCCCTCGTCGACGTCGTACATCCGGAGCAGCAGCTTGAGGACGGTCGACTTCCCGGCGCCGGTCGGGCCGACGAGGGCGAGCGTCTCGCCGCCCTCGACCGCGAAGTCGACGTCGGAGACGATCGTCTCCTCGTCGTAGCCGAAGCTCACGTCGTCGTAGACGACTTCGCCCTCGTCGACGACGAGGTCCTCGGCGTCGGGCTCCTCGGCGAGCCGGGAGGGCTCATCCATCAGCCCGAAGATCCGCGCGGAGGAGGCGCGGGCGCGCTGGTACATGTTGATTATCTGTCCGAACTGCGCCATCGGCCAGATGAACCGCTGGGTGTAGAGGATGAAGACGACGAAGTTCCCGACGGTGAGCGTCCCGGTGAACGGGCCCGGCGGCGTCTCCCGGAACACCCAGAGCCCGCCGACGACGAACGTGAGCACGAAGCCGATGCCGGCGAGCACGCGGAGCGCCGGGAAGAACTTGATCCGGGTCCGGATCGCGTCCCAGTTGGCGTCGAAGTAGTCCATCGAGACGTCGTCGACGCGGTCGGACTCGTACGGCTCCGTGTTCGACGACTTGATCACCTGGATGCCGCCGAGGTTGTTCTCCAGCCGCGAGTTCATCTTCCCGACCGACGAGCGCACCTCGGCGTACTTCGGCTGGATGGTCCTGATGAACAGGTAGGTGAACCCGGCGATGATCGGGACGGGGAGGAGCGCGACGAGGGCGAGCTGCCAGTTGATCCACACGAGCAGGAACCCGATCCCGAGCACCATCACCGACAGGCGAAACAGGGAGTTCATCCCGTCGTTGAGGAACCGTTCGAGCCGGTTCACGTCGTTCGAGAGGATCGACATCATCTCGCCCGTCTGCTTGTCGGAGAAGAACTCCATGTTCAGCCGCTGCATCTTGTCGTAGGTGTCGGTCCGGACGTCGTGCTGGATGTTCTGCGCGAAGCCGTTGAACCCCCAGTTGCGGACCCAGTGGAACGCGGCCCCGAGCCCGAACGCGCCGCCGATGACGGCGACGGTGAACCAGAACTGCGCCGCCTGGCCGGTCGGGAGCCACGCCTCGGGGAGGAGGACGAGCGGGATCTGCTCGCTGAAGACCGCGTCCTCGTAGAACACGGCGTCGATGGCGATCCCTAACATTAGCGGCGGGAGCAGGTCGAGGAGGCGCGCGAAGACGCTGGCGACGACCCCGACCGACACGTGCGGGAGGTAGTCGCGACCGTACGCGAGGAACAGGCGTTTCATCGGGTTCTCGATCTTGTCCCGCTGTTCCTCGAAGGGGTCGTCCTCCTCCCACTCGGCGCTACTCATTACCGGATCCTATCGGACCGGGCGGCAAATGGGTTTCCTTCGGCCCGGAATACACCGGCGGAAATCGCCGGTATCGGGCGTCGAAACCGGCGATCGGGCGAGATCGGGGTCAGACCGTGCGGCGCTCCGCGTCGGGGTCGACCCCGGCGGCGTCGAGGTCCTCGCGGATGCGTCGTCGGAGGGGATCGGGGATCTCCTCGCGGGGGACGGGGGCGGCCGTGGCGGCGGTCGCGTCCGAGTCGCCGTCGGTGGTCGCCTCTCCGTCGTCGGGGGAGGCGTCCGGATCGTCCCCGGCGGTCCCGTCTGGGTCGGCCCCGGCTGTCGCGTCCGGGTCGCCGGCGGGGACCGTCCAGTAGAGGACGCGCTCCGGCCCCGCGTAGAACTCCACCGCGAACCGGTCGCCCCCGCCGTCGTAGTGGACGCGCGCCGCGTCGCCCTCGGCGCGCCACCCCTCTCGTCCGACCAGCGCGGCGATCGAGTCGTGCACGGTCGGTTCTGGGCCGGCGGACACATGTCGGTGTCGCCGGCGGACCGCGGCGGCCGGGGGTCGCTAGTCGCGGGCGCGCTCCGTCGCCCCGTCGCCGCGGCCGGCCCGTCAGGACCGCCGACTCCCCACCGTCATCGACACCGGTTTACAACCGCCGCACCGACGAACGGGCATGTCCCTTCGCGTCACGTTCCTCGGCACGGGCGGCGCCGTCCCGACCACCGAGCGCGCGCCGAGCGCGCTGTTCGTCAACCGCGAGGGCGATCGCCTCCTCTTCGACTGCGGCGAGGGGACGCAGCGCGGCATGATGCGGCACGGCACCGGGTTCGGGATCGACCGGCTGTTCGTCTCGCACCTCCACGGCGACCACGTCCTCGGGATCCCCGGACTGGTCCAGACGCTCGGCTTCAACGACCGGACCGAGCCCCTGACGGTCCACTGCCCGCCGGGGACCGAGGGCGACCTCCGCGACCTCGTGCACGCGGTCGGCCACGACCCCGCGTTCGAGGTCCGGATCGAGCCCGTCGCCCCGGGCGAGGTCGCGCTCGACGCCGACGGCTACGAGGTCCGCGCGTTCGAGACGGAGCACCGGACGGTCTCGCAGGGGTACGTCCTCGACGAGGACGACCGGCCCGGGCGGTTCGACCGCCCGAAGGCGGAGGAGCTCGGCGTCCCCGTCGGCCCGAAGTTCGGCCGGCTCCACGAGGGCGAGCCGGTCGAGGCCGAGGACGGGACGGTCGTCGAGCCGGACCAGGTCGTCGGCCCGCCGCGGCCCGGGCGGACGCTCGTCTACACCGCCGACACGCGCCCCCGAGAGCGGACCGTCGAGGTCGCCGAGGCGGCCGACCTGCTCGTCCACGACGCGACCTTCGCCGACGACATGGCCGACCGCGCCCGCGACACGGCCCACTCGACCGGCCGCGAGGCCGGGGAGGTCGCCGCGCGGGCGAACGCGAAGCGGCTGGCCTTGGTGCACGTCTCCTCGCGGTACGCGGCCGACGCCTCGCCGATCCGCCGGGAGGCGCGGGAGGCGTTCGGCGGCGAGGTGCTGCTCCCGGACGACGGCGACCGCGTCGACGTGCCGTTCCCCGACGCGGACGGGTAGGGCGAGGCGGGGCTCGGACCGACCGCTCCCCTCCGGGAAACCTTGATGCGTCGCGCCGCCGATCCCTCGCGTATGTCCGACGACTGTATCTTCTGTTCGATCGTCGCCGGGGACATCCCGGCGCGGACCGTCCACGAGACCGACGACGTGCTGGCGTTCCTCGACGCCAACCCGCTCGCGCGCGGCCACACCCTCGTCATCCCGAAGTCGCACGCGCAGCACCTCGGCGACCTCGACGAGGACCTCGCGAGCGACCTGTTCGCGGCCGTGGCGGAGCTCACCCCCCGTATCCGGTCGACCGTCGGCGCCGACGGCGCCAACGTCGGGATCAACGACGGCGAAGCGGCCGGCCAGGAGGTCCCGCACGTCCACGTCCACGTCATTCCGCGGTTCGAGGGCGACGGCGGCGCCCCCCTCCACGCGGTCGGCGGCGAGCAGCCCGACCTCACCGACGACGAGCTGGACGCGGTGGCCGAGGCGATCGCGGAGTAGGCGGGCGGCGTGCAACAGCGTTAACAGCGGACCGCCGAGTAGCCGAGCGCATGCAGGCGAGGACCCTCGCGCTCGTCGGGGCGACCGGCGGCGCGGGAACGACGCGAACCGCGGTCGAACTGGCGGCGCTCGGCGCGCGCGACGGCCGCGACGTGGCCGTGGTCGACGCAGCGTTCACGACGCAGGGGCTCTCCGAGTACGTCTCGGGGCGGATCGGCACCGACCTCACGGCGCTGCTCACCGACGAGACCGACGCGTCGCTGTCGGCGGCGACGTACCCGATCGATGTCGGCGGCGGCGCCGGAGGCGATCGGGGGGACGAGAGCGGGAGCGGCGACGGAAGCGCTCCCGAGGACGCGACCGGGCTCCCGGGGCGCGCCGACGCGGTGCCGGCCCGGGCGCCGTTCGAGCGCGTGGCGCGCGCCGAGACGGCAGAGGCCGGGCGGAAGCTGGAGCGGCGGATCGACGAGGCGGCGACCGCCTACGACGCCGTCGTCGTCGACACCGCCCCCGTCGGGTCGAACGCGGCGGTCGCGGCGGTCGCGGCGGCCGACCGCGTCGAGGCGGTGACGCCCGCGACGGCGCACGGGCGGGACGCGCTCCAGCGGCTCCGCGGCCGCGTGGCCGACGTCGGCGGGAGCGTCGACGGGACGGTCGCGGTGGCCCGCGCGGGGGAGAACGACGCCGAGCGCGACGGCGGCGGCGCCGACAGTCGGCTCCCCGCGGTCGACCCCGGGGTCGGCGACGCCCCCGCGGCGGCGAGCGGGACCGGGGCGTACGTCGAGGCGCTGGCGGGGACGTACGAGCGCGCCTTCGACGCGGCGCTCGGGATCGAGTTCGAGGAGTCGGGGCTAGTCGATCGGATCCGCTCTTGAGGGGCAAGACGGGGTCGGAGAGGGAACGATCGGGTCGCGACTCAGCGCAGTCCGTCGGGCGAGCCCAGCGCGCCGCCGGGGGTGTCGCCGTCGCCGCGGAGCCCGTCGCCGAGCGGGGCCGCGCCCGCGACGTGGGCGTCGACGGCGTCGGCGACCGCGGGGACCGGGTCGTGGGTCTCGACGTACGTCGCCAGCGCGAAGTCCGCCTCGTCGCCCCCGGCGAGCGCGACCGCCTCGCTCCGGGCGGTCCGGCCGTCGAGCCAGTCGCGGACGACGCTCCGGCGGCTCGGGGCGAGCGGGCAGACCCCCTCGACGCCGCAGCGGTGGAGCGCCTTCGCGCCCGTCATCGGCGTCACGCCGGCCTCGCGGGCGGCGTCGCCGACGCTCCGCCCGGCCGTGTACGCGTCGACCAGCGTCGCGGTCGCGGCCGGGGTACACGGCAGGTCGTCGGCGTGGTCCGCGAGGCGGTCGACGAGCGGCGTCTCCGTGTCGTCGGCGACGGCGACGCCGCGCTCGCGCTGGCTCGCGGTCACCTCCAGCCCGTCCGCGATCTCCGACAGCGTCATGCGAACGCATGGCTCGCTCATCGGGTTAAAACCACGGTACCCCAGCGCGACGAGAGCCGAAATCACCGACCGGTTACCGGTCGGTTTGGACGCCGCGATCCGGGCGGTCGCCGCCGAATTCTCCCGGGTTTAAGTAAGGGATCGGGCCCGAGTTCGACGTGTGATGAGCCGAGCACGCTCGACCCGCGCCCGTTCGCACCGCACCGAGACGACCGACCGCGCCGAGGAGGCGACCGCGACCGCAGACGAGGAGTCGACGAGCGCTGCGACCGCCGAGGAGGCGACGACGGCCGTCGACGAGTGCCCGGAGTGCGGCGGCCGGACGCGGGTCGATTCGGCCGAGCGCGTCTGCGACGACTGCGGGCTCGTCGTCGAGGCCGACCGGATCGACCACGGCCCGGAGTGGCGCTCGTTCGACGACGACGACTCCGATCCCAAGCGCACCGGCGCCCCGCTGACGCGCTCCCGGCACGACCGCGGGCTCTCGACGGAGATCGGTCGGTCGACCCGCGTGAAGGGGCGCAAGCGCCGGCGGCTGGCCCGGATGCGGACCCAGCACAACCGCGCGCAGATCTCGACCAAGCGCGACCGCAACAAGGTGTACGCGTACACCGAGATCCGGCGGCTGACGGGCGTGCTGGAACTCCCCGACAGCGTCCGGGACACGGCCTGCGCGCTGTTCGACTCCGCGCAGGGGGAGAGCCTGCTGCGCGGCCGCTCGCTGGAGGGGTTCGCGGTCGCCTGCGTCTACGTCGCCTGCCGCACCGCGGACGTGGCCCGAACCGTCGGCGAGGTCTGCGCCGAGGCGAAGGCGACCGAGGACGAGCACCGGGCCGCGTTCGACGCGATGAACCGCGAGCTCGGGCTCCCGATCGGACCGACCGGCCCGGCGGAGTACCTCCCGCGGTTCGCGAGCGACCTCGGCTGCGCGGCCGAGGTGGAGCGCCGCGCCGGCGAGCTCGCGGAGCGCGCCGTGAGCGAGGGGATCGCGAACGGCCGCAACCCGGTCGGCGTCGCCGCCGCCTGCCTGTACACGGCGGCGCGCGAGCTCGGGACCGACTGCACGCAGCAGGAGGCGGCCGACGTCGCCGACGTGACGCCCGTGACGGTGCGGCGGACGTACGTGGACCTGACCGGGGAGTGAAGCGGGAGCGCGGGGCGGACGGGTGGGGCGGCCCGCCGCGCGGTAGCGTCGCTATCGACCGTTCGAGGACGCATCGAGGCGAGCCGTCCACCGCTCCCGCACCGCGAGGTGCGCCTGCGCGATGACCCCGAGGAGCGGGAGCTCCAGCAGCGGCCCGATGACGAGCGCGAGCGGGATCAGCGGATCGTTCGGGAAGGCGACGACCGCGATGGCGAGCGCGGTCGGGGAGTTCCGCGAGAGGATGGTGTTGTTGAAACAGACCATCTCGGCGTACGAGAAGGAGAGCAGGCGGCCGGCGAGAAGCCCGACGACGAGGTTGACCGCGTAGAACAGCGCGACCGGAATCGCCATCAGCGCCAGCAGCCGCGGGTTCTCGACGATCGCGTCCCCCTGCGACGCGAACATCGCCCCGATGGCCAGTGCGAGGAAGCCGATCTGTATCGGACTCAGGCGGGGCAGGAACCGCTCGCGAAACCACGCCGTCCCCTTCGTTCGGGTGAGGGCCCACCGGGCGGCGGCGCCGACCGAGAGCGGGCCGACGAGGACGAGGAGGACGCTCTCGGCCAGCAGCGCGAGCGGCAGGTCGACGAGCGTCCCCGCGAACGCGTAGAGGTACACCGGGAGCAACACGAGCTGGAGGACGAGGTTGTACGGCAGCACGGAGGCCGCGAGCGGCACGTCGCCGTCGGCGACGTCGGTGAACACGAGGTACCAGTCCGTACACGGCGTCACCAGGAGCATGACGAGCCCGATCCAGAGCGCGGGCTGGGTACGGAGGAAGAGGGCGCCGAGCCCGACCGCGAGCAGGGGGCTCCAGACGAAGTTGACCAGCAGGCTCGACCCGACCACGCGGCGGTTGCCGAACGCCTCCCGCAGGCGGGAGAGCGGAATCCCGACGAACGCGGCGAACAGCATGACCATCAGGAACGGGACGATGAGCCGGTCCGCGACGGGAGCGACCCCGTCGACCTGCCCGGCGGCGAGGCCGAGCGCGACGGCCGCGAAGACGAGCGCCGACTGGTACTTCTCGACGAGGTCCATCGTCCCGATGCATCGCCCGAGCCGTGCTAAGGCTGTGGGTCGGCCTCGGAGAGAAGGGAGAGGCGACGGCGGGGCCGTCGCTTCGTGACGACCCGTCCGGCGGACGGGGCGGCGTCAGCGGGGAGTCACCGCCGGCCGGGAGACGGCGACGGCCGGTCGCCGCGACCGGCCGACGGCGACCGACAGCGGACAGGCGGTGTGGAGGGCAGGGAGGGCGCCCCGACCGCCCGGCGGGCGCCACGCATCTAGGTCGAAGAGCGAGAGGTGATTCTACGTTAGCCGTTAACAGTACGGATAAACCGAACAGCACGTTCGAATCGGACAGGTTGCGCCATGCGTGTCGACTAGGTTACCCGCCGAGCTTGTGCTGGAACGCGAAGAAGACGCGGCGGCCGGTGTCGGTGAGCCGGACCGTGTCCGAGCGCCCGACGTCCTCCAGCTCGACGTAGCCGCGGTCGCGCAGCGGCGCGAGCACGTGCGTCTCCAGCGCGCGGTACTTCGCGGTCCGGCTCTCGCCGGCCTCGCGGAGGAACGACAGGCCGCGCTCGCGGGCCCACTCGATCAGGTTCCACTTGTCCGTCGTCAGGTGGTCGTCGTCGCGCTCGTGGAGCCACCCGAGGATCGCGACCTGATCGGTCGTCGGGGCGTCCATGGGGTAGAGCGGGAGGTCGACCGTCGCCGCGACGCCCGCCGTGAGCGGCTCCTCGCGCACGTCGTGACGGTGGGTTTCGGGCTCGACGCTGTAGGGGCGCGCGCCGACGATCATACAGGCGATGGCGACGCCGACCGCAGCGACCCGCGGCCCGGTCGAGACGTTGGCGAACAGCCGGTCGCCGTCGGGCTCGCCGGCCCCGTGCCTCGCGGCGATCGTGGTCGTGACGCCGAGCACGTCGTACACGTCCGCGAGCGCGACCGGAACCGCTCGCACCGAGGCGAACTCGGCGGCCTCCGCCCACGCGTCCCGCTGGTAGTCGGTGAGCCCGTCGACGTCGACCCGGCCGCCGTCCGGGCCCGCGGCCGCCGCCTCGAAGTCGACGGTACCGCGGGCGGCGTCGCGGTCGGGCGCGTCGGCCAGCAGGTAGACGACGTCGGCGCCGTGGTCGCGGAGGGGCTCGACGATGCGGTCGCGCTCGTGGCCGAGCGGCGCGACGTGAACGCGGCGTTCGGAGACGCGGGGGACCGTCGTGTCCATATCACCGTTGTCCGCGGCGGTCGATTAAAACGTGCGCCGCTCGGGAGCGCTCCCGGGCGGTCGGTACCGATCGCGTGACGTGGGGACTCACGGCACGAAAACCGTTAAGCCCGGCTGTCGCCTACGAGGACGCATGAGCGCTGACCGGTCCGCCCTCCGGCGGGCCATCGAGCGCGGCGAGCGCGACGGGGGCGCGATCGAGTTCAAGGAGCGACTGACACGCGAGGTCCACCTGGCGGAGGGGCGGATGGAGTCGCTCGTGGCGCAGCTCCGGCACCGCGTGCTCTCCGGCGACGGCGAGGCGACGTACGTCCTCGGCGTCACCGACGACGGCGGTCTGGCCGGGATCGCCCCCGACGCCTTCTCCGAGACGATGGACGTCCTCTCGCTGCTGGCCGACGAGGCCGACGCTCACATCGCCGACGTGGAGACCTGGAGCGCCGGCGTCGGCGACGACGCGACCGACGCCGGGCTCGTCGGGCTCGCCACCCTGCGCGACGGCGGGATGTTCGAGACGGACGACGACCACCTCGTGGTCGGGACGGCGGGCCACGTCGACCACGGGAAGTCGACGCTCGTCGGCACGCTCGTCACCGGCCGGGCCGACGACGGGCAGGGCGGCACCCGGGGCTTCCTCGACGTCCAGCCCCACGAGGTCGAGCGGGGGCTCTCCGCCGACCTCTCGTACGCCGTCTACGGCTTCGAGGAGGGAGGCGACGAGCCGGTCCGGATGGACAACCCGCACCGCAAGTCCGACCGCGCGCGGATCGTCGAGGAGGCCGACCGGCTGGTCTCGTTCGTCGACACGGTCGGCCACGAGCCCTGGCTCCGGACGACGATCCGGGGGCTCGTCGGCCAGAAGCTCGACTACGGGCTCCTCGTCGTCGCCGCCGACGACGGGCCGACGAAGACGACGCGCGAGCACCTCGGCATCCTGCTGGCGACCGAGCTGCCAACGGTCGTCGCGATCACGAAGGCGGACGCCGTGAGCGACGAGCGGCTGGCCGCGGTCGAGCGGGAGACCGAGTCGATGCTGCGCGACGCCGGGCAGACCCCGCTGCTCGTCGACCGCCATGGGATCGACGCGGCGGTCGCGGAGGTCGGCGACGGCGTCGTCCCGCTCCTCCGGACCAGCGCGGTGACGAAGGAGGGGCTCGGGACGCTCGACCGGCTGTTCGAGACGCTCCCCAAGCGCGCGACCCCGGAGCGCGAGGAGTTCCGGCTGTACGTCGACCGGAGCTACAAGGTGACCGGCGTCGGCGCGGTCGCGTCCGGCACGGTCAACTCCGGCACCGTGGAGGCCGGCGACGAGCTCCTGCTCGGCCCGATGGCCGACGACTCCTTCCGCGAGGTGGAGGCCCGGTCGATCGAGATGCACTACCACCGGGTCGACAAGGCGACCGCCGGCCGGATCGTCGGGATCGCGCTGAAGGGCGTCGACGAGGAGGAGATCGAGCGCGGGATGGCCCTCGTGCCCCGCGAGAGCGACCCGGAACCGGTCCGCGAGTTCGAGGCCGAGGTGATGGTGCTGAACCACCCGACCAGGATCCAGGAGGGGTACGAGCCGGTCGTCCACGTGGAGACCGTCTCCGAGGCGGCCGTCTTCGCGCCCGAGGGCGGGCGGCTCCTCCCCGGCGACACCGGACGGACGCGGATCCGGTTCAAGTTCCGGCCGTACCTGATCGAGGAGGGCCAGCGGTTCGTCTTCCGCGAGGGGTCGAGCAAGGGCGTCGGGACGATCCGGGACGTCGACCCGGCGGAGTGAGTCGGTCGGCGAGGAGCGGGTGACGACCGGGCGGTTCAGTCGTCGGCCACGGAGACGACCTCCATCAGCGGGTAGCCGTCGCGCATCGCCATCCGGGTGCGGACGGCGACGCCCTCGCGTTCGATCCGCATCTCGACGTCCATCAGCGAGCCGGTGAGCTCGGTGTAGCCGTTCTCGTGGTCGATCGCGTCGGCGACGCGGTCGTCGCGGATCTCGACGGTCACCGACTCGCAGAACGGCTGGTTCTCGATCGACTCGGCCATCGCGGCCTCCAGGCTCCGCGCGCTCGACGGGCTGACGGGCGTCCCGGCGAACTGGTGATACAGGGAGCCGAACTTGATCCCGGCCTCGAAACACGCCTCCTGGGCGTCGGTTGCCATGCGCGCACTCGGGCGGGAGCGACCTAAGGGGCTTCGGAGGGGGCCGACGCTACCGGCGGCGCGAGGGGAGGACCGAGCTACTCGGCGGCGCGGGGAGATCCCCCGAGGAGCGCCTCGGCGGGGAGCGGCTCGATCCCCGTCTCGTCGAGGTACCGCTCCAGCCGCGGGACCCGGTCGGCGAAGTCCTCGGGGTCGTGCGAGTCGGTGCCGACGACGAACCGGACGCCGCGGTCGCGGAAGGCGTCGACGAGCGGGTCGGTCGGGTGGAACAGGTCGAACTCGCCGCGGTCGCCGGCGCGGCCGGCGTTGACCTCCGGGACGGTTCGGGAATCCGCGCAGGCGGCCGCGACCCGCTCCCGGTGGGCGGCGGTCGTGAGCCCGCGGAGCGCCGGGTGGTTCTCGACGAGGTCGGCGTGCGCGAGCACGTCGAACAGCTCCGACTCGACGAGCGAGACGACCGCGTCGTAGTAGTCGTCGACGAACGCCCGGCGCTCGGCGTCGCTCGCGTCGTCGAACGACTCGAACGGGAACACCTGCCTGCCGGCGACGTAGTGGACGCTGCCGACCGCGTAGTCGAAGTCGGCGTCGGCGAGGAACGCCGCGATCGCCGGCTCCAGCTCCGGCTCGTAGTCCATCTCCACCGCGTCGTAGAGGGTCAGGTCGGTGCGGTCGGCGGCGATCGCGAGCGCCTCGCGGCGGCGCTCGTACGTGCGGTCGAAGTTGCGGTTCCACAGCAGGCGCTCGTCGCGCCACGCCTCGCTCAGGCTGCAGTGGTCGGCGAACCCGACCGCGTCGAGCCCCGCCGCCTCGGCCGCGTCGACCATGAGCGGGATCCCCGACCCGTCGGAGTAGGACGTGTGCGCGTGGACGTCGACGGTCACTCGTGAACGGAGGGGCCGGAGCGGCCTAAGCCCGTCGCGAGGGGCGGCGGAGGGCCGGGGAGCCGGAACCGAAGCCGTTTGGTTCGGGGGGCGGAATCCCTCCGTATGAACGCGCTACGCGTCGCCGGGGGGCGCGTCCTCCGCCCGGACGGCTCCGTGACCGACGCCGACGTGACGATCGACCGCGACGCGGGGCGGATCCTCGCGGTAGGGGAGGCGACCGCCGACGGCGAAGCGGGGGGACGCGTCGAGGACGTCCCCGACGCCGACGAGACGCTCGACGCCGCGGGGTCGCTCGTGATCCCCGGCCTCGTCAACGCGCACACCCACGTCGCCATGACGCTGCTCCGCGGGTACGCCGACGACAAGCCGCTGGACGCGTGGCTGCGAGAGGACATCTGGCCGGCCGAGGCCGAACTGACGCCCGACGACGTCGAGGCCGGCGCCGCGCTCGGCGCGCTGGAGATGGTCCGATCCGGGACGACCGCGTTCGCGGACATGTACTTCGCGATGGACCGGGTCGCCGACGTCGTCGACCGCGCCGGCCTGCGCGTGCGGCTCGGCCACGGCGTCGTGACGGTCGGGAAAGGGGAGGCCGACGCCCGCGCCGACGTCGAGGAGAGCCTCGCGGTCGCCCGCGAGCTCGACGGCGCCGCCGACGGCCGGATCCGGACCGCCTTCATGCCGCACTCGCTGACGACCGTCGGCGAGGAGCTCCTGCGCGAGGGGGTCGCCGCGGCCCGCGAGGCGGGCGTGCCGGTGCACCTCCACGCGAACGAGACGGTCGACGAGGTCGAGCCGATCGTCGACGAGCGCGGCGAGCGACCGATCGCGTACGCCGCCGACCTCGACGCGCTCGGCCCGGACGACTTCTTCGCGCACGGCGTCCACGTCGACGGCTCCGAGATTGAGCGCCTCGCGGCCGCCGGGACCGCGGTCGTCCACTGCCCGGCCTCGAACATGAAGCTCGCCAGCGGGATGGCGCCGGTCCAGCGCCTCCGCGAGGCGGGGGTCACGGTCGCGCTCGGCACCGACGGGGCGGCCTCGAATAACGACCTGGACGTCTTCGACGAGATGCGTGACGCCGCGATGATCGGGAAGCTCGCCGCGGACGACGCCGCGGCGGTCCCGGCCGAGGCGGTCGTCGAGATGGCGACCGCGGCGGGCGCGGACGCCCTCGGCCTCCCCGGCGGCCGGATCGAGCCGGGCGCGGCCGCGGACCTGGCCGTCGTCGACCTCGACGCCCCGCACCTCACGCCGGTCCACGACCCAGTCTCCCACCTCGCGTACGCGGCGCGCGGGAGCGACGTGCGGCACACGGTCTGTGACGGAGAGGTACTCATGCACGACCGCGAGGTGCTGACGCTCGACGCCGAGCGGGTGCGGGAGCGCGCCGCGAGCGCCGCGAGCGACCTCGTCGAGCGCGTCGACGGCTGAGCGCGAGGCCCCGTGGCGGCGGAATCTCGCCGAGACGAACCGGAGAGTCGAGGCGGACGGACAGAGTTAATCGGTCGCCGACCGACGGGTCGGTCGTGATCGACCTGCCCGTCGTGGTCGCGTTCGTTCCGGCGGTGATGGCGGTCGTCGTCTCGCCGGGCCCGGACTCGATATACACGGTCACGCGGAGCCTCAGCGAGGGGCGCGCGGCCGGCGTCGCCGCGGCGGTCGGGACCGCCACCGGCGTGCTGGTGCACGCGGGCGCCGCGGTCCTCGGGCTGTCCGCGCTGCTCCGGACGACCGCGGAGGCGTACGTCCTCATGAAGTACGTCGGCGCCGCCTACCTAGTTTATCTCGGCGTGCGGCTGCTCGGGGACGACGAGACGTTCGAGATCGACGAGCCGGTGGAGTCCGGGGACGGCTCGCTCGTCGACTCGTACCGGAAGGCGCTCACGATCAACGTCACCAACCCGCAGGTGGCCGTCTTCGTCCTCGCCTTCTTCCCGCAGTTCGTCCCGGCGACCGCGGACGCCGCCCTCCAGCTGTCCGTCCTCGGACTGGTGTACGCGGGGCTCAGCCTCGCGTACCTCGCCGCGGTGGCGCTGTTCGCCGACCGGGTCCGGCACCTGCTGCTGGAGTCGGCGACGGGGCGGCGGGCCGTCCGCTACGCGAGCGGGAGCGTCCTGATCGGGTTCGGGCTGAAGCTCGCTCTCGAGGAGGGTCGGATCTAGCGAGCGGCGAGGGTCGGACTCCGCGGGAGGTGGGACGGTGGGAATCCCGCAGGATGTGAGACGGACGCGAACCCCGCGGGATGTGAGACGGAGGTGACGGCCGTCGCGCGCGAGCCGCGCCCGAGCGCCGATCCGGACCGGACCGCCGCTCGATTCGGGGCGGGATCGGGGGTTCGACCCGCGAAACACCAAATGCGCCGCACAGGCCCGTTAACCCGGATAAAATCCGGATTAAACCGAGTTAAGCGAACTCCCGTTTTATCCGGTAACGGCGGTACGACCCGAGTGGACAATGAGAGGACGCACGACAGCACTCCTACTGGTCGCGGTCGTCGCGCTCGGCGCGATGACCGGCGTCGCCGCCGCCGACGGTCACCTCGAAGTGGCCGTCGACGACGCCGACGGGGAACCGACGGTCACGGTGACCGAGAACGACACCGCGGTCGAGAACGCCACCGTGGTCGTGAGCGCGGTCGACGCGGAGAACGAGTCGTACGCGGGGACGGGCGAGTACGAGACGGACGCGAACGGCACCGTCGAGCTCCCCGCTCCCGAGGAAGACGTGACCGTCGAGGTCACGGCCGCCGCCGACGGTGAGACCGCGTCGACGACGGTCGACCTCGAAGCGCCGGACGGCCTCGAACTCGACGTCGAGGACACCGAGGGCGAGCCGGTCGTCACGGTCACCGAGAACGACACCGCGGTCGAGAACGCCTCGGTGAACGTCACGACCGCCGACGGCCAGGACGTCACCTACGTCGGCGAGGGCGACTACGAGACCGACGAGAACGGCACCGTCGAACTCCCCGCCGCCGAGGAGGACGTGACGGTGAACGTCACGGCGACGGTCGGGAACGACTCCGTCTCGACCGCCGTCGACGTCGAGGCCCCCGAGGGGCTCGAACTCGACGTCGAGGACACCGACGGCGAGCCGGTCGTCACGGTCACCGACGACGACGAGCCCGCGGAGAACGCCTCGGTGAACGTCACGACCGCCGACGGACAGAACGTCACCTACGTCGGCGAGGGCGACTACGAGACCGACGCGGACGGCACCGTCGAGCTCCCCGCCGCCGAGGAGGACGTCACCGTCGACGTGACCGCGGAGTACGAGAACGACTCCGCCTCGACCACGGTCGACCTGACGACCGGCGAGGACGCCGAGGTGCGCAGGCCGTTCGGCCTGCAGGTCCGAGAGTTCATCGCGAACCTGGACGACCGCGAGGGCGGCATCGGCGCCGCGGTCTCGGACTTCGTGACGGAGAACAACCCGGGGAACGCGCCGGACCAGGCGGGCGGCCCGGGCGAGGCGGACGACGAGGACGCGGGCGATGATGATGGAGACGCGGACGACGAGAACGAGAGCGACGCTCCCGGGAACGGGAACGCGCCCGACCACGCCGGCGGCGACGGCGAGCGCGGACCGCCGGACCACGCCGGTGACGACGACGCGGACGACGACGAAGTCGAAGAGGATGAGACCGAGGAAGACGACGTTGACGATGACGATGCGGACGAAGACGAGGCCGAGGAGGACGACGCGGAAGAGAACGAGGCCGATGAAGACGACGCTGACGACGATGAGGCCGAAGACGACGACGCGGACGACGATGACGACGAAGACGACGCGGACGACGCGGACGACGGCGAGCGCGGACCGCCGGACCACGCTGGCGGTCCGGGCGGGAACTGACTGCGCGACCCGACGGCCCGGGGGATCCGGGCGGTGACCGACGGCTGGAACGGCTTTTTTCCCGGATCGAGTCCGGTGTCGGCAGGGTTTAGTGCGCCGTGAGCGAACCGGTGGGTATGAGCGAAGCCGCGTATCCGCCGGTGTCACAGCACCTCTCGGACGTCGAATCGGCCCGAGAGGAGGGGCGCCGGAAGATGGACTGGGCGCTCCAGCACATGCCGATCCTGAACGCCCTCCGCGAGGAGTTCGCCGACGAGCGGCCGCTCGCCGGCGAGACGGTCGCGATGGCGATGCACGTCGAGGCGAAGACGGCGAACCTCGTCGAGCTGCTCGCCGACGGCGGCGCCGAGGTCGCGATCACCGGCTGTAACCCGCTGTCGACCCACGACGACGTGTCTGCCGCGCTCGACGCCCACGAGTCGATCACCTCCTACGCGGTCCGCGGCGTCGACGACGACGCCTACTACGACGCGATGCACGCCTGCGTCGCCCACGAGCCCACCATCACCGTCGACGACGGGATGGACATGGTGAAGCTCGTCCACGAGGAGTACCCCGGCCTGATCGACTCCATCGTCGGCGGCGCCGAGGAGACGACCACCGGCGTCGACCGCCTGCGCGCGATGGACGCCGACGGCGAGCTTCACTACCCCGTCTTCGCCGTGAACGACACGCCGATGAAGCAGCTGTTCGACAACGTCCACGGCACGGGCGAGTCGTCGCTCGCGACCATCGCGATGACGACGAACCTCTCGTGGGCCGGGAAGGACGTCGTCGTCGGCGGCTACGGGCAGTGCGGGAAGGGCGTCGCGAAGAAGGCCTCGGGCCAGAACGCGAACGTCGTCGTCTGCGAGGTCGACCCCCGGAAGGCGCTGGAGGCGCACATGGAGGGGTACGAGGTGCTCCCGATGAAGGAGGCCGCGAAGAAGGGCGACGTGTTCGTCACGACGACCGGCAACCGCGACGTGATCACCCGCGAGCACTTCGAGGAGATGAGCGACGGCGTCCTCCTCGCGAACGCCGGCCACTTCGACGTGGAGGTGAACCTCGACGACCTCGACGACCTCGCGGTCGACCGCTACGAGGTCCGCGACGGCGTCGAGGGGTTCGAGATGGCGGACGGCCGCGTCCTGAACGTCATCGCGGAGGGGCGGCTCGTCAACCTCGCCGCGCCGATCGCCCTCGGCCACCCGGTCGAGGTGATGGACCAGAGCTTCGGCGTCCAGGCGGTCGTCGTCCGCGAGCTCGCCGAGAGCGGCGACGCGTACGACGCCGGCGTCCACGACGTGCCCGACGAGCTCGACCGCGAGGTCGCGGACATCAAGCTCGCGGCCGAGGGCGTCGAGTACGACGAGCTCAGCGACGAGCAGCGCGAGTACATGGACAGCTGGGAGCACGGGACCTAATCGGCGAGTCGTGGCGGGCCGGTCTGACTCGGCGGAACCGATTCCCCGACCGCACCGGTCCGACCCGCTTTTGTGCCGCGCGACCGTACCGACTCCATGAACCTGACCGCGGTGTTACACGCCGGATTCGGCGTCTCGGTGTTGGCCGGAATCATCGTCTCCGACACGACGCTTCGGATCGCCGCCTTCGCGCTCGGGGTCGTCCTCTTCGTCGCCGGTATCGTCGTGTCGCGGCGGGGCGACTGAGGGGGAAAGGCCGCGCGCCCTTTTTGAGTCGCGACCGCCTACGGGGGTTAGTGACAGTCACGAGCGTCCACGACCCGAGCCACCGCGAGGCGCTCTGGGAGCTGGAAGACGCCTTCGAGCGCGGCGACCTCGTCAGCCTGTTCGGGCGCTGCACCGTCGCCTACGAGGGCCGCGCCGCCTCCGACCTCGGCCCCGGCGACCGGCTGCTCGTGTTGAAGCCCGACGGCGCCGCCCTCGTCCACACCGACGAGGGGCGCCAGCCGGTCAACTGGCAGCCGCCGGGGTCGGAGCACCGCGCCGCGGTCCGCGAGGGGCGACTCCGGGTCGTGTCGACGCGGACGAACCCCGCGGAGACGCTGACGGTCCGCTTCTCCGACGTCCACCAGCTCTCCGGAATGGCCGTGACGGGCGGCCGCGACCTCGCGCTCCACGGCAGCGAGGAGGACCTCCGGACTCGAATCCTGGAGCGCCCCGAGCTCGTCGAGCCGGGGTTCGAGCCGAAGGCGACCGAGCGCCCCTCCGGCGCCGGCCCGATGGACGTGTTCGGCGTCGACGCCGACGGCACCCCGGTCGTCGTCGAGCTGAAACGGCGGCGCGTCGGGCCCGACGCCGTCGGCCAGCTCGCCCGGTACGTGCGGGCGCTCCGCGAGGAGTTGGGGGCGACGGAATCGGCGGGGGACGACGGCGACGGCGTCGGCGGCGGCGACGGCGAGACCGAGCCCGCCGTCCGCGGGGTGCTCGTCGCGCCCTCGGTCACGGACCGGGCCGCCGAGCGGCTCGCGGACCGCGGGTTCGACCACGTCGCGCTCGAACCGACGCCCGAGGAGTGAGGCGGGAGCGCGGGAGGGAGCGGCCGAGAGCCGACCCGCCGGCGCCCGAATCGCGGGCGGGCGGCGTCGCGGTATCGAAGGGTTTATCGCCGCAGCACGGGCTACATCGGACAAGTAGCCATGTCTGACAAACCCGCCTCCATGTATCGGACGATCGACAAGCCGTCGTACACCCGCCGCGAGTACATCACGGGCATCCCGGGCTCGAAGATCGCCCAGCACAACATGGGCGACCTCTCCGCGGAGCCGGACGACTACCCCGTCCAGATCAGCCTCCGCGTCGAGGAGGAGCTGCAGGTCCGACACGGCTCGCTGGAGAGCGCGCGCCTCTCGGCGAACCGCCACCTGATCAAGGAGCTCGGCGAGGGCAACTACAAGATGACCCTCCGCAAGTTCCCCCACCAGGTCATCCGGGAGAACAAGCAGGCGACCGGCGCCGGCGCGGACCGCGTCTCCGACGGGATGCGCCAGGCGTTCGGCAAGCCGGTCGGGACGGCCGCCCGCCTGAACGCGGACGACATCGTCTTCACCGCCTACTGCGACGTCGAGCAGGCGCCCGCGGTGAAGGAGGCGTTCCGCCGCGCGTACAACAAGCTCTCGCCGCCGTGCCGGATCACGGTCGACCGCGGCGAGAAGCTCCTCGTCTCGTAGTCGGGCCGCCCCTTTTCGAGGCGTGGTTCTCGCAGCCGTGAGCCGCGCGGCCGCGAGACCGTCGCGCGGCGAGCCGAACTCCTGAAATACCTTCCTCCCGTACCGAACGACAGTGTCACAGCAGTTGGCCGAGGTCGAGACGCTGTTCCTCCACGAGGCGCGGAGCGACTACACCGTGGTCGCGAACCGAGACGGGAAGCGGGTGCTCCGCGGGCGGCTCGAACTCAAGGAGACCTCCGCGGGCCCGCGCCCGGGGAAGTTCCGGGTGATCCGCGACGGCGAGGACCACCCCCGCCAGCCGGACGAGTTCGTCGACCTCGCCCGCGCGGCCGAGCGGATCCGCATCTCGGAGCAGACCTCGCCGGAGAACCGGACGCGGCTGCAGGCGATGCTCGACGGCTACCAGCTGGAGGCGACGGCGGTCCGGACCTGCCGGCGCTGCGCGAACGACGGGCGGTACGGCCCGATCACGAGCGAGAGCGCGGTCGAGCACAACGACGAGCTGATCTGCCGCGACTGCGCCCGCAGGGAGCTGGAGCGGGAGCTCTCGTACAAGGGGGAGTTCACGGGCGCCGCCGAGGAGCGCCTCGAAGAGCTGCTGTACGAGTCCGGCGACCTCGACCGGATCGTCAACCTCCTGCAGGGCGGGCTCGACCCCGACCTCACCAAGTACGACGAGGTCTCCGCCAACGTCGACGACGTGAGCCCCGTCCGGACCGAGGACCTCGACCTGCATCCGGACCTCTCCGCCCACCTCCAGGGGCGCTTCGAGGAGCTACTTCCGGTCCAGAGCCTCTCCGTGCGGAACGGCCTCCTGGAGGGCGACGACCAGCTCGTCGTGAGCGCGACGGCGACGGGGAAGACGCTCGTCGGCGAGCTGACCGGGATCGACCGGGCGCTGAAGGGGGAGGGGAAGCTCCTCTTCCTCGTGCCCCTGGTCGCGCTCGCCAACCAGAAGCACGAGGACTTCGAGGACCGCTACGGCGACCTCCTGAACGTCTCGATCCGGGTCGGCTCCTCGCGGGTGAACGACGACGGCAACCGTTTCGACCCGAACGCCGACGTGATCGTCGGGACCTACGAGGGGATCGACCACGCGCTCCGGACCGGGAAGGACCTCGGCGACGTCGGCACCGTCGTCATCGACGAGGTCCACACCCTGAAGGAGGGCGAGCGGGGCCACCGGCTCGACGGGCTCATCTCGCGGCTGAAGTACTACAGCGAGGATCGGATGGAGACGCACGAGGGGTACGGCGGCACGCAGTTCGTCTACCTCTCCGCGACCGTCGGAAACCCGGAGTGGCTCGCCAAGAAGCTCCGGGCGACCCTCATCGAGTACGAGGAGCGGCCCGTCCCCATCGAGCGCCACGTCACCTTCGCAGACAGTCGGGAAAAGGCCGACATCGCCGACAAGCTCGTGAAGCGGGAGTTCGACACGAAGTCGTCGAAGGGGTACCGCGGCCAGACGATCGTCTTCACGAACTCCCGGCGGCGCTGCCACGAGATCAGCCGAAAACTGAGATACGACTCCGCGCCGTACCACGCCGGCCTCGACTACAAGCGCCGGAAGAAAGTCGAGCGCCAGTTCGGGAACCAGGACCTCTCCGCGGTCGTCACCACCGCGGCGCTCGCGGCCGGCGTCGACTTCCCCGCCTCGCAGGTGATCTTCGACTCGCTGGCGATGGGGATCGAGTGGCTCTCGGTCCAGGAGTTCTCGCAGATGCTCGGCCGCGCCGGGCGGCCCGACTACCACGACCGCGGGCGCGTCTACCTCCTCGTCGAGCCCGACGGCGTCTACCACAACTCCATGGACCGCACCGAGGACGAGGTCGCGTTCACCCTGCTCAAGGGGGAGATGGAGGACGTCGCGACCCACTACGACGAGGCGGCCGCCGTCGAGGAGACGCTGGCGAACGTCGTCGTCGCCGGCAAGAAGGCCAAGCGGCTCAACGACCGGATGATCGGCGAGGTGCCGACGAAGCACGCGGTCGGGAAGCTGCTGGAGTGGGAGTTCATCGACGGCTTCGAGCCGACGCCGCTGGGCCGCGGGGTCACGCGGCACTTCCTCGCGCCCGACGAGGCGTTCTTCGTCCTCGACGCGGTCCGGAAGGGGACGGACCCGTACCAGATCGTCGCCGACCTCGAACTGCGCGACGACGAGGAGTGAGGGGAGGCCGTCGCGGGGGCGGCCGAGTTGGGTTCGGAGCGCCGCCGCAACGAAACGCTTTACCGGCCGATACGGGTACGTATGGACGCGGGACCGTGGGTTAGTGGTATACTCCGGGCCTTGGGTGCCCGTGACCCCGGTTCGAATCCGGGCGGTCCCACTTTCGCGGCGCGAGCAGCAGGTGCCCCGGGTGGCGTTCGAAACGAGGCGGCGAGAGCGGGATCGCTCTCGATCCGCCTGCCGCCTTTCGAAATCCTTTTGTCTCGATTCGGCGTTGGTTCGAGTGCGAGCCGCCTTAGCTCAGACTGGGAGAGCACTCGACTGAAGATCGAGCTGTCCCCCGTTCAAATCGGGGAGGCGGCATATTCTGAATCCGCGAGCGACAGCGAGCGGATGAAGAAACGACACCGAGCCGATTTGAGCACGGAAGTCGCAGCGCGCGAACGGAGAGAGTGCGACCGTCTTCCGGAGTTCAAATCGGGGAGGCGGCATTTTCCTGCGACCAACGGGAGCAGTGAAAATGCTCCTGACCCGATTTGTGCAGACGAGTCGCGAGCCCGAGCGGGGCGAGGGCGAGCGTCTCGGCGAGTTCAAATCGGGGAGGCGGCATATTCCGAATCCGCGAGCGTAGCGAGCGGCGAGAGCTTCGAAGCCGGGCGAATACTCATTAGCCGCCCGTCGTTACCTACGCGAATGAGCGACGAGACGGAGTCCGACGCCGACTCGGCCGGCCCGCTCGCGCGGCGAAAGCGCTCGCTCCGCCGCGTGATGGGCGCGGTCTACGTGGTCGCGGGCGTGAGCCACTTCCTCGCGCCGGAGTCGTTCGCGCGGGCGGTTCCGCCCGAGTTCCCGCGGCCGCGGGCGCTCGTCTACCTCTCGGGGGTCGCCGAGGTGCTCCTCGGACTCGGGATGCAGTTCGACCGCACGCGACGCGCGTCGGCGTGGGGGATCGTGGCGCTGCTGGTCGCCGTCTTTCCGGCGAACGTCTACATGGCGACCGACGACGTCGCGGCCGAGTTCGTTCCCAGCCGATTCGCGGAGGTCGCCCGCGCGGCGGCGTGGGCGCGGCTTCCGCTTCAGGCCATGCTAGTGCTGTGGGCGTGGTGGCATTCGCTTCCGGATCCGGGAGCCGGAGACGGTGTCGACGGCGACGTAGGACCCGGAGCGGAAACGGGGACCAAGACGGCGGCGAGGACCGGGACGGAGACGAGGACGGCGGGCTAGGTGGCGGGACCGAGCGGCGCCGCACAGCGGCGGCAGTAGTCGAAGCCGGACTCGTTGTCCGCCCCGCACTGCGGGCACGTCGCGGTGGGGGCGTCCGGGTCGCCCGAGTCGCTCGGATCGGTCGTCCTCCCGTACTCGTCTTCGGGGCCGGCCGGGGGTCCCGGGTCGTACTCCTCGTCTTCCGGGTACGTCTCCGCCTCCCCGGCGCGGCGGCGCCGGCGGAGGTCGCGTCCCTCGCGGACGATGCCGCGCAGCACGTGGAGTCCGGCCCCCAGCGCGACGAACAGCAGTACCCCCGTGACGGCGAGGTAGATCGAACTGGCGTCGACCATGCGAACCCTACGGACCGGAGGCTTAGGTATTGTGGGGTGATCGCACGGGACGCGGTCGGGGCGCCCGCGGGACCCGCGCGGAGCGACGCTTATGTTCGTCCGCTGCGATCGGCCCGTCGTGTTCAGGTCCCTTCGCGAGAACGGCCCGGCGCTGCTCGTCCCGGCCGCCTGGATCGTCGCCGCCGCGACGGTCCTCGGCGTCGTCTCGACGCGCGCCCTGCTCGTCGCGCACGTCGTCATGAGCGCCCTGCTCGTCGCGTTCGTCGCCGCCTCGTGGCGCGACATGGCGACCGGCGTGCTCCGCGCGTGGAAGGTCGTCATCGTGGCGGGGACGCCCGTGACGCTCGCGGGCGTCGGGGGGTTCCTCGCGCTCGGCGCCCCCGCGATCCCGCCGGATGCCCTGCTCGCGGCCTCGCTGTACGGCTGGGCGCTCCTCCCCGCGGCCGGCTTCGCGTACACCGGGCGGCGCGTCGAGGCGGGCGCACGGATCTACGACGTCGGCGTCGCCTGCTGCGTCGCCGGCGCGGTCGGCGTCGCGCTGGCGCCCTCGGCGACGTGGACCGCGGTCGCGCTCGCGGTCGTCGGCGTCGGCCAGACGGCCGGCATCCTGGACGCCGCGCTCCGGTACTGACGCGCGGGCCCGCGAGCGCGGAACCGACGGAACGGTCGGTGTGAGCCGCCGGGAGCGGGCGGACGGTCACCGATCGACCCGATAACCGCCCACAACGAGAACGATCGGTCGCCGTCCGCCGTGGTAACTGTACACTCGCAATCCTTATCCCCCGACGGGGCGTCCGTTGGGATGCAATGGCGACCGGAAAGGTTGATTTCTTCAACGACACTGGCGGCTACGGATTTATCGAGACTGACGACGCTGACGACGACGTGTTCTTCCACATGGAAGACGTCGAAGGGCCGGACCTCGAAGAGGGCCAGGAGCTCGAGTTCGACATCGAGTCCTCGCCCAAGGGGCCCCGCGCGTCCAACGTCGTTCGGCAGTAAGCCGATCCGATACGGTGGGTCGGTCCGGCTGACGCCGAACGCGACTCTGACACGCGACAACGAGACTTCTGCCCGCCCCCGGACTCACGTCCGACGCGGGTTCTTATCACGACACCGAGCGTCGCTGCCGCCGATCGGTCACGGTCCGCGACGGGCGGTCCGGTCCGTGACGGGCAGTCCGATCCGTGACGGCCGGGCGACGGCGCGACGACGACGACCGACGGGTCCGGACGCGCGTCGGTCGAGAAGAGAAGAGCGGCCGCGACGGCCGGCTCAGATGTGCTGCCCGAAGAGCCCGTCTCCCTTCGTCACCTCGACGTCGCCCTCGACCCTCGTCTGACAGGCGAGGCGGACGTCGTGGCTCGGGTGGTGCGGCGGGAACCAGAGGCGGAGCGTCTCCTTCTTGCTCGGCTCGCTCACCTCGCCGTCGACCTGGACCGCACAGGAGCCGCACGACCCCGCGCCCCGGCAGTTGAGCTGCTTCATCTTGCCGTTGTACACGGAGAGGCCGGCCTCCGCGAGGACGTCGCGTAACACGGCGCCCTCCTCGCACTCGATCTCCTCGCCCCGGTAGGATACGGTTGGCATGTCGGTGAGAGGTACAGGGCCGATCCACAAAGAGGCTGTGTCCGCGGCGCGGGCCGACCGGGGCCGAGCGTGTCGGGGGGAACCGGGAGCGTCGCCGTCGCTCGGCGCGTCGGCCGCGTCGTCCCCGAAACGGTCGTGTGCCAGGCGTCAGACGCCGGACGGGGCGTTTTTTACCTTCGGCACCGCAGACCTGACGTAATGGGACTCAGGTGTCTGCTCGGGCACGACTTCAGCGAGCCCGAACTACGGCGCGAGCGCGAGGAGGACGGGAACGAGGTCGTCACGACCGTCACCGAGGTGAAGACCTGCGCTCGCTGCGGTGAGACGCAGGTCGTGAGCGAGAACACTGAGGTCACGACGATGGCGCAGCTGGCCGACGAGGCCGCCGCGGGCGCCGAGGCGGCGGGGCCCGAGTCGCCGGGCGCGGGGCCGGACGGCGACGGCGACGACCGCACCGCGACCGACGACGTCGGACCCGACGCCCCGTCGACGGGCGCCGGAACGGCGGACGCCGGATCGACGGATACCGGATCGACGGACCCGGAGGCCGTCGCGGCGTCGGCGGACGCGGGCGCCGACGCGGACGCCGACGACGCCGTGATCATCGACGACGAGCCCGCGGCACCGGCCGGCGACGGGACCGGAGGCGAGGTCGCGAGCGGCGGGCCCGCGGGCGCGGCCGGCGGGGACGGCGCCGCGGCGGACGAGACGGGCGACGGGACCGCACCGGACGGGGACGAGGGCGCGGAGGTCCTCGAATCCGAGGCGGCGGAGGACGCGGGGTCGCTCGGGGGCGGCGAGGAGTACGCGGAGTACCCCGAGGTCGAGACCGCGGAGTCGCCGGCGACCGACGAGGGCGACGCGGCGGCGGACGACGGCGTGATCCTCGACGAGGAGGCCGAGGCGGCGACCGACCGCGAGCGCGGGGCGTGGCCCGAGGTCGACGAGGCGGACGGCTCGGAGGCGACGACCCCGTGGCCCGAGCAGCGCGGCGAGGACGAGGGGTTCAGCGCGGAGGTCGGCGAGGGCGGCGCCGGCGACGTCGAGTTCGGCGGCGGCCTCACTCCGGAGGCGGCCGAGCCGGCGGCGGACGACGGGGACGCGGAGTACGTCGAGGCGCCGGACCGGGACGCCGACGAGGTCGACGGGACCGTCGAATCGCGGGACGACACGGCGGAGTCGGCCGACGTGGGGACGGAGATCACCCGCGCCGAGAGCCCCGACCTCTCGACGTCGACCGCGGAGGCGACGACGGAGTACCACTGCCCCGAGTGCGGAATGAGCCGGGACGCCGACGGCAACTCCATGCGCGCGGGCGACATCTGTCCCGAGTGCAAGCGCGGGTACGTCACGGAACGCCCGGTCTGATCGGTCGAGGGGGTCGCTCAGCCGGCTGGAGACCCCGTGACGAAACTGGTTTACGCCCCCCTGTCGAACGGTCGCGGCATGAAGGAGTACAAGATGCGCCGCGGCGAGCATCTGGACGATCGCATGCCCGACCTGAAGGGCTCTATCGAGGAGTACTTCGGCGAGGTCTCCGGGACCGAGGAGTGGCAGGGCCACGAGCTGTACGTCGTCGAGGACCCCGACAACCCCGTCTTCGAGCGCATCGTGGCGGGCGCCGCGGAGTACGGCAGCAAGAAGGACAAGCTCGCGGTCCACTTCGAGGAGCGTCCCGCCGAGGACGTCATCGCCGAGGGGAACGCCGACGCCGCCGCCGACGCCGTCGACGCGAAGAACGAGTTCCTCCTGGAGGCGACCGGGCGCGACGCGAAGTCCCGTCGCGACTCACTGAAGCGCGAGGTCGAGGACGACGCGCCCGACTACTGAGCCGGACACCGGCCGTCGACCGCGACGCCGCCCGCCGAACCGCCGCCGCCCGCCGACGCTACTTGTACGACCGGTCGTTCGCGCGGACGACCGCGCCGCCCCCGTCGACCTCGGTCACCGAACAGTTGTCCGCCGAGAGCTCCGTGAGCGACCGGACGACCGGGAGGTCGCGGCGCTCGCCGACGACGAGCCGGATCGGGTTCACGTGCGTGACGGCGACGACGGTCCCCTCGCGGGCCCGGAGGTCGGCGGCCGCGTCGAGGACGCGGTCGCGGACGGCGAGCCAGCTCTCCCCGCTCTCGGGGGCGCGCTCGGCCGCCGCCCGCCCGCTCTCCAGCAGGTCGAAGTCGGGGAAGCGCTCGAAGAAGTCGCCCGACGGGAGCCCCTGAAAGACGCCGAAGTCGCGCTCGCGGAGCCGGGGATCAGTCTCGAGCTCGACCCCGGCCGCCGCGGCGATCGGCTCGGCGGTCTCGACGGTCCGCGCGAGGTCGGAGGCGACGACCGCGTCGATCGCGTGACGGCCCGCGAGGTCGTCGGCGACCGCTTCGGCCTCCTCCCGTCCACGGTCGGAGAGCCCGACCGGCGCCCACCCCTGGATCCGGGCCGCCTCGTTCCACTCGGTCGTCCCGTGTCTGACGAACAGCGTGCTCACGGTCGAGCCTCGGGAGCGGGCGGCAAGGAGGTTTCGCCGGGTCGGAGGCGACGGGAGGCGGAGACGGCTTCGGTCGACGACAGGCTATTGACGGCCGGCCCGGTAGGGGAACCGAATGCGACAGGACCCGATCCCGGCCGCGCTCGCCGACCGGCTGTCGGTCGCGGCCCGTCGCCTGCGGGCGGCCCGGCGGAGCGCGCTCGACCGCGTCGCCGTCGAGGAGACCGAGTGGGAGTACGCGGGCCGGACCTGGTCGTGGCCGGCGGGCGAGGCGCGGACCTACTTCCGCGAGCTCGCGCCGGGCGAACGCGAGGTCCTCGACGAGCTGACCGCGGCGCTCGGGGAGCGTCGCTCGTCGGACGGGCCCGGACCGGGAGCGGAATCGGGGGCCGAGGTCGTCGGAGTCGGCACGGGCAGGGTGGCCGTCGCGATTCCCGGGGCCGTCGGTGAGGGGCCGGGAGCGACCGACGGCGGGCGACCGGACGCGACCGGCGGCGACCCCCTCGTCGCGAAGCTGGCGCGGTACGGCCCCTCGGCGGAGATGGGCGACGGCCGCCCGCAGAACCGCCGGGAGCGCCGGATCTGGTCGGCGGTCGAGTCGCACCCGTTCCTCCCCGTCCTCGACGGCGACGCCGACGGCGACTGGATCGCCATGCCGCGCGCCGACGTTCCCCCGGACGAGGCGGTCCGAGAGGCCGCGCTCGACGGCGTACGGACGGCCCTGGCGCCACACCGCGACCGCTTCCACTTCGATGAGCTGAAGCCGGAGAACGTCGGCGCGTACCGCGACCGGTACTGGATCGTCGACTACGGGCGCCCGGTCGGCGAGCCGCTGTTCGCCGAGCCGCCGGACGCGTCCGCCGGGGATGCCGACGGGACCGCCGATATCGCCGATACTACCGACACCGCCGACACGCCGGGAGGAGGCGCCGGGAAGGACCGTCAGGATCGATCGAGTGAAAATTAATTCAGAATTGAGTTAAAACTTCGACAGAGTTAAGCGGACGGGCGGCGAAGGGGAAGTATGAGCATCGAAACAGTGCTACTGGCGGTCGGAACCGAAGACGAGAAGCGAACCGAGCAGATCGCGAGGGAGGCGATCGCGGTCGCCGAGCCCACGGGCGCGGAGGTCGTGTTGACCCACGTGTTCGACGACGATGAGTTCGACGGGGTCCGGACGAAGCTGGGCGTCGACCCGGCGAGCGAGGGGTCGACGCCGGACGCGGTCGCCGAGCGACACACGACGACGCGGGCGGTCGCGCGGGCGCTCGACGAGGCGGGCGTCGCGTACTCCGTCCGCGGCGCGGTCGGCGACCACGCCGACGAGGTCGTCGCGGCGGCCTCGGCCGTCGGGGCCGACCGCGTGGTCGTCGGGGGGCGGCGCCGGTCGCCGACCGGGAAGGCCGTCTTCGGCAGCGTCGCGCAGGAGGTCATCCTCTCGGCGCCGTGCCCGGTGACCTTCGTGCGGGAAGTCGCCGCCTGAGCGCGGGCGGGGTTCGAGGCGAACCGCTCGGGGAAGCGTCCCGCTTAAGTGATGCCGGTCCGCGACTCTAGCCGATGTACTACGTTGGCGTCGACCTCGGGGCGACGAACGTCCGGGCGGTCGTCGGCGACGAGACGGCGGCGATCCTCGGTTCCGACACGCGGGGGACCCCTCGCGGGCCGAACGGAATCGCCGTGACCGAGGCCGTGCTGGGCGTCGTCCGCGGCGCGTGCGCCGCCGCCGGGATCGACCCGGCCGAGGTCGCCGCGGCCGGGATCGGCTCGATCGGCCCCCTCGACCTCGCGGCCGGGGTCGTCCAGGGACCGGCGAACCTCCCGGACACCGTCGAGCGGATCCCGCTCGTCGGGCCCGTCTCGCAGCTCCTCGACACCGACGAGGTCCACCTCCATAACGACACCATCGCGGGCGTCATCGGCGAGCGGTTCCACTCCGAGCGCAACCCCGACGATATGGTGTACCTCACCATCTCCTCGGGGATCGGCGCCGGGGTGGCCGTCGACGGCAACGTGCTCTCGGGGTGGGACGGCAACGCCGGCGAGGTCGGCCACATGACCGTCGACCCGCACGGGTTCATGACCTGCGGGTGCGGCCACGACGGCCACTGGGAGGGGTACTGCTCGGGCAACAACATCCCGAGCTACGCCCGCGAGCTCCACGCGGAGGACCCCGTCGAGACGTCGCTCCCGATCGAGGACCCGGAGTTCTCCGCGGTCGACGTGTTCGAGGCGGCCGGCGAGGACGTCTTCGCCGACCACGTGATCGACCAGGTGGCCCACTGGAACGCGATGGGCGTCGCCAACGTGATCCACGCGTACGCCCCGCTCGTGGTGAGCGTCGGCGGCGCGGTCGCGCTCAACAACCCCGAGCGGGTGCTCGACCCGATCCGCGAGAAGCTCGCCGACATGGTGTTCATCAACGTCCCGGAGGTCCGGCTCACCGAGCTCGGCGACGAGGTCGTCGTGAAGGGGGCGCTCGCGAGCGCGCTCACCGGCGGCACGGGCGACCGGTCGCGGGTGGAGTCGCCGCCGGGGTGAGCGGGGCGAGACCCGCTCCGGGTCAGTCCTCGAACTCCGTAAGCTCCGGCTCCACGCTCGGGTCGACCGCGTCCCGCGTCTCTAGGTACGCGTCCCGGTAGCGCCAGATCTTCCGGAGGAGGACGTAGCCGAACGCGCCCTGAAAGAGGAGGACGAAGAGGAACAGCGCCGGGAGCCGCGGGATGGGGGTGAGCGCCGGGATCACCGAGGTGACCGGGCCGACCAGGGTGTTGTACAGGCCGTGGATCGCGGCGGCGATGACGAGCCCCTTCACGACGATCGGGCCGCGGTGCTCGGGGTTGAACTTCGCGAGGCCGAGGTAGTAGCCCGCGAACGCCGAGTAGACGACGTGACCGGGGCCCGCGAGCGCCCGCAGCGCCGCGATCCCGTCGCCCGCGCCGAGGACGGCGACGCCGATCGTCAGCTCCGACATCTCGACGGTCCGGGCGATGTAGACGAGGTTCTCGATGACGGCGAAGCCGAGCCCGGCGATCGCCCCGTACACCGCGCCGTCGACGACGGCGTTGAACCGGTCGTCGGTGTACGCGTACAGCCGCACCGCGAGCAGCTTCACCGTCTCCTCGACGGGACCGACGACGAGGAAGAAGAAGAGGACGAGCCCCGGGAAGCCGAGCGGGGAGAAGAGCGGCTGGAGGCGGCCGTTGAGCACCGCGGCGAACGTCGCCGTGAGGATCGAGAGCAGGAACGTCGCCACCAGCAGGGAGAGCGGTTCCGCGGTCGTGACGTCGGAGACGTACACGTACGCGGCGAGGCCGAAGGCGGGGATCGCTGAGAGCCCGACGAGCATCGCGACCGCGGGGTCGAAGACGAGCCCGAGGCCGAACGAGCCGAGGATGGCGAGCAGGCCGAGGAAGGCGACGAACACGACCAGCCCCTTCGCGGAGCGGGTGATGAGCCAGTGCAGCGCGACCGAGAGCCCGTCGAGGGAGGTGCGCTCCTCCCACGTGGCGATGTCGTAGAGGTCGCGGTCGTCGTCGGCGCGGGACTCGACCGGGTCCGACCGGGATGGCATACGCCCCGGTTCGGACCGGGGTGACTTAAGCCGTGGCCGGACGGGTCCGGTCGAGGGCCGGTCGATCCGCGTCTCCGAGCGAGACGGGCCGGCGCCGAGCCGGTGGAATTGAAACCGCGGCGCCCGAAGGGAGGGTATGCGCTTCGATTCACGGACCCGGCGGACCCTCCGCGAGGCGGGGCTCGACGCCGACGCGACCGCCGACCTCGACCTGTTCAGCCACGGGAGCGAACGGCCCGTCCTCGCCGGGCGCTCGCTCGGGGAGACGGTCCGCGACCGGGTTCGCCTCGCGGGCGGCCCGGAGGGGCTGTGACCGCCGCCGTCCGCGTCCGAGGCATCTACGCCACGGCGCTGACGCGGCTCGCGCTCGACGCGGGCCACGAGGTCGTCGACGCCTCGCCGCCGATCCGGCGGCGCTTCGACGCGGCGTTCGGGGACGCGCCGCCGGACGTCCGGATCGGGACGACCGGCGACCGGCAGGGCGTCGGCGTTCACGGAGACGCCGAGGCGGTGGCCGCGCTGCGGGACCGGCTGGCGGGGGTCGGTCGCGACGCGCTCGCGTGGGACGACCCGACGCCGCCCGGGACCGTGCTCGACGGCGAGGTGACCGAGACGCTCGGCGGCGGGGCGGTGGTGGCGCTCCGCGTCGGCGGCGAAGGGGACGACCCGGGAAGCGACGAGGGGGCGAGCGACGGGAGCGTCGAGGGGTACCTCCCGTACGGGAGCGTCGACGACCGCGTCGAGACCGGCGACCCGGTCCGGGTCCGCGTCGACGCGTCCGCGGCGCCGTGGACCGACCGACGCCCCGAGCTCGACGGGTCGCTGCGCGCGGGCGGCGCCCTCGTCGCGCTCGAACCGGGGTCCGGCACCCGCGTCGACGTCCGGGACGACGAGGCCGCCCGGGAGCTGTCGGGGATGCTCAACCTGCTCGGGCTGGAGCCGCCGGACGGGTGGCGGGCGGCCTGGAAGCCGCCCGCGGTCGACGCCGGGACGGAGGCGCTGGAGGCGGGGCTGGAGCGCGCCGTCGCGGCCGCCGAAGATCTCGACGACGCGGTGGACGCGGCCGGGGGGATCGGCGTCCTCGGCGACCGCGGGCGCCTCCGCGACGAGCCGGTGGCGTCGCCGAACGCGGGCGCCTGGGTGTGGTTCGGCCGCGAGAGCCGGTTCGCGCTCGACGACCGGCGGCGGGAGGCGACCGCGACGATGCCGGGCCACCACCGGGTGAAGGCGGGGTCGGCCGACGCCTCGGCCGGCGTCGACCTCGCGGAGGCGCTCTGCGAGCCCGACCCGGACGCCGCGTTCCCGTTCGGCGTCGTGACGGACGCGTTCGGCCCGCGCGAGGGCGACGCGCTCCGGATCGACCACGGGAAGCCCGACGGTCGGGTAATAACGCTCGGCGAGGGCACCGTCACCGAGGTCGACCCCGACGGCGCCGTCACCGTCGAGCGCGAGATGACCGGCGGCGGCAGCTACGACGGCCTCGGGACGCCGCGGGAGGCGGGCGACGTCGCCGAGACGAGCCTGAAGGAGGGCCGGTGGTGGTACCCGACCACCTACCGCGGCCGCGACGGGACGGTCCGCGGGACCTACGTCAACGTCTGTACCCCGGTCGAGGTGTTCCCGGACGCCGCCCGCTACGTGGACCTCCACGTCGACGTGGTGAAGCGCCCGGACGGGACCGTCGAGCGCGTCGACGACGACGAACTGCGGGACGCGACGGCGGCCGGCGACGTGCCGGAGCCGCTGGCCGAGAAGGCGCGGAGCGTCGCGTCCGCGCTGGAGAACGCGCTGTAGCCGAGGGCGACGCGCGAGCCGCGCGGAACGAGAGCACTCGACGGTCGGTCGGTTATACGAGAGAAATAGCTCGTATCTCCCGCGATTCGATCCGTCTATTACGGCATATAAGGTTCTCCAGATTAATTTCACACAATCGTTATTACTACCGCATGGCACGGAGAATCATGATCGTGAATAGCACGCACGACGGTGCGAACGTCAACCGCCGGCCCGACCCGCCGGCCGTCGGACCGTGACCGGTGGCGCCGCCGAGGGCGCGACGTCCGAGACCGGACCGATGCGGCGGAGCGTCGAGGTGGAGTACTGGGTGGTCGACGAGCGCGGTCGGCTGACCGGTCCGGGCGGGCTCGTCGACGCGTCGCCGGGCGTCGAGCGCGAGTTCGTCGAACCGCTGTTGGAGATTAAGACGACGCCGTGCGAGTCGACGGCGGAGCTCCGCGAGGAGCTGTTCGGTCGGCTCGGCCGGGTCATAGAGCGTGCCGAGGAGCTCGGGAAGGGACTCGTGCCGCTCGCGACGCCGCTCCGCGACGGCGACGTCGCCGACCTCGGGAGCGAGCGGGCGCGGATCCAGGACCGCGTCGTCGGGGACCGGTTCGAGTACGTCCGGCACTGCGCCGGGACCCACGTCCACGTCGAGCAGCTACCGGGGCGCGAGGTCGACCAGCTCAACGCGCTCACGGCGCTCGACCCGTCGCTGGCGCTCGTCAACTCCTCGCCGTACTTCGGGCACGAGCCGCTCGGGGCGGGCGCGCGGTCGCTGCTGTACCGGCGGATGGCGTACGAGCGGCTCCCGCGGCAGGGCGAGCTGTGGCCGTACGCCGACGACACCGAGGAGTGGGCGACGCGGCTGGAGCGTCGGTACGAGTCGTTCGTCACCGAGGCGGTCGTGGCCGGCTGCGACCGGGATGCCGTCGAGGCCTGTTTCACCCCGGAGAGCGCGGCGTGGACCCCGGTGAAGCTCCGAGGGGAGTTCGGGACGGTCGAGTGGCGCTCGGCGGACGCCGCGCTCCCGAGCCAGGTCGTCCGGCTGGCCGACGACCTCGTCGGGGTCGTCGAGCGGCTCGGAGACGCCGAACTCCGCGTCGGCGACGAGCCGCACGGCGTCACGGACGAGGCCGTCGTCCTCCCGCCGTTCGAGACGGTGCGCGAGCGCGTCGAGGACGCCGTTCGCGACGGTCTCGACTCGGACGCGGTCCGGTCGTACCTCGAACGGATGGGGATCGATCCGGGACCGTACGAGCCGCTGTCGGCCGAACTGCGAGGGGAGGGACCGCTCACCGAGGACGGGGCGAGGGACGTGCGCCTCGACTACGCGGAGCGGCTCGCGCGCGACGTGCGCCGACGGCGACCGGTCCGGAGCGACTGAGCGCCGGGCGGGCGGACGGCCGGAAGGTCAGAAGTGGTTCGCGGACTCCGTCTCGTGTTTCAGCTCCCCGCCGCGGCCGCCCTCGACCGTGGAGGCGCCCTGGTCGCCGGAGGAGGCGGTCCGCACCGTCACGTTCTCCACCTCGTCGAAGTCCATGATCAGGTCGCGGCGGATGTTGTCGGCCGTGATGTTCGAGATCCCGCAGCCCGAACAGGTGCCGCCGAGCTCGACGACGACCTCGCCGCTCTCGGGGTCCGCCTCGCGCACGACGCTCGTCCCGCCGTGCATCTGGATGATCGGCATCTGTCCGACCATCCACTCTTCGACTCGGTCCGCGAGGCTCTCGTCGCTCATTGTCGACCGTTGGCACCCGAGCCTATGGAAGCTTGCGGTTTCCGAGGCGACCCGAGGAAAGAAAGGAACTGTGTCACCGTCGATCCCGCGGGATGGAAGGATCGGAACTGGTTTCGGTTACGCCGACGGTCACTCGTCGGGGTCGTCCGCCCGCTCCGACTCGCTCGGGAGCCGGGTCGGATCCGCGGGGTCGTCGCCGTGCACGGTGTCGTCGCGTTCGAGCAGGTAGAGGAGCGGCCCGAGCGCGGCCAACACGAGCACGCCGGGGAGCGGCGCGTCCGGGACGAGCAGGGCGGTGGTCAGGGCGGCGCCGGAGGTGACGACGAGGAGGGCGGCCCACAGCGACGGGGAGCCGAAGTCGACGCCGACGCGGGCGGCGTCGCGGTAGACGAGCGCGGCCGCGCCCGCGACGAGGAGCGCGGCGCCGCCGCCGAGGACCGTGGTGACTGCCATACCGACCGTTCGGCCGAGACGCGAAAAAGGGTGTCGCGAGCGGGCGGCCAGGATGGAACGACTACGGCGCCTCGCCCGTCTCGATGCTGAAGGAGTCGCGCGGGTACGCGACGCAGGTCAGCGTGTAACCGTCGTCGAGCTCGGCCTCCTCTAACATCTGCTGGTTGTCGTGCTCGACGAAGTCCTCGGAGGGGCCGTCCGTGATGTGACCGGCACAGGAGACGCACTGGCCCTGCCGGCAGGCGTACGGGAGGTCCCACCCCTCGTCTTCGCCCTGTTCGAGGATCGGCTCGTCGTTCGAGAGCTCGACCGTCTTCCCCTGCTTGACGAACTCGACGTCGAAGTACTCGACCTCCTCCACGTCGGCGGGGCCGGCGCTGACGGCGCTGCCGTCCTCCAGTTCGCCCTCCTCGCCCTCGGCGCCGCCGGCGGGGATGGCGCCGCCGCCGCCCCCGCCGCCGACCGCGCGGTTCCCCGGCTCGGGGAAGTCGGTCTCGGGGACCGCGGACGCGCGGCGTTCGAGCACTTCGTCCGAGATGTCGGTCGTGGGCTCCCACCCCGTCCCCTTCAGGCTGGTAACGAGGACGACGGTCAGCGTCGCGATCACCCCGAGAACGATCGCCGGCGCGTTCGCGACGTTCGCAATGAGCGGGTTGAGCATACGAGCAGATATGGAGAGGTGGCTTAAGGCCGTTTTGATCGGTCCGATCGCACGAGAACCGCGGGGCGCGGCGTCCGAGTCCGCGCCGCGCCGCGGAACGGACCATTTATCGGCCGAGCGGTCGACGTGGCGCCCATGGAAGTGAAATCGCGGCACCACCTCCGGAGCGACGACATCGCGGCGATCCGCGAGGCGGTCGCCGACCACCTCGGCATCGACGTCGACGGCGAGACGTTCGAGCTCGTCGAGTTCGTCGACGCGGGCTACGAGCTCGTCCTGGTCGACGGCGACCCCGCGGTCTTCTACGTCGACGACGACGAGCCGTTCCTCACCGTGCGGGGCGCGAACGACTACGAGCCGGAGACCGGGGTCGTCACGGTCGACGCGGGGGCGATCTCCTTCGTCTCCGACGGCGCCGACGTGATGCGGCCCGGCATCGTCGAGGCCGACGCGGCGATACGCGATGGCGACCTCGTCGTCGTCGCCGAGGAGTCGCACGGGAAGGTGCTCGCGGTCGGCCGCGCGATGGTCGACGGCGACGACATGGTCGGGGACAGCGGGAAGGTCGTCGAATCCATCCACCACGTCGGTGACGAGCTGTACGAGTTCTCGGCGTAGACGACCTGGAGCGAGAGTGGTTTATACGCAGAGTGACCGCTACGGTAGCCGTTTACCGTCGAAAGACTGCGGTGGCGCGTGCCTGCGAGCGGCCGACAGGCCGCGAGTCAGCACGCGCGAGGGAGTCGGTGGTCCGGAGCGAAGCGAAGGACCGCCGACGAGGCTGGGGAGGCGTGAGGCGCGGTTGCTGTGCGGTCGGGGGGGACTCAAAGGGGCAGCCGGGAGGACGGCGTAGGTGACGCAAGCACCGCAGGGAGCGAACGAAGTGAGCGACTGAGGAGCGCAGCGAGCGTACGCCGTCCTCCCGGCTGGGGCTTTGGCAGTGTTCACCGCACCAGCGATAGCGACGACATACAGCCGAGCGGCTGGGGCTTTGGCAGTGTTCACCACTGGCCCGGAACCATTTCACTATCGCTCCGCGTCTTTTAATCGCCTCGCCCGTGACCCCCACGGTAATGACCGCGATTCGGGTGCTGAGCTACAACGTCCGCTACGCCAACCGGGGCGATCACCACGACGCCTGGCACGACCGCCGCGACGCGGTCGCGCGGCTCGTCCGGTTCCACCGCCCGGACGTCGCCGCCTTCCAGGAGCCGCTCCCGGGACAGCGCGAGGACCTCCGGGAGCGGCTCCCGGCGTACAAGTTCGTCGGGCGCGGGCGGGAGGCCGACGGCGAGGGCGAGGGGTGCCCGATCGGGGTCCGAGCCGACCGGTGGGCGATCGCCGACGGCGACACGTTCTGGCTCTCCGAGACGCCGGACCGGCAGTCGGTCGGCTGGGACGCCGCCCACCCGCGGATCGCGACGTGGGCGCGGGTCCGCGCCGCGGACGGCGACGCCGAGTTCCTCCTCGTCAACACGCACTTCGACCACGTCAGCGCTGACGCGCGGCGCGAGTCGGCGCGGCTGATCCGCGAGCGGCTCCCGGAGCTGGCCGACGGGGGCGCGGGACTCGGCGGCGGCGAACCCGCCGGGTCACCGCCGGTCGCGCTCGTCGGCGACCTCAACTGCACGCCGGGGTCGGACCCGCACCGGATCCTCCTCGGGGACGGTCCGGATGCGGACTCCGGAGGCCGTGAGAAGGGGGGAGGCGACGGACTCGCGCTCCGCGACGCCGCCGCGGTCGCCGACCTCCGGCACGGCCCGGAGACGAGCCTCACCGACTTCGCGCGGCTGATCGACGGCCGCCGGATCGACCACGCGCTCGTCTCGCCGGCGTTCGACGTGGCGGCGTTCGCGACCCTGGCCGACCGCGACGACCGGGGACGGTACCCATCCGACCACCTTCCAATCTTGGCGCGGCTGTCGCTGTAAGGGGGCGGTGGATCCCCCGGAGCGAAGGGCTACTCGTCCCCGCCCGCGTCCATCTCGTCGGCGTACTTCTCCAGCACCGCCTCGTAGCCGCGCTTCGCCGTCTCGTACGTCTCGCGGAGGTCGGCGACCGGGGTCTCGCTCGCGTCGACGCGGAGGTCGTCGTAGTACGGGTCGTCGGCCTCCTCGGTGTTCCGGACCAGCAGGGCCGCGGACTGCACGTCGAGGTCCTCGCGCCTGTCGCCGCCGGCGGCGTGGCCCGCCGCGAGCGCGTCGATCAGCCGCTCCGCGAGCGGGGCGTCGCCGTGGGCGGCCGACTCGTAGGCGGCCGCGGCGTCGTCGATCACGTCCTCGCCCGTCAGGAGGTTGCCGGCGACGGTGTAGTTCTCGCCCTCGACGTGGCCGTACCAGTCGCGGCACTCGTCGCCGGAGAACGCGAAGGTCCCGTCGGCGTCGACGCCGTGGAGCTGACGCTCCGGCTTCCCCTCGTCGGCGTTCAACAGGGCCTCCAGCGCGTCGTCGACCGCGAGCCCGTCGCCGAGGTACTCGATCCCCTTCCGCCCGAGCTCGACGTTGACGAGCGACTGCGTCGCGACCGCGCCGTCCGCCGACGCGAACGGACACAGGGCGCCGACCCCCGGCAGCCGGGTGGTCACCGCCACGCCGTACCGGACCCGATCGCCGCCGTCGTCGTCGGTGTACCGCTCGCGGACGCAGATGCTGAACGTCACACCGGCCGTGGGTCGGCGACCGGCAAAAGGCTCCGCCTCGGGGGCGACGTTTCCGGTTCCGGACGGCGGTGCGCCGGAGCCGGTCCGACGAGCCCGTACGCCCCGGTTTTATGACCGCTCCGGGGCGGTTCCGGGCGATTTACGCGAGAGAAAAACCGCAGATCGCGGCGGGATCCGCGGTCGCGTGGCACGTGTGAACCGGCGACACACTTATGACTGAGAATCCCTCCCATACATATAGCCTCGGTTACGGGCGAAACGGCGACCCGCGGCGGGTCCCCCTCGACGACAGCGGCGTTCGCGGCTCGACGAGCCGTCGTTCCGGCACGGAGAGCCGCGCCGCCGCTCGGCGCGCGTCCGAACGCGCGGTCCGGTCGCGAGGCCCCTCGCCCGTCCGAGAGACGTGATACGATGACAGACCGACACACGCTCGAACGGCTCAGCGAGGAGTACCGGACGAACGTCCCGGACGACCTCCGGGAACCCCGCTCGTTCGACTGGTACCTCGACGCGCTGTACGAGGAGCCGCGCATCGCGCGGAACGCCCACCAGCGCGTCGCCGACATGTTCGACCACTACGGCACCCGATACGACGAGGAACGCGGCGTCGTGGAGTACGCGCTCGCCGCGGACGACCCGCTCCACGACGGCGAGAACGTCTTCTACGGCCGCGAGGTCCACGAGTCGATCCACGAGTTCGTCAACAAGGTGAAGTCCGGCGCCCGCGGGCTCGGCCCCGAGAAGCGGATCAAGCTCCTCCTCGGCCCCGTCGGCTCCGGGAAGTCGCACTTCGACTGGCTCACGCGCCGCTACTTCGAGGCGTACACCCGCGAGGAGGCCGGCCGGATGTACACCTTCCGCTGGGTCGACCTCTGCTCCGTGATCGACGACCAGGACCCGGCCGACGACGCGGTGCGCTCGCCGATGAACCAGGACCCGCTCGTGCTCCTCCCGCGCCCGCAGCGCGAGGAAGTCATCGAGGACCTCAACGAGCGGCTCGACGCCCCCTACAGCCTCCGGAACGACCAGCACCCGGACCCGGCCTCGGAGTTCTACCTGAACGAGCTGCTCGCGCACTACGACGACGACCTGCAGCGCGTCCTCGACGAGCACGTCGAGGTCGTCCGCCTCGTCGCCGACGAGAACCGCCGGGAGTGCATCGAGACCTTCGAACCGAAGGACAAGAAGAACCAGGACGAGACGGAGCTCACCGGCGACGTCAACTACGCGAAGCTCGCCGTCTACGGCGAGTCCGACCCGCGCGCGTTCGACTACGCCGGCGCGTTCTGTAACGCGAACCGCGGCCTCTTCTCCGGCGAGGAGCTGCTCAAGCTCCAGCGCGAGTTCCTCTACGACTTCCTGCACGCCTCCCAGGAGTCGACGATCAAGCCGAAGAACAACCCCCGGATCGACATCGACCAGGTGATCGTCGGCCGGACGAACATGCCGGAGTACCGCGAGAAGACCGGCGACGAGAAGATGGAGGCGTTCAACGACCGCACCAAGCGGATCGACTACCCCTACGTGCTGGAGTACGAGAGCGAGGCGAAGATCTACGAGAAGATGCTCGACAACGCGGACGTGCCGAACGTCCACGTCGAGCCGCACGCGCTGGAGATGGCCGGCCTCTTCGGCGTGCTCACCCGGTTGGAGGAGCCGACAGACGAGACGGTGAGCCTCCTCGACAAGGCGAAGGTGTACAACGGGGAGTTGGAGGACGAGGAGATCGACCGCCGGAAGCTCCGGGAGGACGCCGCCGAGCAGGCCGACGTGAGCGAGGGGATGGACGGCGTCTCCGCGCGGTTCATCGGCGACGAGATCGCCGAGGCGATCATGGACGCCACCCACCGCGAGCGCGGCTACCTCTCGCCGCTGTCCGTCTTCGACCACTTCGAGGCGAACCTCGGCGGGCACGGCTCCATCGCCGCCGAGGACCTCGACCGCTACGAGCGCCTCTTAGAGACCGTCCGCGAGGAGTACCGCGAGCGCGCGATCGAGGACGTGCGGCACGCGCTGGCGTACGACGTCGACGAGCTCCGGCGGCAGGGCGAGAAGTACATGGACCACGTGATGGCGTACATCGACGACGACACCGTCGACGACGAGCTCACCGGACGCGAGACGGAGCCCGACGAGACGTTCATGCGCGCGGTCGAGGAGCAGTTGGACGTCCCCTCGGACCGGAAGGACGACTTCCGGCAGGAGGTGTCGAACTGGGTGTCGCGGCGCGCCCGCGAGGGGCGCGACTTCGACCCCCAGGAGAACGACCGCCTCCGGCGCGCGCTGGAGCGCAAGCTGTGGGAGGACAAGAAGCACAACATCAACTTCTCCGCGCTGGTCTCGGCGACCGACCTCGACGACGAGGAGCGCAGCGCCTGGGTCGACGCCCTCGTCGACCGGGGCTACTCCGAGGACGGCGCGGCCGAGGTGTTAGAGTACGCGGGCGCCGCCGTCGCCCGCTCGGAGATCGAGGACGGCGGGGACTGAGATGAGCGAGTCCGACCGACCCGACGGCGAGGGGTTCGTCCGAGCGGCCGACGAGACCCTCCGCGGCGCGTACGACCCGCCGATGAGCCTCGACGAGTACGTCGACCGCGTCCTGGAGAACCCCGTCGCGGCCGCCTCCGGCGCGCGCTACGTCCTCGCGGCGATCGAGTCCGAGGGCACCCGCGAGGTCCGCGAGCGCGGCGAGCGGCTGGAGCGGTACCGCTTCTTCGACGACCCGTTCAACGACGGCGAGCACGCCGTCCTCGGCAACACCGCCGCGCTCAACGCGTTCGTCGACGACCTCCGGGCCGCCGCCGCGGGCCGCGGCAACGACGAGAGCATCGTCTGGATCGACGGCCCCACCGCGACCGGGAAGTCGGAGTTCAAGCGGTGCCTGGTGAACGGGCTCCGGGAGTTCTCGAAGACGGAGGCCGGGCGCCGCTACACCGTCGAGTGGAACGTCACCGGCGCCGCCGGGGGGATCGGCGGCCCGGGGAGCGGCCTCTCGTACGGGGACGGCGGCGACGCCTCCGCGTGGTACCGCAGCCCGGTGCAGGCGCATCCCCTCTCCGTGTTCCCGGAGGCCGTCCGAGAGTCGATCGCCGACGCCGTCGACGACGACGCCTACCCGATCGCGGCCGACGTCGACCTCGACCCCTTCAGCCGCGAGGCGTACGACCACCTGGAGTCGGCGTACCGCGACGAGGGGCGCCGGGACCTCTTCTCCGCGATCACCGACCGCGACCACCTCCGCGTGACGAGCTACGTCGTCGACGTGGGGGAGGGGATCGGGGTGCTCCACGCCGAGGACGACGGCACCCCGAAGGAGCGCCTCGTCGGCTCGTGGATGGGCGGCATGCTCCGCGAGCTCGACTCGCGCGGCCGGAAGAACCCGCAGGCGTTCAGCTACGACGGCGTGCTCTCGCAGGGGAACGGCGTCGCCACCGTCGTCGAGGACGCCAGCCAGCACGCCGACCTGCTCCGGCGGCTGCTCAACGTCCCCGACGAGCGCCGCGTGAAGCTCGACAAGGGGATCGGGATGGACCTCGACACCCAGCTCATCGTCATCTCGAACCCCGACCTCGACGCCGAGCTCGACCGCCACGCCGACCGCGAGGGCGCCGACCCCCTGAAGGCGCTGAAGCGCCGGCTCACCCGGCACGAGTTCCGCTACCTGACGAACCGGCGGCTGGAGGCGGAGCTGCTGCGCCGCGAGGTCGGCGGGGTCCGGGGCGTGCCGACCGTCGACGGAGTGGACGAAGCGGCCGAGTCGGAGACGGGGGAGAGCGGGGGCGACGGTCCCGCCCGCGACCCGGCCGACGAGCCCGGCGCCGCGGCCCTCGCGGTCGACGTCCGCGACGAGGACGGGACGGTCACGGAGCGCGAGCTCGCGCCCCACGCGGTCGGCGCGGCGGCGCTGTACGCGGTCGTCACCCGGCTCGACACCGAGGACCTGCCGCCCGATATCGGACTCATCGAGAAGGCGGAGCTGTACGAGACCGGCGAGCTCCGGCGGGAGGGCGACGACGAGACGGTCACGGTCGACGACGTCGAGTTCGGCGACGGCGACGGTCGGAACGGGATCCCGGTGACGTACACCCGCGACGTCGTCGCCGACCTGCTCGGGAGCGACGCCGACCGGAGCCACCCGGAGCTCCCGGTCGAGCGCGTCGTCACGCCGACCGACGTGCTCGACGCGATGGCCGAGGGGCTCTCGGCGGCGCCGCTGTTCTCCCGCTCGGAGGTCGCGGAGTTCGAGAGCCGGAAGGCCCCGGTCGCCGAGCGGGTCCGGGAGCGCCAGCGCGCCGACGTGATCGACGCCGCCCTCGCGGAGGCGACCGTCTCGGAGGAGACGGTGGCCGAGTACGTCGAGCACGTGTACGCCTGGGACGCCGACGAGCCGGTGGAGACGGAGCGCGGTCCCGAGGAGCCGGACGCGCTCGCGATGAAGGTGTTCGAGACGGAGACGCTGGGGCGGTTCGACGAGGACGACTACTACGGCACCGACCCGACGCGGGCGGTCGCCGAGTTCCGCCGCGACCGCGTGATCCGGGCGCTCACCCGGTACGCGTGGCGGAACCGCGGCGACGAGTTCAGCGTCGACGACGTGGAGCTCCGGGAGATCCCCGAGCTGCGCGAGGTGCTCGACGCGAACGACCTGGCCGACCTGAAGCGGCGCTTCCCGGAGCTGGACCCGGCCGAGTGGGCCGACCCGCCGGCCGACACCGAGACGGAGCGCGTGAAGGCGGCGACGGTCGAGCGGCTCGTCGACCGCGGGTACAGCCCCGCGTCGGCCGAGCTGACCAGCCGCGCCGTGATGCGCGGCGCCCGCGACGAGTGGGCCGACCTCGCCGCCGACGGCGGCGACGAGGGGCGGCGCGGCGGCCGCGACGGCGGGAACGGGGGTGGCGTCTCGTGGGACTGACCGACGACCGCGAGCGCTTCCGCGAGGTCGGCGAGCAGCGCCGCGAGGACCTCTCGGAGTTCATCAGCCACGGCGACCTCGGGCGCTCCGGCCCCGATCAGGTCAAGATCCCGGTGAAGATCGTCGACCTCCCGGAGTTCGAGTACGACCAGCGGGAAGCCGGCGGCGTCGGACAGGGACAGGGCGGCCAGCCGCAGCCCGGCCAGCCGGTCGACCCCGATCCCGACGGCGACGGCGACGAGGAGGGCGACCCCGGCGAGGAGGGCGGCGAGCACGAGTACTACGAGATGGACCCCGAGGAGTTCGCGCGCGAGCTCGACGAGGAGCTCGGGCTCGACCTCGAACCGAAGGGGAAGCGCGTGGTCGAGGAGGTGGAGGGCGACTTCACCGACACCGCGCGCGCCGGGCCGCGCGGGACGCTCGACGTCGACGAGTTCTTCAAGCGCGGGCTGAAGCGCTACCTCGCGACCGACTTCGACGAGGCGTACGTCCGCGAGGGGCTGTTCGTCGCCGGCACCGATGTGGACGACGTGTTCGCGTGGGCGCGTGACCGGGGCGTCCCCGTCTCCCGCGCGTGGATCGCCGACGCCGCGGCCACCCTCGCCGAGGAGCGCGGCGAGCCGGTCGAGGCGCTCGACCGCTGGGAGAGCTTCGAGGCGCTCGACGACGAGGTGGACCGCGAGCCGGTGAGCCACCGGATCCGGCGGGAGGGGCTCGACAGCGTCCCGTTCCGGCGGGAGGACGAGCGGTTCCGCCACCCGGAGGTGATCGAGAAGCGCGAGCGCAACGTCGTCGTGGTGAACGTGCGCGACGCCTCCGGCTCGATGCGCGAGACGAAACGGGAGCTCGTCGAGCGCGTCTTCACCCCGATGGACTGGTACCTGACGGGGAAGTACGACGCCGCGGAGTTCCGGTACGTGGTCCACGACGCGGAGGCGTGGGAGGTCGACCGCGAGGAGTTCTTCGGGATCCAGTCCGGCGGCGGGACCCGGATCTCCAGCGCCTACGAGCTCGTCGAGGAGATCTTAGAGGAGTACCCGTACAGCGAGTGGAACCGCTACGTCTTCGCGGCCGGGGACTCTGAGAACTCCGGCAGCGACACGACCGACTCGGTGATCCCGCTGATGGAGTCGATCGACGCCAACCTCCACGCGTACGTGGAGACCCAGCCCGGCGGCGCCGCGCCGAACGCGCGCCACGCGGACGAGGTGGAGGAGGCGCTCGGCGACGCCGACGACGTCGCGGTCGCGCGCGTGTCGGACCCGGACGACGTCACCGACGCCATCTACGAGATCCTCAGCACGGAGGCGGACCGCGACGACGCGGCCGTCGGCGAGGCGGCGAGCGGGCGCGCCGACGGGGGTGACCGGCGATGAGGGACGAGCGCGTCGAGGCGAAACGGGAGGCGGAGTCGCTCGACGAGCCCGCCGCGGAGGCCCGCGAACTCGCGGAGCGGCTCGGGCTGGAGCCGTACCCGGTCCGGTACTGGGTCGTCGACCACGACGAGATGAACGAGCTGATCGCCTACGGCGGCTTCCAGCGGCGGTACCCCCACTGGCGGTGGGGGATGAACTACGAGCGCCAGCGCAAGAAGGACCGCCACGGGCTCGGGAAGGCGTTCGAGATCGTCAACAACGACGACCCGAGCCACGCGTTCCTCCAGGAGTCGAACTCGACCGCCGACCAGAAGGCCGTCATCACCCACGTGGAGGCCCACGCCGACTTCTTCGCGAACAACCGGTGGTTCGGGCTGTACGCCGACCGCGGCGAGGGCGGGCCGAACGCCGCGGCGCGGCTGGAGCGCAACGCGGACCGGATCGCGTCGATCGCCGACCGCCCCGACGTCGACCGCGACGAGGTCGAGCGCCTCATCGACGCCGTGAGCGCGCTGGAGGACACCATCGACCAGCACAGCCCGGTCGACGCCGCGCGGTCGGTCGAGGAGCCGGGCGTCTCGGAGGACGTGAGCGATCCCGACGACGACCCGCTGGCGGCGGTCGAAGAGCGGATCGCGGAGCTCGACCTCTCCGAGGAGGTGCGCCGCGACGTGTTCGACGACGAGTGGCTCGACGAACACGGCGAGGGGGTCGAGCCGGAGGAGCCGCGCCCGGACGTGCTCGCGTTCCTGCGCGACCACGGGAAGCGGTACGACGCCGAGAGCGGGAAGGCCGTCGACCGCGAGCCGTGGGAGACGACCGTCATCGACGCGCTCCGCGAGGAGGCGTACTACTTCGCCGGTCAGAAGCAGACGAAGGTGATGAACGAGGGGTGGGCCACCTACTGGGAGTCGGTGATGATGGGCGGCGAGGGGTTCGCCGGCCCCGACGAGTTCCTCACGTACGCGGACCACATGGCCCGGGTGCTCGGCTCGCCCGGGCTCAACCCCTACAAGCTCGGCTTCGAGCTGTGGACGCACGTGGAGCTGCGCGCCGCCCGCCGCGACGTGATCGACAGGCTGCTCCGCGTCGAGGGCGTGACGCCGGAGAACTTCCACTCGCGGATCGACCTCGACGAGGTCGCCGAGGCGCTCGAACCCCACCCCGCGATCGCCGGCGCCGGCCCCGCGACGCTCGACGAGCTGGCCGAGCTCGCCGCCGACGGCGACCCGCGGGTCGACGCCGAGGCGGTCGACCGGGCGCTCTCGGCCCGGAGCGATGAGGCGGACGGCGACGACGCCGAGACCGGTCCCGACGGGGGCCCGGACGTCGAGCGGTACCCGTGGAAGCTGCTGACGCGCGAGGGGCTCGCGGAGCGTCACTACGTCCTCGCGCGGCCGGAGCACCGGGGGGCCCTCCGCAACGTCTCGCGGGAGACGCTCGACGAGCGCGCCCGGTACATGTTCGACGTCGACCGGTACGCGACCGTCGACGAGGCGCTCGCGGACGTCGACCGCGCGGCCGGCTGGGACCGGATGGTAGAGGTACGCGCGAGCCACAACGACGTGACGTTCATCGACGCGTTCCTCACCGACGAGTTCGTCCGCGAGGGGAACTACTTCACCTACGAGTACAGCCGGGCGGCCGAGGAGCACCGCGTCGCCAGCGTCGACGCCGACGACGTCCGGCGGAAGCTCCTCTTGCAGTTCACGAACTTCGGCAAGCCGACGGTCGTCGTGCTCGACGGCAACTACCGGAACCGGGGCGAGCTCCTGCTCGGCCACCGGTTCAACGGGGTCGCGCTCGACGAGGAGTCGGCGAAGGAGACGCTGAAACGCGTCTTCGAGCTGTGGGGCCGCCCCGTGAACCTCGCGACGATCCGCGTCGAGTACTCCGACGAGGCGATCCGCCGGGCGAAGCGCCGGGGCGCCGAGCCGGAGGGCGAGGAGGTCGGCGTGCGCTTCCAGTACGACGGCGGCGAGGTGACCGAACACGACCTCGACCCGGAGATCCGCGAGCGGATCGAGGCCGACGAGGTCGACTACGACACCAAGCCGGACGACTGGCTGGCGTGAGAAGCGGTCGGTCGCGCCCCGATACGAGCGGGCGCGACCCTACGACAGCGCCGCGACGAGGTCGGCGACCGCGTCCGTCTCCTCCTCGTTGATGCCGTGGCCCATTCCCTCGTAGATCCGCTCGTCGACGTCGGCGCCGAGCGCCTCCAACACCGCGGTGGTCTCGCGGACGCGCTCCTCCGGGATGTGCGGGTCGACGTCGCTACACCCGAGGAACGCCGGCGTCCCGTCGAGCGCCTCGGCCGGGTCGCCGTCGACCGCGGCCGCGGCGTCGGAGCGGTAGTCGTCGACGGCGATCGACTCGCCGATCAGGCCGCCGCTCAGGACCGCGAGCCCGCCGTAGCGGGTCGGGTTCCGCGCGACGAACTCGCTCGCGAGGCAGGCGCCCTGCGAGAAGCCGCCGACGAGGACGTGCTCGGTCGGGACTCCTGCCTCCGTCGCCGTCTCGACCGCGCGGCCGACGGCGCGGAGCCCGGAGCTCCGGCCGGGTTCGTTCTCCGCGACGGGCGCGAGGAAGGAGTTCGGGTACCAGGTGTTGGCGGCCGCCTGAGGAGCGAGTAGGGCGACATCGCCGTCGCCGGCGACCTCCTCGCCGAAGCCGACGATGCCGCGCGCGGTCGCGCCGCGACCGTGGACGAGGACGACCGCGGCGTCGGCCGCCTCGACCGGCGTTCCGGCCGTCACCAGCGCCTCGTCGGCGTGGGGGTCGTCGCCCGCGTGCGGGGCGCGCCCGCTCATACGCCGACGCCCGCGTCCGCGTCCGGCAGGTCGTGCTTCTTCACCGGGAGCCCGAGCTCTTCGAGGGCGCCCTCCATGTGGCGGTCCTGGGCGAAGTCGGCGCCGTCCTCCTCGCGGAGGCGCTGGGCGGTCGCGAGCACCTCGCCCTTGCGGTCGTCCGGGATCTCGTACTTGTCGGCCGAGAGCTCGATGACGAGCCCGTTGTTGTCCTGCGTGTAGATCGAGTGGAAGATCCCCCGGTCGAACACGTTGTACCCCTTGCCGGCCTCCGCTAACGCCGCCATGATGTCCTCGTACTCGTCGGGCTCGACGCTGAAACAGAGGTGGTGGACCGCGCCGGTGCCGGCGCGCTGGCCGCGGGCCGAGGGACGGTCGTCGCTCACGAAGAACGTCAGGATGCGACCGTCGCCGGTGTCGAAGAACAGGTGCGTCTGCGACGGGTCGTCGAGGTTCGGCTGCCGGAGGACGAGGGGCATCCCGAGCAGGTCGCGGTAGAAGGCGATCGTGTCGGCCTCGTTGCTCCCCCAGACCGTGATGTGGTCGGTGCCGCTGGTGTGGAACGGTGCGTCCGGAAGCTCCGTCGTGACCGGAGCCGGGCTCTCGTCGCTCATACCGGTCGTACGTGACGAGTACGTATAAAAACGAAAGGGACCCCCGGGTGATCGACTGACATCGGTGTTATCGGCTCGGGAGGGTCGCGTCGGCGGCCGGCGCCGACGAAGCGGTCGATTTACCTCACCGACGGCGGATCGACGGGCATGGAGACACTGTTTCACGCCGGACTCGAACATCCGAACACGCTCTGGATCGCCGTCAGCGCGGTCGTCGCCTTCGCTCTCGGGGTCGGGGTCGGCGCCGCCCGACTGGGACTCGGATCCGCGCTCCGCGACGCGGTCGACGACTGAGCGACACGGAGAGCGAAGCGAGTCAGGAGCGCCGCCAGACCGGCGGCGCGACGCCGAGCGCCCGGACGGCGCAGGGGTAGCCGATCGCGACGGCGACGACGACCCCCGCCGAGGGGAGAAGCCCGGGCGCGCCGACGACGCGCTCGACGAGCGACAGCGCCGCGACCATCAGCAGGAACATCGCGGCCCAGTGCGGGGCGAGCTGTCGCACCGTTCCTCGCGTCGAACTCACGTCTCGCACAACGAGCGCGACACGTATAGGCTGTCGCCCGCGGTCCCGGTCCGCGACGGGGATCGTCTCGCGGGAGAAGGCGGGACGGACGGCGAGGCGGGAGGACGGAGACCGAACGGCTCCATCAAAAACGGGTCCGACCGACTGGGCGGCGAGATCAGTACCGCGAGGGGATGAACGCCGCGCCGAGCAGGAGCAGCGAGGAGAGCAGAGCGAGGACGAGCACGCGCGTCAGCCCGCTGTTGTACTGCTGGAACTGGTCGATCTGCGAGACCTGCGCCTCGTACCCCTCGATGTCGCTCGACAGCTGCATCGTCGAGGCGTCGGAGAAGTGCGCGATGAACTCCGTCTCGCCGACCGTGACCCGGGAGTGTTGCTCTATCTCGATGCTCTCGGTCTCCGTCGCCTCCCAGAAGACCACCGCCTGCTCCGCCGTGACGTCGTCGACGGTCACGGTGTTGCCGCCGTACTCGAAGGCGTCGCCCGCGGCGTACGACCGCTCTTCGGGAGCCGGGAAGTACTCGCCCGCCGGGACGAGCGTCGACTCGCCGTCCTCGGTGACGACGACGTACTCGCCGTCGTCGCGCTCGACGGTCTCGTTGTCGGCCTGTGGGTCGTTTTCGAGGATTGCCTGCCGGTCGAGCACCTCGACGAGCGTGAACTCGCTCGGATCCTCGCCCGAGATCGTCACGCGCCACTCCCGGTCGCCGACCTCGACGGTCGACTCGTTCGCCCAGGCCTCGGACTGTTCCACCGTCATCTCGCGCTCGATCGTGGCGACGATGGACGTCGAGGCGCCGCCGCCACCGTGACCGCCGCCACCACCCTCCTCGACCTCGGCGATCTCGGCGACGACGTACTCCTCGCCGTCGACCTCGATCGTGTCACCCTGTGAGACCTCGAAGTCGGGGTTCTCGAAGCCGACCTCCGGGGTGTCGGCCGTCGCGGTGAGAACGCCCGCTCCGCCCGCGATCAGCACGAAGAGTGCGACGTACACGGCCACAGCGCGTCGTTGCATGGTTTCAGCATGGGTCACCCCGCGTATAACGGTTACTAAGGCGAGCGACCGGGACGACCGAACCGGGCCACCGCTCCGCCTCCGCGCCACGGTGAACGGCGAGCGCGAACGGGAGCGAAACGGAGCGTCCGACCGCACGACGTCGTCCGCGCGGCGCGCGAGTCCACGGAGATCCCGGCGAGTACCACGGCGCGGCGGCCGCTATCGGGACGACTACCAGTAAAAAAGCCAAGGGCCGGATTTGAACCGGCGTTGGGCGGCTCTGCAGGCCGCTGCGTCTGACCAGACTCTGCCACCTTGGCGCTATCGAAGGTACCGCGGTCGAGCGTTTAAGCCTAGCGGTCACGACGGGGCCGCTCGCCGGTGGGCGGTGTGTTTTCGCGGAGAGGCGTCTGGAGGTGCTGGAAAAACGTATGAGGTGGGGCGATCGCCCCGGTATGAATGGGCAGGCGGCGACCCGCGGTTCCCAGAGGATCG
>NZ_JBHTBL010000011.1:451010-496461 GCF_042665015.1 Halorubrum rutilum | reverse complement strand
ACGACCACGGCTCACATCAGATTTCCGCTTACGCCGGAGCGCAGGGGGCGAAATCCTCATATCGGTGAGTCGGACGAACCGACTCTGCGAAACCGGGCCGAGTTGAACGGCCCGAATTCGCGGGTGCGTTCTTCGCGTTACAACCGAACGCGCTTATACACTTAAGCACGTCGGAACACTTCGGCCGGGCGCGGTGCGGCCGACCGTCGTCCCCCGCGCCGGGGGACCTTCGCATTCAACACGAATCCCGGGTTGTACTTAACACCGTCGAACTATCACCGCCACGTCATGCGATTTCAATGAGATCGATTGTCACGACGGGGCGCGACCGGGACTCGTCACGGCGATCGCTGCGGCGGGGGTCTCGCCCGAGCGGACAGAGCCGATCTACGGGGATTTATTTGTCTTCTGTCAATAGATCGCACGGGTATTTGAGTGCACCATCGGGGGTTCCTGAGGGGGCACCTGTAGATTTGCGAGTGCACACAGCGGCCGGTCTGTGAGAGCGAGAGGAAGCCCGTTTCGGTCGCGTCTGCTCTCAGAAATGGGGGTCTCGTTCATCGGCGACCCTGGTCTCGTCCATCGGCAATCCTAGGTTTCGATCACGCGTACTCGGGACTCGGAGAGCGAGCGAGTGGCGGCGACGGGGACGCGTCGCGAGCGATCGTTTATACCACGGGCGTTTATAAGGGAGGGGGACGCATATAAAAGCGAACGATGACGAACCCTGCTGATTCGATCGAGATTCAGAACGTCGTTGCATCAACCGGAATCGGCCAAGAGCTCGACTTGGAAGCGCTCGCGGAGGACCTCCCGGGCGCGGATTTCAACCCGGACAACTTCCCCGGGCTCGTCTACCGGACTCAGGAACCGAAGGCGGCCGCGCTCATCTTCCGGTCGGGGAAGATCGTCTGTACGGGCGCGAAGAGCATCGACGACGTGCACGAGGCCCTCGGCATCATCTTCGAGAAGCTCCGCGGGCTCCAGATTCCGGTCGAAGAAGATCCGGAGATAACCGTACAGAACATCGTGTCGAGCGCCGATCTCGGTCACAACCTCAATCTCAACGCGCTCGCGATCGGCCTCGGTCTGGAGGACGTCGAGTACGAGCCGGAGCAGTTCCCCGGGCTCGTCTACCGGATGGACGAGCCGGAGGTCGTCATCCTCCTGTTCGGCAGCGGGAAGATCGTCATCACCGGCGGGAAACGCACCGACGACGCCGAGGAGGCCGTCGAGGAGATCGTCGAGCGGATCGAGGGACTCGGCCTGCTCGGCTGAGCGTCCGCTCGGTCGTACCGGCTCGATCGTATCGGCTCGATCCGTCGCGAGGCGTCGAACCAGCAGCGCTCGGACGGTCGACGAAGCGCCGGCGCGGACTCGACCGTACGGGGTATCCGGAGGGGAGAAGCGACCGTGGAATCGGTCGTGGCGGAACGGCTACGCGGCGCTGTCTCCCGTCAGTACGTCCTTGACGACGCTCGGGTCCTCCAGCAGCTGATGTTTCGTGTAGCTGCCCTCCGCGCTCCCGCCGCTGTGTTTCGACTGTTCGATGATGTCGAGGAACGCGTGCTCCTTGAGGAGGTCTCGGACGCGACGGAGCGAGAGGCTGTCCGACCCCTCCTGCCGGCAGATGTTCTCGTAGATCTCGTAGACGCGGCTGGTCCGGAAGCCGTCCTTGCGTCCGTTCGAGAGCGACAGCAGCGCGAGCGCCTGCAGGACGTATCGGGAGTGCGGCGTCGATCCGCGGATGAGTTCACGGAACCGATCCGTCTCGGCGCGCTGGCGCGCCTGCGTCACGAACTCCTCGCGAACGGTCGGTTCGTCGTTGCCCTGCGCGATCTCGCCGGCGTATCTGAGGATGTCGATCGCCTTCCGCGCGTCCCCGTGCTCGCGCGCTGCGAGCGCCGCGGCACGCGGAATCGTAGACGGATCGAGGACGTCGTCGTGGAACGCGTCCGCCCGCGCCTGCATGATCTCTCGGAGCTGGTTCGCGTCGTACGGCGGGAACACGAATTCGCGCTCGCAGAGGCTCGACTTGACCCGCTCGTCCATCCGGTCTTTGTACTGGATCTTGTTGCTGATGCCGACGACGCCGAGCTTGCAGTCCGTGATCTTCCCGGCCTCGCCCGCCCGGGAGAGCTGCATCAGGATCGCGTCGTCGTCGAGCTTGTCGATCTCGTCGAGGATGACGAGGACGACGTCGTACCGCTGGTCGAGGATGCGCCAGAGCCGCTTGTAGTACGTCGAGGTCGAGAGCCCCTTGTCGGGGACGTTGATCCCGGTCGCGTCGGGGTCGTTCACGCCGTCGGCGATCGTCTGGACGGCCTGCGTCTCGGTCGTGTCCTGCGCGCAGTCGACGTACGCGAAGGTGGCGTTGACGCCCTCCTCGCCGGCGGTCGAGACGAGTCGCTTCGAGACGTACTTCGCGCAGAGCGACTTCCCGGTGCCCGTCTTCCCGTAGATGAGGACGTTGCTCGGACTCTGCCCGAAGATGGCCGGGTTGACCGCGTTCGCGAGGTCGGCGATCTCATCGTCCCGACCGACGATCCGACCTTCGCCGGGGAGGTGACTGATCTCGAGGAGCTCCTTGTTCGCGAATATCGGGTCCTTCCGAGTGAAGAGGTCGTCCGCTGCGTTCATGGGATCGACACCGGGTTTCCGGTGAAATGCGTTCCGTTTCGAGCGTGTGGTGAGTTGGGAGAGTTGAGACACACACCGGGTTTCCGGTGAAACGGGGTCGGTGGGGTGGATGGTGTTTCGTGGGGATGGTGTTTCGTGGAGGTGGTGTTCTGTGAAGGTGGTGTTGCGTGGAGGTGGTGTTCTGTGAAGGTGGTGTTGCGTGGAGGTGATGTTCTGTGAAGGTGGTGTTGCGTGGAGGTGATGTTCTGTGAAGGTGGTATCCCGTGGAGATGGATTCTGTGGAAGCCGGTAAGACTGCATGCAAAAGGGCGACGTTGAATAAGTAATGCCATCGCGACGAGATCGACACCACCACGCCATTCGTATTCACCGGAAACCCGGTGTCCGTCGCATGACTTCTCGTGGCTGAATACGCCTTCATGCGGTCGAAAAACGAAACACTCGGCGACAGAGTGTCGGAGCCTCTGGTATCTTTCCGATGAAAATCTCTCGACTATCGAGAGAAATATCTCGACTATTGGAGTCAATAGAGTGTACTCAAAACTAGTTTATAATTCTTTATCGAATCAGCGGGGATCAGATGAGACGGTCGAAGGAAGCTCTCGGTAGTTTTAGATTTCTCGGTGCGGAATTTTCGATGGGTCTGACAAAGAACCACCCCACCTCACGACCGCAGCCACCACACGTCCCCGTTTCACCGGAAACCCGGTGTGTCACTCCACCCTCAACGCGATAGCCTCCGGAGTGAGTCTGGAGTGAGCGCGGAGTGAACGCGGAGTGAGACGAGACAGGAAACGAGAGTGAGACGAGAAACGAAAGCGAAGGACAGAGGGCGTCCGACGAAACGATTCCGCTCAGAAAATCGGTCGGTCGGTGACCGCTACTCCTGGGCGTCGACGACCGCCACGCTCGCCAGGTTGACGATGTCTTTCACCTCGTCCCCGCGCTGGAGGACGTGGACGGGTTGGTCCATGCCGACCAGCATCGGACCGATGGCCTCCGCACCGCCGAGGCGTTGCAGGAGTTTGTACCCGATATTGCCCGCTTCGAGGTTCGGGAAGACGAGCACGTTCGCGGCCTCGTTCAGCTCCGAGAACTCGTATGTTCCGTTGAGGATGTCGTCGACGACGGCGGTGTCGGCCTGCATCTCCCCGTCGACGGGGAAGTCGACCGCGTCGTCGCCGTGGAGGATGTCGACGGCCTCTCGGGGCTTCTGTGTCCCCTCGTTGTCGACGCTTCCGAAGTTGGAGTACGACAGCATCGCCGCGCGCGGCTCGACGTTGAACCGCCGGGCGAGCTCCGCGGTGTGGCGGGTGACCTCGGCCAGCGTCTCCGCGTCCGGGTCCTGGTTCACGGTGGTATCGGCACAGAAGATCACCCGATTCTTGAACGTGAGCATGTACACCCCGGCGATCGTGTCGGTGTCGTCGTCGGACCCGATCACCTGAAGCGGCGGTCGGAGCGCCGACGGGTAGTGGTGCGTCAGTCCGGTGAGCATGGCGTCCACGTCCCCCGACTTCACCATGACGCTCCCGAGGTAGTTCGTGTCGCGTCGGACCAGCTCGTTCGCCTCGCGGCGGGTGATCCCCTTCCGCTTTCGGAGCTCGTGGAGCCGGTCCCCGTACGCCGACACGTCGCGGTGCTCCGGGTCGACGATCTCCGGCTGGAACGAGAGTCCCAGCCGGTCGGCCGTCCGACCGATCTCGTCGGCGTCGCCGAGCAGCACGGGGTCCGCGATGCCCTGCTCCGAGAGCTGGTAGGCCGCGCGGATCATCTTCTCGTCCGTTCCCTCGGCCAAGGCGATGCGCTTCGGATCGCTCTTCGCCTTGTTCAGGACGACGCGCATCATCTCGCGGGACTTCCCGAGCCGCGCTTCGAGCTCCTCGCGGTACCGGTCGAGGTCGATCTCCGTCCGCGCGGCGCCGGACTCCATCGCCGCCTCCGCGACGCTCGGCGCGACCTCGAAGAGGACGCGCGGGTCGAGCGGCTTCGGAATCACGTAGTCCGGGCCGAACTGGAGCGGGTCGTCGCCGTACGCCTTCACCACGGCGTCGGGGACGTCCTTGCGCGCCAGCTCGGCGAGCGCCTCGGCGGCGGCCCGCTTCATCTCCTCGTTGATCTCCGTCGCGCGAACGTCGAGCGCGCCCCGGAAGAGGAACGGGAACCCGAGGACGTTGTTCACCATGTTCGGGTAGTCCGACCGGCCCGTCGCCATGATCACCGTGTCGTCGCGGGCGTCCTTCGCGTCCTCGTAGGTGATCTCGGGGTCCGGGTTCGCCATCGCGAAGATGATCGGGTCGGCGGCCATCGACCGCACCATCCCCTGCGAGACGATCCCGCCGACGGAGAGGCCGACGAAGACGTCGGCGCCCGCCATCGCGTCCGTCAGGTCGCCGCCGGCCACGTCGCTGGCGAACTGGCTCTTGTACTCGTTGACCTCGCCGTTCGCGACGCGCTCTTCGGTGATGATCCCGGAGGAGTCGCACATCGTGATGTTCTCCTTGCGCGCGCCGAGCGAGACGTAGAACCGGGCGGTCGCGATCGCGGACGCGCCCGCGCCGGAGAAGACGATCTCAATCTCGGAGAGGTCCTTCCCGGAGATCTCGACCGCGTTCATCAGCGCCGCGCCGGAGATGATCGCGGTGCCGTGCTGGTCGTCGTGGAACACGGGGACGTCCATCTCGTCGCGGAGGCGCTCCTCGATCTCGAAGCACTCGGGGGCCTTGATGTCCTCCAAGTTCACGCCGCCGAAGGTCGGCTCCATCGCCGTGACCGCCTCGCAGAACGGGTCGACCGAGTCGATGTCGAGCTCGATGTCGAAGACATCGATGTCGGCGAAGCGCTTGAACAGCACGCCCTTCCCCTCCATCACCGGCTTCGACGCCGAGGCCCCGATGTCGCCGAGCCCGAGGACCGCCGAGCCGTTCGAGACGACCGCGACGAGGTTCCCCTTCGCGGTGTACTCGAAGACGGATTCCGGGTCCGCGGCGATGTCGCGGCAGGGCGCCGCGACGCCCGGCGAGTACGCCAGCGAGAGGTCCCGCTGCGTGTTCGTCGGCTTCGTCGTCTCGATGGCTATCTTCCCCGGCGGCTCCTCTCGGTGGTATTCCCGCGCGTCGTCATCCAGTCCCATGTGCACCTCCATTCACGAACGGAGTAAAAAGGTATGTGAACCCGTCGAATGCGTTGTTCGACGTTCGACGTTTCGCGGTCGAAACCGGACGTTCGCCCGACGGCCACGAGTAAAATACGACAGTCGACGCCGACGCACCGAGTCGGCGGTCGGAGAGGCGCCACGGATAGCGGCTCAGCAGTCGCCCGGCTCGCCGGTGTCCGATTTCGAACTATCCGACGCCGAACCGCTAGACTCAGAACTATCTGACTCCGAACCGCCAAACTCCGAACTATCCGACGCCGAACCGCCCGATCCCAAGCCACCTGACTCCGGGTTATCCGACTCCGGGTCACTCGATCCCGAGGCGCGCGGTTTCGACGATCCGCGTCCCCCGGAGTCGAGGTCGGGGTGGAGCGGGGCGAGGTCCCGGTCCAGTCCGCCGAGCGTCGAGACCTCGTAGGCGATCCGGTACGAACGCGTGATCACCTGCACGGGCAGCACCAAGGCCAGCAGAACGGCGACCCCCGCGAGCGCCACCAGCGCGACCGCCGCCGCTCCGGCCGCGGTGCCGAGCAGCGCACCGAGCCCGCCCAGCGCGGCCGCGACGAGGAGGAGCGCGAGACCGCCGACCGCGGCCACCAGCGCGAGGGCGAACGCGAGCGCGACCCCCTCGACGACCGACAGTCCCAGTGCGACGACGACGTGGGCGACGAGGTACACCAGCACCTCCGCCCACTCGGCGCGCAGCACGGTCCAGACCCGCCGCCATCCCCCGAGCACGCCGGTCTCTCGAGCGATCATCGTCGGCACGACGAACTCGTAGGTGAAGCGGAGCGCGAGCGCGGCGACCGCGACGAGCGCCGCCCCGGCGAGGCCGAGCGCGACGAGCGGCCCGACGGAGAGCGAGCCCAGCGTCCCGGCGAGCGAGTCGACCGGCGCCAATCCGGTCGGGTCGTCCGCGGCGACCGCGACGAGGACCCCGAGCGCGACGGGCGCCGCCGCCGCGGCGCTCAGTACCGCGGTGAACAGGAACAGGCCGAGCGACTGGCGCAGGCGCCCGAGGAACGGCCGCCAGATCCGGACCCGATTCGTCTGGAGCGCGTCGTAGAAGACCAGTCGCAGCGACAGCGACGCCACCGAGACCGCGACGATCAGGAGGGCGACCGCACCGGCGGCGACCGCGAGCGCGATCGGATCGACCGCTTCCGCGACCGCTCCCGTGACCGCGTCGGGCGGTATCGTTCCCCCGTCGCTACCCACGGATCCCGAGCCGACACCGAAGGCGGGATCGGGCTCGACTCCTTCCGGCGGCGTCACGCCAGCGTCGGAGGCGAGGGAGACGGTCGCGTTCGCGCTCGCGCCGCCGCCACCGCCCATCAGGAGCACGAGGAGGGCGAGCTTCGCCCAGCGGACGAGGCTGAACGGGAACAGGAACCGGCGCGTGGCGTCGACCGCGTCGTCGAGCGCGTCGACGGCGTGCCAACTCATGTCCGGCGGTTCTCGCGGATCACATATATAACATGTCGAGAAGAGGGTGACCGAGCCGTCGGGCTCGACCCCGACCGCAGCCCTTTACGCCGAACGGCGCCAGGGGTCGAGTATGAAGGTTCGCGGCGAACGGGAGTGCCGGGAGTGCGGCGCTCGGTGGTCGTACTACGAGACGGGGAGCGTCGAGTGCCCGGAGTGCGGGGACCTCCGGAGCGTCGGCGTCGACGACCGCACGGCGCACACCGACGCGCCCGCGTCGCTCGACCTCAGTCCCCATCGCGCCCGGTTCGGCGACGCGACCGGGACCCTTCCTACTGACGGCGTCGACGACCTCAAGTCGGCCCTCCGCGAGTACGTCCGCAAGCGCGGGTTCATCCGCGGCGGAGAGCTGCTCCCGCTCGACGGGACGTACCTCGCGGCCCGAGAGCTGCTGGAGGCGGTCGACTGCTACGACCGGCTCCGCGACCCGGCCGACGCGGACCGCGAGTACCTCCTCGAGCTGCTGGCCGGCGCCGACGACGGCGACCGTCCCGCGACGGCGGCCGTCCCCGAACGGCTCCGCGAGGCGCGCGGGATGGCGGCTGCGCGCGCGGTCGACGAGTACCGGAGCGACTGCCTCTCGTTCCTCGACGAACTCTCCGAGGGGACGGGAGGCGGATCGGAAGCCGACGGATCGACGGTTTCGGTTGACGGCGACGACGGCGATGACGGCGACGACCCGCGGTCGCGGATCGCCCCGGCCAAGGAACTCCTCGAACGCCTCCGCGACCGAGCGAAGCGCGTCGAGGCGCTCGACGGCGACGTCCCCGCGGCGGACTCGGACGCGCTCGTCGCCGCCGCCGACGCGCTCGGCGAGTACGTCCGGACCGGCGAGGAGGCGGCGATCGAACGGGCGGGGTCGCGACTGGCCGAACTCGACGCCTGAGCGACGCCGGACGCGACGGACCGGACGTGACACCCGAAGGACATCAACCGCGTCGAAATCACACCTGATACTCGCGGGGGCAGCTTCAACCGCCGTCACGGAAACCGCCACTTATGACGCGGTTCGACGTCCACGACCACCGTCACGCGCTGAAACAGCTCAGGGACACCGGCGCCACGGGACTCTGGGAGAACCGGAAAGGCGTCTCGTGCCCCGTCTGTGACGCCCCGTTCGATCGGCTCTTCACCACGCGCCAGACCGGGACGACGTTTCCCGAGAGCGACGGCGCCCGCTTCTGTCTCCTCCGCGACGACGACGCGATCCACCTCTTTCGCCACTGACTCCCGTCAGTCGCCCGCGACCGAGTCGACGTCCGGTTCGGGATCGTCGATGTACCGCTCGGTCCACGTTCCGCGGGCGAACCACGCGACGCCGACGACGGCTCCGAGGACGTTCCCGAGCGCCATTCCGACCCAGACCCCCGTCTCCCCCCACCCGGCCACGAACACCAGGTAGCCCACGCTGGCAACGCGGCCGACCCAGAGGGTGAGAATGGAGATCACCATGGCCGTCTTCGTGTTGCCGGCGCCGCGGAACGCGCCGAGGATCACCTGCGAGACGCCGATGAAGGCGAACTCGACCGATCGGATCCGGACGTACTCGACCGCGTAGCCGACCGTCGCGGGCGCGTCCGGCACGTCGCCGAGGAACGCCCCGACGATTGGCTCCGTGAACGTCACCGCGACGACGGCGACGAGGAACATCACGCCCGCTCCGGTCCCGGCGGCGAGCCCGACCGACCGCGCGGCGCGGTCCGCCCGGTCCGCGCCGAGGTTCTGCCCCACCATCGTGTCGATCGCGCGCCCGAGCCCCATCGCGGGGAGGAAGACCAGCGAGATGAGTCGGTTCCCGAGCCCGTAGGCCGCCACCACCGGCGGCGAGAACGTGACGACCATCGCCGTGAGCGTGATCATCGCGAGCGCGCTGGTCGTCTGCTCGACGCTGGAGGGAAGCCCCAGACCGAAGATGTCGCGGATGAAGCCGGGATCGGGCACGAGGTGACCGACCGTGACCGCCGGCCCGAGCCCGGTGCCGAACAGGAGCCAGACGCCGATGCCGGTGGCGACTCCCCGCGAGAGGATCGTCGCCAGCGCGGCCCCCTCGATGCCGTATCCGGTGAAGCCGGTGACCGCGAACAGCGACGCCTCCAGCGCGACCGGGTCGAGGGCGCCCGCGGCCGGGATCCCCGCGAGCCACCCGAACAGCGGGTTGTCTGCGAAGCCGAAGATAAGGAAGGGGTCGAGGACGACGTTCAGCACGACGGAGACGAGCATCACCGCCATCGGCGTTCGGGTGTCGCCGTAGCCGCGCATCAGCGCGGAGAAGACGAAGAAGCCGAACATCAGCGGGATGCCGGCGAAGACGACCTCCATGTAGTCGGCCGCGAGCGGGATCACCATCGCCGCCGTGGCGGGGTCGCTCGGGAGCAGTTCCAGCGCCGGGCGCGTGTAGAAGTACCCCGCGATCCCGATGAACACGGAGAGCACGGAGACCGTGAAGATGGTCTGCCCGGCGACCAGCCCCGCCGACCCGTCACCGTCGGCACCCGTGTACTGCGCCACGAGGATGGCGCCCGCGGTGGTGAAGCCGCCGGCGACGGCGATGAGCAGGAAGATCAGCGGGAAGGCGAGGCTGATCGCGCCCACCGCCTCCGCCGACAGCCGGCCGAGGTAGAGCGTGTCGACGACGTTGTACGTCACCTGTAACAGCTGGATGACGACGATGGGCCAGGCGAGGCGGAACAGCGGCCGCACGAGGCTCCCCTCGGTGATCGACTCCTCGGAGACGCGCTCCCCGTCGCCGTCGTCGGCTTCGCCGCCGTCACCCACATCGCTATCACCCACATCGCTATCACCCACATCGCTATCACCCACATCGCTATCACCCATACCGTCATCACTCCCATCGCCGTCACCCACATCGCCATCACTAATATCGCTGTCACCGCCATCGTGGAAACCGTTCTCGCCGGTTCTCGGATCGGAATCCGACGGATTCTCGGAGGGCTCGTCGCTCACTAGTTTATAAGTGAGCTCCTCGGCGAATCAGGCTTCCGGTTCCGGCGGCCTCCGCATCGATCCGCCTCAGCTCCCGTCGCCGCCGGTCGGAGCGTCTCGTCCTGCGGATTCATCCGTGAGACCCTCGATGTCCGAATCCCCGCTCTCGGAACCGTCTGCCCGCGAGCCGGCGGTCGGAGAGTCGCCCGTCGGAGAGCCGGCGACCGAGGAGTCGTCGACTGAGGAGTCGTCGTTGACCGCCCGACCGCCGCGGATTCCGCCGTCGTCGGGCTTGTCCCCGGCCCGCTCGCCCGGCGGGCGCCCGTCTTCCGGACCTCCGACCCGCGCGACGCCGGAGGTGTCGTCGAAGACGAGGTGGCGGTGCGGGTACGCCATCTCGACGTCCGCGTCGGCGAGCCGCTCCCGGATCAGCGTGTTCACGTCCGACTGCACCTTCGCGAGCTTGTACGGCTTCTTCACCCAGTACCGGAGCCGGAGCAGGATCCCGTCGTCACCGAACTCGTGGAGCCGGCAGTCGGGCCCGGCGACGTACCGCGCCACGCCGATCCGGATGTCGGGGCCGCCGTCGATCACCGCGTCGCAGTCGCGGGCCGCCCGCTCGATGAGGCGCCGGCCCTCCGAGATGTCGCTCTCGTAGGTGACGAGCACGTCGATGGTCCGCCGCGTGCGCTCGTCCTCCGCGGAGAAGTTGGTCACGTCGCGCTCGCGCATGGTCCCGTTCGGGACGACGAGGAACGTATTGTCGAGCGTAAATATCTTCGTGTACCGGATCGTGATGTCCTCGACGAACCCGGTCGTCCCGTCCTCCAGTTCGATCATGTCGCCGATCTCGAACGGCTGGTCGGCGAGGATGAACACGCCGTTGATGAAGTTCCCGACGAGCGGGGCGAGGATGATCCCGATCACGGCCGAGAACACCGCCGTCCCGACGAGCAGGTCGGTGAACCGGAAACCGCCCGCCCAGAGGCCGACGAGGAGCGCGACGACGATCGTCCCGACGCGAACGCCCCTGACGATCGTCTGCGCGACGCTCTGTCTCGACACCCGGCGCGCGACGGGGCGGCCGATGAGCCGGACGAGGAACTTCGAGACGAGCGCGCCGAGCGCGACCGACAGAACCACCAGCAGCAGCCGCGAGCCGGGGACTCCCGCCAGCCGCGAGACGGCGTCCGTCACCGGACCGAGGAGCTGACCCGTGACCGGCGTCGCGCCCGCGGGCAGTGCCATAGGCAATCCGGCGTCGCCCACCCGAAAAAGGGTTTCTCCCCGCGGCCCCGCCACCGCGCCCGGACGACATCCGGACGCCCCCGGGCGACTGGGCAATCACTAGGAGAACCGGGCAGCCACTAGGAGGACTGGGCAACCACTGGGACGACTGGGCAATCACTGGGACGACTGGGCAATCACTAACACCCCGCCGAGCGAACCACCGGTCATGTCGGAGACTCCGTCCGCCCGACCGTCGTTCAGCGTCACGCACGAGTCCGCGCCGAGCGACGTCCTCGTCGCCGGCTTCTCGTCGTTCGGCCTCGCGGGACTGACCGCCGTCGACTACCTCGTCGACGACCTCGACCTCGACCAGACGGGCCACGTCGCGATCGATGGGCTCCCCTCGATCACCCCCTTCGCGAAGGGCCGACCGCGCCGCCCGATCCGGCTGTACTCCGCGGACGACGTCGACGTCACCGTGCTCGTCGTCGAGCAGTTCGTCCCCCCGGCGCTCGGAGAGTCGCTCTCGGCGTCGATCCTCGACTGGACCGAGGCGGCCGACGTCTCCGAGATCGCGGTGCTCTCCGGGGTGCCGATCCCGCACGGTCCGGACGCTCACCGGACCTTCTACGTCGCGACGGACGACTACCGCGAGGCGCGGCTCGCGGACGGGTCGGTCCCGCCGATGGAGGCGGGGTTCCTCGACGGGACGAACGCATCGCTGCTCGAACGGGCGATGGACTCGCCGCTCGGCGTCGGCGTGTTCATCACCCCGGTCCACGCGCAGGCCCCGGACGTGGAGGCCGCGGTGCGGCTCGTCGACACCGTGGACGGCACGTACGACCTCGGAGTCGACTCCGAGCCGCTGGCGTCGTTCGCGGCCGACATCCGCAAACACTACGAGGGGCTCGCGGAGCGGATGGAAGAGCGGGAGCCGGAGGGCGGGTACGACCGGATGTACATGTAACGAACCCGCGTCGACTGGACCGACCCCGTACCCGTGGCGAGGGACCCGGCTCCGAAAACGCGTACTACTCGGCTCATAGTAAAAACCTATATCGGAGGAACGCGTCGTGCCGGTATGACCGACGATCTCCGCGACACCCTCGATCACGTCGGGGACCGGTTCAACCTCGGCGAGTACGAGATCGACGCGTACCTCGCGGTGTTGGAGCACGGCGAACTGACGGCGAGCGACATCGCCGACCGGACGGACATCCCGCAGCCGCGCGTCTACGACACGGTGCGGAGCCTCTCGGACCGCGGGCTCGTGGAGCTCCGCGAGTCGCGTCCGATGAAGATCGTCGCCGTCGACCCGGACGACGCCTTCGGCGACCTCCGGTCGTCGTTCGCGGAGATGGTCGACGAGCTGGAGGCGCGGTACACCGCGCCGACCCGGGAGACCGAGGCCGTCTCCCTGGTGAAGTCGCGCTCGACGATCCTCCGGTACCTGGAGGAGATCATCGCCGGCGCGGAGTACGAGCTCGCCGTCTCGCTGACCCCCGGCCTGCTCCGTCGCTTCCGCGACGACCTCGCCGAGAAGGTCGCCGAGGGCGTCAGCGTCGAGCTGCTCGTCACCCCGGCGTCGAAGGCGCCGGACCCGGACGAGTTCGACTACCTCGAGGTCGCGACCATCGCCCGGACGCGCCGCGGGATCACCACGCCCATCCTCGCGGTCGCCGACGGGGAATACTCCGTCTACGCGACGCAGGACGCGCTCCGCGACGACCGCGAGCGCTACGGCGTCATCTTCAACCGATCCGCGCTCGGCTTCCTCGTCTCGGGCTTCTTCGGCACCGTGCTGTGGACGACCGCCGAGACGCTCGCCACCGACGGCGCGGAGCGCCCGTTCCCGCGCCGCTACGCGTCAATCCGGCGGGCCGTCAAGGACGTCAAGGAGTTCGGCGGCGACGACTTCTACGCCGCCGTCGAAGGCCGGGACATCGAGACGGGCGAGGCGGTGACCGTCCGCGGCCGCGTCGTCGACCTCGCGTTCGAGGAGTCGGAGGAGGTCGCCTCGCTGATGGTCGAGACCGAGTCCGGCCGGGTCGAGATCGGCGGCCGCGTCGCGGCCCTCGAAGACGTCGAGGGACAGGAGATCGTCATCGGCCGCGGCGCGCCCCCGGCGCTGTGAGTCGGGTCTGAGTCGGATCCGTGTCGGGCCTGAGTCAGGCCGTGTCGGGCCTGAGTCGGATCTCTGCCGGGCCTGAGTCGCCGTAACACACTTAAGAGCACGCTCTGTATCCACTCTCAGTGGCATCCCGACAGGGCGGGCCGGGAGACGCGGAGTCATCCCGTCCCGGATCGACGGAGCGTCGGACCGCGTCCACGACCGCGCCGGCGGGGTCTCGCCGGCGGGCGGCGAGGTCGGACCCGCTCCCCTTCGACCCCGAGACGGGCGACTCGCGGCGACGGAACTCTTCTCGAGACCGCCGGTCCTCCGTCGCGCGAACCGCGGAGGACCCGCCGATCCGCGACCCGGGACTCTACGCCCTCACCGATCACTTCCGTGAGCGGCTCGAACAGCCCGGTCGCTACGTCTCGACCCGCACCGTGAGCGACGCGATCCGCCGCGGGCAGCTCCGGTGGAACCGGACCGACGGCTGGCGGTTCGCCCTCGTCGAGGGCGGGATCCGGTTCGTCGTCGTCGTCGGCGACACGGAGACCAACTCCCCGGTCGTCGTCACCGGGTGGACCGAGGTGGCCGACCGCGAGGCGGCCCTCGACGCCCGCCGGTGGGACCCCGTCGACGTCGACACCATCGCCGTGCGGGCGGCGCTCAGCGAGTCGTCGTCGACGCCGATCCCGGACCGGATCCGCCCCCGGACCGTGACTCGGCCGTTCGTCGTCGGCGACCACCGCCTGAAGACCGAGCCGGGCGAGCCGTACGTCCGGTGCGCCGACTGCGGCTGCCGGTTCCGCTCGAAGGACGCGATCACCTCGCGCGGCTGTCACGGGCGCTCCGGTCGGTGAGGTCGCGACCGAGGGTCGCTCCGCCGGCTCTCCGACCGCGGACGCTACCCCTTTCAGCGTCGCGCCCGAACCGGAGCTAATGACCGACGACCCCGCCGACGCCGCCGGCGAGGACGATTCCGCGGCCGACGGCGACCTCTCGCTGGACCGCTTCCACGAGGCGCTCGAAGCCGAGGAGCGGCCGATCGCGACCGCCAGCGAGGTCGCCCGCCGGCTCGGCACGACGCAGTCGGCCGCCCGCGACGCGCTGGCCGCCCTCGTCGACCGCGGCGACGTGGACCGGCTCGACGTCGAGAGCGACCCGGTCGTCTTCTACCCGACCGACTGGGGGCGGCTGGCGACCCGCGAGCGCGTCGTCGCGTTCCCGAACCGCCGCGAGATCGTCGTCGACCGCCCGACGCAGTTCACCCGCGCGCGGCTCTCGCAGTTCGCGCACCTCGTCGACACCACCGGCACGGAGCCCGGGACCCGCGGGTACCTCTACCGGATCCGGCAGGAGGACGTGTGGGCCGCGCCGTTCGACGACGCCGACGCCCTCATCGGGAGCCTCCGGTCGGTGCTCCCGCGACGGTACGACCACCTCGAGGAGTGGATCCGCGACCAGTGGCGCCGCGCGCACCGCTTCCGGCTGTACACCCACGAGGACGGCTACGTCGTTCTGGAGGCCGCGTCCGAGAGCCTGATGGGGAACGTCGCGGACCAGCACCTCGACGACGACCACCTCCGGGCGCCCATCTCCGAGACGGAGGCGTGGGTGAACGAGGAGGCCGTCGCCGAGGTCAAGCGCGCCCTCTACGACGCGGGCTACCCGGTCGAGGACGACCGCGACCTCGACGCCGGCGACCCGGTCGACGTCGACCTCACCACCGACCTCCGCCCGTATCAGGAGACGTGGGTGGAGACCTTCCTCGAACGTCGGTCCGGCGTGTACGTCGGCCCGCCGGGCTCCGGGAAGACCGTGGCCGCGATCGCGACGATCGCCGCCGTCGGCGGCGAGACCCTCATCCTGGTCCCCTCCCGCGAGCTCGCCGGGCAGTGGCGCGAGGAGCTGCTCGACCACTCGACGATTGATCCCGCCGATATCGGGCTGTACCACGGCGGCCAAAAGGAGATCCGACCGATCACGATCGCGACCTACCAGATCGCCGGGATGGACCGCCACCGGAGCCTGTTCGACTCCCGGAAGTGGGGGTTGATCTGCTTCGACGAGGCCCACCACATCAGTGCCCCGGTGTATAGCCGCACGGCGGAGCTCCAGAGCAAACACCGCCTCGGCCTCTCGGCCACGCCGGTCCGCGAGACCGGCAGCGAGGAGGAGATCTACACCTTGATCGGCCAACCCATCGGCGCCGACTGGGACGAGCTGTTCGAGGCCGGCTTCGTCCAGGAGCCCGAGGTGGAGATCCGATACGTCCCGTGGCGCGACGAGCTGGCGCGGAACGAGTACGCCAGCGCGGACGGCCGCGAGCGACGGCGCCTCGCCGCCGAGAACCCCGCGAAGATCGAGGAGGTCCGGTACCTGCTCGCGGCCCACCGCGACAAGAAGGCGCTCGTCTTCATCGAGTTCCTCGATCAGGGCGAGGCGATCGCCGACGCGCTCGGCATTCCGTTTATAAGCGGCGAGACCCCGCACCGCGAGCGCGCGGAGCTGTTCCGGCGGTTCCGCGAGGGAGACGGAACCCGGGAAGAGCCCGGTTCGGACGGCGACGACGTCGACACCCTCGTGGTCTCCCGCGTCGGCGACGAGGGGATCGACCTCCCGAACGCCGAGGTCGCGATCGTCGCCAGCGGGCTCGGCGGCTCCCGCCGGCAGGGCTCTCAGCGCGCCGGACGGACGATGCGGCCCGCCGGCTCGGCGCTCGTCTACGTCCTCGCCACGCGCGGCTCCGGCGAGGAGGAGTTCGCGCAGCGTCAGATGCGCCACCTCGCGCGCAAGGGGATACGGGTGCGCGAGACGAACGTGGCGGAGTAGGACGGCCCGCCGACGAACCGGGATAGGACGGCCCGCCGACGCGGCGGTAGAGGACCGCTCCCCGCGCCGAACCGGTCAGTCCAGCGCGTCGCGGAGCGCCCGCTCGCCCCGCTCGATCGACGCGACCGGGTCCGCGGGGTCGTCGTGTTCGTAGACGAGCCACTCGACGCCCGCGCCCCGCGCGCTCGCGACCACCGAATCGAGGTCCAGATCGCCCTCGCCGAGCGCGACCGACTCGCCTCGGGCGACGTCGACGTCGGCGGCGTGAACGTGCGTGATCCGGTCGGCGTGGCGGTCGATCAGCGCGGCGGGGTCCGCCCCGCCGGCGAGCGCCCACCCGACGTCGACCTCGAACCCGACGCGGTCGTCGGTCCGACCGAGCAGCCGTTCGATCGCGGGATCGCCGTCGACGGTCGCGAACTCCCCGTCGTGGTTGTGGTACGCGAGCCGCAGGCCCTCGGCGTCGAGGGCCCCCGCGAGGTCGTCGAGCCGCGCCGCGACCGCGTCGACCGCGGCCGCGCTCTCGAAGTGTTCGGGGTCGAGCCACGGGACGACGAGCGTGTCGACGCCGAGCCGGTCGCAGCGGTCGACGGTCTCGTCGAAGTGGGCCTCCAGGGCCTCGGGCGGAGCGTCCTCCAGCGCCTCGATCGGGACGTGCGCGGACGCGGCGTCCAGGCCGTTCCGGTCGAGCGCCGCGAGCACCTCGTCGGTCGGCGACTCGCGAGCTCGGTAGGCGAACTCCACCCCGTCGTAGCCGGCCCGCCCCACGAGGTCAAGCAGCTCCGGGAGCGGCGCGTCGAGCGAGCGCAGCGCGTACAGCTGGACCGCGACGTTGACCATGTCGGCCGTCTCTCGCCCGGCGACGTATCGGTTCGGGTGCTTCGGGCGCGATGCCGAGGCCGCCGATCGGCCGGCGACCCCCGGCCCGCCGCCGAAGCTTTGAACACCCGCTCCGTCGACCTCGCGGTATGGACACCTCCGACTCCTCGGACGGGGCGGATCCGGGCGACTCCGATACCCCGACCGTCGCCGAGGCGGTCGTCGATCGGATGCTCGACCGCGGGGTCGACGTCGCCTTCGGGATCCCCGGGAAGCAGACGCTCCCGCTCAACCGGGCGCTCGCCGACCGCGACGCGCGGTTCGTCGTCGCGCGCCACGAGACGGCCGTCACCCACCAGGCGTGGGGGTACGCCGAGACGGGCGCGCCGGGCGCGATGGCGGCGACGGTCGTCGTCCCCGGCCCGGGCGACACCAACGCCATGAACGGGCTGAAGAACGCCCTGAACGACTGCGTCCCGCTCCTCCACCTCGCCGTCGAGACCGAACGCGAGGTGCGCGGCGGCGACGGGATTCACGAGACCCCGCCCGAGACGTACGACACGGTCGTCAAGGAGAACGTCCTCGTCGACTCGCCGGCGGGCGCGGTCCCCGCCGTCGCCGAGGCGATCCGCGTCGCCCGCGAACACCCGCAGGGCCCGGTTCGCGTCGGGATCCCGAAGGACGTCCTCGCGGGCCGCACGCCCCAGCCCGCGGTCGGGGAGCGAGAGCCGAGCCCGCCCCCGGCGCCACCGACCGAGGCCGTCGACCGCGCCGCGGAACTGCTCGCGGGGGCCGACGCGCCCGCGGTGCTCGCGGGCGGCGGGGTCCGGCGCGCCGGCGCGAGCGACGCGCTCCGATCGGTCGCGGAGGCGCTGGACGCCCCGGTCGCGACCACGTACAAGGGAAAAGGGACGCTGCCGGAGACGCACCCGCTCTCCGCGGGCGTCCTCTGTGGCGGGTCGAGCACCGAGCTCCGGGACCTGCTCGCCGCGGCCGACGTCGGACTCGTCGTCGGCTCCGACCTCGACGCGGTCGCGACCGCCTCGTGGTCGGCCCCGATGCCGGACCGGCTCGTCCACGTCACCCTCGACGGCGACGACATCGGGTTCGGCTACGAGGCGGATCTCGGCGTCGTCGCCGACGCGGACGCGTTCCTGCGGGCGCTCGCGGACCGAGTCGACGGTGGCGACGCGGCCGGCGCCTCGACGCCGACCGCGGAAGCGGGGGCCAGGGGGGCCGAGAGGGTCGACGGCGCCGAGCGCGCCCGAGCGGTCAGGTCGGCCGACGAGGCGCGGTTCTCGGCCCTCGCCGACGAGCGCACTCCCGACGAGCCGCTCCGGTCGGTCGAAGTCCTGCGGGAGGTCCGCGAGGCGCTCCCCGAGGAGACGGTCGTCGCGGCGGACGCGGGCGGGTTCCGGCTCTGGACGCTCGTCTCGTTCCCGGCGGCGGGCCCGCGGTCGTACGTCAACCCCGGGTCGTGGGCGACGATGGGGACCGGTCTCCCCTCGGCGATCGGCGCGAAGCTCGCGAACCCCGACCACGACGCCGTCGCGCTCACCGGCGACGGCGGGCTCATGATGTGCGTCCACGAACTGCATACGCTCGCCGCGGAGGGGATCGACGTCACCGTGGTCGCGCTCAACAACGACGACTACGCGATCATCAGCGAGGAGGCGTCGCGCTCGTACGGCTTCCCCGAAGGCGCGTACGGCTGGGGGGAGACCGGGCTCGACCTCGTCGCCGTCGCGTCCGGGATGGGCGTCCCCGCGGAGCGCGTGACCGACCGCGACGCGGTCGCGGACGCCGTCGACGCCGCCCGCCGCCGCGACGGCCCCGCGCTCGTCGAGGTCGTCACGGACCCGACGGAGCCGCAGGCGAGCGAGTGGATGACCCGGGATCCGGTCCCCGGTGAGGGGCGGTGAGCGGGAGGTCCTCGGGGCCGGTCCTCCGCGGCGGGGACTGCGACCGGTGTCTCACGGGACGCGACCGAACGTTCGCGCGCCGCGACCGAACGTTTCACGCGCCGCGTTTCGGGTATCTGAAGCGAGATATATACGGGCCGAGGGGCGAGATCCGGTATGCGCAATCCGTGGGTCCACGACGACGTGCCGGGAGCCGCCGACTCCGGGTATGGGGGGCGGGTGCGGCTGCTCGGGGCGATCGTCTGGGGGACGCTGCTGCTCGGGGTCGGGGGGACCGCGCTCCTCATGGGGACCGGGACGGTCGAACTGGCGCTCGCGGCGCCGCTGCGCTCGGCCGTCACCTACGCCGTCGCCGGGGCGGTACTGGTGCTGCTGTTCCCCCTCGTCGTGCGGCTGCTCGCGGTGTCGCGACTGCTCGCGGCGGTCTCGTTGCTCGCCGGCGGATGGCTGGTCGGCGGCTTCGTCTGGAGCCGCGAGTCCGACCGAATTCGACGGCTCGCGCCGGGCGACGGAGCTCTCGGAGGCGGCGCGGAGTCGCTCGACGGGGTGATCGAGCTGATCGACGCGCTCCTCGCCCTCCTCTGAGCCGCGGTCGCCCGGCGGCCGAACACGGCCTAGCGTTCCGCCGGGAGTCGAAATCGCGCCGTGCGCCGGAGCGTGAACCTTAACAACTTTCGTTGTGAATCCGAGTTATGACTCACGCGAACGACGTCGCCGTCGGGATCGTCGGCCTCGGCGGGATCGGGACCCACCACGCGACGAAGCTGACCGAGCGCGGCGCGGACCTCGTCGGCGGTATGGACATCGACCCCGACGCCCGGCGTCGGTTCCACGAGGAGTTCGGCGTCCACGCCCACGAGAGCGAGGAAGCCCTCTACGAGGAGTGCGACGCCGTCCTGATCACGACGCCGAACCGCTTTCACGAGGAGTACGCCGTCTCGGCGCTCGAGGCCGGCCTCGACGTGCTCCTGGAGAAGCCGCTCGCGCACACGGTCGAGAGCGCGGAGCGCATCGCCGCGGCCGCCCGCGACGCCGAGGGGTTCTGCATGGTCGGGTTCAACAACCGGTTCGCGGAGCCGGTCCGGGTGATCAAGGGGTACCAGGAGGAGGGGCGGTTCGGCGAGACGACGCACGTCGAGGCGAACTACGTCCGGCGCCGCGGGGTCCCCGGTCGCGGCTCGTGGTTCACCTCCGGCGAGGTCGCCGGCGGCGGCGCCCTCATCGACATCGGCGTCCACGCGATCGACCTGGCGCTGTACTTCCTCGACCACCCGGAGATCGTCGAGGTGTCGGGCGAGACGCGCTCGGAGTTCGGGGGGCGCGACGACTACGCGTACGTCCACATGTGGGGCGACGACGACGGGGCCGAGGGGTTCGACGTGGAGGACTCCGCGTCGGCGTTCCTCCGCGACGCCGACGGCAACACGGTCTCGCTGGAGGTCGCCTGGGCGACGAACCGCCCGACGAACGACGAGTTCGTGATCCGCGGGACCGAGGCGGGCGCGACGTTCGACCGCGGCAGCGACGAGCTCACGATCCACGAGGCGCGCGCGTTCGACGGCGACCGGCACCACTTCTCCGACACCGAGATAGCGACCCGCGAGGGCGACGCCCACGCCGCCGAGCAGGCGACGTTCCTCGACGCGGTCGCGGCGGGCGAGGCGCCCGAGATCAACACGGTCGACGAGGCGCTCTCCGTCCAGCGCGTCATCGACGCGATCTACCGGTCCTCCGAGCGCGGCGAGGCCGTCCGCCTGGACTGAGCGGGTCGCGTCCCGGTCCGGCGTGCGGCCGCTCCGCCCTGCGGTCGTCCCGCGGTCCGCGCCTATCCGAACCTATTCGGTCCTCCGGTCCCTCCTCGGAACCAATCCGTGACACGCGACGCCGGCCCGACGCCGCCCTCCGAACGGATCGTCAGCCTCGACGCGCTCAGAGGGTTCGCCCTCCTCGGAATCCTGGTCATCAACGTCTGGGTGTTCGCGATGCCGGAGGCGTCGCTGCTGAACCCCACCGTCTACGCCGACGGGGCCGTCTACGGCGATTTCACCGGCGCGAACTACTGGGCGTGGTTCGCCGGCCACGTGTTCGCGCAGTCGAAGCTCATCACGCTGTTCTCGGCGCTGTTCGGCGCCGGAATCCTCCTGTTCGTCGAGAGCAAGGAGGAGAAGGGCCAGGACGCGGTCCGGCTCCACTACCGCCGGACCGCGGTCCTCATCGCGATCGGGCTCATGCACGCCTACCTGCTGTGGTACGGCGACATCCTCGTCGCCTACGGCTTCACCGGGCTGTTCCTGATCGCGCTCCGCGACTGGGAGGCGAAACAGCTCGCGGCACTCGGCGTGGTCTTCCTCCTGTTCGTCCCGGCCACCGAGCTGTTCGCCGCCGTCAGCATCGGCGGCGACGCGATCGCGGCGCAGTGGGCGCCGAGCGAGGCCGCGCTGCGTCAGGAGGTGGCGACCTACCGGGGCGGCTGGCTGGAGCAGATGGACCACCGCGTCGACGCCTCCCTCCAGCGGCAGACGACCGGCTTCATCGGCTCCAGCTTCTGGCGCGTCGGCGGCGTGATGCTGCTCGGGATGGCCCTGTATCGCTGGGGCGTGCTGACCGGCGAGCGCTCGGCGCGGGTGTATAAGGGACTCGTCGCCGGCGGCGTCGTCGGCGTCGCGGTCGTCGTCGCCGGCGTCGCCTACATCGAGGCCAACGACTGGAGCGCGGGCGCGGCGCTGTACTGGCGCCAGTTCAACTACTGGGGGAGCCTCCTCGTCGCCGGCGGCTACCTCGGGCTCGTCACGCTGTACGCGAAGCGACGCCCGGACGGCCCGGTGACGCGGACCTTCGCCGCGGTCGGCCGGACCGCCTTCACCAATTACCTGCTCCAGACCGTGCTCGCGACCTCGATCTTCTACGGCCACGGCCTCGGCCTGTTCGGGTCCGTGACCCGCGTCGAGCAGTACGGGATCGTCCTGGCGATCTGGGTCGTGCAGGTGGTGTTGTCCGTGGCGTGGCTCAGGCGCTATCGGTTCGGCCCCGTCGAGTGGGTCTGGCGGACGCTGACGTACGGGGAGAAACAGCCGTTGAAGAATCCGGACTAATCGAATTCCGCGGGTCCCCCTTTTCTCGGTTCACTCGTAATCAGTTTATATTTCGTTGCCGTCGCTGGCACGACTAGCCTCTCCGACTCTCCGGCGGCTCGCTTGTAATACTCCAACACAGATCGACGGTGAAGGCCTCCAAAGCCCCAGCCGCTCGGTTATAATCGCTCACTGAGAGATCGTCGGCGAACACCTCCAAAGCCCCAGCCGCGTGGGGCACGCACGCTCGCTGCGCTCCTCGGTCGCTCACTCCGTTCGCTCCCTGCGGTGCTTGCGTCGCCTCCGTGCCCCACGCGGCTGCCCCTTTGAGTCCCACCCAACCGCACAGCACCGCACCTCACACCTCCCCAGCCTCGTCGCTGGCACCCTCCGCTTCGCTTCGGGAGCCAGCGACTCCCTCGCGCGCGCTCTTCGCGCCCGGTGGGCGCTCAGAGGCACGCGCCACCGCACGCTCGTTTGAAAATAAACCGTCAGTTACGCCTCGTCAATCACCTGATTCGACAGCGTCCCGACGCCCTCGTAGGTGATATCGACGCGCTCGCCGGGCTCGACGAGCCCCGGGTTCGCCGGGCTGCCGAAGGCGACGCAGTCGCCGGGTTCGAACGTGAACCGCTCGGAGAGGTACGAGACGATCTCGTGGGGGCCGAACAGCATCAGCTCGGTGTTCGCGTCCTGGCGCTGCTCGCCGCCGACCGTCGTCGAGATGTCGAGGTTCGTCGGGTCGACGTCGGTCTCGATCCACGGGCCGAGGGGCCCGGAGCCGTCGAACGCCTTCCGCGCGGTCCGGCCCTGCTGGTCGAGCGCGTCGACGTCGTTCATGATCGTGTACCCGCGGACGACATCTGGAACGTCCTCCGGATCGAGGTCCCGACAGCGCTCGTCGACGACGGCGACCAGCTCGCCGGCGTACGTCAGCTCGTCGGTCCACTCGGGGTACGCGATCGGCTCGCCGTGCGCGAGCAGGCTCGCCGGCGGCTTGACGAAGAAGTCGGGCTCCTCGGGGCGCTCGTACTCCATCTGGTCGAGGGTCTCGGCGTAGTTCCGCCCGACGCAGTAGAGCGCGCTCGGGTCGCAGGGCGGGAGGAGCCGCCCGTCGCGACCGACCTCGTAGCGGCCGTCGTCGGCGACGATCGTCCCGTCCTCGTAGCGTCCGGAGACCGGTCCGTCCGGCGTGAGCAGGCGTGCGAGTCGCATGGCGGCACGTCCGCGCGGGGCGCCGAAAAGGCGTCGGTCGCGGCCGGTCGGTGGTCACGCCTCGTCGCGGTCGGTCTCACCCGGGGCGTCGTCGCGCTCGCCGCCGTCGACGCCGATCACGACGCCCGACCGGATCTCCAGCGCGGTCTCGAACTCCTCGCGCGTCGTCCGGCCCGACCCGGCGCGCTCGACCGCCGTCTCGTGGGCGCGGGCGACGGCGTCGCGCTCGCGGTCCGTGAGCCCGAGCCGCTCTCCGACGCCCGCCCAGTGGTCGGGCTCCACGAGGAACGTCTCGCGCTCCGGCTCGACCGCGATGCGCTCGTACCGCCGGCGGTAGTCGTCGATCCGCGGCCCGAGGTCCGCCTGCACGCGGGCGAGGAGGGCGGGGAGCCGCTCGGCGGGGACGCTCGCGAGCGCCGCCGTCTTCACCAGCGCGGTGCCGTCGATCGGGTACCCGTCGGCGGGCGCGGCCGACCCCGCGCCCGGCCGTCCCTCGTCGTCTGTCATCAGCCGCCGGCTCGCATCGCCTTCTGCCGGTACTTCGGGAGGAGCTCCGCGAGCGCCTCCGGGTCGCCGACGAACGCCGCGGTCACCTCGGTGAGCCGGATCGCGGCCGCGGCCGTCACTGTCTCCGCACTGAGCGCGACGCGCCACCCGTCGCCGTCCACGCGGGTCGCCTCCGCCGGGTCGTCCGTCCCGACGAGCTCGCCGCCGAGGTTGACGAGGTAGTGGGCCGCCAGCCGTCGCGAGATCCCGCGGTAGACGACCGTCTCGCGCTCCCAGCCCGCCTCCGCGGGCGGGAAGTCGACCGCGGCCTCGGCGCCGTCCACGTCCCCGTCGGCGGTCATGCGCCGCCCGCCACCGGCGGGAACACCGAGAGGCGGTCGCCGTCCTCCAGCGTCGTCTCCAACCCGTCGAGGTGGAGCACCTCGCGGCCGTTCTTCAACACGTTGATCTGCGGGGCGAGACCGCCGTCGACGATGAGCCGACCGGCCATCTCCTCGTACTCCGACTCCAGCTCCAGTAACACCTCGCCGACGCTCGACCCGTCGGCGAACTCCGACTCGACGACCTTCCCGCCGGCGGCCTCGCGAAACGTCGCGAAGAACCGCAGTTCCAGTTCCATACGCGTGTATCGGGCGCCCGCGGGTTAAAAAGAGGCGGCCGCGGATATCGCTGCGGCCCCGAGCCGGAACGTCCAGGTCAAATCGGCTCCGAGGTCGGATCGGTCCCGGGGTCGGATCGACCCCGCGGAACGCGGCGAACCGCCTACAGGTCCGACAGCCGGATCCCGTCCTCGACGAGCCGGAAGTTACGCTCGCGGCCCAGCTCGTCGCCGAGCCACTCGTGCTCGTACAGCTGGCCGATCAGCTCCACGTAGAGGTTCCGCCACGCGATCGCGTAGATGGGCGACTGGCCCCAGGCGCGCAGTTCGGGCACGAACTCGTGGTACGTGCTCGCCTGCGACTCCATCCGCTCGACCGCGTCGGCGACCACCTCGGCCGCCTCGGCCGGCTCGGCGCCCTCGATCTCCTCGTTGATCCGCGACTGGATCCCGGCGATGGCGCGCCGCATGTCCTGCTCGGCGGTGCCGTCCTCCTCCGGCAGCGACTCGACGACTCCCCGCGGCACTCCGAGTTCTATCTCAGGCATGCGCGAGGCTCGGGACGGGACGGTGAAAAACCCACCCGACTCACGGCGTCGGCGCGGCCTTCTGGAGGGCCGTCTCGGCGACGTTGCCGCCGTAGTCGGCCGACCGGAGCACGGAGTCGACGACGAGCCCGAGCAGCTGCGCGCGGGCCGGGTCCAGGTCGCGGAGGAGCTCGTCGATGGCGCGGACGCGCTCGTCGATCGCCCTGACGCCGGTGCGCGCCTCGTTCGCGAGCCGCGTCGCCTCGTCGCTCTCGTCGGCGAACAGCGCGTCCATCGCGGTGTCGATCACCTCGACCGCGTCGGCGTGGAGCCCGTTGACCGCCTCGACGACCTCGTCGGGGAGCGGCTCCTCGATGTTGAGCGTCAGGTGGCCGATCTTCGTCGCGTGGTCGCCGATCCGCTCCAACTGGCGGGCGCTGGAGTGGTAGTCGAAACACTCCTCGCGCGGGAGCCCGAGCTCCTCGGCCGCCTTCGGCGTGCGCAGCGTCGCCCGGAAGATCCGGGAGACGACGAGCCACAGCCGGTCGAGGTCGTCGTCGCGACCGATCACGTCCCGGGCGAGGTCGTGGTCGAGCTCGGAGAGCGCGGCGAGCGCGTCCTCCAGCATCGACAGCGAGATCAGCCGCATCCGGGTGACGGCGTTGTGGATCGACAGCTCGGAGGAGTCGAGCAGGTCCTGAATGACGACGCGGTCGCGGGTCTCCTCTAACACCTCCAGCCCGACGAGGCTCTGGACCGCCTCGCGGATCGTGGAGCGCTGCTCGGTGGTGATCTCGACGCCCTCCAGCTCGATGACGTCGAACCCGCTGACGTACATCGTGGTCACCGCGCGCATGAGCGCCTGCCCCGAGAGGTCGGTGACGTCGAGGCTCCCGCGGGTGCGCTCCTCCTCCGACCGCGGCGTGAGGAACAGCGAGTCGCCGTCGGGGAAGAACTCGATCTCGGTGCCGGCCTCCACGTCGTTCTCGGTCGCCCACGTCTTCGGGATCGAGACGGTGTACGTCGAGCCGCCGGTGACCTGCACCTTCCTCGTTTCCATAGCTCGGTATCACACACGATCTCACTTAAATGTATCCAAAATATATACCCCAAGTACGACCCAGTGAAAGCCCTCAAACCCTTATTTCGCGCGTTTCGGGTCTGATCTGAGGGATTGATTCGGATCTGATCGGGTCAAATTGATGAGTTTATATAGTTCTATATATCAAAAATAGTTCGATCTCTCGCACCCGATTGACGGGGTTCGAAGGCGTTCGTCGGGGTCGACGCTCCGGGTCGTTCAACGGGGTTGACGCTCCGAATCGTTCGGCGGGCGCTCCGATCCTGCGGATCGTGCGACCGGCCCTCCGCCGACGACTCCCACACCGGCGGGAGTTAAGAAGAGTTAAATCGGACGCGACGTAAGCGTCGCTTACGCTCGGTTGGTGTAGTCCGGCCAATCATGTTGGCCTTTCGACGGACGCGGCGCGACGGCGCGCCGGTTCGGAAGTCAGCCGACGACCAGGGTTCAAATCCCTGACCGAGCACTTCTCGCGGATCCGCGTCGCCAGCGGCGGCGCCGTTCTCGCGGCCTCCGTCCCGGTGTTCCCACGGCCTCCGCTCCGACGTTTTCGCGACGTCCTCTCCGAAGGGGAAGAATCACGGCGCTCGGCGACGACGCCCGGGTATGAGCGACCAGTCCGACGACCCTCGTTTCGAGACCCGCGCGATCCACGCCGGCCAGGAGCCGGACCCCGAGACCGGCGCGCTGATGACGCCGATCCACGCGAACTCCACGTACGAGCAGGACGCGCCGGGCGACCACCGCGGGTACGAGTACAGCCGAACCGGGAACCCGACCCGGACCGACCTGGAGGCGAACCTCGCGTCGCTGGAGTCGGGGAGTCACGCGCGCTGCTTCTCGTCGGGGATGGGAGCGATAAACACCGTCCTGAACCTGTTGTCCGCGGGCGACCACGTCGTCGCCGGCGACGACGTGTACGGCGGCACCCACCGCATCCTCACGCAGGTGTACGACGAGTACGACGTCGACACCAGCTTCGTCGACACCACCGACCACGACACGGTCCGGGACGCGATGCGCGAGGAGACGGAGCTGGTGTGGGTCGAGACGCCGACGAACCCCCTGATGAACGTCAACGACATCGGGGCGCTCGCGGAGATCGCCCACGCGAACGACGCGCTCTGCGCGGTCGACAACACGTTCGCGACCCCCTATCTCCAGCGCCCGCTCGAACACGGTGCCGACATCGTCTGCCAGTCCCTGACGAAGTACCTCGGGGGCCACTCCGACACGATCGGCGGCGCGCTGATCGTGGACGACGACGGGCTCGACGAGCGGCTCGGCTTCTACCAGAACTCGGTGGGCGCGACCCCCGGCCCGTTCGACGCCTTCCTCGTGCTCCGGGGGACGAAGACGCTCCCGGTGCGGATGGACCGCCACTGCGAGAACGCGGCGGCGCTGGCGGAGTGGCTGGAGTCGCACGACGACGTGAGCCGCGTCTACTACCCCGGGCTGGAGAGCCACCCGGACCACGAGCTCGCGGCCGAGCAGATGGACGCGTTCGGCGGCATGCTCTCCTTCGAGTTCGACGGCACCCTCGACCAGGCCTCGACCGTCGTGAGCGAGACGGAGGTGTTCACGCTCGCGGAGTCGCTCGGCGGCGTCGAGAGCCTCATCGAGCAGCCGGCCGCAATGACCCACGCCGCGATCCCGCGCGAGGAGCGCCTCGCGGCGGGGCTCACGGACGGGCTCGTCCGCGTCTCCGTCGGGCTCGAACACGTCGACGACATGACGGCCGACCTGCAGGCCGCGTTCGACGCGGCGCTGGAGTAGCCGAGAGCCGGAACGAGCAGAGGGGGCCGACCTCGCCGGAGCGCCGGCTGCCGCCTCGCGCGCCGAATCCGGCACCCCTCGCCGCACGGGCACTCTTTATAACCGTCGCGCCGAGTCACCCGCCATGAGCGACCCAGACGTACTCGTGTTGCGGCAGACGATCCACGGATCGGACGCGTCGGACCTCGCCGCGTCGCTCCGCGAGCGGCTCCCGGACCGCGACGTCGCGCTGGCGCGGACGCCGGCGGAGGAGCGGGAGCTGATCGCGACCGCCCGCGTCGCGGTCGGGCTCGACATCGACGAGGAGCTGCTGGCCGCGGCCGAGGAGCTGGAGCTGTTCGCCTGCGTGTTCGCCGGGACCGGGCACCTCCCGCGCGACGCACTCGCAGGCCGCGGCGTCGCCGTGACCAACGCCTCGGGCGTACATAAGCCCAACATCGCGGAGTACGTCCTCGGCTCGATGATCACCCACGCCCGGCAGTGGCCGCGCGCGCAGCGCCAGAAGGCGGAGCGGGAGTGGCGCACCTACGAGACGACCGAGGTGTACGGCTCGACGGTCGCCGTCGTCGGGCTCGGCGCCATCGGGCAGGCGATCCTCGACCGGCTGGAGCCGTTCGACGTCGAGGCGGTCGGCGTCCGGTACTCCCCGGAGAAGGGCGGCCCGGCCGACGCGGTGTACGGCTTCGACGAGTTCCACGAGGCGGTCGCCGACGCGGAGTACGTGGTGCTCGCGTGTCCGCTCACCGAGACGACGCGGGGGCTCGTCGACGCCGACGCGCTCAAGACGATGCGCGCCGACGCCGTGCTCGTCAACATCGCGCGCGGCCCGATCGTCGACACCGACGCGCTCGTCTCGTCGCTCCGGAACAGCCGGATCCGCGGCGCCGCGCTCGACGTGACCGACCCCGAGCCGCTCCCCGAGGACCACCCGCTGTGGGGGCTCGGGAACGTCACGATCACCCCGCACAACGCGGGCCACACCCCACACTACTACGACCGCGTCGCCGAGATCCTCGCCGGCAACCTCGACCGGCTCGACGGCGGTGCGGAGCTGGAGAATCAGGTGATATAAACCCGGGACGACGGACCGCGTAGTCGCCGGTTCGGGTCGCGTCCGGGCTCGACTCGTCGACGGTGACGCCCCGCTCGTCTACTCGTCGACGGCGACCTGTTCGATCTCGACCGTATCGCGGGGCTCGTCGTTGCGACCGGTCGGCACCGAGCCGATCTCCTCGACCACGTCCATCCCGTCGACGACCTGGCCGAAGACGGCGTGCTTCCCGTCCAGGTGCGGGGTCGCGTCCAGCGTGATGAAGAACTGCGAGCCGTTCGTGTCCGGGCCGGAGTTCGCCATCGAGAGGATCCCCGGGCCGTCGTGGGTCAGGTCGTCGTGGAACTCGTCGTCGAACTGGTAGCCGGGGCCGCCGCGACCGTTCTCCTGCGGGTCGCCGCCCTGGATCATGAACCCCTCGATGACGCGGTGGAAGACGTTCCCCTCGTACAGCGAGTCGCCGCGGACCTCGCCGGTCTCGGGGTCCTCCCACGTGTTCGTGCCGCGCGCGGGGTCGGCGTCCGCGGCGGGGTCGTGGCGAGCCAGTCCGAGGAAGTTCTCGACCGTCTTCGGGGCCCGGTCGGCGAACAGCTCGACGACGACGTCGCCGTGGTTGGTGTGGAGCGTCACCTGCGGGTTGTCGGGGTTGGAAACCTCTCGTGCCATGTGGCCTCGGAGGGACGCGCGTCGGAAAACCCTGCCCATCCGCGTCGTCGCGGGCGCCGTCGGGCGCCCGAGTCGGCCGTCCGGCCTCGGCCTGCGACGGCGGCCTCCCGAACGGCTCTCCGGCCGGTATCGTTTTGCACCCGGCCCGAGCAGTATCGCGTATGTACGACGACATCCTCCTCCCCGTCGCGCCCGGCGGCGAGGCGAACGACGCGGTCCCGCACGCGGCCAGCCTCGCCGAGCGCTACGACGCGACCGTCCACGTCGTGAGCGCGGTCGACACGGTCGCCCGGACGCTCCGCGGGCCGCAGGCCGGCGCCTTCGCCGAGCGCGTCGAGTCCGCGGCCCAGGAGCGCGTCGAGGCGGTCACCGCCGAGCTGGAGGCCGCCGGCGTCGACGCCGTCGGCGACCTCCGGCAGGGCGAGCCGGTCGACGTCATCGAGAACGCCATCGCGGACGCGGGCGCCGACATCGTCGTGATGCCGAGCCACGCTCGCAGCGGTCTCCGGCGCGTCCTCCTCGGGAGCGTCACCGAGAAGGTGGTCCGGGTCTCCCCCGTCCCCGTGGTCACCGTGCCGATGACTGACGAGGGGGACGAGCCGGTGACGCGAGAGGACGACGAGGCGATGTCGCGGGAGGACGACGAAGCGACGTCGCGAGAGGAGGACGAGGCGGCGACGCGGGAAGACGACGAGACGGCGGACGACGAGGCGTGACGACGACCCGCGCGTTCCGGGTCGCGTACGACGGCCGGGAGTACGCCGGCTTCCAGCGACAGCCCCACGCGACGACCGTCGAGGGGACCCTCCTCCGAGCGCTCGCCGAGCACGGGGTCATCGACCGCGGCGACGGGCCGACGCACGCGACGCCGCCCGGGTACGCCGCGGCGGGACGCACCGACGCCGGGGTCTCCGCCGTCGCGCAGACGGTCGCGTTCGAGGCGCCGGCGTGGCTCACCCCCCGGGCGTTCAACGGCCACCTCCCCGGCCCGGTGCGGGTCTGGGCGGCCGCCGACGTCCCGGACGGGTTCCACGCGACCCACGACGCGACCCGGCGGACGTACCGGTACCACCTCTACGCGCCCGAGGAGGAAACCCCCGAGGCGGACCCGCGTCACGCCGTGAACGACGACCGGGCTCGCGACGCCCTCGACCGGCTCTCGGGCCGTCACGACTTCCACAACCTGACGAGCGACGACGCGGGGACCGTGCGGGACCTGACCGCGAGCGCGACGCGGGAGGGGGACCTCCTCGTGATCGAGGTCGCCGCCGGCGGCTTCCCGCGCGCGCTCGTCCGGCGGCTCGTCGCCGCGGTCCGGGCGGTCGGCCGGGGACGCACCGAGCCGGCCCGGATCGACCGGCTGCTCGACCCGGAGCCCGTGCCGGGCGAGATCGGCGTCGGCCCGGCGCCGCCCGAGCCGCTGGTGCTGTGGGACGTCGCGTACGAGGGCGTCGCCTTCGACGTCGACCGGGAGGCCGCCGAGAGCGCCCGCGTCGCGTTCGGCGAGCGGTACCGGACGGCCCGTCACGTCGCCGCGGCGACGGGAGCGATCCGCGACCGGATCGCGACGGGGCGCGGGAGAGCGACCCCGGAGCGACGCGACGGCGACACCTCCTAGTCGGCCGCGCTCGCGTTGGCCGCGTCGGTCGGGTCAGTCGGGTCGGTCGCGTCGGCCGCGTCAGTCGAGTCGGTCGCGTCGGCCGCGTCAGTCGAGTCGGGCCCGTCGGTCGGGGGCGTCTCCATCCCGTCGACCCGCAACAGGAGCGTGTTGCCGTCGACGTTCGTGGCGTCGACGGTCCCCGAGATCCGGAGCCTCGCGGCCGGCGTCGGCCCCGCGGTGACGCGGTCGCCGGCGTCGAAGGGACCGACCGGCCCGCGGATCACGAGCTCCGCGCGACAGAGCTCGGGGTCGGCGACGTTGGAGAGGTCGATCTCCTCGACGTTCACCCCCTCCACTGGGTCGCCGTCGACCGCGACGGGCGTGGTCTCGGCGTCGTCCATCCGCTCGACGCCGAGCGCGTCGTAGGCGCCGTCGGTGGGGACGTACCCGCCCTCGGGGCCCGGGACCCCCTCGACCAACCGGAGGTCGCGGAGGCTCTGCATCCGGTTCCGAACCGTGCCGGGGTTCCGGTCGATCGACTCGGCGATCTCCCTCCCGGACACCGGCCGGTCGGCGTTCTCCGCGAGGTTTACGAGCGCGGTCAACACGCGTTCCTGACTCGACGTGAGCTCTATCGTCGTCATACGCGAAGTAACAATACTAAGACGAATAAACGTTTGCTTCTACGCACCTTATACTCTTGATACGGTTCGAAATGACTTTATAATTTAGCGTACATCCGCAATTTTTCTATGAGTTTGTATAGAACACAAATTACTTCTAGTGTGCGCGGGAGGGAGAAACGAATATAGTATTATAATCGGTTTTTATATACATACCAGTAGCTATTTTCGAAACGTGTGCCGATACACCGTGAAATACGCATAATACCTTATACAGTTGGTACCGTGAGTATTTATCCGTCCGTTCGGAAGCGCCGCGTAGATATGAACCGTCGAACCGGCGATCGACCGCGACCGCGGCGTCGCCGACCCGCGGTACCGGCTCCCGTCTCCCGGCGGAATCGCGAGGCAACGGCTCGACCGAACGAGGTCCGGAGCGATGAGTGAGCGCGGATCGCCCGCCTTCGACGGCGACGCGCTGGAGGAGCGCGCCGCGGGCGGGATCCGGTCGGACGCCGCCGAAGACGCGACCGCGACCGGCGAGGCGACCGAGCGCGGAGCGGCCCCCGGCGAACCGACCGCCGACGCCGTCCTCGATCCGCGCGACCCCGGCGACGAGCGCGAACGGGTCCGTTCGTTCGTCGAATCGGCCGTCGCGGCCGCCGGCGCCGACGGGGTCGTCGTCAACATGAGCGGCGGGCTCGACTCCACGGTGACGGCGGCGCTCGCCGTCGAGGCGCTCGGTCCCGACCGCGTCTACGGCCTGATCCTGCCGTGTAACAAGGTCGGCGCGCACCACGCCCGCGACGCGGAGGCGCTCGCGGGCGCGCTCGGGATCGACCACGACACGGTCCACCTCCACTCGCTGTTCGCGCAGTTCGGCGCCGTCGCGCCCGATCGCTTCGACCTCCACGACGAGCCGGTATTGTCCGGTAACGCGGTCGCGCGCCTCCGGATGACGCTCGCGTACCTCGCCGCCAACGCGACGGACCGGCTCGTCTGCGGCACGGCCAACCGGAGCGAGCTGCTGCTCGGCTACTTCACCAAACACGGCGACGGCGGCGCCGATATGCACCCGATCGGACACCTGTACAAGACCGAGGTCCGCGCCCTCGCGGCCGAGCTCGACGTCCCCGAGTTCGTCGTCGAGAAGCCGCCGACCGCCGGGTTCCTCCCCGGCCAGCGCGACGCCGACGACCTCGGCGCCCCGTACGAGGTCATCGACCGCGTGCTCCGGCTCGGGGTCGACCGCGGGCTCGACGCCGCGACGATCGCGGCCCGGCTGTCGGGAGGCGAGTCCCTCGACGTCGACGAGGAGACTGCCGCCGACCTGCTCGCGCGACACCGGGCCGCGGCCCACAAGCGGACGACGCCCGACGTGCCGACCGGACGCGGCCGGTGACGTCCCGTCCCGTCGACCTCGTGGGACGCGCTACGGCCAGTCGTCGGGCCAGAGGTCGGCCGCGCGCATCCCCGTCTCGAAGTCCGCGTCGCGGAACGCCCGGACGAGGTCGTCGCGGTCGAGCCGGGGGACGTCGCGTTCGGGGGCCGCGAACTCGCAGACGAGCAGCGCCGTCAGCATCGCGTGCTCCCGGACGTTGCGGTCGTCGACCTTGTCGCGCGTGTCAGCGTGCGTGTGACCCCACCCCCGGCCGCGGTCGCCGGAGTCGCTGTGGAGCTGAAGCGCCGGCACCCCGCGGCGGACGAACGGCCACTGGTCGGAGAACGGGTGCGGCTCCGCGTCGACCGCGATCGGCTGCCGGGTCGCGGCCGACACAGACACCGCGACCGACGCGGCCGCGTCGGAGGCGTGCGCGAGCGCGACGAGGTCGCGGTGGCGCCCCGCGCCGTCGACGTTGATCACGCCGCGCACCCGGTCGAGGTCGACCGTCTCGGCCAGGTGTTCCGCGCCGAGCAGCCCGACCTCTTCGGCGCCGACGGCAACGACGTCGACGCCGATCGGGAGGTCGGCCTCGGTCAGGACCCGCGCCGCGGTCGCGACGGTCGCGATCCCGCAGCCGTTGTCGAGCGCCCCCTCGGCGATGTCGTGGCCGTCGTAGTGCGCGAGCAGCAGGAGCCGCTCCTCGGTGTCCGGCCCCGCGCGGCCGACGACGTTCCGGCTCTCCCCGCGCTCGGTCCTCGCCTCGACCGCGATCTCGGCCTCGGCGGCGACGTCCGTCGCCCCGCTCGTCCCGGCCGCGCCGCGGCCGCCGCCCGCACCGGCCGCGCACTCCCGGAGCCACGCGCCGGTCTCCTTGGAGACGCCGACGGCGACCGCGTCGGCCTCCCCGCCGAACGTTAGCGACCCGGTCGGCGGAAGCTGCCCGTCGAGGTGGTTGACGAAGACGAAGCCGACCGCGCCCGCGTCGACCGCGTACCCGAACTTCTCCATCCGGTGGACGAACCGCCCGCCCGAGGGCGTCGTCGTCGAGGCGACCGCGATCCGCCCCTCCACGTCGCGCTCGTCGACCTCGGCCGGGGTGCCGTACCCGACGTCGACGAGCTCGCCCGAGACTTCGCCGGAGGGCGAGTACGGGAGCGCGATCGACTCGAACTCGCGGGCGGTCGCCCCGCCCTCGCCGTTCCGACTCGGGATCCGGACCCGCAACTCGGCGCCCCCGCGCTCCCACGCGTCCAGTTCGAACGGCTCGGTGTCGACGTCGGCGAGGCCAGCGCGCTCGAACGCCTCGGCGACGACCCCCGCAGCCCGGCGCTCCCCGTCGCCGCCGGCCATGCGGCTCCCGATCGCGGTGAGGTCGGTGAGGAGGCGCCACGGCTCGTCGTCGGTCCACGTCCGGCCGAGCGCGGGGGCCAGCGCGTCGCGGCGCTCGCGGACGCGCTCGACGGCCTCCGGATCGGCGGCCACGTCGGCTTCGGTCGGCTGCGAGTGCATGCCGTCGACTGCCGGGGCTGCCTGTTAAGCGTGTGGCTCCCGGCACCGGAAACGCTACGTTGAAGTATGGCGGTCGGATATCTCGGACCGAGCACCGTTGGTCCAGTGGTAGGACATTAGCTTCCCAAGCTAATAGCCCGGGTTCAATTCCCGGACGGTGCATTCCTGCGGCGAACAACGACGTGAGCCGCAGGAATCAGCAGGGGAATTGAACCCTATCAGTCGCGCGCAGCGAGCCGTGCGAGCACGTCTGATTCCGGTTCAATTCCCGGACGGTGCACTTCCGGCTGACTTCGTCAGCCGACGGTCGCCTCGCTTCGCTCGGCGAACTCCCTTCGGTCGTGCGCCGTCCGTACCCCCGCTCGCAAGCTCGCGGGGGTCCCGGACGGTGCATTCTCGCGGCGAGCAATCCGCGAGCCACAGTCACTGATTCGGTCTCGGTACCGTTCGATTCCTCGAACACGTTCCGGTCTGAAACGGTCCTTCACCGAATCCTGCGAATCAGCCGTCGATATTTCCACCAGCTCGAAGGGATGTTCTGATAGCCGTGCGAGATGCGGGGCGCGAGTCGGGAGAGTGCGAACTACGCCAGTGCGATCGGTATGTCATTCCATCCGACGAGCGCTGTCGTCTGGATCTCCGACTACGGAGTCGCGTCGCGAATATTCAAGTCGACTGCACACGTCGTTTCCGGTGGAATTTCACGGAGAATGTCCACCGCACAGGAACAGTACGACACATGGTTGCTCGACATGGATGGTGTGCTGATGCACGAGGAAACCGCTCTTCCCGGAGCCGAGGAGTTCATCGATCGCCTCCGGGAGCGGGAGCGGCAGTTTCTCGTGCTTACGAACAACTCGATCTACACTCGGCGCGACCTAGCGGCTCGCCTCGCAGAAGCCGGACTTGATGTCCCGAAGAAACGGATCTGGACCTCAGCTGTAGCTACAGCGCGGTTTCTATCGAACCAAGCGCCGGAAGCGTCGGCGTTCGTCATCGGTGAGGCGGGGCTGAAGACGGCGCTTCACGATGTAGGCTACACGCTTACTGATGCCGACCCGGACTTTGTCGTTCTGGGCGAGAGCCGCACGTACTCGTTTCAGAACATAACGGAGGCTGTCCGTCTACTTGACGGAGGAGCTCGGTTCGTTGTTACGAATCCGGACGCGACGGCGCCCTCACCAGAGGGTCCACTTCCGGCTACCGGCTCAGTCGCCGCGTTGCTTACGAAGGCTACCGGCAAGGAACCGTACTCCATCGGCAAGCCCAATCCGATCATGATCCGAAGTGGATTGAACCGGATCGGGGCTCACTCCGAATCCACGGCGATGGTTGGCGATCGAATGGACACGGACGTTGTGGCCGGCATAGAGGCCGGTCTAACAACCTACCTCGTGCTCACCGGATCCACCGAGCGGAACGAAATCACAGAGTTCGCGTACCGACCGGACGAAGTTGTAAAGTCCGTCTCCGAGTTGATAGAGGCTATCTAAACCACGTCGAATACATCGTTCGTGCTGAACGGACAGCTGACGCGTAGCGACGGGACGTGCGAGAGATACCCTCTGTATCTCGCACGTGGCTACTGACAAACGCAGAGTAGGTATGTTAGACGCTGCTGAAGAGCACCTATCGGTCAAGAACTCATTCTGTATGAGTTGACGAAAGTCCCTCGTACAGAGAGATTACTCATTGAGCGTCTCAGCGGCATGTCGTCCTGTAGCATCGGCAAAGTACCACCATGCGATTTGATCAAGTTCGATCATTCGGTAGTCCGTTTTATCAGATATCCACTGGCAACTGTCCAACACGGCTTGGTCTGTTGAGGCGTCAAGATGAGGAGTATCAGTCGTCTCAGAGAGTTCTTTGATAAACCGTTGAACTTGGATATCGGGCTTTACTGTATCGATGCCCGCGATCATCCGAAGGTATTGAAATGTTCGTAGCCCAACCCCTCTAATCCGGCCGAATCGCTCCTCTGAGTAGTCAGTTGGATCCGCATCTTCCGCCCACTGTTGAAGCCGGTCTAAGTCATCCTCGGCATCAATTTCAGCGAATGTATCAGCTCCAGTAATAAGGACTCGGCGTTTCCGCTGAGCTTCAAAGATTTCTGTCAACGCGGGGCTCTGCTGGTCCAAGTCAGCCAGTTCGCTAAACGAGCTGATCCGTCCCGTATCAAGAAATTTCGTCTGAAAAGTTTCGACGCTGGGCTTCACCTGTGAAAAGTATGCTTGACCGGTCGTCGTCCCCGCTGCATCTGCCAACAACAACAGCGGGTTGTCACCCGTCCACCGGTCTAACTGTAGGAACTTGGTAGCATGCGCAGTATACTCAACTTCTGCCGCATATTCATCGATACATTCCTGAAGATCGGGCATAGATACGCTTTCCGTAGAGGGGTCGATTAAAATCTGTCCGAGACGGTTACTAGCACACTATCTCAAGTAATTTAAAATTTGTCTAAAGAAAATATAGCTTTTGTGCTGACGATGTCCTCCGGTATCGATCAGGCAGTTACTGATAGAACTGGATTAGTTGCGGCAGCATGTGCTGAATAGAGGGCGCAATCGTACACGCTGTCACGTGCAGAGCAATCGAGGGGAATCGGACACTGTAAACGATCTAGAAGGCATTTACCAGTGGGCGAAGCGGTGACAAACATGGACGTCAGCACCCTCCATCGTCGGCGACCGCTTCCGGTCCTGACGACCGTCGCGTTCCTTGTCGCCTGTGGTGTTACGGTCGCATACTTCGCTGGCATTGTTCCCGGTGTCCCGAAGACGCTTCCCGTGTTCACAGACCTCCTGACTGTGACGCTGGTGCTATTCGTATCTGCGGTAACCGTGTGGCTGATATCGCTGTTCACGGAGTAACGGCGTATCCAGTCAGCGTGCCCTGCTCGGTCCGTACGCCTATCGGATAATTTGCATCATCCGGATATATCAGGAAACGGATCGAGCGTGCTGCATACAGCCTCCGTATCGGTCACGCAACTACTGAAGTTGCCGAGGAGCCGACCCGGCGCTGCCGAATAGGGAACGCACACAGCGGGTAGATGAGGCCAAGAGACTCTACGTATTGAAGAAGCATCGTCCGGAGCAGGACTCAGGCCCGTGTTTGGCCGAACATGTAAATAAAAGTCAAAAATGCACCGGCGAAAGCTAACACACCATACAAGAGAAGATACTTCCACGAGTACGTCGAACAATACCGAGCCGCAATACCCGTCCCAACCGCGCTGAACGCCAAAAACCCATAGAATACGGGCATACCTTCTAACCCGAGACGGTGGGCGAGAACTTCCTCTGCGAGGAGGGGGGAGACCACCCCGGCTCCTACGGCGACAATACCAGCGACGATACGCCGGTCACGGAGGGACATGGGATAATTACGAGGGCCGTGACCGTGTCTCTTCTACCACAATCATACGGGTCTATTTCCGCTCCACTCGAACGGCTGGTTCGCTCGATCGCCCCGGCTCAACGGTGTTTTTGATACCGACTCCACTCTCTGTGGTCGCACGCACTCCGGAACGTACCGTCGCCCGATTTCAACAGAGCCGCTCGTACCCTACTCGAGCCGGTTGAGAACGGTCAGCACTTGCAGAATCGACCCGTTCTCGGGCGCGGCGTCGCGAAGGTCACGTTTCCGTCGCGTTCGGTGTGAAAACCGAGTACCGCGGGACGAACGGAGCGTATTTACGTGTCTTCGTCGGTCTCAAACGTAACCGTCCCACCGCCGTCCATCGAAACGGTCTCGTTCTCACCTTCCCCGAACATCACGACGTCGTCGGCGTCCAGTTCGAGTGTCGCGTAGGACCTGACGACCGTCTCGTCGTTGAGATCGATCGTCACGATGACCGCGCTCCCGTCCGACCCGGCGGTCGTGAGTCGCACGTCGACCAGGTCGTCGTTGGTCGCCTCCAGCACGGTCGCGTTCAGCCGTTCGGGGTCGTTGAACTGTTGCTGGACGTTGTAACTGGCCTCCTCGTCCGCGGCGACTAGCTCCTCGATCAACCGCCTTTCGTCGTCGTTCAGGACACCGAGGCCGTCGGTGATCCGCAGCTCGATGTCGTCGAGGGGAGGGAGCGTTGTAATCACAGTCACGTCCTCGCCGGCGAGATCGATCTCGCCGCGCACCGTCGGCAGACAGTCCTCGTAGGGGCGGACGGTGACGCCGGCGGTGTCGAGCGGCCGTTCCCGATCGATACTCTCGTAGTACTGGTTGACGCGCACCGTCACGCGATCGTACTCGTCCAGTTCGGCGCGGTCCGATGTGGCGTCCCAGACGAGTTCGGCGACCCGCTCGCGGGAGATGCCGTCGAACGTCTCGCCGCCGTGTTCTTCGATCAGGGTGACGGTAGTTCCATCGACCTGTACGTCGGTCCGGTCGGCGTCGGACGCGTTGACCGCGACGACACCGCCGCACCCGCTCGTCGCCGAGGCGAACGTGACGGTCCCGTTATCGGACGCGGTGACCGTCACGTCGTACTGCTGATCCGACTCGCGGTCGAACCGAACCGCGTCCGTCCCGTTGGTCGGATCGTCGTCCGATTGCGTCGGAGCCGGCGTCGCGCCCGGCGCGAACCCGGAAGCGACGACCGCACCGGCGGCGACGAGCAACACTGCTGACAGCCCGAGCGCGTACAGCGCGATGCGGTAGTCACGTTCCACGGCGTTCACCCCCGTTCTGGAGGGCGGTTCGTGATGGATTTCCTGTGTCACGTTGCGTCTGCCTCACCTGAACTGCGGGGACTCGTTCTGGCATCAGTGGTGTGTCGCACCGGCCCCACGGGGCGCGAACGGGGTAACCATACGTCAGCGGGGAACGGCTGCACCGCCGACCGTCGGGGGCGATTGCGACATCCGTGGATTGCGAAAAAGAGGATATAAACACCCGTTGGAAACAGGTGTGAAACGGTCGTGGAACGCGTTTCAGAGGTTGTTTCAGGTGTTTCAGAGCCGCGAAACCGTCATTTTCTTCTGACGACCGATCCGGACTGTGAGCTATGCGGAGCGTCAAGCCCTCCCGAATCGCGCTCGTCGTCTCACTCGTGGTTCTCGGCGGCAGCCTCGCCGCGCTCGTGAGTGCTACCGGTGCCGCGTCGGCGATCACGGCCGACGCTACCCACGAGTTCGCCGTCGAAGACGGAGCGCTCGTCACCACGGTGGATGGCCGGACGAAGACGCTGGTCTCGGATCTGCGGACCGTCGAACGTATCACCGTAACGACTGCCGACGGACGCCTCGTCGTCCGTACCGAACCCCTCACCCCGCCCGATGTCAGCGCGACCAAGCGTTCGCGTGCCAAGCGGATCGTGACCGACGAACCCGCCATCGCCGACACGGTCGACGCGGCCGGCGGAGCGGTGTACACGGTCCGGCCCGTTCCCGACGGCGTGTCCAGCGACCGGGCGGCGGTCGTCGGGGCGGATGCGGACTGGCCGTGGAACCGACTCCTCCCGGACACCGACTCCGCGTTCGCCGTCCGTGACAGCGCCGACGCGGACGCGCTCGTACTCGAACGGGAGAGGCGATCGAACGCCTCACAGCGAATGCTGGTCGTCGTTGATCTGCCGACCGACGACGTTCGGTACAGCGTCGTCGTAAATCACGCAACCGAACGGATCGAGTCGTTTGTCCGAGTCGATCCGACGATCGAGTGAGCAGAGAATGCGCGCCCGCCAACGGACAGTCGCACTCGCCGTCGTCGTCCTCGTCGGCACCGCGGCAGCCCTCGGCGTGGAGTTTCTCACTCCGTCGTCGGTCGTGTTACGGATCGGCGACACGAGTACGGCCACCCGCCTTCCGAGACGCTACTTCCTGTTCCGGGACGTCGCGGTGATCGCCGTCGCGGCGGTCGCCTTCGGTGGAAGTCTGACGTACCTGCTCGTCGACGGCGCTCCCCGCTCCGAACCGAATGGCGAACCGGCCGAGTCGGAACCGGGCACCGACGCCGACGACGACCCCGCACCGACGGACGACCTCTTGGAAGCGCGTCGCCGGGAGTGGCAGGAGAAAGCCGATCGTCTCGCCGACAGCGAGCAAACCGTCTACGAAGCGATTCTCGACGCGGACGGGGTCCTCTCCCAAAGCGAGATCGTCGAGCGGACGCCGCTTTCGAAAGCGACCGTCAGCCGGTCCCTCGACAGTCTGGAAGCGAGAGACCTCGTCGAACGCAAGCGACGGGGGGTCGGCAACGTCGTCTTGCTCCGGTGAACGAACGACGACCGTCCACCGCTCCGAGGGGCGACCCACCCGTCGGGGTAGTCGACCAGTCCCGTCGGCAGTTCGCCGTCTAATTAACGGCGCTGGGATATAGTCAGGTGTCGCGAGTTAGAGCGCTCACGTATACCTCGGGTAACCGCGTCCTGACGGCGTCGAGATCCACGCCGCTCAGCAGGCGTACGCGCCACTGCTTTGGTCGGCTCCGACCGCGTGATAGGGTCGGTGCGTCTACCAATTAGTGGCGCGTTTTGTTTAGACTCACACGGAGAAAATAACGCGGCTCTCGTGCCGACTGTACCCCTGTATCTCGCACGGGACATCTTGACATAATGTAGGTATAGCCGTACTGTGCGTGGGTGTGTGAGTCTCCCGTACTGACCACGGCTCGATCGAAATACGCCATCGCCTGAGAGTTCCGACGGAACCGCCCGTCTCAGTTTCAGGCCCGGAGACAAGGTCAAGCAAATTAAGTGAAAAGTATGACGAATAACACGCAGTAGCGCAATGCGAGAGTCGTTCCCTCCACGAACCCTGCTATCGAACAGAAATCTTCTCTCGGTGTTCGTGGCGAACGGCGTCCCCATAGTCGGACTCCTGGCGTTCGACACGTCCGCCGTGGCCCTCCTGACGTTCTACTGGCTCGAACTCGGGATGCTCGCCGTCTGGGCGATCGTACGAGCGCTGTTTGCCGGCCATCGACCTGACCGAGGGACCGGACTCGACGGACTCAACGACACCCTCGCGGCGGCAGTGCAGGTCCTTTCTCCCGACAGACGTTCCGAGGATGCGAACGACGAGTCCTCGTCCGACGACGGCGGCGTGATGGACGAGCGGATCGTGATCCCGCGGACCGACGTCGGGATCTACGTCGGAACGATTCCCGCGCTGTTGTTCATCGTCCCGCTGCTTGCCGCCGTGTGGATCGGATTCGGGGGACTCGTCGCCGGCCCCGTGATCGCCGCGTCGGATCCGGCTTCCACCCCGGCGTGGGTTCTCACCGGTGCCGGCGTCGTCTTTCTGAGCGAGGGCGGCCGGACGGTCTCGGAGTACTTCTATCACGGCGAGCATCGCGAGACGTCCGCTTGGGCGGCTGCCAAGGGAATCTTCTGGCAGGGGTTCGCGTTGACCGGCGCCGGACTGCTCGTCGTGTTGCTCGCGTACGAGTCCGCGGAGGGCAACGCAGACGGCGTCGCGAGTGCGGCCCGCGGCCCCCTCATCTTCACCGCAATCGCCTGTAAGCTCTCGATCGACCTCACGAGCCGCTATCTCGACGGCCGTGACGAACCGCTTCGAGAGCTACTCTGACCGAGATCCCGACAGTCTCACCGTTTCGGGCTCGGTCGGATCGGTAACCGTCTGATACGGCTCCGGGCCGAGTCAGGACCCGTCTACACGCACAACTCGGTCGGTCACCGGTGGTCGCGATCGAAGGGCTATCGGAGCGGCGGAGGCGAGCGCGTGTTGTCCCCTCCGAAACAGAGCGGTCGGATACATCCGTCTCGCCTTCGACCGTGACGAGTATGGAACCGGCAAAAGTCAAGCCGATACTCGCGCCGCTCGGACTGTTCGCCCTTTCGGCGGGGGCGTACTGGTCGGTGTTATCCGGCGTCGCCTCGCCCGACCTCGGTACGCCGCTCGTCTTCTCGGCCATCGCGGGGGCGACCGCGCTCGGTGCCGCGGTGATCGACGCGCGGACGCCCGCCGTCACTGCGGGCGCGGCCGCCGTCGGATTCGCGCTCGCTGCCGCGAGCGTGGGCGAGGTCCTCGGAGCGGACGACTCGGCCCTCCTCGTCGGGGCTGCGCTCGCAACGTTCGGCGTGTTGGGGTACGCAATCAGTATGATCTACCACATCGGGGCGCGCGTACGCAGGGCGCGCCCGAGCGAGGGCTAGAAGATGTTCGCCCGCCCGTACACCGAGATCCCGGTGTCTGTGATCTCGTACGGCTTCGTCTCGCGGGAGTGGTTCGCGTCGCGGATCTTCTGGATCTCGACGGCGAGCCGGGTCTCGCGGAAGTCCGACCCGCGGACGTACTGGAGCACGAACACCGCGTCGGTGAGGTACTCGACGATCCCGTGCCGGGAGGCGTACGGGGTCTCCTGACTCGCCTCGGAGGTGAGCAGCGTCGTCACGCCGGCCTCCTTCAGCGACCGCGTGAAGCCGAACACCTCGGAGCGCCGCTTCGCCGGGTGGTCGTACATCATCTCCAGGAGCGACACGGAGTCGAGCACCAGCCGGTCGGCGTCGAACTCGGCGATGAGCCGGGTGAGGTCGTTCCGGATCGACGCGAGCGAGTTCGCCATCTCGATCGGGTCGATCGCGACCACGGCGAGTCGACCCTCGTCGGCGGCCTCGTGGAACGCCCACCCCTTCTCCTCGGCGGTCGAGAAGATCGACTCGCGCGTCTGTTCCAGCGTGATGTAGACGCCCTTCCCGTCGGATTCGAGCGCCCGGTTGAGGAACTGGAGCGCGAACGTCGTCTTCCCCGTCCCCGCCCCGCCGATCACGGAGAGCAGGGAGCGGCTCGGGACCCCGCCGAGGATCATGTCGTCGAGCCCCTCGATGCCGACGTCCGTGCGCTCGATCGCCGACTCGAACTCGTCGGGGTCGACGTCGAACCCCGTCTCCGTCCCGCCCCCGGCGTCGCCGCCGCCATCACCGAAGTCGCCGAAGCCGAAGTCCTCCGACGGCCCGGAGCCGCTTCCCCGGTAGCCGCCGAACGGGTCGTCGTCGCCGAACGACCCGGCGCCGAAGCGGCCGCCGCCGCCTCCGCCGGACCCGCTGAAGGGGTCGTCGCCGCCGCCTCCGCCGGACCCGCTGAAGGGGTCGTCGCCGCCGCCTCCGCCGGACCCGCTGAAGGGGTCGTCGCCGCCGCCTCCGCCGGACCCGCCGAACGGGTCGTCGCCGCCGCTTCCATCGGACCCGCCGAACGGGTCGTCCCCGTCACCTGCCCCGGACCCGCCGAACGGGTCCTCGGCGTCGCCTTCGCCGGTCCCGGACGGAGCCGGGCCGCCGAACTCCTCCTCGGCGAAATCGCCATCGAAGTCGCTCTCGCCGAGATCGTCTCCTTCGAAGTCGCCGCCGGCGTCCTCCCCGAACGACCCGTCGTCGTCACCGAACGACCCGCCGCCGAAGGGATCGCCCGGACCGTCCGATCCGGCCGATTCGGTCGCGTCCGTCTCGTCGCGGACGCCGCCGAACGGGTCGTCTTCGCGGCCGTCGCCGTCCTTGCGGTCGTCGCCGTCCTCACCGACCTCGTCGTCGGGTTTCACGTCGTCTGCGCCGGCCCCGTCACCGTCGCCGGCCTCGTCGTCCCCGTCGCTCGCGGCCGTCTCGTCGCCCTCGTCGTCGGCCGAGCGGTCGGACTCCTCGTCGAGCTCGCGCAGCGCGCGCTCGAACCAGTCGTCCTCCCCGCTCATCGTCCCGGTCGGCCGTGGGCGGTCGACATGTCTCTGGCAACGCGGGCGGCCGGCTTGAAACTTTCCGGAACCCGGGGGCGAAGTCCGCACGCTTTTGTCCGGCGGCGAGAATCGGTGGCGCATGGAGGTCGGTATCGTGGCGCGGAAGGGGAGCGAGCGCGCGGTGAGCCTCGCGGCGGACCTGCGCGACGCGATCGTCGCCGCCGGCGAGTCCGTCTGGCTCGACGCGGAGACGGCCGACGCGCTCGGCGAGGGCGACCGGGGGCGCTCGGTCAACGCTCTCGGCGGCGCGGACCTCGCCGTCGCGGTCGGCGGCGACGGGACGTTCCTCTTCGTCGCGCGCAACGCCGGCGACACCCCCATCGTCGGCGTCAACCTCGGCGAGGTGGGGTTCCTCAACGCGGTCCCGCCGGGCGACGCCGAGGATGCCGTCATCGCCGAGGTCGAGGCGTTCGGCCGCGGGGAGCTCGACGTCAGAGAGGCGCCGCGGCTCGCGGCGCGGGCGGGCGACTGGACCTCGGTACCGGCGGCGAACGAGATCGTGGTTCAGAGCGACCGCCGCGGCCCCGGCGCCGGCGTCGACTACGAGGTCCGCGTCGACGGGAGCCGCTACTCGGGCGGACACGCCGACGGCGTCCTCGTCGCGACGCCGACCGGGTCGACCGCGTACAACCTCTCCGAGCGGGGCCCCCTCGTGAGCCCGGGCGTGAGCGGGCTCGTCGTGAACGAGATGGCCGCCGAGTCGGGGATGCCCCCGCTCGTCGTCGACGTCGACGCCGCGGTCACGGTGGCGGTCGAGGGCGTCGAGGAGGCGGTCGTCGTCAGCGACGGGCGGAACAAGACGACCCTGGAGGCGCCCGTCGAGGTGACCGTCGAGCGGACGGCCCCGCCGATGCGGATCGCCGGTCCTCCGTCGGACTTCTTCGAGGCGCTCGGGAAGCTCTCGTGAGCCGGTGACGCCGCCGCGACCGAGCGCGCCCACAAAGCGTTTATCCCCCGGCGCGAACCGTCGGCCGTGAACCGCCGGTTCGTCCTGCTCGGATACGTCGTCGCGGGG
>NZ_JBHTBL010000011.1:0-451001 GCF_042665015.1 Halorubrum rutilum | reverse complement strand
GCCGCCCGCCTGGCTCGCCTCGCCGGCGGCCGCCCTCGCGCGGCTCTCCGTCCTCGCCGCCGACCCGGTCCGGTTCGGCGTCGCGCTGCTCGCGCTGACGGCCGTCAGGCCGTTCCTGGCGTGGCCGACGACGCTGCTCGCGGTGGCCGTCGGGTTCGGCTACGGCTGGGTCGGCGTCCCGCTGGGCGTCGCCCTCCTCGCGGCGACGGCCCTGCCTCCCTACCTCCTCGCGCGGACGGGCCGGGTCCGGGCCCGCGGCGCCTGGCGGACCGCGGACCGCCTCTGCGAAGCCGGCGAGCGGCTGGCCGCGGCGACCGGGGGCGTCCGGGCGGTGACGGCCACCCGGCTGCTCCCCCTGCCCTCCGACGCGGTCTCGGTCGGAGCGGGCGCCGCGGGGATCCGCCCCCGACCGTTCCTCCTCGGGACGGCGGCCGGCGAGCTCCCGTGGGTGGTCGTCGGCGTCGCCGTCGGGGTCTCGCTCGACCGGCTCGCCGCCGGCGACCTCTCCGCGGTCGACCCGACGGCGCTGGTCGCGATGGCCAGCGTCGGGGCGCTGCTGCTCGCCGGACCGGCGTATCGGACGCTCCGCGGAGAAGGGCCCGCGTCGACGGCGTGACCGTCTCGGCGGGCGGGTATCGGGCAGATATCGGGCAGGTATCGGACGGTATCGGGCAGGGGGATCGCGAGCGCGGTGGATCCGCGGTAGGGCGGTCGGGGCAGGCCGGTCGACCGCCGTGACTCGGCGGTCCCGTTCGGGACCGCGACGCTGTGCGGGACGTCGTCGACCGCGCGGCGGTTCGCGCCGCAGCGCGGTCGACACGGATCGTGTGCCTCTGTGAGGACCGATGCGAGCGTGCATTCCCCCGGTCCCCGATTCCCGGGAACCGTCCCAGCCCTGACCCCGAAGCCGCGGCGCCCCGGCGAGGGGCCCGGTCGGACGCGGCTTCAACGGGGGACCGGGGGAGCGCGCTCCGTCGGTCCGGTCGCCGTCGCTACGCCTCTCCGTCGCCTCCGTCGTCTCCGTCGCCGTCCCCGCCGTTTCCGCCGCTCTCCTCGTAGGTGACCTCGATCCCTCGCGGCACCGGGCGCAGGAGGTACGTGCCGTTCCCGCGCCGCACCGGCGCGAAGTCGGCGGTGAAGCTCGTCCGCGTGTTCTCGCGGACCTCGAACGACTCGTTGAACGTGAGCGGGGCGTTCCCCGGGAGGTCGACCTCCGCCTCGTCGCCGCCGTCCAAGGTGCCGTCGACGGTCGAGACGTCGAGCTGGAGGAACCGATACGTGCCGACCGCCAGCTCGCGCTCGTCGATCAGCTGCGTCTCGCCGTTCTGCAGCTGCACGAGATCCGCCTCCTGCGGCTCGTCGAACTCGAAGTACTCGCGGCCGGCGGGCTCGTCTCCGCCGTCCGCGCCGTCGGTCTCGTTGCCGTCGGCGGTCTCGCCGTCGCTCATGTCGCCGTCGTCGGTCTCGTTCCCGTCCGCGCCGCTCTCGGCGCCCTCGGGCCCGAGCCAGATCCCCTCGACGGTGACGACGAGCGACTCGAAGTCGCCGATGTCCGCCGGCTGGTCGGTCACCCGCGTCGCGAGGGTCCCGGTCGCGCGGCCGACGCAGCCGGCCAGGCCGGCCGCGCCGAGCGCGGCGGCCCCGGTCGCCTGCAGGTAGATCCGGCGGGAGACCGCGTCGCGGTCGGGCGCGTCCGCGTCGGGTGTCTGGTCCGTCACGTTACGCCTCCTCCCCGTCGCCCTCGCCGGCGCCGTTCCCGGCGATCTCGCTCACGGTCTCGCCGAGGTCGTCGACGCCGCCGTCGAGGAACTCGTTCACGCTATCGAGGACCCCGCCGACGAAGTCCGGCACTTGGTCCGGGAGCTCGCTCGGCGGGCCCGCGTCGCCCGGGCCGGCGTCGCTCGGGCCGGGCGTCGCCGCGACGGCGCCGGCGGCCGCGCCGGTGCCGATCAGTACCACCGTGGCCAGCGCCACGAGCAGCGTCGTTCGGATCGCGTTCATTGCGACTCCCACTCGGCGCCAGACCCTCTTTAATACCGCAAGCCGTTCAGCCGAATTGCGCCCGATTTAACCCGATTTAATCGCCGGAAGGCGCCCTAGCGGGGTCGTTCGTCGAAAGGCGGGCGGTCGCTTATAAAGAGCGGATCGAGGGGCCGCGGTCGACGGCGCGGCCGCGGACCTCGGTCGGGGCGGGTCGCGTCCCGCGCACAGAACCGGCGCGGGCCGCGTCAGGGCTCCAGCCGGTTCGGGTCGCGCGGGAACATGATCGCCTCCTTGATGTTGTCGAGGTCGGCGACCTTCTGGACGAGCCGGTCGATGCCGAGCCCGTAGCCGCCGTGCGGGGGCGTGCCGTAGCTGAGCGCCTCGATGTAGAACTCGAAGTTGGCCGTCTCGACGCCCTCCTCCTCCATGACCTCTACCATGCGTTCGACGTCGTGCTCGCGTTGGCCGCCGGAGGAGAGCTCCTGACCCCGGTAGATGAGGTCGAACTTCCGCGAGGCGATCTCGTCGTCCGGCACGTCCTGCATGTAGTAGAACTTCTCGTCGGGGTAGCCGACGACGAAGAACGCGGGATGGCCCTGTTCCTCGAAGTGCTCGCCGAGCAGCTTCTCGCCCTTCGTGTCGAGGTCGGTCGGGTCGTCCGGGAAGTGGCCGAACTCGCGCTCTAAGACGTCGAGCGCCTCGTCGAACGTGATCCGCGGGAAGTCCTCCTCGGGCACCTCCAGGTCGACGTCGAGGAGGTCGAGCTCGCGCTCGGCGCCCTCGGCGGCCTCGCGGAGCGCGTACCGCAGCGACTCCTCCTGGACGTCCATCACGTCGTGGTGGTCCTCGACGTACGCGAGTTCGACGTCGAACATCGCGATCTCGGAGACGTGCCGCGAGGTCGCGAAGTCCTCCGCGCGGAACGCGGTGCCGGTCTCGTAGACCGCCTCGTAACCCGAGGCCATCAGCATCTGCTTGTACAGCTGGGGGCTCTGCGAGAGGAACGCGTCCTTGTTGTAGTAGAGGATCGGGAACAGCTCCGCGCCGCCCTCGGCGCCGCCCTTCGAGATGAGCGGGGTCTTGATGTCGACGAACCCCTCGTCGTCGAACCACTCCTCCATCGCCGTCAGCAGCTTCGAGCGCAGGCTGAACACGGCGAGCGTCTCCGGCTTCCGGAGGTCGAGCGCGCGGTTGTCGAGCCGGGTCGAGAGGTCGACCTCGATGTCCTTCGAGATCTCCAGCGGGAGCGGGGAGTCGGCCTCGTCGATGACCTCGTACTCGGTCGGCGCGATCTCGACGCCGCCGGGCGCCTGGTCGCTCTCCAGCGGTTCGCCCACGACGCGGACCACGTCCTCGGCGCCGACATCCTGGACGGCCTCGAACAGCTCCGGCTCGCGCTCCTCCTTGAAGACGACCTGAATGAGCCCCTCGCGGTCGCGCACGATGAGGAAGACGAGGCCTCCCAGGTCGCGGATCTCGTGGACGTGGCCCGCGATGGCGACCTCGTCCGCGTCCGGTTCGACGTCCGACGTGTGGATTCGCTCGATCATCGGTCTGCTTACGCGCAACTGGTCGGGCGTTCGGCATAGGCCTGTCGTCTCGCCGTCGACGGAACGGGACGCCCGCGGCCGCTCCGGGGGATTCTCGGGGGAGAGGCGCGGCTCCAAAACCGCGTGCCATGCAGTAGCATAACGAACGTAATTTTAATACGAAACCGACCTATCGAGCTGCTAACGGCGCCCCCCGCGCCGCGGAGACCGATCATGACCCGTATCACCACCTCGATGCTCGCGGACCGCGCGAGCGTCGCGTCCCTCGGGTGGATCGGGTATTCGGCTCCGGAGACACGGTCCGTCCGGCCGGCCGCGTGACGCGCGTCGGCTGGGAAGTTCCCCGCGGGACGGACCGCACCCCGACTTCTCCAGCCGTCGCTGCGTCGTCGAACCGCCTTCGACCGCCGGGCGCGACCGCTCCCCCTCGCGAGCGCCGGGTCCGTCCGCCGCGGCGGACCCGCGTTCGAGGCCGCGGACCGATCCGCGCCGCGTTCGACTCGCGGCGAGGGGCTCATGGCGGCAGCCATCCGCACGCAGACGGTGGAAGCGACGGTGACCGTTCGCGTCTCGCAGGCGGCCGGCGGCGACCTCGCGGCCGGCGCCCGGCGACAACTGGAGCGCGTCGACGGGGTGCGCGTCGAGGACCTGTCGATCGCGGGCCTCCAGCCGGGGCTCAACGACACGACGGTGAAGGCGGTCGCGACACTATCGGTCCCCGACGCGGACCGACCGACCGAGCGCGTCGCCGACCGGCTGGCCGAGGGGTTCGGCGTCGAACCGGAGCGCGTCGAGCGCGTCGAGCCGCCGGGGTGACCGCGGTCAGCGTCCCTTACTCGCCGAGCCGATCGCGAACCGCCCGCTCCGCGCGCCGGAGCACGTCCCGGATCGGGAGTCCGGTCGCCTCGGCGACCGCGGCCGCGTCGTCGTACTCGGCGCTCACGTCGTAGACCTCGCCGTCGGCGGTCGACGCCACCTTCACCGACACCTCGCGCTCGTCGCCGTCGACCGCGAGCGTCGCCGTCTCGAAGGCGCGCTCCGCGATCCACCGGTGGCTCGCGCCGGACTGGCGGACGCCCAGCGTCCCCGTCTCGCGGGCGAGCCGCGCCGCGACCGCCTCGGCGTCCTCGGGCTTGCAGACGGCCTTCACGAGGTGGCCCGGCCGCGACTTCTTCATCGTCGTCGGCACGATCGTCACGTCCCTGGCGCCGGCGCGCGCGAGCGTCTCCTGGAGCCCGCCGAGCACCTCGGGCGAGGCGTCGTCGAGGTTCGTCTCCAGAACCGCGATATCGTCGCGGACGAGCCCGCCGTCGGCGGGTGCGGCCGCCTCGCCAACGCCCGCTTCGCCCCCGTCACCGCCGTCGCCGACGAGGACGCGGAGGACGTTCGGGCGGTCGGGGAACGCCGCGTCGCCCGCCCCGTAGCCGTCGGCGGCGATGTCGAGCGGGGGCAGCCGGTCGACGCCCTCGGCCACCGCGGCGAGGACCGCGGCCCCGGTCGGCGTGAGCAGTTCGCGGTCGACCGGGCCGCCGGCGGTCGAGAAGTCGGCGTCCGCAGCGATCCGGGTCGTCGCCGGCGCGGGGACCGGGTAGACGCCGTGGCTCGTCTCGACCTCGCCGCCGCCGGTCGCGACCGGCGTGGTGACGACGCGGCCGGGGTCGAGGTCGCCGAGGAGGAGCGCCGCGCCCACCACGTCGGCGATCGCGTCGTCCGCGCCGACCTCGTGGAAGTGCGTCTCGTCGAGGTCGGTGCCGTGGACCGACGCCTCGGCGCGCCCGAGCCGCTCGAAGGCGTCGAGCGCGACCGACTCGACCGACTCGGGGAGGTCCATGGACTCGACGAGCGCGACGACCTCGGGGTAGCTGCGACTGACGCCGGCGCCCTCGGCGTGCCCGCGTTCGTCGTCGCGTTCGCGGGCGTGCTCATGGTCGCGGGCGTGCTCATGGTCGTGGGCGTTTTCGTGTTCCTGAGCGTGCTCGTGCTCGTCATCGCGGTCGTGAGCGCGGTCGCCGTCCTCGCCGTCGAGGAGCACGTCCACGGTCGTCGCCCGGATCCCGTTCCTCGTCGTCTCCCCGACCTCGTACCGGACCGGGAGCCGGTCGGTCACGGGCGAGAGGACCTCGGGGTCGGCGCCGGCCGCGATCAGCGCGGCACAGACCATGTCGCCGGCGGCGCCGGTCCGGCCGTCGAAGGCGAGCGTTCGCATGGCAGACCGGAGGCGATCGCGGAACAAATACCCCGTGGTCGGGGATCGGCGCTCGAACCACCGCCGACGGGGGCGGGCGCTACGCGGCCTCGGCGGCCGCGAACAGGTACAGCTCGCCGATCACCAGGGTCCCGACGACCGCGAGCGGGACGACCAGGGCGCCCCCCGCGCCGAGCGCGTACAGCCCGAGGCCGAGGAGCGCGCCGACCGCGAGGAAGGCGACCCGCGAGAGCAGCGAGCGCATGGGGTCCGAGAGCGATTCGAGCACGCCGGAAAATCGCCTCGAACGGACAAAAACGGTGCGCCGAACCGGGCGTCGATCGACGGCGAAAACGCACGCTTACGACGGCGTTTTAAGTCGGGGGTCCGTACCGTGCCATATGATGACACAGTCCGCCGCGGCCGCCGATTCTCCCGGACGGATCGGCGGCGCCGACACGGGCAACAGGCTTATTCCCGAACCGGAAGGAGATACGGGTAACCCCCGCGAGGAACCATGAACGAAGTCCAACTCGAAGTGGCGAAGGCGTACCCGAACGACTCGGGGCGCGGCATCGCCCGGCTCGACCCCGACACGCTGTTGCACCTCAAGCTCTCGCCCGGCGACATCATCGAGATCGAGGGCGCGGAGACCACCGCGGCGAAGGTCTGGCGCGCCGACCGTCAGGACTGGAACACCGACACGGTCCGCGTCGACGGCTTCACCCGCCAGAACGCCGACGTCGGTATCGGCGAGCGCGTGACCATCCGGAAGGCCGAGGCCGAGAAGGCCGACAAGCTCGTCCTGGCCCCGCCCGAGGAGGCGTCGGTCCAGTTCGGCTCCGACGCGGCCGGCATGGTGAAGCGCCAGATCCTCAAGCGGCCGGTCGTCGAGCGCGACATCGTCCCGGTGATGTCGTCGACGAACCACCCGTTCATGCGGTCGCCGGGACAGGCGATCCCGCTGATCGCGGTGGAGACCGAGCCCGACGGCGTCTGCCTGATCACCGAGGACACCGAGGTCGAGCTCCGCGAGGAGCCGATCTCCGGGTTCGAGAAGACGGGCGGCGGGATCACCTACGAGGACATCGGCGGCCTCCAGAACGAGATCCAGCGCGTCCGGGAGATGGTCGAGCTGCCGATGAAACACCCGCAGATCTTCTCGAAGCTCGGGATCGAGCCGCCGCAGGGCGTCCTCCTGCACGGCCCGCCGGGCACCGGGAAGACCCTGCTCGCGAAGGCCGTCGCCAACGAGACGTCGGCGTCGTTCTTCTCGATCGCCGGCCCCGAGATCATCTCGAAGTACTACGGCGAGTCCGAACAGCAGCTCCGCGAGATCTTCGAGGACGCGAAAGAGGAGAGCCCGAGCATCATCTTCATCGACGAGCTCGACTCGATCGCGCCCAAGCGCGAGGACGTCACCGGCGAGGTCGAGCGCCGCGTCGTCGCCCAGCTGCTGACGATGATGGACGGGCTGGAGACGCGCGGGCAGGTGGTCGTCATCGGCGCGACCAACCGCGTCGACAGCGTCGACCCCGCGCTCCGCCGCCCGGGGCGGTTCGACCGCGAGATCGAGATCGGCGTCCCGGACGAGACCGGCCGCAAGGAGATCCTCCAGATCCACACGCGCGGGATGCCGCTCTCCGACGACGTCAGCCTCGACCACCTCGCCGACGAGACGCACGGCTTCGTCGGCGCCGACATCGAGAGCCTGACGAAGGAGGCCGCGATGAAGGCGCTCCGGCGCTACCTCCCCGAGATCGACCTCGACGACGAGGAGGTCCCCCCGAGCCTCATCGACCGGATGATCGTCAAGCGCGACGACTTCTCGGGCGCGCTCACGGAGGTGGAGCCGTCGGCGATGCGGGAGGTGCTCGTCGAGCTCCCGAAGATCTCCTGGGACGACGTGGGCGGCCTCAGCGACGCCCAACAGCAGGTCCAGGAGTCCGTCGAGTGGCCCCTCACCTCCCCGGAGAAGTTCGACCGGATGGGCGTCGACGCCCCGAAGGGCGTCCTGCTGTACGGCCCGCCGGGCACCGGGAAGACCCTGATGGCGAAGGCCGTCGCCAACGAGACGAACGCGAACTTCATCTCGGTGCGGGGGCCGCAGCTGCTCTCGAAGTGGGTCGGCGAGTCGGAGAAGGCGATCCGGCAGACCTTCCGGAAGGCCCGGCAGGTGAGCCCGACGATCATCTTCTTCGACGAGCTCGACAGCCTCGCGCCCTCGCGCGGGCAGGAGATGGGGAACAACGTCTCCGAGCGCGTCGTCAACCAGCTGCTCACCGAGCTCGACGGCCTGGAGGACATGGGCGACGTGATGGTGATCGGCGCCACCAACCGCCCGGACATGATCGACCCCGCGCTGCTGCGTTCGGGCCGGTTCGACCGGCTCGTGATGATCGGTCAACCCGACCAGGAGGGCCGCGAGCAGATCCTCGACATCCACACGCAGGACACGCCGCTCGCGCCCGACGTGAGCCTCCGCGAGGTCGCGGAGATCACCGACGGCTACGTCGGCTCCGACCTGGAGGGGATCGCCCGCGAGGCCGCCATCGAGGCGCTGCGCGACGACGACGACGCCGAGGAGGTCGAGATGAAGCACTTCCGGCGCGCCATGGAGTCGGTGCGGCCGACCGTCAACGACGACATCCTCTCGTACTACGAGGAGATCGAACAGCAGTTCGGCGGCGGCGGCGAGACGCTCCGGGACACCGGCGGCCGGATCGGGTTCCAGTAGCCCCGCCGTCCCGGGTCCGATCGGTCGCGTTCCGCGCCTTTTAACCCCGGCAGCGACCAAGCGAGCCCATGTCCCAGCCGCGCGTCCCGGGCGACGAGAACACGCTGGAGCTGCCCTGCGGGCGGACGATGGCGGCCGGCGAGCTGGACCTCGGGATGCGCGAGTTCGAGTGCGACTGCGGCGAGACGCACGCGGTCGTGATGGACGTGCACCCGCCCGAGCGGTTCCTCCCCGACTTCCTCGTCGAGGTGCTCCGCGAGGCAATCGAGACGACCAGCGAGGAGATGCCGGAGTTCGACACGCCGCACCTGCTCGGCGTCGTGTTAGAGGAGTTCCCCGAGGCCGTCGTCGCCTACGACGCCAGCGAGAACGCGGACGTGGGGTACGCGATGGCGTGGGTGACCGACTTCGACTCCCGGCGCCTCCACGAGGTCGTCGTCGAGCTGGTCGTCGAGCTGATGGAACACGCCGTGAGCCACGCCGACGACGACGAGGCGCTCTCGGCGTTCGAGCGGGAGATGGTCGAGTTCGACGTGAGCGAGTTCGTCGAGCAGTACCGCGCCGAGCGCGACCTCGAGGCCGAGGACCCGTACGCCTGACGACCAGCACGCTTGACGGCCCGAGCGGGGGCGTGGGATCGGCGACGGGACGGTCGGCGCGCGCCGCCGAAACTCCGGAGAACGCGCGTTTCAGCCGCCGTGTCAGACGTTTGTCCGACTCCTGTCTCACTGAATCATATACGTGCGGCTCCCGTACGTAAGACACATGAGTGCCGGCGAATACGACCGATACGACCGAATTCGCGGCGTGCTCGCCGAGGCCGACGAGCCGCTGACGGCGCGGGAGATCCTCGCGCTCGCCGACGAGTGCGAGGAGCTCGACAGCCCGCACCGCGTGGCGACCGTGCTCGGCCGGTGGGCGGAGCGCGGCGAGGTCGAGGTCATCGCGGACCGCCCCTACCGGTACCGACTGGCGACCTGAGCGCCGCCCGCGCCGACGGCCGGCGGTCGGTCGCGGCGAGAGGCGAGCGTCGGGCCGGGCCCGTCGTCACGGCGAGACGATCAGGTCGAACCGGTAGACCCCGTCCCGGTACTCGACGACCACGTTCCGGAAGTCGACCCGGTCCTCGTAGTTCGCTATCGGTTCGAGGTCCTCGGCGATACCGAGCGCGCCGAGGGCCTCGTCGAGCTTCTCCGACGGCGGCGCGCCCTCCTCGTAGCGGCGCGGCTCCTCGGCGATGGCGTCGTCCAACACGCCGGCCGCCGGCTCGGAGAGCCCGGCCTCGTTCAGATCGCGCTCGATTATCGCGTCTCGCGCGGACGCTACGAACTCCCCCCGCGAGTCGGCGATCTCGGTGATCGCGTACGTCCACTCCGGGACCTCGACCGTCCGTCGCTCGGCGACCGGCCGGAAGAACTCGTCCCCGTACTCGACGAACTCGAAGGGCGGCGACGGGACGAGGGCGCTGGCCCCCGCGTCGAGCCCGTGGTGGAACTCGACCGCCTGGAGCTCGTCGAACTCGGGGTCGCCGAGGAAGCCGTCGTGGCCCGCGTACACCGCGTCGAGCGCCGCGTCGAGCACGCGCTCGTCTTGGTCCGAGAGGTCGAACGGCTCCCGCGCGACCGCCGCGTCGTCGGGCGGCGCCTCGTCGAGCCGTTCGAGCCCGAAGTGCCACCGCTCCCGTTCGAGGCGTCGTTCGTCGGTGATCCGCACCTCGTAGAAGGTCCCGTCGCGTTCGAGGAACGTCGGTCGCGGCCGGGTCTCCGTCCCCCACCTGTCGCGGCCGACGAGGGGCCACTGCCTGACGGTCACGCTCCCGGTCTCGAACAGCTCCGAGAGGGAGGCCTCCTTCGTCTCCGTCGCGAAGTCGACGCGGGTCGTGGCGTCGACGGCCGTGGGATCGGACCGCAGGTAGGGGCGTCCGACGGACGACAGGTCCAGCTCGTCGGCGATGAGCGCGTACGAGTCGAGGCTCCCCGAGTTCAGGCACCCGGCGGTCGCGGCGGTCGCGGCGGCGGCGCCGAGGAGTCGGAGGGCGCGGCGGCGGGAACAGGGCATGACCGTTCCAGAGTTTTCGATTTCGGGATAAATCCCTTGCGGCGAGTTGCTCGGACCGACGATCGGACGGCGACGCGTCGAGCGAACCGGACCGCGGCGGGCGGGGACGCCCGGTCGATACCGTTCCGCGTGTCACCGTGTACCGACCACCGTGGTACGCCTTCACTTGCGAAAATCGCAAACTCGCTGCGAGATTCGTATTCTATCGTCGGCCTTATTACGATGAACGTATTCCGTCCGCGTAATGAGCGAGGACCGGACGATACTACTCATCGGAAGCGGACCGATCCAGATCGGACAGGCGGCCGAGTTCGACTACTCCGGCGCGCAGGCGTGTCGCGCCCTCCAGGAGGAGGGGGCCCGCGTCGTCCTGGTGAACTCGAACCCGGCGACGATCATGACCGACCCGGAGACGGCGGACCGGGTGTACATCGAGCCGATCACGCCCGAGGCGATCTCGGAGGTCATCCGGATCGAGAAGCCGGACGGCGTCATCGCGGGGCTCGGCGGCCAGACCGGCCTCAACGTCACCGCCGAGCTCGCCGAGGAGGGCATTCTGGAGGAGCACGACGTCGAGGTGATGGGGACGCCGCTCGACACCATCTACGCGACGGAGGACCGCGACCTCTTCCGCCGGCGGATGGAGGACCTCGGGCAGCCGGTCCCGAAGTCGACGACCATCTCCTTGGACGACGACGAGTCGGTCACCGACTTCGACGAGGAGTACTTCCGCGAGCGCGTGCAGAACGCCGTCGACGCGGTCGGCGGGCTCCCCGTCATCGCGCGGACGACGTACACGCTGGGCGGCTCCGGCTCCGGGGTCGTCGACGAGTTCGAGGAGCTCGTCGAGCGCGTCCGCAAGGGGCTCCGCCTCTCGCGGAACAGCGAGGTGCTGATCACCGAGTCCATCGCGGGCTGGGTCGAGCTGGAGTACGAGGTGATGCGGGACGCCGACGACTCCTGTATCATCATCTGCAACATGGAGAACATCGACCCGATGGGGATCCACACGGGCGAGTCGACGGTCGTCACCCCCTCGCAGGTGATCCCCGACGACGGACACCAGGAGATGCGCGACGCCGCGCTCGAAGTGATCCGCGACCTCGGCATCGAGGGCGGGTGTAACATCCAGTTCGCGTGGCACGACGACGGGACGCCCGGCGGCGAGTACCGCGTGGTGGAGGTGAACCCCCGCGTCTCGCGCTCCTCCGCGCTCGCGTCGAAGGCGACCGGCTACCCGATCGCCCGCGTCACCGCGAAGGTCGCCTTGGGCAAGCGGCTCCACGAGATCGACAACGAGATCACCGGCGAGACGACCGCCGCCTTCGAGCCCGCCATCGACTACGTGGTGACGAAGGTGCCGCGGTGGCCGATCGACAAGTTCGACGACGTCGACTTCGAGCTCGGCACGGCGATGAAGTCCACCGGCGAGGCGATGTCCATCGGCCGGAACTTCGAGGAGAGCCTGCTGAAGTCGCTCCGCTCCTCCGAGTACGACCCGGCCGTCGACTGGGCCGCGGTCGACGACGAGACCCTCGAAACCGACTACCTCGAACGGCCCACGCCGGACCGCCCGTACGCGATCTTCGAGGCGTTCGACCGCGGCTACACCGTCGCGGACGTCGAGGCGCTGACCGGGATCAAGCCGTGGTACCTCGAGCGGTTCAAGCGCGTCAGCGACTCCGCGCAGGCCGCGCAGAACGGCGAGTTCACGCGGGCGGCCACCGCGGGCCACACCAACGCGGAGATCGCCGCCCTCGCCGGCGGCGAGGTCGACGTCGGGGCGGTCGAGGAGGACGTCCCCGGTCGCTCGTACAAGCAGGTCGACACCTGCGCCGGCGAGTTCGCCGCCGAGACGCCCTACTACTACTCCGCGCGCCAGTCCGAGTTCGAGCGCGGGCCGCTGAAGGGCGACGCCGCGGCGGGCGAGCTCGTCGTCGACAAGGGCGTCGACAGCGTGGTCGTCGTCGGCGGCGGTCCGATCCGGATCGGGCAGGGCGTCGAGTTCGACTACTGCTCGGTCCACGCGATCCAGGCGCTCCGCGAGCTCGGCGTCGAGGCGCACGTCGTCAACAACAACCCCGAGACCGTCTCGACCGACTACGACACCTCCGACGGGCTGTTCTTCGACCCGATCACCGCCGAGGAGGTCGCCGACGTGGCCGAGGCGACCGGCGCCGACGGGGTGATGGTCCAGTTCGGCGGGCAGACGTCGGTGAACATCGGCGAACCGCTCGAAGCGGAGCTCGAACGCCGCGGGCTCGACTGCGAGATCATGGGGACGAGCGTCGAGGCGATGGACCTCGCCGAGGACCGCGACCGCTTCAACGCCCTGATGGACGAGATGGGGATCGCCCAGCCCGAGGGCGGCACCGCGACGAGCGAGAGCGAGGCGCTGGCGCTGGCCCACGACATCGGCTACCCCGTCCTCGTGCGCCCCTCCTACGTCCTCGGCGGCCGCGCGATGCGCGTCGTCGAGAGCGACGCGGAGCTGGAGGAGTACATCGAGGAGGCGGTCCGGGTCTCGCCCGACAAGCCGATCCTGATCGACCAGTTCCTCGACGACGCCGTCGAGCTGGACGTCGACGCCGTCGCCGACGGCGAGGACGTGCTGCTCGGCGGCGTGATGGAGCACGTCGAGAGCGCGGGCGTCCACTCGGGCGACTCCGCCTGCATGATCCCGCCGCGCTCGCTCGGCGACGAGACGATGGCGCGGGTGCGCGAGGTCACCGAAGACATCGCCCGCGCGCTCGACACGGTCGGCCTGCTCAACGTCCAGCTCGCGGTGACGGGCGTCGGCGACGACGTCGACAGCGAGGTGTACGTGCTGGAGGCGAACCCGCGCTCCTCGCGGACCGTCCCGTTCGTCTCGAAGGCGACGGGCGTCCCCATCGCGAAGCTCGCGGCGAAGGTGATGACGAACGACCTGTCGCTCGCCGACCTCGACGTCGACGAGCAGATCCCGGAGCACCGCAGCGTGAAGGAGGTCGTCCTCCCGTTCGACCGCCTGCCGGGCTCGGACCCGCGGCTCGGCCCGGAGATGAAGTCGACCGGCGAGGTGATGGGCACCGCGACCTCCTTCGGCAAGGCCTACGACAAGGCGCAGGACGCCACCGGCAAGCCGATCCCGGAGTCCGGCACCGCCGTCGTCGACCTCTCGGCCGAGGAGTTCCCGGACCCCGACACCGAGGCGGGCGAGGCGCTGGTCGACGGGTACGCAGAACACTTCGAGCTCTCGACGGCGACGGACCTGATCGAGGCCGCGAAGCGCGGCGAGCTCGACCTCATCGTCTCCCGGCAGCGCGACCTGTTGGAGGTCGCCGTCGAGGAGGAGATCACGTACTTCTCGACGCACGCCTCCGCGAAGGCGGCCCTGGAGGCGCTCGATCACGCCGCCGACGACCTCGACGTGATGGCCGTCTCCGACCGGCCGAAGCGCGTCGAGGAGTGGGGCGCGAGCGAGTGAGATCGGAGCTCGAGCGAGCGGACCGGGGCGCGACCGAGTCCCGAACCTGAGCGGGCGTCCCCGTCTTCTCGGAGGGGAACGCACAAGCCGCCCGCCTCCCTCCGAGTCGGTGTGAACGTCGACATCCTGCTGTACGACGGCTTCGACGAGCTGGACGGGATCGGCCCGTACGAGGTGTTCGACTACGCGATGGAGTACGCGAACGAGAGCGGCGGCTCCGCCGGCCGCGTCCGGTACGTGACCCTCGACGAGCGCGAGTCGGTGACCGCGAGCCACGGGACGCGCGTCGGCGTCGACGGGACCCTCCCGGAGCCGGGCGCCGCCGATGTCCCCGACCTGCTCCTCGTCCCCGGCGGCGGCTGGAACGCGCGCGACGAGACGGCGAGCGCGTGGGCGGAGGCGCGGAAGGGCGACGTGCCCCGCGCGCTCGCCGCGCACCACGGGGCGGGCACGCGGATCGCCTCGGTGTGTACCGGCTCCATGCTGCTCGCGGAGGCCGGCGTCACCGACGGACGGCGGGCGGTCACCCACGCCGACGCGGTCGACGAGCTGCGCGAGTCGGGCGCCGAGGTGGTGGACGCGCGCGTCGTCGACGACGGCGACCTGCTCACGGCCGGCGGCGTCACCTCCGGCCTCGACCTGGCGCTGTACCTCGTCGAGCGGGAGTTCGGGGCGGCCGTGGCCGACCGCGTCGCGACCGTCGTCGAGTACGAGCGACGCCACGAGGTCGCGGGCGGGAGGCGGAGCGGGAACGAGAGCGCCTGACCCCGGTCAGTCGTCGCCGTCGTCCGGCAGCGGGGCGTCGGCCCCGCCGTCGCCGGCCTCGTTGGTCGTCGTCTCGCCGTCGGCCTCGACCGTGATGACGGTGCAGTCGAGCTCGCTGCGGAGGAACGAGTCGATGTCGGGGTCCGAGAGGAGCTTCTGGACCATCCGGCGCCACCGGCCCGCCTGCTTCGAGCCGATGACGACGACGTCGGCCTTCTCGGCGACGATCTCTTCGAGGATGGTCTCCTCGACGAGGAACCCCCGTCGGACCACGTACCGAGCGCGGTCCAGCCGGCCGATCCGCTTCTCGACGGCGCGCTTGAGGTCGCTGCGGGAGACGCCGCCGGAGCTCTGATAGAGGTCCACGTGGAGGATCGTGAGGTCGGCGTCGCGCTCCTCCGCGACGCGGACGGCCTCCCGGAGCGTCGCCGCCGAGTGCGACGACGGCGGGAACCGGACCGGAACCACGACGAGAGTCATGTCTGGTCGGTTACGCGGCGGGGATAAATACGCTGTCGGTGCGAGTGACCGAACTGAGAATCGGGACCGCCGAGCGCCCCGACGGCCGTGTCCACGACGTCGCGGACCGTGCCGGACGGAGCGCCGCCGACGGGGCGTCTCGATCCCCCGCCATCACACCTCGTCGCGGTCGGTGTAGGTGTACCGGCGACCGACCGTGCCGTCGTCGGTGAACACGAAGAAGTCGGCGAAGCCGAAGGCGACCCGGTCGCCGTCCTGGACGCCCCTGAACGTCCCCCTGACCGAGACGGTGTCGTCCTCGGCGGTCATCGAGTGGACCTCGTGTGAGCCCTCCGCGAGCGGCCGCCCGTCGAGGTAGAAGTCGCGCAGCGCGTCCATCCCCTCGATGTCGCCCTGGCCGGGGCGCTCGTAGACGACGTTCTCATCGAACAGCGCGAACACCGACTCGTACGCCTCGGCGTCGATGGACTCGTAGTACGACCGGACGACGGCCGGATCCGCGTTTCCCATGGGTTCCGTTCGACGCAACGTGTCAAATACGCTGTGATTCGTCGCGGGCGAGGGCGAGCGGCGGTTCCGTTCACCCGGCGGTCGAGCCGGTCGTTCACCGTACTATTTTCAGGCCTCTCGATCAGCCCCGGAGTATGGGAGATCAGTCCGGTGCGTCGCCCCACAGCGGGGTGTTCGACGTCACGGAATCCGAGCTCGCGTCTGACCGGTCGCTTATCGAGCCGTTCGATCGAGACCTCTGGCTCGATCGGCTGGCCCGCCGCGTCGGGTTCGGCCGGCTCTCGCGGCGCCTCCCCGGCGACGTCCCGCCTTCGTACCTGTTCGCTGTCATTCTGGTCGGCAGTATCGTCCCGACGATCAACGCCTACGCCTACCTCGCGGGTGACCCCGTCGTCTATATTCAGAACCCGCTGTTCGTTCTCCAGCCGCTCGCTATCGTCGGCGGGGTGTTCGGCGCCCGCGCCCTCCGTCGGCGCTATCACAGGGTCGCCCAGGAGATGAACCTCGAAGAGCGAGCGGCGGACCCCGAGCCGCTGCTCGACGTCGTCCCGACCTGGTTACCGTGGGCCCTCTTCGTCGCGGCGCTGCTCCAGATCGCGGCTCGCGTCTGGGCGCTCGGGGGTTTCGGGGCCATCTATCGAGAGGGCGGGCTGACCATGGTCGTCGGGTGGGGGATACTGAATCCGCTCTGGTCCGTGCTCGCGGTTCAGTTCGTCGCCGTCTACGTCGGCGTCGAGATCATCGCCCCGTGGCGGTTGTACAGGTCGGACGTCGGGGTCGACTTCCTCGACCCGGAGGGCCTCGGGGGGCTCCGCCCGATCGGCGAACTCGTCAAACACGCGTACTACTACATGGTCGCCGGCTTGATCGCGTTCGCGCTCGTCGTGTACGGGCCGGTCGTCTCGGCGTCGAGCTGGGGCCCGACGGCGACCACCAGCGTCGTGTTCACGGCGGTCTGGCTCGGGACCGTCGCGACGGTGGCGTTCGCCGTGTTCGTCCTTCATCAGTTCATGCGCGAGGAGAAGCGCCGCGAGCTACACCGGCTCGATCGGCTGTTCCGAGAGACGGTCGACAACCCGTGGGACATCAAGCGGTACGACGTCGACGAGGAAAAACGGGACTTCGTCGAGAAGTTACAGCAGCGGATCGAGACGGTGAGCGCCACGCGCGAGTACCCGGCGACGTTCAGCATCTGGTCGCAGCTCCTGATCAGTATCATCCTCCCGAAGGCCGTTCAGTTGGGACTGGCGGCGATATAGGCCTCGGCGCGGCGATTCGCCGGGCGAACTACGTGTTCCGTATCGGGATGCGGCTCGCTGCGCGCGACGTCCGAGCCCCCGTTCGCTGTCGCTCACGAGGACGCGGGTGACGACCCGGTCCGCGATCGACTGCGGTTCGACCGGAGAACGAGTCCGCCCTCCCCGAATTGAACCCCGGAAGACGGTCATGCTCACCCCGTTCGCATGCTGCGACTTCCGTGCCCAATTCGGGTCGGTCGTCCCTCACGGACAGCGACCGTTCGCTGTCGCTCACGGGTGCTGAGATTCAGTCCGCCCTCCCCGAATTGAACGGGGGACAAGTCGATCTACAGTCGACTGCTCTACCAGGCTGAGCTAAGGGCGGTTACCGTATTCTAGCCGCCGGATTCGACTTAAGAGTTCCCTTTCAGCGCAGGTGTGATCCGCCGTACCGCGCGGGCCTCGGGCCCGCGACCGGCCCCTTCGGTCTCCGCCCGCCGCGCGGTTTTTAAGTCGCTCGCGGCGGGAGCGGAGGTATGGCCGACGGCGACGACCGACAGGCGACGTTCGGGTCGGACGGGAGTCTGGAGACCGACACGACGCCGGACGCGACCGGCGAGAACGACTTCGGCGAGCCCAAGGAGCCGAACGAGACCGACGGGGGGTACAGCCGCTACGCCGTCTCCAGCCTCCTCCAGAAGGCCGTGCGCCGCTCCGACGAGGAGGTCGCCGCGTGGGCGGCCTGGGAGCTGGCGCGCTCCGGCTACGCGTGGAACCTCTGGGACCGCCTGACGCTGTACGTCGTCGAGGACCTCCGCGCCGGCAGCGACGTCGCGCTGACGATCGAGCGCTACGAGGAGCTCGCGACCGAGCGCTGGGAGCCCGCCGAGTGGAAGGGCCGCCTCTGCGCGATCCACGCCGCGCTGGCGGCCGCCCGCGCGCGGTCGACCCGCGAGGCCCCCAACGCCGACGAGTACTTCCGGGCCGTCGCCGACCTGCGCGCCGAGGCCCGCGAGCGCGGCGAGGAACCGGCTCACGACTTCCCCGTCGGTGACCTCGAACCCGGCGGCGAGTTCGACCCGATCTTCGACGGCCACACCGGCGAGGGGTCGAAGCTGGGGCGCGGCACGCGCTTCTTCAAGACCCGCGGCGCCCGCGTCGGCCCGGAGGGCGAGGGCGAGCACAGCGCCCGGTGGCAGCGCCTCGCGATGCTGCTCGACGACGAGCGCGACTACTCCGCCGCCGAGCTCGACCGCGCCGTCGAGCCCGTCGACCCGGAGGACCCGTGGCGCGAGCCCGAGACGATCGGCGGCGGCGAGGAAGGAGAAGACGAGGGCGATCGGGGCGAGGCGGGCGGAAACGAGAGCGACCGGATCGGCGAGGACGGCGGGCGCGATGAGGACGGCGGGCGCGACGAGAACGGCGAGCGCGACGAGGACGACGAACCCGACGGCGACGCCGATCCGCGCGGGTCGCTGTCCGACTTCTCCTCGTAGCCGTCGGCGAACTCGACGGGAGCCCCGCCGTGCCGGCCGCGGCGAGCGGGAGCTACCGCGCCTCGGTCGCCGCTTCCGCCAACCCTTATCAGGTCGCGGCCGGAACGTCGACCATGGCAGACGTAGCTATCGTCGGCGGCGGACCGGCCGGACTCAGCGCGGGACTGTTCGCCGGCAAGAACGGGCTCGACGCGGTCCTGTTCGACACCGACAAGACCTGGATGCACAAGGCGCACCTGTTCAACTACCCCGGGATCGGCTCGGTCGGCGGCAGCGAGTTCCTCGCGACCCTCCGACAGCAGGCCGACGACTTCGGCGTCGACCGGAAGCAGGGCGAGGAAGTGACCGACGTCGCCGAGTCGGGCGACGGGTTCGCGGTGACGACCGGCGAGGGCGAGTACGAGGCCGACTACCTCGTCCTCGCGACGGGCGCGAGCCGCGACCTCGCCGAGTCGCTCGGCTGCGCGTTCGACGGCGACCTCGTCGATGTCGGCGTCTCGATGGAGACCAGCGTCGACGACGCCTACGCGACGGGCGCGATGGTCCGCGCCGAGGAGTGGCAGGCGGTCATCTCGGCCGGCGACGGCGCCGCCGCGGCACTCAACGTCCTCTCGAAGGAGAAGGGCGAGCACTACCACGACTTCGACGTCCCCGACACCGCAACCTCGGTGTTCGGCGACCTGATCGACGACGAGTAGCGCTCGCCCGCGGTCGCGGTATTCCTTCCTCCAGTCCCTCAGTCGCCGGCGGCGTTCACGACGCCGGCGTCGGTCGGGTTCGCGCCGCCGTACCGCTCGACGAACTCGTCGAGCCGGTCCGGATCGTCGGCGCCGGGGAGCCGCTCCGTCGCGGTCTCGCAGGCGGCGTCGACCCCCAACCGCTCGCAGACGCGATCGGTCGTGACCTCGGCCATCTCCCGGTAGGTCGTCAGCTTTCCGCCGACCACGGTGTGGAGGCCCGAGACGCCCTCGTCGGCGTGGTCGATCACGGTGAAGCCGCGCGAGATGCCGCGCCGGTTCGCCCCCGCCTCGTCGGGCGCGTAGAGGGGGCGGACGCCCCACCACCGCCTCACTTCCGGCGCGTCGGCGACCGCGGGGAGCATCGCCGCGCACTCCTCGACCGACCGCTCCACCTCCCAGTCGGCGGTCTCGTAGTCGTCCGGGTCGTCGACCGGAACGCTCGTCGTGCCGAGCACGGCCTCCCCCTCGTGGGGGACGACGATGTCGCCGTCGTCGGGGTCGCGACACCGGTTCAACACCGGGTCGAGCCCGTCGTACTCGACGGAGACCATCACGCCGCGGCTGGGCGCCATCCCCACCTCGACGCCGGCCATGTCGGCGATCCGGTCGGCCCACGCGCCCGTCGCGTTGACGACGTGGTCCGGTTCGAGGGTCGCGTCGACGTCGCCGCCGACGCGGACGCGGACCGCGCCGCCGCCTCCCTCACCGTCGACCTCGATCCCGTCCACCGGCGCGTGCGGATGGACGTCGGCACCGTGTCGCTCCGCGTCGGCGGCGTTCGCGGCGACCAGCCGAGAGGGGTAGATCACGCCGTCGGGCACCCGGAACGCCTCGACGACATCTTCGGAGAGCCCGGGAACGACCGCCCGCGCCTCGTCGCCGTCGAGCCGCTCGGTCTCGATACCGATCTCCTCGCAGGCGGCGATCTTCTCCTCGAAGTACTCGGGGTCGTCGCCGGCGAGCCGGACGAACAGGCCGCCCGTCTCGCGGACGCACGCGCCGGCGATCTCCCGGAGCGTGCGGTTCTCGCGGAGGCACTCCTCGGCGCCCCGAGGGTCGTCCTCGGCGTAGCGGGCGCCGCTGTGGAGCAGGCCGTGCGAGCGCCCGGACGTGCCGCCCGCGAGCCCGCCGCGGTCGACGAGGGTGACGTCGACCCCGCGGAGCGCGAGGTCGCGGGCGACGCCGGCCCCGGTCGCGCCGCCGCCGATCACGAGGACGGTCGGATCGTCGGTCACGCGCGGTCACCTCGGTCGGCGGGAGTCCGGTCGACTGGGTGTCCGTCGGGCACGGCCGCATCGACGACGGGTCTGCGTCGGGGTCTCATGTGAGACGTTACGACCAGCCACACTTGAGGCTACCGTCGGCGGCGGTCTCGAAACCCGTCGAGAACGGTCGTCTCGGTCCGCTTCGCGGCGGTAACCGATCCGGAAGGGGGCCTACCGGGACCCGCCCGCTGACGCCGGGCACGTGTCGACGCCGAACAGGGAGTAGAGCGCGCACGTCCCGGTCGCGGCGGTCCCGAGCATGAGCAGCGACGCGACGCCGAAGACGGGCGCGGCGAGCGCCGGGAGCGGGGCGGCTCCGCCGAGGGTCGCGAACGAGAGGCCCCCGAGCACCGCACCGAGGGCCGTTCTGACGCGTCTATCCGTCGAGCCGACGTTCTGGTTCATAATACACAATACTACGCACGACCGTAAATAACTTTGCCGTCGGCGGCGGCTAGCGGTCTGCCTCGAACGCGGACAGGTCGGTCTGACGACCGCGGTCACCCTCGCGGTCGCGCGAGCCGTCGGTCGCTTCGGGCGCGGCGGTGCCGTGTTCCTCCGCGATCGCTCGCGCGGCGTCGAACCCGCCCGAGAGCGAGGCGCGGCGGGCGATCGGCTCGTCGGCCAGCCGCGCCGCGGCCGCGGGGTGGGCGTCGTAGTACCGCCGCTCGAACGCCTCCCGAGCCGCCTCGAAGTCGACGACGGGGTACGGGTACTCCTCGCCGATCTCGACGCCGCACTCCGCCTGGACCGCGAGCGGGGTGCGCTCGGGGCGGTCGAGGTGCTCGGTCGGGAGCGGTCCCAGCTCGGGGACCCACCGCGTGACGAACTCGCCGTCGGGATCCTGGTCGCGGACCTGCTTGCGCGGGTTGTAGAGGCGGAGCCCCGGCCGCCCCACGAGCCCGCACTGCGACTGCCACTGCGTGTAGTTGATCGCGGCGTCGGCGTCGATCAGGTGCTCGTAGAAGTGGTCTGCGCCGATCCGCCACGGCTGCTGGAGGACGTGGAAGTAGACGCTCGCGCAGAGCGCCCGCATCCGGAAGTTGAGCCAGCCGGTCTCGCGGAGACAGCGCATGCTCGCGTCGACCATCGGGAACCCCGTCTCGCCCGCCTTCCACGCCGCGACGAGCTCCGGGTCGTGGCGGTCGCGGTTGAACCCCTCGTAGACGGGGTTGACGGCGCGGTCGAGCCACCCCGGCCAGTCGACCAGCTTCTGCCGGTAGTGACGGTTCCAGAACAGGCGGGAGACGAACATCGACCTGCCGCGACCGTCCGGCGCGTGCTCGGTCACGTACCGGTGCACCTCCCGGAGCGAGAGGCAGCCGAACCGGAGGTACGGCGAGAGGCCGCTCGTCCCCTCGCGGGCGTCGACCGGCGAGGAGACGTTCCCGGGGTAGTCGCCGATCCGCGCGACGAACGACTCCAGCCGGTCGCGCCCCGCCGCCCGGCCGCCCTCCGGGATCATCGACTTCTCGGGGGTCACGTCGTAGGCGGCCGCGACCGACTCGGGCGTCGGGGCGAACGCGCCGCCGCGACCTCGGTCCACGTTCGCGTCCGACCCGGGATCCGCCGCGATCCGCTCGACCGCGACGCGTCGGGGGTCCCAGTCGAACGGGTCCGCGGCCAGCCACGACTCGATCGCCGCCTTCCACTCCCGGCGCGGGCGGTCGGCGTCCCGGACAAGCCCGTCCCCGTCGACGAATCGAACGCCGACCTCCTCGGCCGCGCGCTCGTCGCGGCGGAGCCCGTACCGGCCGGTCACGCTCCGCGTCGCGACGATGTCCCACCCGGCGTCGGCGAAGCGGGCGAGCACCTCGATCGGGTCGCCGTGGGCGTACGTCAGGCCCGGTGCGCCCACGTCGCGATACTGCCGGTCGAGGTCGCGAAGGCAGTCGTGGAGGAACGCGATCCGGGCGTCGCAGGCCGTCCCGCGGTCGCCGTAGAAGGCCGGATCGAAGACGAACAGGGGGAGGACGGTCGGGTCGGTTCCCGCCTTCGCGGCCGCCGAGTCAGCCGCCGCCGCGAGCGCGGGGTTATCCGCGATCCGCAGGTCCTCGCGGTGCCAGACGACGGTCCCGGCCTCGGCCGGCGACCCAGCGAGCGACCGGATCGCGTCCCGGTCCGGGACCGTCGGGAGGGCCGTCGAGTCGTCGTCCGCGCCCGCGTCCATACTCACCGTCGCTTCGGGCTCTCGGGACATGGGCCTGTCGGCGACGGTCCCGGCGCGGCGGCGGTCAGACGGATCGCCGTCGATCGGAGCGGTTCGAAAATAGCGGCGGGACAGTCAGCGCCCGAGCGTCGCCTACTCGCCGGTCTCGATCGGCGCGCCGACGAGGTTGCCCCACTCGGTCCACGAGCCGTCGTAGTTGCGGACGTCGTCGTAGCCGAGCAGCTCGTGCAGGAGGAACCACTCGATCGACGAGCGCTCGCCGACGCGGCAGTAGGTGATCGTCGACTCGTCGCCGTCGACGCCGGCCTCCTCGTACAGCTCGCGGAGCTCGTCCGCGCTCTTGAACGTGCCGTCCTCGTTCAGGGTGGTCCCGATCGGGACGTTGCTCGCGCCGGGGATGTGACCGCCGCGCTGGGCCGTCTCGTTGAGCCCCTCGGGCGCGATGACCTCGCCGGAGAACTCCTCGGGCGAGCGCACGTCGACCATCGGGATCCCCTCCTCGATCGCCTTGTCGATGTCGTCCTTGTAGGCGCGGACGCTCTCGAAGGGGCCGCGGGCCTCGTACTCGCGCGGGGTGAAGTCGGGCTCCTCGGTGGAGAGCGGGTAGTCGTTCTCGACCCAGTACCCCTTCCCGCCGTCGATCACGCGGACGTCCTCGTGACCGTAGTACTTGTAGATCCAGTAGCCGAACAGCGCGAACCAGTTCGGGACGCGGCCGCCGCCGTACACGACGACCGTCGTGTCGGCGTCGATGCCGCCCTCGCCGTTCCGGGCCGCGAAGTCCTCCTTCGAGACGATGTCGCGCTCCGTCTCGTCGGTGAACACCTCGTCCCACTCGAAGTTCAGCGCGCCCGGGATGTGGCCCTCCTCGTAGGGCGTGTACTCCGACTCGTCGGTGACGGTCGGGTTGTTGATCTCGACGAGCCGGTGATCGGAGTCGTCGTCCTGGAACGCGTCGAGTCGCTCTTCGACCCAGTCCGCCGTGACGAGTACGTCTTCAGACATCACTTCATCTTACGCGTCCAACCACTTTTGAAGACCGGGTAACGGAGGTGCTTGCCAGCGTCTCTGACGCGCCCCGCCGAGTTCGACCTCCGCTCGGGCACGTCACCCTACCGGATCACCGTCACGGGCACGTCGGCCTTGTCGACGACGCTCTTCGCGACGCTGCCGACCACCTGCTCGCGCTCCTCGCTCAGCCCGCGGTGACCGACGTAGATCGCGTCGACGTCGGCGTCGGCCGCGTAGTCAGCGATCGCGTCGGCCGGCCGTCCGGTGAGCAGCTGCGTCTCCACGTCGATCGACTCGTCCCCGACCGCCTCCTCGGCGATCGTCCGGGCGCTGGCGAGGACGCTCTGGCCGGCGTCGACCGCGGCCTCCTCGCCGGGGAGGACGATCGTCCCGTCGACGAGCTCCGAGTCCGGCGTCAGCACGTGGGCGATCTCGAGCGTCTCGTAGAACGCGACCGCCTGCCGCGCCGCGTACCGCACGGCCTCGTCGCTCTCCGCCGATCCGTCGGTGGCCACGAGATAGCTCATACGCGACGGTCGCGCCGGCTCGCATATAACTCCTGTCCGGCGTTCTCACGGCCTGCGGTTCCGGGTCGGTCTCAGTCGCGGTCGACCGGTCGCGCGACCAGCTCGCCCCACGGCGCGAAGCCGTGACGGTCGTAAAAGGCCCGGGCGCGCTCGTTCGCGGGGTCGACGTCGAGCACGATCCGGTCCAGCGGGAGCGACTGGTCGCCCGCGAGGTCGACGGCGGCGGCCAGGAGGTCGTCGGCGACGCCCGTGCCGCGGTAGTCGGGGGCGACGTAGAGCTCGTTGATCACGGCCGCGTCCCAGACCATCGCGAGCCGCTCGGGGAGGACGAAGACGTAGCCGACGAGCTCGCCGCCGTCGTCGCCGTTCTCGTCGTCGTCTCCGCCGCCGCCCTCGCTCCCGCCGCCACCGTCGACCGCGACCGTCACGCACCGCTCGTCGTCCGCGACGCACCGGTCGACCCACGCGAGCCACCGCTCGCGGTAGCCGTCGGTGAGCTTCGCCTCGTAGGCGGTCGCCTTCGCGTCGCCGCCGGTGGTCTCGCCGAGCCCGCGCTCGAAGGCGAGCTTGCAGCTGTAGAGCCCCTCGGCGTCGGTCGCGGGGTCGTACGGTCGAACGCGGACCGTCATCGCTCTCCCCCGCGCTCCGGGCGATCGGCGCCGCGGTTCTCGGCGGTGGGGGGACGACTCATCTCGCTCAGATCAGCCCGAGCGCCATGAGGATCTGGTTCCCGAAGATCATCGCGATCAGCCCGGCGAGCATGACGAGCCCGGACGAGACGGTGATCGTCCGGACGGCGGCGTGCCGGTCGGAGAGCGGGACCCGGCTGATCACCGCCTCGGCGACCATCCGGAGGATCCGTCCGCCGTCGAGCGGGAACGCCGGGAGGCAGTTGAACAGCGCCAGCTGGATGTTGATCCACCCGGTCCAGAAGAGGAGGTTCGCGAGCAGGAACACCCCGCCGCCGAGCGCGCCGAGCGCCCCGTCGACGACGAAGAAGTTGGTCACGTCGCCGGTGAACCCCGCGAAGTTGAACGGGAGCCCGAACAGGCTGCCGAGCGGGAGGATCAGCGAGACGAACACGAGCCCGAGCGGGGAGTCCGTCAGCCCGCCGATCGCGACCCCGTCGGCCCCGGTCTCGCCGCCGTCGCCGCCGAGCAGTTCGAGGTAGGCGCCGGCGGGGTACTGCGAGACGCCGAAGTCGTCGAGCGCGAGCCCGCTGGAGCCGGGGAACACCGTGACGCCGACGAACCCGCCGTCGCGGTTCGGATGCGGGGCCAGCTCGACGTCGTACGCCCGCCGCTCGTCGCCGCCGTCGTACGCGATCACCTCGACGGTCGCGCCGGGGTCGCGATCGCCGAGCACCGCCGAGAGGTCCTCTGCGTCGCGGGTCCGCTCCCCGTCGATGGAGACGATGGTCAGCGGCTCGCCCGGTTCCGCGCCCGCGTCGTCGAGCGGGCCGTCCGCCTGCACGCCGAGCGCGTAGGCGCCGATCGGGATCTCCGCGGTCGTCGCGTTCGCGTCCCCGCCGCCCGCGCCGGCGCGGCGCACCGACACCGTCGCGCGCTCCGCGTCGCCGACGGCGTCGTAGAAGCCGCGCTCGGTCGCCACCCGATCGCCGTTCACCGACGCGACCGTCAGCGGCGCCTCGGTGACCGTCACGCCGAGCGGGTTGCCGCCGGCGGAGCCGACGGCCTGCAGCCGCCGGTCGACCGTGACCTCGCGCTCCCCGTCGCCGTCGGCGGCCGTGACCGTCACCGCGTCGCCCGCGTCCGCGATCGCGGCCTCGAACTCGGCGGCCGTGTCGACCGGCGCGCCGCCGACCTCGACGATCCGGTCGCCCGCCGAGAGCCCGGCCGCGTCGGCCGGCGAGTCGGGGTTCACCTCGCCGACGGCGTAGCCGGGGGCCGGCGAGATGGCGCCGACGACGGGGCCGAACAGCAGCGCGAACACGAGCACCGTGAGCAGCGTGTTGGCGGTGACGCCGGCCGCGAACATCCTCGCTCGGGCGCCGCGCGAGGCCGCCCGCGTCGCCTCCTCGTCCGGCTCGACGAAGGCGCCGACGGGCAGGACCGCGAAGAAGACGAGCCCCATCGACTCGATGTCGATCCCCTCGACGCGGCAGAGCAGGCCGTGTGCCCCCTCGTGGACGACCATCGCGACCGCGAGCCCGGCGACGATCTCGGGCGCGACCGACAGCGGGAGGAAGTCGTTGACGCCGGGGATGATGAGGAAGTTCTGCGGCTGCTGGATCGCGGAGGGCTGGGCGGTGTTCAGCGCCGAAGCGGCGGACGAGAGGATGAGGAAGAACGATCCGACCATCGCGACGAGGGCCCCGCCGAGCCCGAGGTTCGCGAGGCCGCGCCAGAACCGCCGCGGGGCCGCGAGCCGATCGAGGAACTCGCGGCCGCGGAGCGTGCGGAGGGTGAGTATCGGACCCGAGACGCGGACCGACTCCGGGAGTATCCCGCGGTTTCGGAGCCACAGCGCGACCGCGGAGTAGGCGAGGACACCGGTGAGGACCCACAGAAGCGTGTTCTCGGCGAACAGGTCCGTCAGCGCGTTCATTACCGGCACGTCCGTGTCCGTCGGGTGTAAGGCGTTCGGTTACCGGAACCGCTCGCGGACGAGCGGCGACGCCGGCGACGGGCCGCGGAACCCGTCGCGACCCCTCCGGGCGGCCCGCGGACGCGACGCGAGAGGGACGGCCGGGAACTCAACACCCAAGTACCCGGCCGATCAACCCCGTCACATGTTCGCGCTCATCGACTTCGTCTCGCGGGTCGTCGGCGACGTCGGCCGCTTCGTCGACATCTTCCTGAACGACCTCATCCTCGGCGCTGGCGACCCGCTCTCGGCGCTGCTGATCGTCGTCGGACAGGTCCTGATCGTCGCCTCCGTGTCGGTGCTCGGCTACGCCGCGGTCGGCGCGCTGCTGCAGGAGATCGGCGTGACGCTGCCGTCGCTCGGCGGTCGCGGTCGGTCGGATCAGTAACCCGCCGCCGGGGCTCAGTCGTCCGTCGAGCTCGTCCGCGTCCGGAGGCGCGCTCCCGGCTCGACGGCGGGCGAGGGCGAACGGCCGTCGTCCGCCGATAGCTCGCCGTCGTCCGCCGGCACCTCGAACTCGTCGAGCCGCGCGAGCAGCTCGTCGGAGCGGTCCGCGAGCGCGTGCGCCCTGTCGGTCACCTCGGAGACGCTCGCGGTCTGCTCCTCCGCCGCCGCGGCCGCGGTCTCGGCCTCGCTCGCGGTCCGGCCGCTCACGTCGGCGACGTCCTCGACCATGTCGACGACCTCCTGGGTCGTCCGGGCCTGATCGTCGGTCGCCTCGCTGATCTCCCGAACCGTCTCGTCGACCGCGGTCACGTCCTCGACGACCTCCTCGAACTCGCGGAGGGTGGACTCGACGGCGCCGACGCTCTCCGACACCTGCGACTCCATCGCGCCGACGTCGGCGGCCACGTCGGCGGACGCCTCCTGCACCTCGTCGATGCGCTCCGAGATCGCCGCCGCCTCCGCCCGGGTCTCCTCGGCGAGGGACTTCACCTCGTCGGCGACGACGGCGAACCCGTCGCCGGAGCCGTCGGCACGGGCGGCCTCGATCGAGGCGTTCAGCGCGAGCAGGTTCGTCTCCTCCGCGATCCCGTCGATCACGGCCGCGATCTCGTCGATCTCGCCGATCCGGTCGACGAAGTCCTCGACGGCGGTCGCCGTCTCCCCGATCCGCGATTCGAGCGCCTCGAGCTCCGCGATCGCCTCGGCGCTCTCCTCGCGGCCGGCCTGCCCGCGGTCCGCGGCGCTCCGGGCGGTCGTCGCCGCGTCGTCCGCGGAGGCCGCGATCTCCTCGACGGTCGCCGAGAGCGTGTTCATCTCCGCGGAGACCGCTTCCAGGTCGCTCCGCTGCTCGGCCGCGCCGTCCGAGATCTCCTGGACGGACCGCGCCACCGCCTCGCTCGCGTCGTCGACCTCGTCCATGCTCGCGCGCACGTCGTCGCTCGCCGCCGCGACGTCGCCCGTGAACGAGCGGAGCTCGCCGACCGTTTCGCCGAGCGTGGCGACGAGCCGGTTGTAGTTCCCGACGAGCTCGTCGTACCGGTCGTCGTCCGCGGCGAGCGACTCGGCGTCTATCGTCGCCGTGAGGTCGCCGTCCTGCGCGCGCTCGGCCGCGTTCCCGAACGCGTTGACGACCGACTCCAGCTCCGTCGTGTACGCGGCCATGTTCGCGGCCATCTCGTCCAGGGCGTCGCCGAAGCCTCCCGGGACCTCCTCGTCGAGGACCGGATCGTCGAACTCCCGCGCCGCGAGCGCCTCGGCCTGCGCCGAGACGGTGTCGAGGTAGCGTTCGACCTCGACGAACGAGTCCACGAGGCCGCCGATCTCGTCCGACTGGTCGGCGCCCGGCGTCGCCGTCTCGGCGGTCGCCCCGCTGCCGGCCCCGCCGACGTCCCCGGCGGCGATCGCGTCGGCCCCGGCCTCCAGCCGCGTGAGCGGCGCGACGAAGTCCCGGCGCACGATGAGCAGGGTGTTGTAGATCGCGACGATCGCCGCGAGGAACAGCGCCCCGGAGACGGCGGACGCGAGCGCTCCCGAGAGGAGGAACGGCGCGAGGAAGATCCCGACGGTGACGAGGAACTGTATCCCGACGGCCGTCACGACCTTCCGCTCTATCGACTCGGAGACGCCGAGGCGGTCCATCGTGCCCCAGAGGAGATCCTCGTACCGCCCGCGGACTCCCGGGCGTCGTCCTCGATCGATCGACATGCTCCGGACTCGGCGGGACCGGGTTATGAACCTCCGGTCCGAGTTCTCACGGGCGATTCCCGATTCCCAGACCGCGAGATCGCCGCGGTGATTTTAAAAGACCCCGTCGACGGCCTCGGCCGCGAGGTCGACGGCGTCCTCCAAGTCCGGGCCGAGCGGCGACCCGACCACGAGCCCGTCGGCGTGCTCGGCGACGGCGGCCGCGCGCTCGCGGACGGTCGCCGGCGAGCCGGCCATGCAGAACGCGTCGACCATCTCGGGAGTCACGAGCTCGAAGGCCGCGGAGAACTCGCCGGCCGAGACGCGCTCGCCGATCTCGCTCGCCGCGTCCGGGTCGATCCCGTGGCGCTTCAGCACCGGGGGCGCCGCGCCCGCGGCGATGAACGCGACGGGCGGGCGGGCGGCCTCGCGGGCCGCCGACTCGTCCTCGTCGATCGAGACGGCGGCGTACGCGATGAGGTCGAACTCGCCCCGCTCGTCGGGGCGGTCGCCGAGGCCGTCGTCGACCTGGTCGCGGGCCCACGCGAGGTCCTTCGGGTGCGAGCCGTTGTACAGCAGGCCGTCGGCGTGTTTCGCGGCCATCCGGCACATGTGCGGCCCCTCGCCGCCGACGTGGACCGGGATCGCGGCCCCCTGCGGGGGCTCGTAGTTGAGCCCCGCCTCGCTGGCGTCGAAGGTCCCGTCGCGGTCGACGCGCTCGCCGGCCCACAGCCTCTGGGCCGTCTTGAACGCCTCCAAGACGGGCCGCAGCCCGCGCTCGTCTTCGAGCCCGAGGTTCGCGAGCGTGGAGGGGTCGCCGGGGCCGAGCCCGAAGACGGCCCGGCCCTCGGAGAGCTCGTCGAGGGTGGCGACCTTCGAGGCGAGCGTCACGGGGTGGGTCTCGTAGGGGTTGGCGACGCCCGGGCCGACCCGGACCGAGTCCGTGGCGGTCGCGAGCTGCGAGAGGAACGCCCACGGGTCGCGGTTGTTGTAGTGACACGTCGAGTAGACGGCGTCGTAGCCGGCCGCCTCGGCGCGGACGCCGAGGTCGACGAGGCGGTGCAAGTCGTGTTCGGGGGTGAGTTCGATACCGAGCATGGTTATCCGTCGAATGTCCACTGGCGGAGGGCCTGCCGGACGAAGTCGCCCTCGACCTCGCGGAAGTGGCTGTCCGACCCCTCGTGGTCGCCGAACGCCCAGTCGCGGACGACGACGACCGGGGTGCCGCCCGCGCCCTCGCCGGCGACGAGGTTCGCGGCCGACGCGAGCTCGTCGATCACGTTCTGGACGGTGACGCCCATCTCCCGGCCGTCGCGGTCGCGCTCGCCGCGCCAGTCGCGGGCCGCCGGCAGGCCGGCCCAGCCGATCGCGACGCCGCGCTGGCCGTGACGGAACGGGCGCCCGCAGGTGTCGCTGACGACCACGCGGTCGGCCGCGATCCCCTCGCGGATCCGCTCCGCGCTCTCGGAGGGGCGCTCCGGGAGCAGCAGCAGGTCGCCGTCGGGGACGTTCGACCGGTCGATCCCGGCGTTGACGCCGATGTGACCGAAGCGCGTCGCCGTCAGGAGGAACGGCGCCTCCATGATCAGCTCCGTCGACTCCTCGATGACGGCCTGCGCGAAGCGCGGGTCCCGCTCCTCGCCGGCGATCGCCGCGAGGCGGTCTGCGACCTCGTTCGCGCGCGGTCCGGCCGGGAAGTCGGAGAGGTCGAACGTCCGCCCCTCGGCCTTGGAGACGACCGTGCTGGCGACGACGACGACGTCGTCCTCGCGGAGGTCGACGCGCTCGTCGATCATGGCCGCGAGGTCGTCTCCCTCCCGGATCTCCGGGAGGCCCGGGACGGCGAACAGCTCCATACGAACGGGTGGGCGGCGACGAGGAAAAACCCCGCCGGTACCGGGTCGGTTTGACGGTATCGGGCTCACGGTGAAACGGGGAATTCGCTACCGGGACGGCGCCGATCGCTTATAAACTGAACCGCGGTGGCGCGCGCCTCCGAGCGCCCGCAGGGCGCGAGGAGCGCGTGCGAGGGACGCCGCGAACGCCCGCAGGGCGTGAGCGGCGAGGCTGGGGAGGCGTGAGGTGCGGTCGCCGTGCGGTCGGGTGGGACTCAAAGGGGCAGCCGGGAGGCGGGCGCAGGCGACGCAAGCACCGCAACGAGGGAGCGTCAGCGACCGAGTGAGGAGCGCAGCGAGCGTGCGCCCGCCTCCCGGCTGGGGCTTTGGAGGTGTTCACCCAATGTCAAGTATTAGTCGCGCACAGCCGAGTGGCTGGGGCTTTGGAGGTGTTCACCGGTGATCGGCGAGAAGCGATATACAATAGTCAATATCCGGCCGCTCCGCACATCTTATAAACGACTCAGACGACCTCGTACGTGTGGACCTGCACGTCCGGTACGAGGGCGACGACGACCCCGACAAGTGCACGGCCCGGAAGCTCGCGCGGTTCGACCTCGCGGAGCTGCACCGCTCGGACCGCGCGACCCCCAACGGCGTCGTGCTGAATCCCCACGCCGAGCGGGCGCTCTCGCCCGCGGACGGCGACCTCGCCCGCGAGAACGCGCTCGTCGCGCTCGACTGCTCATGGGAGTCGGCCGGCGAGAAGATGTTCGGCCTCCCGGGCAAACACCGCGCGCTCCCGTACCTGGTCGCCGGCAACCCCGTGAACTTCGGTCGGCCGATGCGGCTCACAACCGTGGAGGCGTTCGCGGCCGCGCTTCGCATCCTGGGCGAGCCGGATCACGCGGAGCGGATCATGGCGAAGTTCACGTGGGGCGAGACGTTCCTCGACCTCAACGAGGAGCCGCTCCGGCGGTACGCGAACTGCGAGGACTCCGCCGAAATCGTCGCGATTCAGCGGGAGTACCTCGACCGGGAGTAGCCGCGGCGCAGACGCCCCGCCCGAGCGCCTCGCGGTCGCGGCGGATACCGGATCCGAACGGGGGTGCGGCAAGCCTTTTGCACGAATCCCCCCTACTGTGAGTCGATGGTATCCACTGGTGACACCGCACCCGACATCTCCGCGACGATCGGCACGAGCGACCACGAACCGTTCGAGCTCGGCGACCACCTCGGCGACGGCCCGGTGGTGCTCGCCTTCTTCCCGGGCGCGTTCACGCCGCCGTGTACGAACGAGATGATCGCGTTCCAGGAGCACGCCGACGCCTTCGAGGCGGCCGGCGCGACGATCTTCGGGATCAGCGCCGACTCGCCGTTCTCCCAGGGCGCGTTCCGCGAGGAGCACGGGATCGAGTTCGACCTCGTGAGCGACATGGCCGGCGACGCAATCCGGGCGTACGACCTGGAGATCGACATCGCCGAGCTGGGGCTCCACGGGATCGCCAACCGCGCCGTCTTCGTGCTCGACGAGGACGGCGAGGTCGTCTACGACTGGGTCGCCGACGACCCGACCAACGAGCCCGACTACGACGCCGTCCTCGACGCGGCCGAGAGCGCGTAGGACGGATCTGAGCGAGGAGTAGCGGATTCGGTCACCTTTTCATTCGATCATTTATAAACGGCTGACGGTAGATCGAGGGTGAACGCCTCAAAAGCCCCAGCCGACGAGGCGGGCGCACGCTCGCTGCGGTCCTCGGTCGGTCGCTTCGCTCCCTCCTGTGGTCCTTGTGTCGTCATCAGAACGCTTCGCGTTCTGATTGGCTCACGAGAGCGGAGCTCTCGTGAACGCCTGCGCCCGCCTCGTCGGCTGCCCCTTTGATTCCCGCCCCGCCCCGCACAGCATCGCAGCCTCGCACCTCCCCAACCTCGCGGCTCGCTCGGGGCTCCCTCCGGTCGCCCGCGTCGCTCGCCGCGTCCCTCGCGCGGCGCTCCTCGCGCCCTTATCAGGGCGCTCGGAGGCGCGCGCCAACAACTGGTCACACTCATCGCTCAATCTATACCGGATCGAAAAACGACTCACTCCCCGAGCACGCCGCCGATCGCGCCCGCGAGCGCCGAGTCGACCGCGAACAGGACCGTCACGAACAGGCCGACGACCAGCACCCCCGCGCCGCCGAGCAGGCTCCCGACGGGACCGCCGGCGAGCCCGAGGAGCCCGCCGAACGCGGCCAGCAGGAGGGTGACGGCGACCCCGCTTATCGACCCGGCGAGCAGGCCGTGCCACGCCCCCGAGAGGAGGCCGCCGCCCGCGACGTAGCCGGCGACGAACCCCCCGATCAGCCCCGCGCCGACGTGCCCGACGACCGGAGCGGACGTCGCGAGCAGCCCGGCGATCAGCATCACGACGAACCCGTAGCCGACGGCGCGCCATTGTGTCATACCCCCGGTAGTCGGTCCCGAGGGAAGTACTCGCCGCCGTTTCTGTCGGTGCGCCGATGTCCCGACGTGACGACCGAGACGGCCGATCCCGTCGGTCGACCGCTCCGACGGCCGGAGTTTAACTTCGCATCGCCCCAACGCCCGGGTATGCCCTCCGAGCCCAGTACGCCCGTCGACGAGACGGGGCGGTCGGCGGACCGGGAGCCCGGCACCGCTCGCGGCGACGGCCCGGAAACGGTCCCCGGCACCGATCCGGACGCGCCCTCGGATTTCGCTCGGGACGCGGCCCCGGTCGAGTGGGGACCGATCCGATTCGAGCGCCTGCGGTCGCTGGCCCTCGGGGCGACGCTCGTCGCGGTCGGCGCCGCCCTCCTGCTGGCGCTCGGCGTCGCCGTCGCGTTCGCCCTCTCGCTCCCGGCCGGCGGGGGGATACCGACGGAGGCGTCGGCGCTCGTCGTGCTCCTGTTCGTCGGCGGCCCGGCGTCGCTGTTCTACCTGCTGATCGCGTACGATCGCGCGTCTCCGGAGCGCCGGCGAGAGCTCCTGTCGCCGCTCGGCGGAGGCTCGTTCGATCCCTCTCACTTCCGGCTCGGGTGGACGCTCCTCGGGACGGGCGCCGCGCTCGCGGTCGGGGCGACGGCGCTCGGACCGGGGGCGTGGGCCGCCCCGGGGCTGGCCCCGCTCGTCGTCTCCCTGTTCGCGGTGCTTCCGGCGCTCTCGCGGACGCAGGGGACCGACGTGCGGCTGGACCCGACGGAGCTGACCGTGGAGCGGACGCATCGGGGCCGGGACCGCAGCCGTACCGACGACCTCGGGTCCGCCGTCCGGACGCGCCGGATCGACCTCCCGTGGACGACCGTGTTCCTGATCGCGTACCGCGGGAACGCCTGGTACCGGTCGACGCCGTGGCTGTTCGTCCCGACCGGACTCGCCGACCGCGTCGAGCGGGCGCTCGACGAGGCGCTGGCGCGCAGCGACGGGCCGGACCGGGCCAGCGTCCCCGAGCGCGTCACCCTCGCGGTCGTGGGATCCGCCTCGCTCGTCGTCGGTCTCTCGATGTCCCTCGCCGCCGGCGAGGCCGCGGCCGGACTGCTCTTGACGCTCCTGACGGCGCCGTTCAGTCTCCTCTTCCTCGCGCTCGCGGCCCGACTGTGATTCCCGCGAGGCTCACGGTCAGCCCTCGGCTCCGGTCGCGGGCGGGATCCCGACCGTCGTCGACACCGGACGTGCCACCCCCTACCACGCGACTCATATAGTCGGCGGCCGTAGCGTCGCGCATGGACAGAACACGTCTGGAGAACGCGCTGGCGGAGGCGTTCGGCGGCACCGAGGCCGAGCGGCGGGCGGTCGCCCGGGCGGCCTGCGACCTCGCGGACTCCGGCCGGCCCTCCGAGGACCGGGGGCACGCGCTCACCGTCCCCGGCGTGGTCGACCACCTCGACGACGCCCCGGACGGCTCCTCGCTCGTCGAGCGCTGGAACTGGTGGCTCGGCGCGCTCGAAGCCGCCTACGGCGGGTACGACTACTTCACCGTCCGGTTCGTCGAGGACGACGAGGAGGCGGGGCTCCGCCGGTAAGCCGGGAGCGCGGGGCGGGGGTGGGACCGGAGTCGGGAACGAAATCGGCGGCGTTCGCCGTCGACGCTTCCACTTTCAGTTTCACTCCGGGGATGGCTCGGTTATAGGGGCGTTCCGGCCGGAGTGCGACGTATGAGCGCGATCACTCCCGACCGACCGCAGTACGCGACCCCGACGCGGAGAGACGTCACCGACTGTCGAACCGACCGGATCGCCGACCGCGTTCGCGTGAACCGAGTGCGCGGGAGCGAGGTGGCCCTGGAGCGCCGCGGCGGGCGGACGTTCCTGGTGACGCGACCGTCGGAGTGAGGACGGGTCTCGGATCTGCGGAGAAGCGTCAGTCGTCGGCCGCGAGCGGGCTCCGCGCGGCGCCGCCGTCGGAGAGCAGGCTGTCGAGGCCGACCCCCAGCGACTCGTCGGTCCGCGCCACCGACTCGGCGCGGGACGCGTCTGTCGCCAGCGCCCGGATCGCGTCGACGTTCTCCGGGACGACGTCGGCCTCCTGGTGGACGTTCTGGAACAGGTAGAGGTCCCGCCCCTCGACGCTTATCGACTCCTCCCAGACGCAGTTCTCCCAGAGGTCGCCGCGCGGGCGCCCGACGTCGGCGGCGTAGTCCTTCAGCGCGCCGGCGCCGTCGATCCCGGCGCCCTCGGGGATCAGGAACACTCGGCTCTCGCCGCCGAGGAGGTCCCTGACCGCCTCGGTGCTCGGCTCCTCGTCGAGGGTGACGTTGACGCTGTGGGTGTGCATCGCCGTGACGGGGGCGCGCAGCGCGGCCGTGTCGACGTCGACGTCCGGGAGGATCTCGTTCACGTCGGGGCCGTGGTGTGACGGGACCGTCGTCGGGTCGGGCACGACGTCGTTGATGGGTCCGCGGTCGGTCTCGCTTGGGTCGCCGCCGCGGCGGACGAGCGTCACGCGCGCCTTCTCGACGCCGTACGTCTCGTCCAGGGGCGCGAGGAGCCGGGAGAGCCCGGTGGTGTTACACGAGACGACGCGGAGCGAGCCGGCGCCCCGGGCAGCTTCGTAGCTCCCGCGGGCGTTGAACGAGGCGTCGGCGATGTCCGCGTCCTCGCCGCCCTGGTAGATCGCGGGCACGTCGTGGGCCTCGTACGTCGGCCGGTTGCGCTCGCCGACGCCGGAGGGGCAGCAGTCGACGACGACGTCGACGGCGTCGAGCAGGTCGGCGAGGGTTCCCGCCACGCCGAGGCCGGCGGCCTCGAACTCGTCGACCCGGTCGTCGATCGCGGCGTAGAGGTCGTAGCCGCGTCGGACCGCGCCCTCGGCGCCGTAGTTCGGGCTCGTCTTGGTCACGCCGACGAGCTCCATGTCGGGCTGGGCCGCGACCGCGTCCGCGACCCGCTTCCCGATCGTGCCGTACCCGTTGACGCCCACGCGTATCATGTCGTTCACTGGATTCCGTAATGGGATAATGTTTTCGAGTATTTTTGAGAGAAATTAACTACGGCGTGAGTAACGCGTCGGTAAATTCGGGTGACGCAAAGCCGTAACTGAGTTTCGAAAGAGAGTAAATGAAGGCGGATCCGAAGGTCTAACGCCCGCGAGCACCGATCGTCGCGTATGTCACCGACCCTCTCCGAGGCGGCGGCGACCGCCGTGAACCAGTGTCTGAACGTCGGGCCGGACGAATCGGTCGTCGTGATCACCGACGACGAGCGCGAACCCGTCGGGGAGGCGCTGTACGAGGCCGCGGTCGCCGTCACCGACGACGCGACGCTCCTCAGGTACCCCCCCGCCGAACAGCACGGCACCGAGCCGCCCGCGCCCGTGGCGGCCGCGATGGCCGAGAGCGACGCCTTCCTCGCGCCGACGACGAAGAGCCTCAGCCACACCCGCGCTCGGGGGGCCGCCTGCGACGCCGGCGCCCGCGGCGCGACGCTCCCGGGGATCACCGAGGACGTGTTCGCCGCGGGGCTCGACGCCGACTACGCCGCCATCGAGGCCGCGTGCGACGACGTGCTCGCGCAGGTCGCGGGCGCCGACGAGGTCCGGGTCACCTCGCCCGCGGGCACCGATATCGCGTTCGGGATCGGGGACCGCGAGTGGCTCTCGGACACCGGCATGGTGCGCGACCCCGGCGACTTCTCGAACCTCCCGGCCGGCGAGGTGTTCGTCGCGCCGGAGACCGCGACCGGGACCTTCGTCGTCGACGGGACGATGATGCCCCACGGCCTGCTCGACGAGGACCAGGAGCTGACGTTCGAAGTCGAGGACGGACTAGTCACGGCCATCGGCGACGACGCGGTCCGCGCCGACGTCGAGGCGGCCGCGGAGTCGGTCGGCGACGCCGCCTACAACCTCGCCGAGCTCGGGATCGGGACCAACGTCGGCGTCGACGAGCTGGTCGGCTCCGTCCTCCTCGACGAGAAGGCGGGCGGCACCGTGCACATCGCGATCGGCGACGACGCGGGCATCGGCGGGGAGACGGACGCCCCGATCCACCTCGACGGGATCCTCCGGAACCCGACCGTCTACGCCGACGGCGAGGAGGTCGAGTTGCCGACCGCGTAGGAGTGACGGGATCAGAGACGGTCGGATATTTATAAACGAACGTTGCGGTCGGCGCGTGCCTCCGAGCGCCCGAAGGGTGCGAGGAGCACGCGCGAGGGAGTCGCGACCGAAGGGAGCGACGAGGCTGGGGAGGCGTGAGGCGCGGTTGCGGTGCGGTCGGGGCAGGACTCAAAGGGGCAGCCGCGAGGACGGCGTAGGCGACGAAAGCACCGCAAGGAGCGAGCAACGCGAGCGACTGCGGAGCGCAGCGAGCGTACGCCGTCCTCGCGGCTGGGGCTTTGGAGGTGGTCACCGCCGATCCGGGCTCAACAACGTATGGCCGAGCGGCTGGGGCTTTAGAGGTAGTCACCGCCGATCCGGGCTCAACAACGTATGGCCGAGCGGCTGGGGCTTTGGAGGTAGTCACCGCCGACCCATCACCAGCCAGTTATAAACGAGCGGTTGAACCGACAGCAGTATCCTTCGCGAGACCGACCTCGTACAGTTGATCGACGCTCTATTCGACGACCGCGAGCGCGACGCCCGCCACGTCTCGCACGCCGACCACCTGATGCCGCCAGCCGTCGCCCGCGTCGACGCAGAGCGTTCCGGCCGCGGTGACGACCACGGAGATCCCGGGCCCGTAGCCGAGCGCGACCGCGTCCTCGTCGACCGGGAGCTCGGTCGCGCGCCACGCGTCGTCGTCCCACGCGTCCGTCCCGTCTTCGTCCTCCTCCCCCGCGTGGACCAGAAGCTCGCCCTCGACGACCGCCATCGCGTGGCCGTCGCCGTCGGCCGCGACCTCCTCGGCGGACCCCTCCAGCGCCGTCATCCAGCCGTTGCCGAGCCAGTAGAGCCCCGACCCGGTGGCCGCGAGGGGCATCCCCGCGCCGGCGACGTCGCGGGCGTCGTCGAGGCCGACGGCGGCGAGGTCCGGGTCTCCGCCTCCGCCCCGGCTCCCGCGGACCCGGTGGACGCCGTCCCCGGCGGCGACGAGGGGGCCGTCGATCGCGCGCGGGTCCGACGCGGTCCCGATCGAGGTCGCGGCCGGATCGGAGGCCGCGGCCAGATCGGAGGCCGCGCCGCCCACCGCGACGCGGTCGATCCCGCCCTCCTCCCCGGCGACGAGGAACGCGTCGTCGAGGACGCCGACCGCGACCGCGGAACCGGGGACGACCGGCTCGAACGCCGGGTCGTCGCCGACGGGCGCGACGCGCAGCCCGTCCGCGGTCGCGATCCCGACGAGGTCCGGGTCGCCGTCGCGGGGGAGGACCGCGACGTCGCGGGCCGGCTCGCGGGCGACCATGTCGAACGCGCCCACCTTGTCGGCCGACAGCGCCACCCGGACGACGCCGTTCCCGGTGGCGACGTACGCGTCGGTACGGCCCGCCGTCCCGGCGTACACGCGCTTCTCCTCGATCGAGATGTCGTCCTCCGCGGGTGCCATCGACCCGGGGGTTCGGGCGCGGCTCCCATAAGCCTCGCGGGCGGCGAATCGAGATCGACTGGCGTCCGCCCGTTTCGACGCGCATTAGGTCGGCGGCCGCGTACCGCCGGTCGTGCAACCGGTCGCCGCCGAGGTCGTCGCCCTGCTCGCCGAGGTCGCCCCGCGGCTCGCCCGTATCGCGGCGTTCATCGCCGTCGGCGTCTTCGCCGCCAACGTCGCGGTCGCGTTCGGGCTGATCCGGTACGTCGCCGGGCTGGCGGGGTGGCTCACCCGACCCGCGAACCTCCCCGACGAGGTCGGGACCGCGATCCTCACGACCGCGGCGTCGACGACCGCGGGCTACGCCACGCTCGCCGAGTACCGCGAGTCCGGGCTGCTCGACGACCGGGCGACGCTCGTCGCCGTGACGATCAACACGTTCTTCGGCTTCGTCCAGCACGTGTTCACGTTCTATATTCCGGTGTTGATCCCGATTCTAGGCGTCGAGACGGGGACCGTCTACGTCTCGGCGCGGGCCGGGATCGCCCTCGCGATCACGGTCACGGGCGTGCTCGCCGGGGGCGTCCTGCTCTCCGGGCGCAACGTGGACCGGTCGGCGCTCTCGGAGGTCGACGCGAGCGGGCCCGAGGCCGACGACCGCACGAGCCGCGAGCGCGTTCGCGAGGCCGCCGAGAAGTCGTGGTCGACCCTCCGCCGGATCGTTCCCCGGCTCGCGGTCGTCTACACGCTCGTGATCGCGTTCGTCACCTACTACGACGTCGAGGCGCTGACGAGCGTCGCCGAGCCGGTGACCGGGCTCCTCGGGCTCCCCGGCGCCGCGGTCCCCGTGATCGCCGTCTACACCCTCGACACGACGGCCGGGGCCGTGACGCTCGCCGGGACCGAGGCGGGCGTGTTCACCACCCGGACCGCCGTCGCGACCCTGCTCATCGGCGGGATCCTCTCCTTCGCCGTCTCCACCTTCCGGCGCTCGATCCCCTTCCAGTACGGGATCTGGGGCGCCGAGTTCGGCACGAAGGTGATCGCCGTCAACACCGCCCTGAAGCTCGTCTTCATCTCGGCGACGGTCGCGCTGCTGCTCGCGCCGGTGTGGTGAGGCGAGTCGTCGAGCGAGACCGGTGTCACCACGACTGCCGACCGCGGCTCCGGAAGCAATTTATGAAATGAAATTCGGTCGGTGCGCGCCGCCGAGCGCCCACCGGGCGCGAGGAGCGCGTGCGAGGGAGTCAGTCGCCCGGAGCAACGCGGAGGGTGACTGACGAGGCTGGGGAGGCGTGAGGTGCGGTCGCTGTGCGGTGTGGGGTGGGACTCAAAGGGGCAGTCGCGAGGCCGCAGTAGGCGACGGAAGCACCGCAGCGAGCAGCGCGAGCGAGGAGCGCAACGAGCGTACTGCGGCCTCGCGGCTGGGGCTTTGGAGGTCCTCTCCGCAGAGTAGTCGATTGCGTCAGGCCCAGCGGCTGGGCCTTTGGCGGTGTTCACCGTCAGTCCACAGGTAACGAGCTCAGATAGGTGATCGACGGCGAGAATGAAAACGATATCCGCGGGGATCGGGACGCCCTCGCTTTATTCCAGGTCGAAGCGGTCGAGCCGCATCACCTTCGTCCACGCGTCGACGAAGTCGTCCACGAGCTTCGCCTCGGCGTCCTCGCTCCCGTACACCTCCGCGATCGCGCGGAGCCGGGAGTTCGAGCCGAAGATCAGGTCGAGGCGGGTGGCCTCCCACTCGACCGCGCCGGTCTCGCGGTCGATCCCCTCGTACACGTCGGCCTCCTCCGCGCCCGTCTCGACGGGCCGCCACTCGGTACTCATGTCGAGCAGGTTCACGAAGAAGTCGTTCGTCAGCGCGCCGGGGCTGTCGGTGAGGACGCCGCGGTCCGTGTCCTCGTAGGTAGCGCCGAGCGCGCGCATGCCGCCGACGAGCGTCGTCATCTCGGCGGCGCTCAGGTCGAGGAGGTCGGCCTTGTCGACGAGCAGCTCCTCGGGCGGGTGGTCGACGCCGTCGCCGAGGTAGTTCCGGAACCCGTCCACGCGCGGCTTGAGCGCCTCGAACGAGTCGGCGTCGGTCTGCGCCCGCGTGGCGTCGGTCCGCCCCGGCTCGAACGGGACCGTCACGTCGTGGCCGGCGTCCGCGGCCGCCGCCTCGACGGCGGCGTTGCCGCCGAGGACGATCAGGTCGGCGAGCGAGACGCGCACGTCGTCGTCGCGCGAGGCGTTGAACGCCTCCCGAATCGCTTCGAGCGTCTCCAGCGCCGCGTCCAATTGCTCCGGCTCGTTGACCTCCCAGTTACGCTGGGGGTCGAGCCGGACGCGCGCGCCGTTCGCCCCGCCGCGCTTGTCGCTGTCGCGGTAGGTGGACGCGGAGGCCCACGCGGTCTTGACGAGCCGCCGGCGCGTCAGGTCGCTGTCGAGGATCTCGGCTTTGAGCTCCTCGACCTCCGCGTCGCCGATCAGGTCGTGGTCGACCTCGGGGATCGGGTCCTGCCAGATCATCTCCTCGTCCGGGACCTCCGGGCCGAGGAACCGCGACGGCGGGCCCATGTCGCGGTGGGTCAGCTTGTACCAGGCCTTCGCGAAGTTCATGCCGAACGCCATCGGGTTCTCCTGGAACTCCTCGACGATCTCGCGGTAGGCGGGGTCGCGCTTCAGCGCGACGTCCGTCGTGAGCATCATCGGCGTGACGCTCTCGTCGGAGTCGTGCGCGTCCGGGGCGCTGCCGTGGAGCGACTCGTCGGTGGGCGTCCACTGCCACGCGCCGCCGGGCCCCTTCTCGGGCTCCCACTCGTACTCCAGGAGGTTGTCGATGTACCCCATGTCCCACTCGGTCGGGGAGCCGGTCCAGGGGCCCTCGATCCCGCTCGTGATCGTGTCGCCCCCCTTGCCGGTGCCGTGCGCGTTCTCCCAGCCGAGCCCCTGCGCCTCGATCGGTGCCGCCTCGGGCTCCGGACCGAGGTTCTCGTCGGGGTCGTCGGCGCCGTGGACCTTCCCGAACGTGTGGCCGCCGGCGATGAGCGCGGCCGTCTCCTCGTCGTTCATCGCCATGCGGTCGAACGTCTGGCGGATGTTCTTCGCCGACGCCATCGGGTCGGGCCGGCCGTCCGGTCCCTCCGGATTCACGTAGATGAGCCCCATCACGGACGCGCCGAGCCCCGGCTCGATCTCGCCGGGCTCCTCGAAGCGCTCCTGCGTGTCCATCTCGGACTCGGGGCCCCAGTAGACGGAGTCGTCCGGCTCGAAGGCGTCCTCGCGGCCGCCGGCGAAGCCGAACGTCTTGAACCCCATCGACTCGATGGCGACGTTCCCGGCGAGGACCATCAGGTCGGCCCAGGAGAGCTTGCGGCCGTACTTCTGCTTGATCGGGAGCAGCAGCCGGCGCGCCTTGTCGAGGTTCGCGTTGTCCGGCCAGCTGTTGAGGGGGGCGAGGCGCTGTCGGCCGCCGTCGGCGCCGCCGCGGCCGTCCGCCGTCCGGTACGTCCCGGCGCTGTGCCACGCCATCCGGATGAACAGCGGCCCGTAGTGGCCGTAGTCCGCCGGCCACCACTCCTGTGACGTCGTCATGAGCTCTTCGAGGTCCGCCTTCACCTCGTCGAGGTTGAGCGACCGGAACGCCTCGGCGTAGTCGAAGTCGTCGTCGTAGGGTCCGACGTCGCGGGCGTTCTGGTCGAGGATGTCCAGGTTCAACTGGTTGGGCCACCACTCCTGATTGGTCTTCTGAGACATTAGGTTCGTCCGAGTCTTCCGCCACCTCAGATAAAAAGGTGTTCAAGTTACAGAGATATTCCCGGCAAAGATAACCCGTATTTCTTCATTATGAAGATATGTTTCGGTACAGCAAAATCCGTGCGACTTTGTTACACGTGGTCGGCGTATACGGGCGTGTCGACGTCGATCACCCCGCGACGGTCACTCCGGCCCGTTCCGCGGGTCGAACTCGTCGCGCCGGATCCCCTCCCGGACCGGTTCGTGCTCGGTCTCGGTCGGTGGCGGCGCGGTGACGAGCACGGCCTCGAGGCGCGCGTCGTCGTCGGCCTTCACGCCGCGTTCGGTCCCGGCCTCGACGGCGACCACGTCGCCCGGACCGACGGCGTGATCGGTCTCGCCCTCTCGAACCGTGCCCGTGCCGGACTGGACCGTGACGACCACGTCGCTGTCGGGGGCGTGGACGGGGATGAACTGCCCCGGCTCGAAGTACCCGCAGACGGCCTTCGCCCGGTCGCTCCGGAACACGCCGCTCGTCGAGAACCGCTCCTCGTCGTACGTCCGCTCCGCGTCGAGGCTCGTCGCCGGCACGTCACTCACCCCGGCGGAGCGAGTCGCCTCGCCCGGTCGAATCGGGGTACCCGTTCGCGCTCCGCTCGAACGACGGCGTCGGTCGGTCTCGCATGTTCGGACCCTCGGGCCCGTGCGGTGAGTGGCTGTGCCCGAACATATTCGTCTCAAGGCGGATGCGAGCGCGTCGCGAAGGCTCGGACGCCATGCCGAGACTCGACGTCCGCGACATCCCGCCGGTGAACAGACACGACCGGATCCACGAGGCGTTCGACGGGATGGACCCCGGCGAGACGCTCACCATCGTCAACGACCACGAGCCGAAGCCGCTGTACTACGAGATGGCCGCGGAGGTACCCGCGTTCGACGAGGAGGGGTACGAGGTCCGGCGAGCGGCGCCGGACGAGTTCGTCGCCGAGTTCCCGAAGACGGACGCGTAGGCGGCGACGACTCGGTCCCCGGCGATTACTCGGTCTCCGGCGACCGCTCGCCCGCCGCGATCGCCGTCTCTCCGTCGGCGTCGAACAGCCGCGCGAGGGCGCGGGCGGTCGCGCCGCCGCCGCTCGCCCGCTCCAGCGCCGCGTCGGGACGCGACGTGAGCCGACGGCGGAGGACGGCGCCGAGCCGACGGACCGTCTCCCGCTGCTCGTCGGTCAGGTCGCCGCGCGACTCCAGCTTCGAGACCGCCTCCGCGACCTCGCGGCGCTCGATCCGCTCGGCCCGGCGCCGGAGCCGCCGTCGGACGCGGTCCGGATCGACCCGCGCGTCGGTCCGCGAATCCGATCGGGCGTCTGAACGTTCGAGTGCCACGTCGATCCCTCAGCCCCCACGCGGGTGAGGGTTCCCACGAACGTGTTCGGCCCCGCCGCCCGCGACGGGCACACACTCAAGTCCTCGCCGCGAGAGGTCTGGGTATGGACCCCGCCCGCTTCCTGTTCGTCTCGGCCGACGCCGCGCTGATCACCGACCTCGCCTGGCAAGTTCACCGCGAAGGCCACGACGTGAAATACTACATCGAAGCCGAAGGCGATCGGGAGATTGGCAACGGTTTCGTCCCGAAGACGGACGACTGGCGCGCAGAAGTCGACTGGGCAGATGTCATCATTTTCGACGATATCTGGGTTGGTTCCGACATCGGCACGGGTGAACTCGCAGAGGAACTCCGTGAGAAGGGGAAAGCTGTCGTCGGCGGGACGCCCAACACCGATCATCTCGAAGAGGATCGAGGATACGCGATGGAGATCCTCGAAGAACACGGTGTGAACACCGTCGAACACCATATCTTCGACAGTTTCGACGCGGGGATACAACACGTTCAGGAGAATCCCGCCCCGTATGTGATCAAGCCGCTCGGCGAAGTCCAGAACGTCAAGCGCCTACTGTACGTTGGGAACGAGGACGACGGCAGCGACGTGGTCGACGTGCTGAAGGCGTACAAGAAGGCGTGGGGTCACCGGATGAAGGGCTTCCAGCTGCAACGCAAAGTAGAGGGCGTCGAAATCGCTATCTGCGGGTTCTTCAACGGGAACGAGTTTATTGACCAGGTCAATTTTAATTTTGAGCATAAGAAATTGTTCCCGGGGAACATCGGTCCCTCGACCGGAGAGATGGGGACGTCGATGTTTTGGGCGGGCCAGAACGAACTCTTCGAAGAAACCTTCGGGAAAATCGAGGACTGGCTCGCCGACGAGGGGTACGTCGGGAGCATCGACATCAACTGCATCGTCAACGAGCGCGGGATCTACCCGCTGGAGTTCACGCCGCGGTTCGGCTACCCGACGATCGCGTTACAGGAGGAGTCGATCGAGTCGTCCACCGGGGAGTTCTTCTACGACCTCGCGCACGGCGACGAGCCCGAGGTCGAGGTGCACAACGGCTACCAGATCGCGGTCCGCGTCGTGCTCCCGCCGTTCCCGTTCGACGACGAGAAGACGTACGACGAGAACTCCCGGAACGCGGCCGTGGTGTTCGAGACGGAAGACAGGGAGGGAATCCACATCGAGGACGCGAAGCGGATCGACGGGCAGTGGCGCGTCGCCGGCGACAACGGGATGCCCATCGTCGTCACCGGGAAGGGCGAGACGATGGGAGCCGCGCGCGAACAGGCGTACGGCCGCATCGACGACGTCGTGATGCCGAACATGTACTACCGCGACGACATCGGGGAGCGCTGGGTCGACGGCGACGGCGACCGGCTGCAGGCGTGGGGGTACCTGGGACCGGCGGGCGAGTGAGTGCGTCGCCGTCGCGTCGCCCCGCCGAGCGGCCGTCCCTCCACGACTTTTTAACCGTCCGGGTCCACCGTTCGCGGTATGGCGAAGTACTCGACGGGCGGTGGCGGCGGCGGCGACGACGGCGACGCCTGCGAGCTCTGCGGGCGGGAGACGACGAAGCTCCAGCGGGCCACGGTCGCCGGCGCGAAGCTGCTGGTGTGTCCGGACTGCCGCCCGCACGACGACGCGGGCAACGCGCCCGAGAATCGGGGGGGCTCGGGATCGGGCGGCGGCCGCGGCGGGAGTTCCGGCGGCAGTCCGGGCGGCGCCAGCGCCGAGTCGAGCGGCTCGGAGAGCCGGAAGAAGGAGCTCGCTCGGAAGCAGGCGAAGATGTACGACTCCGTGAGCGGCGACTCCAAGCACTGGGAAGAGGGAGGCACGAGCTACGAGTCCGACCGGCTCCCGTACCTCGTCTCCGGCTACGGCGACGACGTCGCGGCGGCCCGGCAGGAGGCCGGCCTCACCGTCGAGGAGCTGGCCGCGGAGCTCGACGTCGACGAGGACGACGTGTTCGCGGTGGAGGACGGCCGGGCCGCGACCGCCGGCGTCGGCGGGTCGGTCGTCCGCGCCCTCGAAGAGCGGCTCGGCGTGGAGATCGTCGACGAGTGACCCGCGTGCGACCGCGCTCGCGGCGCCGCGTCGACGCCGACCCGAGGCGACCGATCCGGTCCCGGGCGACCGCGGGGCGATGAAGGCGATCAAGGACAGCGTCCACGGTCACGTTCGGCTCGGCGACCTCGCGGCCGAGCTGATCGACACCCCCGCCTTCCAGCGGCTGCGCCACATCAAGCAGCTGTCCACCGTCCGGTTGGTGTACCCCTCCGCGAACCACACCCGCTTCGAGCACAGCCTCGGCGTCTATCACCTCGCCGGCCGCGCCGTCGAGGGGTTCGACCTCGACGCCGACACCGCCGCCCACGTCCGCGCGGCGGCGCTCCTCCACGACGTCGGCCACGGCCCCTACGGCCACCAGACGGAGGGGATCATCCGGCGCGCGACGGGCCGGGACCACGACGACGTCGCGTGGCTCCTGACCGACGCCGACCGGGAGGCGTGTCAGGTCCTCGAACGCAACGGGCTCGACCCCGAACGCGTCGCCTCGCTGATCGCGGGCGAGGGCGGGCTCGGGGCGCTGATCTCGGGCGAGCTCGACGTCGACCGCATGGACTACCTCGTGCGCGACGCCCATCACACCGGGGTCCCGTACGGCACGGTCGACACCGGGCGGCTCGTCAACGAGCTCAGGCTCGCGGGCGACGGGGGATCGGCCGGGGACGAAGGATCGGCCGGGGACGGGGGATCGATCGATCCGGAGCGTGCGCGCCTCGTGCTCGCCGAGGGGAACGTCCCCACCGCCGAGAGCCTGCTGGTCGCGCGCTCGCTGATGAACGCGGTCGTCTACCGCCACCACGTCTCGCGCGTCGCCGGCGCGATGCTGGAGCGCGCCTGCGAGCGCTACCTCAACCGGACCGACGCCGACGCGGAGGCGTTCCGGCGGATGGCCGACCACGACCTGCTCGTCGCGCTCCGCGAGACCGTCCCCGAGCTCGGCCGGCGCATCGAGCGCCGCGACCTCTACAAGCGGGCGGTGTGGGTCGGGCTGGCCGACGTGCCGGCGGGGACGGTCGACGCCGGTCACGGCGAGGAGCTCGCCGCCGAGCGCGAGATCGCCGACAGGGTCGGGCTGGACCGCGAGGCGGTCGTCGTCGACGTCCCGTCGCGGCCCGGGCTGAAGGAGTCGGGGTCCACCGTTGTCGTCGACGGCGTCCCGCAGCGCCTGGAGGACGCCTCGGAGCTCGTCGGGGGACTGCGGAGCGCCGAGCGCCGCCGCTGGACGCTCGGCGTCTACTGTCCGGCCGAGCACGTCGACGCGGTCGGGGAGGCCGCGCGCGACGTGCTCGGGCTCCGCGACGCCAGCGCGCGGACGTAGGTCGAGCGCGGCGACGTGTTGGACGCGGGGAACGACGCCGGTCAGTCGTCCCGCGGCGCCGGCACCGCGAGCACCGGGCGGTCGCTCCCGAGGACGACGTCCTGCGTCACGCTCCCGAAGACGGCCTTCCCGGTCGGGCTGCGCTTGCGACCGGAGACGCAGATCGCGTTCGCGTCCACGTCGGCGGCGGCCGCGAGCAGCTCGTCGGCCGGGTCGCCGCTCGCCTCGCGGTGGACGCAGGTGATCCCGGCGGCTTCGAGCGTCTCCCGGGCGCGCCGCACGGCCGACAGCTGGTTGACCGAGGCCCCCTCCGGATTCTCCTGGAACACGTGACACAGGTGCGCCGTCAGCTCGTCGGCCGCGTGCGGGAGGTCGGCCACGGCCTCCGCCTGCGCGACCGCGCGTCGGTCCGCCTCGTTGTCGATCCCGATGAGCACCTCGTACATGTCTAGACGTTCGCGGACGACCCTTATAAACGGTGGCCGACGTTCCCGCTCGCCGCCACCGGTCCTCCCACTCCTTTTATCCGACGCCGCCGAACCGGGTCGCATGATCACGGTCAAGGACACCGTCCACGACCATATCGAGATCGACGGTGTCGCCGCCGCGCTGATCGACACCCCCGCGGTCCAGCGCCTCCGCCACGTCAAACAGCTCGGGACGGTCCAGCTCGTCTACCCCTCCGCGAACCACACCCGCTTCGAGCACAGCCTCGGCGTCTACCACCTCGCCAGCCGCGCGCTCGACGGCCTCGGGATCGGCGGGAAACGCGCCGAGCGGATCGAGGCGGCGGCGATGCTCCACGACGTCGGCCACGGGCCGTTCAGCCACAACCTGGAGTCGCTCACCCACCGCCGCACCGGGAAGTACCACGACGACGTCGGCGAGCTCCTCGCGACCGGCGGGGTCGGCGAGGCCCTCCGCGACCACGACCTCGACCCGGACCGGATCGCCGGGATCGTCGCCGGCGAGGGGCGGTACGCCGGGCTCGTCTCGGGCGAGCTCGACGTCGACCGCATGGACTACCTCGTGCGCGACGCCTACCACACCGGCGTCCCGTACGGCACCATCGACACCGAGCGGTTCGTCCGCGATCTCACGTTCGTCGAGCGGGGAAGCGACGCGGCGAGCACCGCGACGGGAGCCGGCGGGAACGGCCCGGAGCTCGTCCTCGACGAGGGGAACGTCCAGACCGCGGAGAGCCTCCTGCTCGCCCGCGCGCTGATGAACCCGGTCGTCTACACCCACCACGTCGCGCGCATCTCGAAGGCGATGCTGCGGCGGGCGGCGAGCGAACTGCTCGACGCGACGGCGACGACGGCCGCCGAGCTCCGGCGCATGGACGACCACGACTTCCTCGCCGCGATCCGCGACTGCCGAGCGACCGCGGAGATCTCCCGACGCTACGACGAGCGCGACCTCTACAAGCTGGCGGTGTGGGCCGAGTACGACGACGTGCCGGAACGCGTCCACGAGGCGGACCACGAGACCGAGACCGCCTTCGAGCGCGAGATCGCCGAGGAGGCCGGCGTCGCGCGCGAACACGTGGTCCTCGACGTGCCGCCGGAGCCGTCGATGCGCGAGTCGACCGCCCGCGTGACGGTCAGCGGCGAGGTGCGTCGGCTGGAGCGGCAGTCGCCGCTCGTCTCCGCGCTGCGGACCGCCCAGCGCAACCAGTGGCGCCTCGGCGTCTACGCCCCCGAGCCGGCCACCGACCGCGTCGGGCGCGCGGCGGCGGACGTGCTCGGGCTCGACCCGGACGGCCTCGTGACCGAGGTGCGCGGGGCGGTGCCGACGACGCTCGACGAGTTCGAGTGAGGCGTGAACGACCCCTTGACCGATCCGTTCCCGTGACGTTTTAACCCCGGGCTGGCGACCGTGGGGTATGCATCTGGAGGGGACGATACTCGTCGGCGAGGCGTTCGAGCCCGTCGAGGGACGGGTCGTGGTCGCCGACGGCGAGGTCGTCCGGGTGGAGGAGGCGTCCGTCGAGAGCGACGACGTGATCCTCCCCGCGTTCGTCAACGCCCACACCCACATCGGCGACTCCATCGCGAAGGAGGCCGGCGAGGGGCTCTCGCTCGACGAGCTCGTCGCCCCGCCGGACGGGCTCAAACACCGGCTCCTGCGCTCGGCGAGCCGCGAGGAGAAGGTGGCGGCCATGGCGCGGACGCTCCGGTACATGGAGTCGACCGGCACCGGGAGCTTCCTGGAGTTCCGCGAGGGCGGCGTCGACGGCGTGGCCGCGCTGCGCGACGCGGTCGCGGGCGAGGGGGTCGACTTCGGCGAGCGCGCGATCGAACCCGTCGTCCTCGGTCGCGACGACCCCGACGTGCTCTCGGTCGCGGACGGCTACGGCGCCTCGGGCGCCCGCGACGGCGACTTCGACGCCGTGCGCTCGGAGACCCGCGAGGCCGGGAAGCTGTTCGGCATCCACGCCGGCGAGCGCGACGCCGACGACGTCAACCCCGCGATGGACCTCGACCCGGACTTCCTCGTCCACATGGTCCACGCCGAGGCGATCCACCTCGAACGCCTCGACGACCGGGGGACGCCGGTCGTCGTCTGCCCGCGCTCGAACCTCGTGACGAAGGTCGGGGTGCCCCCGATCCGCGAGCTCGCCGAGCGGACGACCGTCGCGCTCGGCACCGACAACGTCATGCTCGACTCCCCCTCGATGTTCCGCGAGATGGAGTTCGCCGCGAAGCTCGCGGACCTCCCCGCCCGCGACGTGCTCCGGATGGCGACCGTCAACGGCGCCGCGATCGCGGGGCTGAACAAGGGCGTCGTCGAACCCGGCGCCGACGCCGACCTGCTCGTCCTCGACGGCGGCTCCGACAACCTCGCCGGCGCGCACGACCTCGTCCGGGCGATCGTCCGGCGGGCGGGCGCCGCCGACGTCTCGCGCGTCGTGATCGGCGGCGACGAGATCGATAGCGACGAGATCGACGGCGACGAGACCGGCGGCGACGGGAGCGACGCGGCGGGAGACTGAAGCCGGTCGCGGCCGTACCGACCGTCAATGGCCACGTTCTCGCTGCTCGCCGGCCTCGCGCTCGGACCGGTCGTCGGACTGCTCGCGACGCTCGCGATGGACCGCGTGATGCCCCGGCTCCCGGAGGGGACGACCGCCCCGAAGGTCGCCGCGGGCGTGCTCACCGACACGCCGGTCGACGACGCCCCCGAGCGGCTGGCGACGTGGGTCCACTACGTCGCCGGCGGCGGCTCCGGGCTCCTCTTCGTCGGGCTCGTCGCCGCGGCGCAGACCGGCCTCGGCGGCGGCGCCGTCGCCCTCGCGGTCGCTTCGGCGGTGATGCTCGCGCTGATGGTCGGCTTCTTCGCGCTCGTCCCGCTCCCGCGGGCGCGGGGGCTCCCCCGGCAGCGCCTCGCGACGATCCGCCGCGACTGGGCGCTCTCGGCCGCGACGTACGTCGTCGCCGCCGCGGTCCTCGTCGGGGTCGCGGGCGGCGTCTGATCCGGTTCGCCTCCCCGCGACCGCCGACCGATCGGCGACGCCGCGACGGGAGAGAAACGGTTTAGTCGCTGGCACCGGCCCGATCGCTCATGCACGCCATCACTCGATCCGGCTGGATCGAGGTCATCTCGGGGTCGATGTTCTCGGGCAAGACCGAGGAGCTGCTGCGCCGGCTCCGCCGGTCCGAGATCGCCGGGCAGTCCGTCGCGGTGTACAAGCCCGCGGTCGACGACCGCTACGGCGAGGAGACGATCGGGAGCCACACCGGGCGCCAGTGGGACGCGACCGTCGTCGACAACGAGGGCGACGGCCCCCGCGACATCCTCGACGACGAGCCGTACCCGGAGGTCGTCGCGGTCGACGAGGCGAACTTCTTCTCGAACGCGCTCGTCGGGGTCTGCAACGCGCTCGCCGACGCGGGGACCCGCGTGATCGTCTCCGGCACCGACCAGACCTTCCGCGGCGAGCCGTTCGAGCCGCTCCCGCAGCTGATGGCGACCGCCGAGTACGTCGACAAGCTCCAGGCGATCTGCTCCGTCTGCGGCGAGCCGGCCTCGCGGAACCAGCGGCTCATCGAGGGCGAGCCCGCCCACGAGGCGGACCCGACGATCCTCGTCGGGGCCGAGGAGTCGTACGAGGCCCGGTGTCGCGACTGCCACGTCCTGCGGACCGGCGAGCGACCCGACGGCGGCCGGTCGTATCTGGCCGACGACGATGCGGCGTCGGAAAAGCCGACCGACGACGCCGAGGAACCGGTGGACGCGAGCGACGACTGAGTCCGGGAGCGAGGGCGCCGGGCTACTCCTCCGGTCGCTCGTCGGTCGTCGGCGACCCCTCGGCGTCGTCCGTCGCGACGCGGAAGAGCCCGACGAGCGAGACGAGCGCGAGGACGACGCCCTCCGCCCGCGCGGCGGCGTACGTCCACTCGCGGGGCTCCGCGTCGCCCGCGTCGCGGTAGGCGACGCGGGTCCACGCCCGCACGACCGGGCGGGGGGCGAGCGTCTGGACGAGTCCGACGAGGCCGACGACCAACAGCAGCGCGGCGTTCATGTCGGTCGCTTCGCCGGGCGTGTTTAAAAACGACCCGCCGAGGCGGTCGGCGTCCGGCGGGATTCGTCGAGTCGACGCCGCTCACACCGGCTCGGCGGCCGCGAGGAACCGGCGACAGGTCGCCGCCGCCCACTCCCGGACGGGCGGGGCGTCCGACCACAGCACCGCGGCGAGCCCTCCCTCGTCGAACAGTCCGGCGACGGCGCGGTCGCCGACGAGGAGGACGCCGACCGGCGAGTCCCCCCGGTGGCGGTACGCCTCGACGCCGCGCCCGGAGAGCGCCGATCGGACGGCGGCGCCCCCTGGACCGCCGAGGCGGTCGGCCGCGCTCCCGGTGAACACCAGCCGGATCTCCCCGTCGACCGCGTCCCCGACGCGCCGCGCGAGCGACGAGTCCACCCGCGGGACGACGCCCACGACGGACTCGTCGCCATCGCCGACGACGTCGGCGAGTCGCGCCCCGGGACCGGGGTCGTCGCCGCGCTCGGCGACGTCAAGCGACGAGTCCGGTCCCGAGAGGTCGCCGTCGACGGCGGAGGCCACGAGCGCGCGGAGCGACTCCCCGGGCCCGGGGTCACTCATCGCCGCCCTCGGTCGGCCGTCGCGGGTACGACTGCCGGCCCCCGGTCGACCGACGCGCGAGCAGGCGGGCGGTCGCGCGGCGCCGGTCGTCGGGACGCTCCTCGGTCGTCTCGTCGTAGTACAGCACCGTCAGCCCGAGGCCCGCCCGCAGGAGCTCGTTGGCCGCGAACCGGTACCGGTCGTCGCTCGGCCCGGACGGGGTCGGGGAGTCGGACCGGAGGTGCCCCTCGACGAACAGGTAGCCCCCGGGTGCGAGCGCCTCGGCGATGTCGGCGAAGCGGTCCAGCGTGTGAAAGAAGCTCATCGTGATCAGCTCGTACGCCTCGGTCGGGAAGCCGTACGTCGAGACGTCGCCGCGGATCGGTTCGATCCGGTCGCCGACCCCGCGCTCCGCGGCGCGCTCGCGGACGATCCGCAGTCCCTCGCGCGACGCGTCGAGGGCGTCGACCGCGTAGCCGGCCGCCGCCAGGAACACCGCGTTTCGGCCGGTCCCCGCGGCGACGTCGAGCGCGCGGCCGTCGGGGATCGAGGGCTCGTACGAGCGCAGCACGGGCGACGGCTCCGGCGCTCGGGGGTAGTCGCCGGACGCGAACCGCTCGTCCCAGTCCGTCATGGGGGCGCTTGCGCGCGGTCGAGCGTAAACCCCACGGGCGTGCGGGTCGGACTCAGAGTATGGACGAAACGGAGTCGACCGCGGCGGTCCTCGGCGAACTGCTGACCGACAGGGACGAGACGCTCGCGGTCGCGGAGTCGCTCACCGGCGGCCTAGTCGGGTCGCGCGTGACCGAGGTCCCGGGCGCGAGCGCCTACTTCGACCGGGGGTTCGTCACCTACGCGTACGACGCGAAGCGGGAGGTGCTCGGCGTCTCCCGCGAATCGCTCGACGCCGAGGGGGCCGTGAGCGCTGCGGTCGCCGAGGAGATGGCGGCCGGCGCGCGGGACCGCGCGGACGCGACGTGGGCGGTCGCGACCACCGGCATCGCCGGTCCGGGCGGCGGCACCGCGGAGAAGCCGGTCGGCCTCGTCTACGTCGCCGTCGCGCACGCCGCGCCGTGGGGCACCGAGGCGTCGTTCGTCCGGAGCGAGCGCGTCGTCCTCGACGGCGACCGCGACGCGGTGAGGCGCGGCGCGGTCAACGCCGCGCTCGACGCGCTGGTGGCGGCGGTCCGCGAGGTCGACGCCGAGGAGGCCGACTGAGGGGCGGTCGCGACCCGAGCCGGCGCCGGCGGAGGCCGCGGGGCGCGCGAGCGTTTATCCCGGCGCACCGCGTACGGTTCCCATGGTCGAACGCGTGCTGGTGCCGATGGACGACTCCGAGCTCTCCGAGCGGGCGCTGCGCTACGCGCTCGACGTGCACCGGGACGCCGACGTGACCGTGTTACACGTCGTCGGCGAGCCCTCCCGGATGATGGGGGCGGCGACGGGGATCGCCCTCGCGGACGACAGCGAGGAGCGCGTCAGGGAGCTCTCCGAGGACGTGTTCGAGCGGGCGGAGGCGATCGCCGCGGAGCGGGGGGTCGCGATCGAGACGATGACCGAGGTGGGGTCGCCGGCGCGCCGGATCGTCGAGCGCGCCGACGAGTTCGACGTGGTCGTGATCGGGACCCACGGCGGGTCGCTGGCCGACCGGCTCCTCGTCGGCAACGTGGCGAAGTCTGTCTTCCAGCACTCGCCGGTCCCCGTGACGGTCGTGCGCTGAGCCACCGGTCAGTCCGGACGTGCTCCGAGCCGCGCGGTCAGTCGTCGATGTACGCGTGGCCGACGACCGCGACGACCAGCGCCGCGACGACGACCCACGCGAACGGCTCGACGGCGAGGAGTCGTATCGGCCGGAGGACCGACACTCCGGGACCGAACAGGATGCCCGCGGCGAATGTCATCGCGAGGACGAGGGCCGCGACGACCCCGGCGACGCCGAGCAGCGCGGTGTCGGTCCGATCCATATCGCGAATCGGTTCGGAGCCTATATAAACGGATCCCGGCGAGTCAGGTGTCGGTCGCCAGTCGGTCCAGTCCGGCGAGCCCGCCGGCGAGGAGGACGAGCAGCACGACCGCGGCCAACAGGATCGTGGACACCACGCTCACGAGCGGGTCGAGGCTCTGTCTGAGGGAGTTCCACGCCTGCACCGGGACGGTCCGAGTCTCGGGACCGGAGAGGAAGAGCGCCATGACGAACTCCTGGAGGCTGACGATGAACGCGACCAGCGCCCCGACGGCCAGCCCCGCACGGACTTCGGGGGCGACGACGGTCCGGAACGCCGTGAGACGCGACGCGCCGAGGTCGAGGGCCGCCTCGTGGAGCGCCCAGTCGAAGCGGGCGAACGCCGACTGCATCACCGAGAATGTGAGCGGCGTCGCCCACAGCGAGTGCGCCAACACGAGCGCGAGGTAGCTCTGCTGCAGCCCGAACGCACTGAAGAAGGTCAGGAGCGTTACGGCGATGACGACTCCCGGCACGAGTAACGGCAGTAGCGCGAGGCCTACGAGCCCCCTGCGGAGCCGTCCGTCGTACCCGCGGAGCCCGAGCGCGGCCGTCGTTCCGACGGCCATCGAGAGGGCGCTCGTGCCGGTCGCGACGACGAGGCTGTTGGCGAGCGACCGCAGCCACGTCGGCGACGCGAGCAACTCGCCGAACCACCGCAGCGACGGGTCCGTCGGCGGGAAGACGACCGCGCTCGACGCGTCGAACGCGGTGGCGACCACGATGACGAGCGGCGACACGAGCAGGCCGAACAGGGCGGCGACGACCCCGCGGGCGAGCCAGCCGCGGACCGCGCGGACGCTACTCAAGGATCTCACCCCCGTCGTCGAGCCGCCACAGTCCGGCGAGCAGCGTCGTCAGCACCACCGCCACGGTGATCACCGAGAGCGCGGCGGCGGCGGGCCAGTCGAACTCGGTCAACAGGAGCTGCGAGACGAGGATCGCCGTCGTCTGCTCGCTCCCAGACCCGACGAGCAGCGGCGCGGGGTACGCGCCGACGGACCACGTGAAGCTGATGATCGCCGCCACGGCGACCCCCGGCCGGACGTGCGGCAACACGACCTCGCGGAAGACGGCCGGCCGGTTCGCGCCGAGGTCCTGTGCGGCCTCGACGAGGCTGTCGTCGAGCGTCGTCAACACGGCGTACACGGTGAGGATCGCGTAGGGAACGACGATGTACAGCTGCGCGATGACCGCGCCGGCGAGATTGTCGACGAGCAAGACGGGGTCGGAGAGAGCCCCGACTCCGGTGAGGAACTCGTTGAGCACTCCCCGGGGCGAGAACACGAGCACGACCGCGAACAGCTTCACCACGACGGTCGTGAACAGCGAACAGATCGCACCGCCCAGGAGGACCGTCCGCCACGGGCCGCTCGCGAGCCAGACGGCGTAGGCGTACGTCACGCCGATCGCGACCGCAAGGGCGGTCACGAGGACGGCGAACCCGAGGGTAAACGCGAATATCTCGTGGACGAGCGGCGTCTCGACGACGTACTCGTACCCCGCGAGCGACCACGAACTCTCGACGAAGGCGCCGCCCGACGTGCGCTCGGCGAAGCTCAGCCGGAGCAGGTAGCCCATCGGGACGAGGAAGACGAGCCCGTCGAGCAGGAGGAGCGGGACGAGGAGCGCCAGGGTCCGCCACCGCGCGGACAGCTCGACGGCCGGCAGCGCCGCCCGCGCGTCGCTCACCGACATCTGGCACCCGTCCCGTCGAAATAGAGCGCGTCGGCGGGCCGGAAGCGCACGACTACCGCGTCGCCCGCGCCGACTGGGGGCGCCCCCGCGACCGACGGCTCGACGAACAGCGTCGTCTCGCCGGCCGACAGCCGGATCCGGAGGTCGGCGCCCCGGTAGACCGTCTCCTCGACGCGCGCCGGCACCGCGACCGCGGACTCGCCGCCGTCGCTGACGGTCGTTTCCGGCGTCTCCTCGGCGGGAGCGACGGACAGCGAGAGCCGCTCCGGACGTAACGAGGCGACGACCGCGTCACCGGGCGCCAGCGATGAGCCCTCGATCCCGGCCTCGAACCCGACGCCCATCGGCGTCTCTAGGCGGGGTCGCGGGCCCGGCTCCGCGACGGTGCACTCGACGAAGTTCGTCGTCCCGAGGAACGACTCGACGAAGCGGTCCGCCGGGTCGTCGTACACCGCTTCCGGGGTGTCGTGTTGGACGAGCCGCCCCGATTCCATGACCCCGAGCCGGTCGCCGAGCGTGAACGCCTCGTCCTGATCGTGGGTCACGTACAGCATCGTGGTCCCGACGCGGTCGTGGATCTCGTTGAGTTCGAGCTGCATCGTCTCGCGGAGCCGCCGATCGAGGTTCGACAGCGGCTCGTCGAGCAGCAGGAGGTCGGGATCGACCGCGAGCGAGCGCGCGAGCGCCACGCGCTGTTTCTGCCCGCCGCTGAGCTGGTCCGGGTACGCGTCTCCGTGTCCCTCCATCTCGACGAGTTCGAGCATTTCCCGGGCCCGCGTCTCACGCTCGGCGGTCCCGACGCCGTTCATCCTCAGGCCGAAGGCGACGTTCTCCGAGGCGGTCTGACGCGGGAACAGCGCCCAGTCCTGAAACACGAGCGAGCAGTCGCGCTCGTTCGGCGGCGCGTCCGTCACGTCGACGCCGTCGATCCGGATCCGCCCGGCCGCGGGCGTCTCGAATCCCGAGATGGCGCGGAGTACCGTCGACTTCCCGGAGCCGGACGGACCGAGGAGACAGCAGAGCTCGCCCTCCCCGACCGCGAGCGAGACGTCGTCGACCGCCGTCAGGTCGCCGTACTCGACGGTGAGTCCGTCCAGTTCCAGCATCTCAGTTGTCCTGGACGAACGCGCGGAAGCGGTCGTTCATGTCGCCGGAGAAGCTGGCGACGCCGGCGAAGTTTTGAAACGCGATCTGGTCGAGCTCGTCGTTCGCGATCTGCAGCGCGTCCGCGGTCGCCGACGGGTGCGTCGTCCCCTCGTGGGAGAACCCGAGGTTGAACTCCGAGGCGTACGCGCTCTGGACCTCCGGGTCGAGCATGAAATCGATAAACTCGGTCGCCATCGCTTCGTCCGACGCGCCGCGGACGATCTGGTAGTAGTCGATGTACCCCGTCGTCGGCTCGGGAACGGTGACGCCGATCGGGTACTCGTCGGTGTTGCTCGCCTTCCGCAGGCCGTAGGCGAAAAAGTAGTGGCCGACATCGGCGAGCCCCTCGCTGAGCGCCGTCCAGAGCTGCTGGGTACCCTGGTAGAACGTCGACACCGGCAGCCCCTCGACGGTGTCGAAGAGGGCGTCCATGTACTCGGGGTCGTACACCTCCTCGGCCATCGGCTCGTCGTCCCTGAGCAGCGCCGCCATCATGAACAGCTTTAGCCAGAAGTCGCTCGGAAGCGCGACGTTCTCGGCGGCGTCCGACTGGAGGTCGCTCCACGACTCGGGCGACCACGTGACGGAGTCCTCGTTGTAGACGTAGGCGTGTGCACCGTAGGCGACGGGGACGCCCGACTCGGACATCCGGAACTGTCGGAGGCCGTCCTTGATCCCGCCGGCGTTCGAGAGGTCGCCGTAGTCGACCGGAATCCACAAGTCGTCCTGCTGGCCGCGGTAGTTCGTTCGCCCGACGCCGACCGTCACGTCGAACGGCGGGTCGTCGTCGGGGGACTGGCGGATCTTCGAGAGGATCCCCTGCCAGTTCCCGCTCAGTTCGAGCGTGTTCCCCGTCCGCTCCTCGTACATCGGCTTGATCACCTCGCGGAACACCGTCTCGTTCGTGCCGCTCCAGACCGAGACGCGAAGCGTGTCCGTCCCGCTGGCCGTTCCACCCATACAGCCGGCGACCCCCGCCGCCGCCGCGCCGCCGGCCGCTGTCAGAAACCGCCGTCGACTGGCACCGACAGGGGCGCCTTCAGGCTGATTTGCCATCACCGTTGTAACGGCACGGACAAATAAAAACGGTCGGTACAGCCGGCGACGGACGCCCGGCCGCGTCCACTCGGTCCTGTCCGCGGGTGACGAACGACTGCCGTTCGTCGGTCGAGACCGACGTGGCGGGCGCCCAGTCCGGCGGTCGCGACGGGCGTGAGTCCGGCATCACTGACTCCTTCCCGCCCCTCGTCGCCGTCGGTGTCCCGGTCCGTCCCCGGTGCCGGCGGGGAGGCGGCGTCGACGGGACGGCTCGGTCGGTGAAGCCAGGGCAGGGATTTGAACCCCGGAAGTCTCGATTACAAGTCGAGTGCATGAACCGCCCATGCTCCCCTGGCGCAGGCTGGCGTACTCGGGCCTCGTATGAGTGCGTGTCGCTTTCGGCGAGGCTGGCGCCCGCTCCGGGTCACTCGGTTCCGGTCGCGGCGTCGCCGTCCGTCGGCTCGCCCGCCGCCGATCCCGACAGCGACTTCGTCAGTTCGACGCGGTGGAGGTCGTACCCCCGGTCGGCGTAGAACGCGCGGGCCCGGTCGTTGTCGGCGAGCGCCTCCAGCGCGACGGCCTCGGCCCCGGCCGCCGCGAGGGCGCGTTCGGCCGCATCGAGCAGGTCGGCGCCGATCCCCTCCCCCCGTCGCTCGGGGACGACGAACAGGTTGCTCACCGTTCCGCGGACGCGGTCGCGCTCGTACCCCTCCCGGTCGAGCGCGAAGCCGACGAACCCGATCGGGCCGTCGTCGCCGTCGCGGGCGACGAGCAGCTCTCCGGTGACGACGGAGCGCGCGACCCACTCGCGGACCGCGGTGCGGTTCGGCTCGGCGAGCAGCGTCGAGCCGTGGCGCCGCTGGCCCTCCGCCAGCGCGATCCACAGGTCGGTGACGTCGTCGACGTCGTCGACGGTCGCCGGCGCGACCGTCGGCCCCTCGGCGTCGGACATTCGGTTCCCGCTTCGGGGCGGCGCGGGATGAGGCTACCGGCGGACGGCGGGGGGAGCGAGGATTCGGACGGGAGTAGAGAGCGCTCCGGTCCCAACTCGGTTCACACCTCGCGACACTCCGGGCAGACGGCCTGCCCGTTGTCGGTCACCAGGTCGGGGACCAGGGCCCCGCAGCTCTCGCAGACCCCCTGCGTCGCCGGTTCGGAGACGTCCGCCGCGGCGGTCCCGCTCGCGGCGTCGACGCCGCCGTCGGCGCCGAGCGGCCCCTCGTCGCCGCGCCGCGTCCCGCGGAGCGACTCGTCGCCGGGGACCGTCTCGCGGGCGCCGTCGCCGGTCCGCGGCGCCCCCGCGGCCAGCGCGTCGCCGGCGGTGACGACGCCGACCGCCTCACCCTCCCCGACCGCCACGACCCGGTCGACGCCCTCGGCGACGAGCCGCTCCTCGACGGTCGCGAGCGAGTCGTCCGGCGCCACCGTCGGGAGGGGCGGTCCCATCACGGCGCCGACGGTGGGGCCGTCGGCGTCGCCGGGGCGCCAGCCGTCGGCGTCGAGCAGCGCGCCGAGCGCGCTCCGGCAGTCCAGCCGCCCGACGGGCTCCCCGCCCCGGACGACGACGAGGCAGTCGGTGTCCTCCTCCACCAGCAGGGCGGCCGCGTCGGCCAGCCGGTCGGACTCGCTCACGCCGAGGAACTCGCGGTGCATCACGTCGCGAACCGTGGTGTCTGTTCGCATAGGACGTGGATTCGCCGCGAGCGGCTAAAAGCTGCCCCCGGTATCGTTATACCGGTTCCGAACGTAGCCGCCCGATCGGTGCGGAAAACGACGGTTTCGGGGTGCTCGGACGGGCGGCGTCCGCCGACGTGCCCCGACGTCGACGCTCGGGGAGGGCCGTCGCGCGGCGCGAAGAGGAGGGTTCAAACCCTCCGGCGTTCGAGCGGGGACATGGCCATTCCCTCGTTCGTGATCGGGATCGCGGGGGGGACCGGCGCGGGTAAGACGACCGTCTCCCGGCTCGTCACCCGCGACCTCGGCGACAGCGTCACCCGGATCCCGCTCGACAACTACTACGAGGACCTCTCCCATCTGGACTTCGAGGAGCGGCAGTCCGTCAACTACGACCACCCCTCAGCGTTCGAGTGGGAGCTCCTCCGCGAGCACCTCGAAGCGCTGCTGGAGGGCCAGTCCGTCCGGATGCCGCAGTACGACTTCGAGATCCACAACCGGAAGGACGAGCGCGTCGCGGTCGAGCCGACCGACGTCATCGTGTTGGAGGGGATCCTGGCGCTGTACGACGAGGAGATAAACGACATGATGGACCTCCGGCTGTTCGTCGAGACAGACGCCGACGTGCGTATTCTGCGGCGCATTCGTCGGGACGTGATCGAGCGCGGCCGCGACCTGGAGGGCGTCATCGACCAGTACCTCTCGACGGTGAAGCCGATGCACGAGCAGTTCATCGAGCCCTCGAAGAAGCACGCCGACGTGATCATTCCGGAGGGCGCCAACAGCGTCGCCGTGAACCTCTTAGAGGAGAAGCTTCGGGCGGAAGTCGAGGGCGACGCCGTCAGGAGCTGGGAGCGCGGGAGCTTGGAGGAGGAACTCGGCGAGAAGCGCTCGCTCGACGTCGACGACGACTGAACGGACCGAGTTCGCGGTAGGCGGACCCGCCTAACGGCGACGGTCGAGGAGCTCGCCGGACGGGTCGTCGTCGATCGCCACGATGTTCGGAGAGACGAGTTCGGCGTTTCCCTCGGCGAGGAACCGTTCGAGGCAGTCGTCACAGAGTTTCAGATCCATCCGCTGAGCGTCCCGGCCCTCCGGAGAGAAGCGGAGGACGTAGCTGTCGGGGTCCGCCGCGCCGCAGTGAGTACACGTCATTTCGGACTGTTCGGCGCCGGAACGTATAGCTGTGTCTACATCTTCTCACGTCGTGAGAGACGGGGCGTCCGCGGCCGTACGGACGACGGACGGCCTCGTCGGGTCCGGCGGGGGCCGTCACCGTCGCCGACTCGCCACCCGCTCCTCGGCGGTCTCCGCGCTGACGACCTCGTAGAGGATCGCCCGCCCGCCGTCCTCCTTGGGGCGGAGCACCCGCCCGAGCCGCTGGGTGAACTCGCGCTCGCTGCCCGACCCGGAGAGCACGACGGCGACGTTGGCGTCGGGCACGTCGACGCCCTCGTCGAGGACGTTCGCGGCGACCACCCGGCCGTAGGTGCCGTCGCGGAAGCGCTCCAGGATCTCGCGGCGCTCCTTCGCGCCCGTCTCGGCGGTGATCGCGGGGAGCAGGAACCGCTCGGAGAGCCGGTAGACGAGGTCGGTGTGCGCGGTGAAGACGATCACGCGGTCGTCGCGGTGGCGGTCGAGGATCGACTCCAGCCGCTCGACCTTCCGGTCCGCGTTCATCATGACCTCGCGGGCCTCCTGTTTCGCCAGGAGCGCCTCGCGGGCCGCCGGATCGTTGCCGGAGCGCTTGACCAGTTCCTGATAGTCGCTCCCGCTCGAAAACGTGATCCCCGCGTCGCGGACGTACTCGACGAACGTCCCCTGTTTCTCCTCGTAGCGCTCGCGCTCCGCGTCGGTGAGCTCCACCTCGATCCGGCGGATGTCGTACGGGGCGAGGTGGTCGCCCGCGAGGTCGTCGACGTCGAGCGCGTGGACGCGCTCGCCGATCAGTTCCGCGACCGCCTCGTGGGCCCCGTCGGGGCGCTCGAACGTCGCGGTGAGGCCGAGCCGCGCGGGCGCCGCGAGCAGCCGCGCGACGTCGCGGTACCCCTCGCCGCCGAGGTGGTGGACCTCGTCGAAGACGACGAGCTCGAAGGCGTCGCCGACGTCCTCGGCCTTCAGGTACGCCGAGTCGTACGTCGACACCGTGATCGCCTCGCGGCGCTGTTCCCCGCCGCCGAACCGCCCGATCGGAACGTCGAACTCCGTCTCCAGCTCCCGACCCCACTGGTCGAGGAGGTCGACCGTGGGGACGACGACGAGCGTCGGAACCCCGAGCTCGACCATCGCGCGGATCGCGATCACGGTCTTGCCGGCCCCGGTTGGGAGTTCGAGCACGCCGCGGTCGCCCGCCTCGCGCCACGCGTCGAGCGCCTCGCGCTGGTACTCGCGCAGGTCGTAGTCCGTCGCGAGCGCGTCCGGGAGCCCGGCCTCGCGCGCGGCCCGGTCGCTCGCGTCCAGCACGCGGTCGTCGACGCTCGCGCCGGCCACCTCCAGCGCCCGTCGGATCGCGGCGTAGCGGTAGGCCGGTGCCCGACCGGTCCCCGAGCGCGGATCGGTCTCGACGCCCGGAAGTGGCGGGAGCGGTTGGAGGGGGTCGGCGTCGGTCGACCGGTCGCCGGTCGCCTCGCCGTCGGCCGACCTCCCCGCGTCGCCGTCGGCGGGGCCGCCGGCGTCGACCCGGATCGTCCCGTCCTCGTAGGTCAGCCGGACGTTCATCGCCGGACGTTGCCGACCGACTTACAAAGGGGCACCGCCTCCTCCCGGCATGCGCGCGGACGAACTCGACCCCGAACTGGCGGCCGTCGTCGACGAGATCGAGGCGCTCGGGCTCCCCGAGTGGCACGCGCTCTCCGTCGACGCCGCGAGGCGCGTCGAGGACGAGGTGTTCTCCGGTGACCCGGAGCCCGCGGTCGCCGACGTGCGCGACCTCGCGTTCGCCGGACCGCACGGCGAGGTGCCGGTGCGGGTGTACCGGCCGGACGCGGCGGTCGAATCGACCGGAGCCGACGGGGGTCCCGCTCGCGCCCTCGTCCACTTCCACGGCGGGGGCTGGACGCTCGGCACCCTCGACTCCGTCGACGGGATCTGCCGCGAGCTCGCGGTCCGCGCCGACGCGGTCGTCGTCTCGGTCGACTACCGGCTCGCGCCCGAGCACCCGTTCCCGGTCGCCGTCGACGAGGCGGCCGCGGCCGTCGAGTGGGTCGCGGACGACGCGGTCGCGTTCGGCGGCGACCCCGACCGGCTCGGCGTCTCCGGCACCAGCGCGGGCGGCGCGCTCGCGGTCGCGGCGTCGCTCCGCGCTCGCGAGCTCGGTGACCCGCCCGCCCCCGCCGGCCAGTTCCTGCTGTATCCGATCGCGGGGCACGACTTCGAGACGAACTCGTACCGCGAGAACGCGGCGGGGCCCCTGCTGACCCGCGCCGACATGCGGTGGTTCTACGAGCGGTACCTCCGCAGTCCGGTCGACGCCGCGAACCCCTACGCGGTGCCGCTTCGGGCGACCGATCTGGGCGACCTGCCGCCCGCGACGGTCGTCACCGCCGGGTTCGACCCCCTCCGCGACGACGGGGTCGCGCTCGCGGAGCGGTTCGAGCGCGAGGGGACCCCGGTGGAACACCGTCATTACCCAGCGATGGCGCACGGGTTCTGTAGCCTCACCGACCGGGTCGAGACCGCGGGCGACGCGCTCGACGCGGTCGCCGCCGACGCGCGCGAGAGGCTGTAGGCGCGGACCGAACTCCGGACGGGGCGAGCCGCCGTCGACGGCCCCAAGTGTCCGGCCGCGAAACGGAGTTGCATGAGTCTCATCGGATCGGCCGTCACCTTCGCCGTCAGCCTGCTCGTCGGCGGGCTGGCCATCTTCATCGCCGCCGCGGTCGTCACCGACACGCGCGACTACGGCCACGCCGTGTTCACGGCGCTCGTCGGCGCGATCGTCTGGGGGCTCGCCGCCTTCTTCCTCTCGTGGGTCCCGCTGATCGGCGACTTCATCCCGCTTCTCGCGTGGGTCTGGGTCATCCGGGCGCGCTACGGGTCCTCGTGGGTCCACGCGGGGGTCATCGGGTTCGTCGCGTGGGCGTCGGCGGTGTTGGTGCTCTCGGTGCTGCCGTTCGCGGGCGTCGACGCCGTCGGCGTGCCCTTCGTTCGGTCGCTGAGCGCGATCTGATCGGGCGCGTGCGGAACGGGTCGGAAGGATCCGTTGACCCCGACCTTTCAGAGACGGACTGAGCTGAAGCGGCAGTCGTTAAATCCTGATAGCCGGAGTGGGTATTGCAGATCGGTGGTGGCAGGAGCGTATTTAAATGATGATGAGCGACTGCGACAGTCGCTAATAACTGAATACGGTGCGGTGGCGCGCCTGCGAGCGGCCGCCACCGGCGGCCGCGAGCCAGCCCGCGAGGGACGCGGTGAGCGCTCGGAGAGCGCGAACCGCGAGGCTGGGGAGGCGTGAGGTGCGGTTGCGGTGCTGTACGGGTGGGACTCAAAGGGGCAGTCGCTGCGGACGGCGCAGGCGATGTAAGCACCGCAGCGAGCGACGCGAGCGAGGAGCGCAACGAGCGTGCGCCGTCCGCAGCGACTGGGGCTTTGGAGGTCTTCACCGCGGAGTCATCGATCACTCGTAAACGGCCGACACCGACGCCGTTCGATCAGTTGTAAACAACCGACCAACCGAACTGATACACGTACTCCCGCTATCGATCGTCGCGGAGTCTGCATTGACCGGTCATCCCTCCCCAGAGTGCATCTCCTACCGAGGATGGCGACAGCGTCCCGGAGTCCGTATCTGGTACCGCGTGTTACGGCTCGGTCTCGTTCGACGCCGCGGAGCGATACCCGCCCGTCCGGCCGCCGATCTCCGCGGTGACGAGCGCCATCCCGAGGACGAACAGGCCGTAGCCCGCGACTCCCGCCGCGAACGACTGCTGGAAAAGACCGGTCAGGCTTCCCGCGCCGATACCCCCGCCGACCGTCCCGACCGTCCGCGACGACCCCTCGCCGTACACGGTTCGGATCAGCGCCACGTTGTCGAGCGCGAACGCCGTCGTCGTCCCGTATATGAGCGGAATCATCGCCACGAGACCGACGGTTCCGTCGTCGACGACGACCGTCAGCGCCATCGCTCCGAGACCGACGACCGCCGAGAGGGCGTACCGGATGGACCGTCGCATACCGGCGCGTCGTCTACGCTCCAGTTGAATGATCGGAGTCGTCTCTCGTCGGGAACGTCCGCTAATTTCGAGGCGTTCAACGAGACCGAAGGAGAGCGATTCCGCGAAGCGGGCGTGGCCCGCACCGACGCCCACAGACCGAGAGGCGTCGACCGACGCCGGGGTCACCGAACCCGCCTCACTCCGCGACGGTCGTCTTCACGATGCTGACCGGCGCGGTCGACCGGCGCGAGACGCGCTCGGTGACGGAGCCGAGCATCCGCCGGTAGTCGCCGGAGCGCGTCTTCGACCCCATCACCGTCAGGTCGATGTCCGCCTCGTCGACGTAGCCGAGTATCTCCTCGTGAGGGACGCCGAACACCAGGTCGGTGACGACGTCGACGCCGGCGTCGCGGGCGTGGGCCGCCACCGCGTCGAGCGCCTCGCGGCCGCGCTCCTCTAACGTCTCCTCGGCGCCCTCCGCGCCGTCGACGAACTCGTCGCCGGAGTAGGCGTTGATGACGTCAGTGTCGACGACGTACAACACGTGGAGGGTCGCGTCGTAGCGCTCGGCGGCGTCGACGGCGTGGTCGATCGCGCGGTCGACGCCCTCGCTGCCGTCCGTGGGGAGCAGGATCCGGTCGTACATGCGCGGTAGTTCGCGCGGTCGCCGAATAAATCGGTCGGCGGTCCCCGCGACGCCGGTCCCCGGCCGTCCGCGGTCGCCGTTTCCCGAACGGTTAACACGCTGGTACTCCCGGGTTCGGCCATGACAGCGGCCGCGGACAGACTGTTCGTGAACGGGGAGGTCCACACGCTCGCCGCGCCCGACGAGACCCGCGAGGCGGTCGCGGTCCGGGACGGCGCGATCGTCCGGGTCGGGCGCACCCGGGAAATCGAGTTCCTCGAAGGGGTCGATACCGACGTCGTCGACCTCGGCGGGCGCGTCCTCCTCCCCGGCTTCGTCGACGCGCACACCCACCTGACGACGGTCGGGCGCTACCTCGTCCACGCCGACCTCTCGGCCGCCGACTCGCCGGGGGAGGCGGTCGACCTCCTGACGGAGCGGGCGGCGGCGGTCGCCGAGGGAGACGGGACCGGCGACGAGTGGGTCCTCGGCTACGGCTACGACGAGTCGACGTGGAACGAGGCGCGCTACCTGACGCGCGACGACCTCGACCGCGTCTCGACGGAGCGGCCCGTCGCCGCCTTCCGCGAGGACATGCACGTCGCCGCGGTCAACGGGGTCGCCCTCGACCGGTTCGCCGACGCGCTCGCCGCGGCCCCCGACGAGACGGTGCCGACCGACGCCGACGGCGAGGCGACCGGCGTCCTCCTAGAGAGCGCGATCGACCCGGTCTACGAGGCGGTCGAGCCCGGCCCGACCGAGACGCGCGAGGTCGTCGAGGCCGCGCTCGCCGACTGCGCCGCGAAGGGGATCACGGGGTTCCACGACATGGTGCGCGACTCCCACGCGCCGCGGGTCTACCGCGACCTCGACGCGGCCGGCGATCTGACCGCTCGCGTGCGGATCAACTACTGGAGCGACCACCTCGACGCGCTCCGCGAGGTCGGTCTCCGGACGAACGACGGGAGCGGAATGGTCGAGACCGGCGCGATCAAGTCGTACACGGACGGGAGCTTCGGCGGCCGGACGGCGCGGCTCTCCGAGCCGTACGCGGACGCCCCCGACGAGACCGGCCAGTGGGTCGTCGACCCCGACGAGCTGGGAGAGGCGGTCGCCGAGGCGACGGCGGCCGGCTACCAGTTCACGGCGCACGCCATCGGCGACGAGGCGGTCGACGCGGTCCTCGACGCGTACGAGGAGGCCTCTCGGACCGATCCGGGCGAGGCGCGCCACCAGATCGAGCACGTCGAGCTCGCCGACGACGCGGCCATCGAGCGGCTCGCCGACGCCGGCGTCGTCGCCAGCGTCCAGCCGAACTTCCTCAAGTGGGCCGGCGAGGGCGGGCTGTACGAGGCCCGACTCGGCCCCGAGCGAACCGCCGCGACGAACCGCTACCGCGACATGCTCGACGCGGGCGTGAACCTCGCGTTCGGCTCCGACGGGATGCCGATGGACCCCCTGCTCGGCGTCCACCACGCGGTCAACGCGCCGGCGGAGTCACAGCGGCTGACGGTGACCGAGGCGCTGCGCGCGTACACCCGCGGCGCGGCGTACGCGGGCTTCGACGAGGACCGGCTCGGCGCGGTCGCGGTCGGCAAGCGCGCCGACCTCGTGGCGCTCGACGCGTCCCCGTGGGCGGAGCCGGAGTCGATCCGCGACGTCGGCGTCGCGCTGACGGTCGTCGACGGCGAGATCGTGTACGACGGCCGCTGAGTCGGTCGCGTCGCCGACCGGGGTGGCGGCGATACCGGTCCGCGAACGCCGCAATCCCTGCCAGAAAACAGTGGTTATTAATCATGTAGTTCTTAGCGATCGGTATGGCAGAGATAGCTATCGAGTACGCCGCCGGCAGCCGCCTCCGGCCGGAGGCGGAGACCGCCCGACGCCTGATCGACTCGTACCTCGGCGACCGGCCCGACGTCGACGGGGTGACCCTCTCGCCCTCGACCGACTCCGTGTTCTGCGTCAGCGTCGAGGGCGACCGCATCTGGTGTACGGACCCGCGCGAGTGGATCGACGCGATGGAGGCCGTCACCGCGGCCCGGGGTCGGCTCACGGAGCTGTCGTAGGTAGTCGGCCCCGAAGCCGTCGTGAGCGGCCGACGGCGGGGTATCAGCCGCCCTCGGCCGTCGCGCGGGCCCGCACGAACTCCCGGAGGAGCTTTCCGGCCAGCGCCGCGGCCTGGCCGTCGTCGCGGTCGTTCACCTCGACGACGTCGACGCCGTCGGCGCGCGGCGCGACGGCGCGCACGAGGTCGCGGACCTCGCGCGGGGCGAGCCCGAACGGCTCCATGGTCCCCGTCCCCGGCGCGAAGCCGGGGTCGAGCCCGTCGATGTCGACCGAGCAGTAGACGGACTCGTCTCCGAACGTGTCCGCGTCGACGCCGTCGATCCAGTCGCGCGCCTCTTCGGGCGACACGACTTCGACATCGGCCTCCGCGGCGCGGTCCCACTCCGCCTCGGAACCGGTGCGCGCGCCGACGATCACGGCGCGGTCGACGCCGAGGTCGTCGAGACATCGACGCGTCGCGCAGGCGTGGCTCCACGGGGTGCCGTCGTACGCGTCCCGGAGGTCGAGATGGGCGTCGCAGACGACCAGGACGTCGGGGTCGACCGCGTCGACGCCGGCGTAGGTGACGGTGTGCTCGCCGCCGACGAGGAGCGGGACGGCGCCGTCGAGGGCGACGCTCCGGAGCTCGGCGGCGAGGTGGTCGAGGTACGCTTCGACGTCGTCCCACGGTCGCACGTCGCCGGCGTCGTGGACGCCGAGCGCGGAGAAGTCGCTGTCCGTCCTGCGGTCGTAATCGTCGTAGGTCTCGGCGAATCGCCGGACCCGGTCCGGTCCGAACCGGGTGCCCGGCTGAAAGGTGGTCGTGGCGTCGAGGGGAGCGCCGACGACCACGTACGAAGCAGCTTCGCGGTCCGTCGTCGCTCCCGGAAACATGGCCCGAGCTACCCGACGACCTTGCGCTGGCCCTCGTACTCGAGGTACTCGATGTTGTCGTCAGACGAGAAGTCCTCGCCCTCGGGGATGCGCATCGTGAACGTCTCGTAGGTGTCGAGGTCCATGACCTGCGCGTCGTTCCCCGAGACGGAGACGACCTGTCCCTGCTTCCGCTGGATGATCGGGACCCAGACCTTCGCGTCGACCGGCTGGGAGAGCGAGCGCTTCTTGTCGTCGAAGACGCCCTTGCCCTCGACGCGCGCCTTGGCGCTGCCGTGTTTCCCGGGTTTCGCTGTGCTGTAGTGGTTGATCTTGCAGGGCGAACTGTCCATCATCACGTAGCTGCCCTCCTGGAGTTCGCGAACCTGCTTCTGCTCTCGCGGCATGCCCGCTACTTTCTCCGGCGCGTGTATAAACGGTTTGGAACGGCGTTGTGCGGGGCGGACCGGGACCGTTTCGACCGGGGTCGAGACCGTCCCGACCGGGGGCCGGCTACGGGTCCATCTCGTCGACGTACTCCTCCGGCTCGTCCTCGTCGTCCGCGTTCCCGTCGGGCGGGACGAACCGCCCGGTGAGGAGGTAGCTCGCGACGAACAGCCCGATGAAACCGACCCCGACCGCCGCCGTCGTCCGGACGACGAACGGGAAGTCGATCCACCAGAGCGCGCGGTCGGCGATCGCCATGACGACGACGGCGACGAACAGGGCCTTCTGCTCGTCGGTCGGGTCGCGGACGAAGCCGACGACGTCCTCCTTGAGGTCCTCGAAGAACCCCATCTCAGGCACCCCCGTCGGCGCCGGCGTCGCCCGCGCCCGCGGCGGCGCGCTCGCCGCCCTCGATCACGCGGCTCACCCGTCGGAGGCCCTCCTCCAGCTCCTCGGTCGGGAGCCCGAACCCGATCCGGAACCGGTCCGGGAACCCGAACAGGCCGCCGGGCGCGAGCACGACGCTCTCCGTCTCGACGACGGTCCGGCAGAACGCCTCGGCGTCGTCGAAGCCGTCGGGGACCGTCACGAACCCGTTGACGCCGACGGGGTCGTGCCAGTCGAGGCCGCGGTCGTCGAGCCAGTCGGCGACGATCGCGCGGTTCGTCGCGGCCAGCTCGCGGTTCTCCTCTAAGATCCGGGACTCGCGTCGACCGAGCGCCTGCTTCGCGACGTGCTGGCCGAACAGGCTCGGCGAGATGGTGGTGTAATCCTTCCACCGCCAGGCGCGCTCGACGACCGCCTCGGGGCCGGCGACCCAGCCGAACCGGAGGCCGGCGAGCCCGTACGCCTTCGTGAGGCTCGTCGTCGAGATGCCGTGAGACCCGAGGCTCGCGACCGGCGGCCGCGGGTCGTCGGCGAGCAGGCGGTACACCTCGTCGCAGAGGAGGTAGGCGTCGTGATCGACCGCGGCGTCGTAGACCGCCCGCACCGCCGCCTCGTCGTGGTACCGGCCGGTGGGGTTGTTCGGATTGTTGACGACGATCACGGCGGTGTCGTCGCGGGCCGCGTCCGCGACCGCGTCGGGGTCGAGCTCCCACTCCGGCGGCTCCAGCTCGACCCGGGTCACCTCGCCGAACGCGTCCGGGACGGCGTGCAGCGCCTGGTAGGTCGGGGTGACGACGACCGCGTGGGTGCCGGAGCCGACGGGCGAGTCGGCGTCGGGGCCCTCGGCGTCACCGAGCAGCGAGAGGAACGTCAGGAAGTTCGCCTCCTGGGTCCCGCAGGTGAACAGCACCTCGTCGGCGCTCCGGCCGTACCGGTCGCCGACCGCCGCGCGGAACTCGGGGTCCCCGTTCGTCGGGATCACGTAGTCGAGCGTCCCGGGGTCGAGGTCGAACCGGCTCGCGTCCAGCGACCGGATCCCGCTCTCGGCCAGCATGATGTCGGCCTCGTGCTCGTACTCCGCGAACCAGCGTTCGAGGCCGAACGGGTCGATGCGCATACGGGACGTGGGAGTGGCGCGAGGTTAGGTGCTACGGTTGCTCGCGCTCTCGACCCGATCGGCGAGCGCGTCGGGCCCGTCCACCGGCACCGCTTTCCGGCCCCCGGCCCTCCCACGAAGCGTCCAATGCCCCCGACAGATCCGCCCACCGCGCTCGCCGACGCGCCGCACCTCTCGACCCGACGGCTCGACGACCTCGCCGAGCGCGTGCGCCGCGCGGCGCCCGGCGAGAGCGACCCGTTAGACGCCGCCGTCGACGTGTTCGCGCCGGCGACGACCGAGCGGATCGGTTCGGTCCCGGACTGCGACGGCGACGACGTCGCCGCCGCGGTCGAGCGCGCCCGGGCGGCGCAGGCCGAGTGGGCCGAGACCCCCCCGACCGAGCGCGCGGCCGTGATCGACCGGTTCGGCGACCTCGTGCTCGACCGCCGCGAGGAGCTCCTCGACCTCCTCCAGCTGGAGACCGGGAAGTCGCGCCGGACGGCGGTCGAGGAGCTGTTCGACGTGCCGGCCGGCTGCGCGTACCTCGCGGACGAGGCGCCCGGCGCGCTCGCCGACGAGCGCCGGCGCGGGGCCGTTCCGGGGCTCTCGACCGCGACGGTCACGTACGACCCGGTCGGCGTCGTCGGCGTGATCTCGCCGTGGAACTACCCGCTGACGCTGTCGATGGCGGACGCGCTCCCGGCGCTCGCCGCGGGCGACCCGGTCGTCTGCAAGCCCGACGAGAAGACGCCGTACGGGGCGCTCGCGCTCTCGGAGCTGCTGGAGATCGCCGGGCTCCCCGACGACCTCTTCCAGGTCGTCACGGGCGAGGGGGCGACGGTCGGGCCCGCCCTGATCGACGCGGTCGACTACGTCGCGTTCACCGGGAGCACGGAGACCGGTCGGACCGTCGCCGAGCGCGCGGGGCGGAACCTGATCGGCTGCTCGCTGGAGCTCGGCGGCAACAACCCCCTCGTCGTGCTCGGCGACGCCGACGTCGACGAGGCGGCCCGCGGCGCGGTCGACGCCTGCTTCTCGAACGCCGGCCAGCTCTGCCTCTCGGCCGAGCGGATCTACGTCGAGGAGCCCGCCTACGAGCCGTTCCTCGACGCCTTCGTCCGGGAGACGGAGGCGATCGCGCTCGGCACCGGCTACGACTACGACGCCGACCTCGGCTCGCTGATCGACGCCGACCAGCTCGACCGCGTCCGGGGCCACGTGGCGTCGGCCCGGGAGGCGGGCGCGACCGTCAAGACCGGGGGGCGTCACCGCCCGGACGTGGCGCCGTACTGCTACGAGCCGACGGTCCTGACGGGCGTCGAGCCGGACGCGACGGTCGCCTGCGAGGAGACGTTCGGCCCGGTGGTCGTCGTGACGCCGGTCCCGGACGAGGCCGCGGCGGTCGCCGCCGCCAACGACTCGCCGTACGGGCTCAACGCGAGCGTGTGGACCGCCGACCGCGAGCGGGGCGCCCGGGTCGCCCGCGAGGTCGACTGCGGCACCGTCAACGTCAACGACGGCTTCCTCGCGACGTGGGGGGCTGTCGACGCGCCGATGGGCGGGGTCGGCGACTCGGGGCTCGGCCGCCGCCACGGCCCCGAGGGGATCCGGCGGTACGCGGAGTCGCGGACGGTGGGGGTATCGCGCGTCGGCCCGCTCGGCTTCCCCGACCGGATCCCCACCGACTGGTTCGTCCGCGGCGCGTTCGCGGCGACCGCGCTCGGGCGGCGGGCGAGCCGGGGGGTGCGGCGGCTGAAAGAGCGGGTCGGCCTGCGGTAGCTCGGGCGGCGGCGGGGACGGAGCTGGCCCGGCGACCTCCGGATTCAAGTCCGTCGCCCGCCACGTGACACCATGGCAGGACCGGACCCGGCCGAACTGCGGCGGGTCGTCGAATCGTTCCCCGCGGCGGCAGAGGGCGACGGGGCGAACCGCTCGGGCGCCGACGGCGACCCCCTCGACCGCGTCGACGACCTCCTCGACGGGACGTACGGCAGGCTGACGCGCGAGTGGTACCCGGAGCTCGGGGCGCTGACCGAGCGGTACGCCGACGGCGAGATCCTCCGCGAAGACGTGCTCGAACACGTCGAGGCGGTGCCGTCGTTCCGGCTCTCCGACGGCGCCGCGCCGCTCCCGGCGAAGCGCCGGGCGCTCGCGGCGGCCGACGAGGCGGCCGACGAGGTGGCGGCGATCGCGGGCTGGTACGCGACGGTGCGGTCGGCCCTCGACGACGACCCGGACGACCTGACGCGGTTCGAGCGGCTGCTTCACGACTTCGGCTACGTACTCGCGCACGGGCTCTTCCTCGGCGCGTCGTCGCCGAAGCGGGTCGTTCGGCGGCTCCGGCTGGCGTACCGGTCGGTGGGCGTCGACATCGACGAGACCGGGAGCGAGGCCGGTGCCGAGCGGACGGAGTTCACCTGTCCGTACCGCGGGGTGGGGGCCCGGATCTACGGCGAGAAGTGGGTGTGTCACGAGAAGCTTGACCGCGTCGACGACGGCTACGTGACGTACCTCGCGGAGCGGGGGATCGACTACCAGCGGCCGCGGGACTGCGACGGGAGCGAGCGGTGTTACTCCACCGTCGCGCGCGACGGCCCGGAGCTGTGGTGGCCGAAGACGCCCCCCGCCGCGGTCCGCGCCCGGTCGTGACCCGGGACCGTCGGCGCCCGCGGTCGCGGTCGGCGGCGTCGAGGTCGGCCGCGGGGACGGGCGAGGCGCGCCCGGGCGGCGATCCTCCCGCGGCGGCCGACGACGAGCGCGTCGCACGCCGGATCCAGCGCGGCTACGGCGCGTGGGCGCGGGTCTACGACTGGTTCGCGCGGGCGACCGCCTCGGTCGGGGGCGTGCGGGCGGGCTGCGTCCGCGCGCTCGACCTCGACCCGGGCGACACGGTCGTCGAGTTCGGCTGCGGGCCCGGCGTCAACGCCCCCGCCCTTCGAGAGGCCGTGGGCCCGACCGGGCGCGTCGTCGGCGTCGACATCACCGGCGCGATGCTCGACCGGGCGCGGGGGCTGGCGGAGCGTCGCGGGTGGGAGAACGTCGCGTTCGTGCGGGGCGACGCGACCGACCCGCCGGTCCGGTCGGCCGACGCGGTGCTCGCGACGTTCGTCACGTCGCTGTTCCCGGACCCGTACGCGGTCGTGAGCGACTGGTGCGACCTGGCCGACGGCGTCGTCGTCGCGGCGTTCGCGCCCCGAGGGAGCCGCCCCGCGAACGCCGCCCTCGCCGCGTTCGCCCGACTGAACGGGCGGCTGTTCGACCTGGACTCGGACGACCCGCTCGAACGGTTGGACGCGCGGACGGCGGCGGCGGGGCGGGCGCTCGCGGACCGGACGGGGACCGTGAGCGAGGAGCGGTACCTGTTCGGGACGATCACGGTGCGCGCCGGGCACGGGAGTTCGGGCGACCGCCGCGAGTGACTGAGCGCCGCCGACCGGGGCGGACGAGACGCGGGCGGAACGCAACGTTTAGCGCGCCCCCGAACGCAGTGGGCGGCATGCGCTTCTTCGAGACCCTCGCGGCCCGGATCGAGTCGACGGACAGCGTCGTCTCGGTCGGGCTCGACCCGGACCCGAGCCGGCTTCCCGAGTTCGTCGCCGACGCGGACCTGCCGCGCTGGGCGTTCAACCGCCGAATCATTGACGCGACCCACGAGCACGCGGCCTGCTACAAGCCGAACGCCGCCTTCTACGAGGACGCCGACGGCTGGCGCGCGCTCCGAGAGACGATCGCCTACGCCCACGGCAAGGACGTCCCGGTCCTCCTCGACGCGAAGCGCGCCGACATCGGCAACACGACGCGGCGCTACGCCGCGGCGCTCGACGACGCCGACGCGATCACCGTGAACCCCTACCTCGGCCGCGACTCCCTCCAGCCGTTCCTCGACCGCGCGGAGAAGGGCGTCTTCGTCCTCTGTCGCACCTCGAACCCGGGCGGCAGCGACCTCCAGGACCTCGAGCTCGCCTCCGGCGAACCCCTCTACGAGCGCGTCGCGGCGCTCGCGGACGTGTGGAACGGGAACGACAACGTCGGGCTCGTGGTCGGCGCGACCGCGCCCGAGGAGCTGGCCGAGGTCCGCGAGGTCGTCCCCGAAATTCCCTTCCTCGTCCCCGGCGTCGGCGCGCAGGGCGGCGACTCGGAGGCCGCGGTCGAGCACGGGCTCGCCGACCGCCCGGACGCCGCCGTCGACGTGGGGCTCGTCAACTCCTCGCGCGGGATCATCTTCGCCGGCGAGGAGTCGAGCCGCCCGGGCGACGAGGCGACCTACTTCGGCGCCGCCGGCGACGCGGCGAAGCGGCTCAAGAAGCGACTGAACCGGCACCGGTAGGGGCCCGCGGCGGTCGCGTCGGTCCCGGCGCTCACTGCTGCCGCCCCCGCGTACACGCCGCGCAGGCGCTCACGGTCCCGTTCCAGTGGTCGTCGCAGACGCCGCGCCCGCACCGCGGGCAGGCGTGGCGGGCCTGCGCCGCCTCGCACACCTGACAGAGTCCGGCGACGCTCATGAGTCGATCTCCGGTCGCGTGCCTTATGAGGGTCCGGGTCGACCCGACCGTATGCGCCAGTTCGTCGTCGTCGGCCACGAGGCGCCGACCGACCCGGACGCGATCTCGCTGTCGGACCTGCCGGGCGCGGGCCGGCTCGACCTGCTCTGTCGGTGCGTCGCGACCGGCGTCTTCCTCTCGCACGGGATCCGCGAGGCGGTGCGGGTCCACCTCGTCGTCGGCGACGCGCTCACGGTCACCTTCGACGCGGACAGCCTCCGGCACCTCCACCCGGACGAGCGCAACGTCGCCGCCCGGATCCGCGACGCGCTCGCCGCGAAGCCCGACGCGATCGGGCACATGCCCGCCGACGTCTCGCCCGGCGTCGAGCTCCGCCGGATGGGGCTGACGGCGACCCTCGACCGACTGCTCGACGCGGGCGGCACCGCCGGCACCGGCGGTGCGTCGACCGACCCGACGCTCGTCCAGCTCCACGAGGACGGCGACCCCCTCGTCGACGCCGCGCCGCCCGAGGACCCCGTGTTCGTCCTCTCGGACCACCGCGATTTCACCGACCGAGAGGAGACCGCGCTCGCCGAGCGCGCGGAGCGCCGGGTGCGCGTCGGGCCCAAACTGCTCCACGCCGACCACGCCGTTTCGGTCGTCCACAACTGGCTCGACACCGATGGGTACGAGTCCTACTGACCGGCGGACCACGACCGCGCCCGCGACCGACGACCGGTTCGCGGTCCCCCTGCGCGGGGTCGCCGTCGACCCCGAGACGCGCTGCGCTCACTGGGACGACCCCGTCGACGTGATCGCGCTCCGGTTCGGCTGCTGTGAGGCGTACTACCCCTGCGACGCCTGCCACGACGCGGCCGCCAACCACGAGGCCGAGCCGTGGCCCCGCGACCGCTTCGACGAGCCCGCCGTGCTCTGCGGGGTCTGCGGCGCGACACTCACCGTCCGCGAGTACCTCGACGGCGACGAAGAGGGGCAACGCGCCCCTGACAGCGAGAGGGGCGGTCCCTCGGGCGACGACGCCTGTCCGCGCTGTGACGCCGCGTTCAACCCCGGCTGCCGGAGGCACCGCGACCGGTACTTCGAGACGTCGACATCCGGCGGTGAAAGCGAGAACGACAGCTTATAAATGACAACGTAGCGCGGCGGCGCGTGCCGGTGAGCGCCCGGAGGGCGCGAACCGCACGCGCGAGGGACGCGGCGACCGGAGCGAAGCGGAGGGAGCCGCGAGGCTGGGGAGGCGTGAGGCTGCGGTGCCGTCGAGGGTGGGAGGACTCAAAAGGGCAGCCTCCCGGCTGGGGCTTTGGGGTAGTGGTAGTTCGCCGTCGGTCCGCGATCAGACGATTATGAGCGAGCGACTGGGACCTCAAGAGCCCGCAATGCCTACGAATTCACGGACGATCTGACCGACTGCCGCGCGGCCGAGTCCCCTCGGTCGTCCCCCGTTTCGGAAAGGTTAAAAGAGCGAACGGCCTTCTATCAAGTGCGGGCCGGTGGGGTAGCTTGGTATCCTTCGGCCTTCGGGTGGCCGTAACCACGATTCAAATTCGTGCCGGCCCACTTCTCCCGCATCCGTTTTTAAGACCGCACAGAGACATCCGACCGCATACCTGCGTGTCGCCCCCGATCGCTCTCTGTATCGATACGTATGAGACGGGTCCGCACGCCCCCGGATCCCATCCCTCCTTTAACAAGCTTCAAGTCCGCCGCTGGCCGGGTGTAACACGAATGAAGCTCTTCGCCTCTGCGTCGGACAGACGGCGGGGGATCCTCGCCGCCGTCGCCGTCGCGGTCGGCTTCGTCGCCCTCTACCTCTTCGTCCGCGAGTACGCCGCGTTCCTGATGGACGCCGAGGCGCTCCGCCTCTGGCTCCGGCAGTTCGGCGTGCTCGCCCCGCTCGTGTTCGTCGCCATCCAGGCGATCCAGGTGATCGTCGCGCCGGTCCCGGGACAGGTCGTCGCCCTCGTCGCGGGGTACCTCTTCGGGCCGCTCGCCGGCACCGTCTACAGCGTCACCGGGGTGCTCATCGGGAGCGCGATCGCGTTCTCGCTGTCGAAGCGCTACGGCCGGTCGTTCGTCGAGGACGTGCTCCACGAGGACGTCGTCGAGCGCTTCGACGGCTTCGTCGAGACGGTCGGGCTCCCGGGCCTGTTCGCGTTCGTGATCATCCCCGGGCTCCCGGACGACGCGATCTGCTTCCTGAGCGGCCTCACGAAGTGGCGGCTCCCCGCGTTCATGGGCGTCATCGCCGTCGGCCGGCTCCCCGCGTACGTGCTCACGGTGTACGCCGGCGGCGAGCTCGCGAGCGGGCGCTTCCTCTCCGGGATCGCGCTCATCCTCGTCGTCGTGCTCGCGTCGGTGATCGGCTACTACAAGCAGGAGGCGATCCGCGACGTCATCGCCCGGGTCGAGCCGCGGCTCCCGTTCTGACCGGGGGCTTGGCGTGCCCGTACCACCACCGTACCACCACCGTACCGCGGTCACCCCCACGTCCACTGCGAGTCGAGCGCGAAGCGGTAGAGCCCGCTGACGAAGATGGCCATCACGTTGGCGACGAGGTACATGATCCCGCCCCACTCCACGAGCCCGTAGAGGATCCCGAGCTGGATCGGGATCGCGGTCCCGCGCACGAGGTTCGTCTTGAGCATGCCGCGGAGGTACTGGCCGACGCCCGTGTGCTGGGTCGCCTCGAACGTCCATGCGTTGTTGAACACGTACGACAGGAGGATCGTGATCTCGATGGCGATCGTCGCGCCGATCAGGTAGTTGAGCCCGGCGGCGTCGACGAACGCCCACAGCAGGCCCTGCTGTATCCCGGCGGTGAACGCGCCCACAATGACGAACCGGCGCATCTGGACGGCGATCGGGCCGCTGCGGAGGTTGCGGAGGAACGCCCGGACCATCACCGGTAGCCGAGCGCCTCGAGCCGGGCTTCGAGGTCCTCGTCGACCTCGTCGTCCCCGGCGGCGTCGGCCTCCCGGTCGCGGAGCTCGGCGACGTGGTCGGCGGCGATTGGCGCGAACCGCTCGACGACGGCCAGCTCCTCGTCGGTCGGGTCCGCGGAGCGATCCATCTGCTGGGTCGGGTCGGAGGGGCAGTGGTACAGCTCCGTCTCGCCCGTGTCCGCGTTCTCGATGTAGGTCCACTCCGCGTCCCGGACGCTCACGAGGAGGTCGCCGTCGGCCATCGACCGCGGGATCGGCTGCTCGGTCACCTCCTCGCCGCGGACGGTGACGGAGACGACGGGGTCCTGGTCGGGCTCGGCGTCGCCACGGACCGCGGGCGCGACCGACTCCCCGCGCCACTCCGGCGGCGACTCGACGCCGAAGAGGTCGGCCACGGTCGGCGGGACCGCGTCGAGCCCGACGTGTTCTGACACGCGCCCGCCGTCCTCGCCGGGGACGTTCACGACGAGCGGGACGCGGACCAGCTCGTCGTACAGCTTCGGGTAGTGCGCGAGGTGGCCGTGCTCCTGGAACTCCTCGCCGTGGTCGCCAGCGACCACGATCGCCGTCTCGTCGGCGACGCCGGCCGCCTCCAGCGCGTCGAGCACGCGCCCAACGCTGTCGTCGACCTGCTTGACGGTCGCCTGATACAGCGTCCGGAGCTCGCGGAGGGTCCGCTCGCCGACCTCCAGCCCGAGGCTCGTCCGGGTGTGCGCGTGGAGCATCCGGTGGGTCCCGACGAGCCCGTCCGACACCTCGCGGATGTACCGCGGCGCCGGGACGTACGGCGTGTGGGTGTCCATGTAGTGGGTCCACAGGAAGAACGGGCCGTCCGTCTCGTCGATGAACTCGGTGGCGGCGTCCTCGACGTCGAACATCCGCGAGGCGTCGAGGAAGGGGCGCTCGTCGCTCTCCCCGCGGAGCTTGGAGCCGAGCCGGCGGAACGGCGAGGCGAACAGCTGGATCCACGCCTCGACCGTCGGGTGCGCGGCGAGGTACCGGCTGTACCGGCTCGACCCGACGCTGGTGACGAACGGCTCGAACTCGTCGAACCCCTCGGGATACCCCCAGTGAGACGTGAGGAAGCCGTTGGCGGCGTTGAACCCCCCGGTCGCGATACCCGCCTCGGAGAGCACGGAGGCGAGGGTCCGCGCGCCTTTCACGCCGATGTCGCCGTTCCGGGCGAACACCGGCTCCGACGCGAGGATGGAGGGAAACGAGAAGGGGGTCCAGTTCCCGGTCGCGAACGCTCGGTCGAAGACGGTCCCGTCGTCGGCGAGGTCGGCGAGCACCGGCGAGATCCGGTCCGCGTCGTACGGCGCGATCGCGTCGGCCCGCAGCGAGTCGATCGTGACGAGGACGACGTTCGAGACCGCTCGCTCCGCGTCGGCCGGGGGCGATCGGTTCGGGCCGGACGAGTCCGAAACGGTCTCGTCCGAGGGTGACGTGTCCGGTGCCATGGTATGCGACGGGTGTCCCCGGCGTCGCGGCGCCGCGGGACGGTCCGACCGGTCGCGCCGCGAGCACCCGGCGGTCCGATCGGGGCGGGGGTCGACATCGGGGCGCGAGCCGGCGGCCGGCCCGCGCCTCGTCGACCGCGCGTCGGCGACGCGAGTATATCCCAGAGAGCGCCTGCCAGCGGCTTGAGGATTTCGATCTCGGAGACGGCGGGAGCGTACCGGAGGCGGAGTGACCGTCCCGGAGACGACGGGGGCGTACCGGAGGCGGCGGGAGCGTAGCTATTTGCCGCGGGCGCGCGAAGCGGAACGCATGAGCGACGCGACGACCGAGGCGGTCCGCGGGGTCGACGCCCTCGACGCCGACGTCCCGGACGACGAGGTCCCCGAGTCGGTGCCGGGCGAGTCGCGGGCGGTCGAGACGAACGGCGTCCGGCTCCACGTCGTCGAGGCGGGCCCCGAGGACGGGAAGCTGCTCGTCCTGCTCCACGGGTTCCCCGAGTTCTGGTACGGCTGGCACGAGGCGATCGCGGCGCTCGCCGACGCGGGCTACCGCGTCGTGGTCCCCGACCAGCGCGGGTACAACTGCTCCGAGAGGCCGCCGCGCGTGAGCGACTACCGGATCGGCGAGCTCGCCCGCGATGTCGTCGGCGTGATCGACGCGTACGGCCGCGACATCGCCGCCGTCGCCGGTCACGACTGGGGCGCGGCGGTCGGGTGGTGGCTCGCGCTCCATCACGCCGACCGGATCTCCGAGTTCGTCGCGGTCAACGTCCCGCATCCGACCGTCTTCAGGGAGACGCTGCGGACCTCGTGGGACCAGCGGCTCAAGAGCTGGTATATGCTCGCGTTCCAGCTCCCGAAGCTCCCCGAGGCCGTCGCCGGCGCGGGGAACTGGCGGCTGGCCGTCCGCGGACTCCGCGACTCCAGCAATCCGGGGACGTTCAGCGACGAGGACATTCGACGCTACCGCCGCGCGTGGAACCGCGAAGGCGCCTTCGAGGCGATGGTGAACTGGTACCGAGCGATCGTCCGGGACCGCCCCGAGCCCGAACGCACCCGCGTCGAGGTCCCGACGCTGGTGATCTGGGGCGCGAAGGATCGGTTCCTCACCAAGCGGATGGCCGGCCGGAGCGTGGAGCGCTGCGCCGAGGGCCGACTGCTGACCCTCGACGCCGCGACGCACTGGGTCGTCCACGAGGAGCCGCACCGGGTCGCGGAGGCGATCGCCGACCACGCCGACCCCCTCCCGCCCGGCGCTCGCGAGTAGCGCCCGCCACGACGCTTTTGTATCGACGGGACCACGGTCGGCCATGACGCTCGACAGATACGCCGACGCCGTCGACGACCTCGACCCCGCGCCGGGCGAGGTGGAGACCGCCGAGCTCGTCGTCACCGACGACGTGCTCGTCAAGGCGTTCGCGCTCGGCCCGGACGCCGCCGTCGACCCGCACGAGCACGCCGACGCGACCAACGTCTTCCACGTGATCGAGGGGGAGCCGACCGTCGTCAGGGAGGGGACCGAGGCGGCGCTCGCGGCGCCCGCGGTGGTCCCGAACGAGCGCGGCGCGGTCCACGGCGCACGCAACGACACGGACGAGCGGGCCGTGCTCACGGCGAGCCTCTGTCCGCTCTCCTGATGGACGGCGAGATCGACCCCGAGGAGCTGGCGGCGCTCCTCGACGGCGAGGGCGAAGATCCCCCGGCCGACCTCCGGATCGTCGACATCCGCGACCGGCGGGCGTTCGATCGCGGCCACCTCCCCGGAAGTGAGCCCGTCCCGTTCCCGGAGCTGACGACCCGGATCGAGGAGCTGGCGGGCGCCTCCCGGATCGTGACCGTCTGCCCGCACGGAGTCGCCAGCCGACAGGCGGCCCAGCTGATCGGGAGCTACGCCGGCGTCGAGGACGCGCGCGTCGAGAGCCTCCGGGACGGGATCGAGGGGTGGGAGCGCGCCGGGGAGGAGCTGATCGCGACGCCGGACGGGGAATCCGATCGGGGAGGCGACGCCGACGATCCGACCGACGAGGGGCCCGAGGCGCCGTTCTGATCAGGGGTCGCGTCGGCCGAGCAGCCCGGCGGCGGCGACCACCGCGACGGCTGCGACGACAATGCCGAATCCGGGCGCGCCGTCGTCGGTCGCGCCGCCGCCGAGGCCCTCGCGCTCGACCGTGACGGTCGTCGACGCCTCGTCCTCGGGGCCGGCGACGCTCACGGTCACCTCGCGGTCGCCGCCGTCGGTTCCACCGGTTTCCCCCGGCTCTCCGAGCGTGACGTTCCGGGCGATCGTCGTCTCGTCGTTCGAATCGAGTCGTACGGGGACCGCGGCGACCGTCTCGCCGTCGACGCGGAACTCGACGTCGCCGCCGGCGGGGAGCCCCGCGTCGTTGGCGACGGTCGCGGTCACGCGAACCGAGTCGCCGGCGCTCGCGCGGTCCGGGTCGGCCGAGACGTCGCGGACCGACGGCGGCGCGGGCTCGGAGACGACGACGGACAGCCGCTCGCCGGCGATCCGGACGGCGTACTCGCCGGGCTCCGGGAAGGCGTGCTCGAAGCGCTCGGTCGTCTCCGCGCCGGCGTCGACCGAGCCCGTCCGGGTCGCGACCGCGTCGCCGTCGACCGTCAGCGCGAGGTCGTACTCGCCCGCGGCCCCGCCCGTGTTGGCGACGTCGACGTCGACCGCGAGCGCCTCTCCCGCGACGAGCTCGACCGGGTCGCGGACCACGGGCCGGTCGCGGTACTCGCCGGTCGCGCGGACGCCGTCGGCGGCGACCGCGTAGCCGACGCGCGCCGGCGTCTCGCCGAACGCCTCGGCGTGGGCCGCGCGGTCCCACGTCTCGGGGGCCTCCCGCGCGGTCGTCAGGCGCTCGGCCTCCGCGCGGACCGCGGCGGCGGTCTCGGCGTCGGCGCCGTCGGCCGCGGCCGCCTCGATCGCGTCAAGGACGTCGCCGTTGCCGACCGGCTCCCCCGCGGCGTTCAGCTCGCGGACGACCGTCGCGAGCGAGGCGCTCCCGTCTGTCGCGACGCGGAGCCGGCGGTCGATCTCGCCGACGACGAGCGCGCCCTTGGTGTAGTCCGGGTTCCGCTCCCACGTCCCGGGGTCGGCGAGCACCGCCGAGGCGTCGGGGTCGCGCTCGCCGCGGGCCAGGGTCGCCTCGAACTCGTCGAAGTCGGCGGCGCCGCGCTCCAAGGCGAACAGCGCGGCGTAGTACGTCGCGCTCGCCTCGGTGATCCAGCGGCCGCTCGCCTCGGTCCGGAACGCCTGCCGCGTGTGGACGTACTCGTGGGTCCAGACGTCGTCGGCCGTGCCCGCCGGCTCCGCGTCGCGGACCCACAGGTCGGCGTCGCCGAGCTGGAGCCCGCGGACGCCCCACGAGACGCCGTCCGTGGGGGCGGCGACCGCGAACACCGTCTCGTCCCTCGCGCCGACCTGCAGCGCGGTCGACGCCGACTCGAAGGCGTCGAAGACCTCGTCGGGGGTCGCCTCGGCGTCGGCCGCGGCGGGGACGATCAGCCGGTAGCGCTGTCCCCCGGCCTCGCGGACGCGCTCCTCGTGGGGGCCGAGGAACGCCATCGCCCCCGAGGCGGCCCCCTCGCCGTCGACGACGTTCTCGCGCGTCAGCCGGACCTGGCCCTCGTACCGTCCGGTGTACGACCAGACCGAGCTCGTCCGCGGCGTCCTGACCAGCGCCCACTCCCCGGTGTCGACGAATCGATAGGTGCCGCGGGCGCCGAGCGGTCCCGTCTCCTCGACGGTGTCGTTGGCGTCGATCGCGTAGCTGAGCGACGGGGTCGCCGTCTCGCCGTCCCACTCCCAGACGGACTCGCCGGGGGCGACGTCGCCGGCCCGCTCGAACCCGTCCGGCTCGACCGCGGCGCCGTTCGCGCTGAGCAGGGTCACCCGGAACTCCGTCACTCGGTCGGGGAGCGCCGCCCGCGTCGTCACCCCGATCGTCCCGGGCTCGGCGGTCAGGGACAGCTCGTTCCGCAGGCGGATCGCGTCGGCGTCGGCGACCTGACTCGCGGCGGCGTCGGCGACCCGCGTCGCGTCTTCGTCCCGGTCCCCGGCCGCGACCGAGACGCTCGTCTCCCCGTCGAGCGACTGGGGGCCGACCGACCCGTGAAAGGTGCGCTCCCCCGCGGCCTCCGCGCCCCCGACCGCGACGCCCCCGGTGAGGGGGAGCGCCGCGACGAGCAGGACGGCGGCGAGCGAGGCGACGACGACCGACCGAACCGCGGGGTCCGAACCCGACCGTGTCATGAATTCACTACCGCGCGTCGCGGTGATAGGCCTGTCCCCCGCGGCAGCGAGGTCGGGGCGGAGCGGAGCGTCGGATCGGGGGGCGTCGACCGGGGGCGTCAGACCGGTGCGAGCCGTCAGATCGCGTGGACCCGAGCGGTCCAGAAGTCGCGGAAGGCGTCTTCGAGGGCGGCCTTCGGCTTCCCCGTCGCGTCCGAGACGTCGGTGACGTCGGCGCGCTCGCGGACCTCGCCGAGGGCGCTCCGCTCGCCGACGGCGATCACGCGGTCGACGTCGTCCGCGTCGGCGACGGCCGCCAGCTCCCGGTTCGCCTTCTTCAGGTGGTCGTCGATCTGGCCCTCGCGGCGGCGCTCGAAGCGCCCCTGCGAGAACCCCCCCTTCGAGTGGGCCTCCTTCACGTCGGAGGTGAACCCCTCGAAGGCGACGCGCTCACGCCCCTCGTAGGTGCCGAGCGCGAACGTGTCCGAGCGGACCACCGCGAAGGCGAACCGGCCGGTCGGCCGGAACCACGCCGCCTCCAGGCGGAACGCGTCGGCCCACCGGTCGAAGGGCTCGGGCTCGATCGGGGGCGCGATCGCCGCGCTCACGGCGCCCGAGTCGTCGGCGAGGACGACCGCGGGCGCGGCCCGCCGAACCAACCGGGTGCGGTCGCCGAACCACTCGGAGACGCTCGTCGGCACCGCGTCGTCGCTCGGGACGAACGCCGTGAGCAGCCCCTCCGGGTCGTCGCTCTCCACGGCCCGAAACCGGTCGAGGATGTCCGACAGGCGCGGGCCGCGGGCGTCGCTCACGCGCCGGAACTCGACGGACGCCTCCTCGCCCTCCGCGCGGCTCAGGCGCTCCTCCAGCGACTCGATCCGGTGTTCGAGCTCGTTGACGCGCTCCTCGGCGCGCTGGCGGTCGGCGACCGCGTCCGAGCGGCGCTCCTCCTCGGCCTCCGCGCGGCGTTCGAGGTGGCGCTTCTCCTCCTCTAACTCCGCGATCCGCTCCTTCAGCTCGGCGCGCCCGAGCAGCCTGTCGATCATACCCGAACGGCGACCCCCGGCGACCTAAAAGGTGCGTCTGTGGCGGGAAGAATCTCGAAACAAGTTATAAACCGTCGCGGTGGCGCGCCCCGGTGAGCGGCCCGAAGGGCCGCGAGCCGACGGTGCGAGGGAGTCGGTCGCCCGGAGCAACGCGAAGGGCGACCGACGAGGCTGGGGAGGCGTGAGGTGCCGTGCGGTGCCGTGCGGGGCGGGTCTCAAAGGGGCAGCCACGAGGAGCGCGCAGGCGACGTAAGTACCGCAAGGAGCGAACGGAGTGAGCGACCGAGGAACGCAGCGAGCGTGCGCGCTCCTCGTGGCTGGGGCTTTGGAGGTGTCACCCGCCGATCCGCGGTCAACCGTTTATAAACAGACGGCTGGAGCTTTGGAGGGGTTTCCCACCGATCCGTGAACGACTAATTATAACCCACCAACCGGAGCGCAGATGCCACCGAAAACGAACTCAACGGAACCGGTCTCGTATCACGCGTTCACGTGCGGCTCCCAGCCCTCCCAGCGCAGCAGCGTCTCCGCCCGGTCCGCGTCCGCCAGCAGGACGTTCCGCCGGTCCGGAAGGCTCTCGTCCGCGATCTCGTGGGGGACCGCGAGCGTTCCGCTCGGCACGTCGTCGTCGCCGCCGACGGGGATGTGCCCGCCGCCGACCTTCATCACGAGGGGCGCGTCGAGCCGCTCGACCCCCTCGCCGTCCGCGTAGAGCTGCTCGTTGACGTGCTCGTGGTCGGCCCGCCGGATGACGGCGCGTTCGCCGTCGTGGGGCTCGACGTACAGTTCCCCCAGGTAGTACCCGCTCGAAAATCGCTCGAACATGCTGTGCGTGTCATCCTCTGCCACGATACTATATAAGCGTTGCCCGGAGGCCGATCGAAGTCGATAATCGGAAGAAAGCGGGGGTCGATCGAACGCGGAGCCCGCGACCCGCTACTCCCCGTCGGACCGCCGCGCGACCTCGTGACGGCCGAAGCCATATCGCAGTCGGTTCGCGAGCCGCCGGGAGAAGCGGCCCTCGTTCCGGGAGTCGAACCGCTCCGCGAGCGCCTGATAGATGAGCGGCACCGGGACCTCCTGTTCGAGCGCCTCCTCGACCGTCCACGTCCCGGTGGAGCCGCCGGCGACGTGATCGGCCACGTCGCCGAGGTCGTTGCCTTCCTCGCGGAACGCCTCCTCGCAGAGCTCCAGCAGCCACGACCGGATCACGGCGCCGTTGTTCCACGTGCGCGCCACCGACTCCGTGTCGAGGTCGTACCGGCCCTCGGCGAGCAGCTCGAACCCCTCGCCGTACGCCTGCATCAGCGCGTACTCCACGCCGTTGTGGACCATCTTCACGTAGTGGCCCGCCCCCGACTCGCCCATCCGGTCGTGGCCGGCCGGCCCGGTCGCGACCGCGTCGAAGACGGGGACCATCGCCTCGTACGCCCACGCCGGGCCGCCGACCATCAGCGAGAAGCCCGCCTCGGCGCTCGCCGGGCCGCCCGACGTGCCGCAGTCGAGGTAGGCCGCGTCCGTCCCCTGGGCGCGCCGGACCGACTCCTCGAAGTGGGAGTTCCCGCCGTCGACGACCACGTCGTCGGCGTCGAGGTGTGGCTCCAGGTCCGCGAGCGTGGCGTCGACCGCGTCGCCGGCGGGCACCATGAGCCAGATGCGCTTGCCGCCCTCGTCGCCGTCCGAGCCGTCCGAGCCGTCCAGCCGCTCGCAGAGGTCCGCGATCGAGTCGGCCGCCTCCGCGCCCGCCTCGGCCGCCGCGGCGGTCGCCTCCGCCGAGAGGTCGAACGCGACCACGTCGTGGCCCGCCGCCAGCGACCGGTCCGCGACGATCCGCCCCATCCGCCCGAGTCCGATGACGCCGAGTTCCATGCGCGAGGGGTGGCGACCGCCCGCCGTAGTGGTTCCGGTTCGGCGGCCGGCCGCGCCCCGGACCGCCGGTCGGTCCGCCGGCGGTCCGCGGCGACGCGGCTCGCGACCCCCGAACCGTTTTGCCCGCGGCCCGAGTGCCACGGCCATGCCACGCGTTAACGAGGACGAGCTCGACTGGGCGGAGACCGACCGCGGCGAGACGCGGTTCCGTCGGAAGCGGCTCGCGGAGGCGGCCGGCGGCGAGGGGATCGGCTGTAGCCTCTACGAGCTTCCGGCCGGCGCGAAGTCGTGGCCGTACCACTACCACACCGCCAACGAGGAGGCGCTCTACGTCCTCGCGGGCGAGGCGACCATCCGCCACGACGGCGAGACGCACGCGGTCGAGGCGGGCGACTACGTCGCGTTCGCGGCCGACGCGTCCGGCGCGCACCGCGTGGTCAACGAGGGCGACGAGCCGGTCCGCTACCTCGCGCTATCGACGATGACCGAGCCCGACGTGACCGTCTACCCCGACTCGGAGACGTTCGGCGTCTACGTCGGGTCGCCGCCGGGCGGCAGCGAGGAGCGCTCGCTGGAGGGGTATTACGAGGTCGACGGCGACGTCGACTACTGGGAGATGTGAGCGTCGGCTCGCGATCTCACAAGTCGATCTCGCCCTCGGCCGCGGCCTCCCGCTCCCCGAGGTGCGCCCGGAGCGCGTCGACGTCCTTGTTGCCCGCGCCGGTGTTCAGCAGGACGACGGTGTCGTCGGGACCGAACTCGCCCGACTCCGCGAGCGCGAACGCCCCCGAGACGGCGGCCGCGCAGGTCGCGCCGACCTCCAGCCCCTCCGACCGGGCGACCTCGATCGCGGCGTCGAGGATCGCGCGGTCGGTCGTCGCCACCGCCCCGCCGTCGGACTCCCGGACCGCGTCGAGGATCAGGTGGCTCGCGCCCGGGTCCGGGATCGCGATCCCGTTACAGGCCGTGTCGACTTCGTCGTTCGGAACCGGCTCGTGGCGGTCGGCGCCCGCCTCGTAGGCGTCGACGACCGGCGCACAGCCCGCCGCCTGCGCGGCGTACATCGGGACGAGCCCGTCGGTCCACCCCAGGTCGCGGACCTCGCGGGCCGCCTTGTGCATCCCGACGAGCCCGACGCCCCCGCCGGTCGGGTAGACGACCCCGTCGGGCGCCTCCCAGTCGAGCTGTTCGAGCAGCTCCAGCGCCATCGTCTTCTTCCCCTCGTGCCGGTACGGCGTGACGAACGTCTTCGCCGAGTACCAGTCGGGGTGGTCCTCCATCGCGTCGGCGTACGCCGCCCCGGCGTCGCCGATCTGCGAGCTCCCGTCCATCGGATCGGCCACCGTGAGGTCGGCGCCGTGGACCTCCGTCATCGCCTTCTGCGTGAACCCCGCCCGCGACGGGAGGAACACGTGCGCGTCGAGGTCGGCCCGCGCGGCGTACGCGGCCGCCGCCTGCCCCGCGTTGCCGGCGCTGTTCAGCGCGACCTCCTCGGCGCCGTGCTGGCGCGCGGCGGTCATCGCGAGGGACTGCCCGCGGTCCTTGAACGTCCCCGTCGGGTTCGCGCCCTCGTCCTTCAACAGGACCCGGCCGACGCCCATCGCGTCGGCGAGCGCGGGGCAGTCGACCAGCGGCGTCGCGCCCTCCCCGAGCGTCACCGCCGTCCCCGGCGCGAACGGGAGCAGCTCCGCGTACCGCCACATCGACTCGAACGGTCGCTCCGCGAGCGCCGCGGGCGTCAGGTCGACCCGGTCGTAGTCGTAGTCGGGGTCCAAGATCCCGCCGCAGTCGGGACAGCGGTGGGTCGCCGTCGCCGCGTCGAACGCCCCGGCGCAGTCGACGCACGAGAGCCCGGTGAACGCCTCCGTCGTCTCCATGGGGCCGGGGTCGAACGCGGCCCACTTCGGTCCACCGATCGCGGCGGGGGGTCGCCGACCGACCGGCGAGCGCCTTAATTCCGAAACGAATGAAGGGACAGCGGGAGGGAGGGGGACGCCGTAGCGTCGTGTGAATGCGCCGAGATCACCGCGGGACGGCGGTCGCGAGGTGGAACCGATGAGTCGGACGCGACTGCGTCTCGACCTCCCGGCCGACTCCTGGCTCGGGGCGGTCTCGCGGTCGTTCCCGGACGCGACGCTCCGGGTGACTGGAACCGCGGCCGCGGACGACGCGGACGTCACCGCGCTGGCGGTGACGGGCGTCGACCGCGCCGGCGTCGTCGAGGGGATCCGCGATCTCGACCGCGTCGACGACGTGGACGTCGTCGAGCGACGCGCGGCGGAGACCGTCGTCCGCGTCGCCGGACCGCCCCCGTCGTACGTCGCGGCCGCGCGGCGGGCCGGCGCTCCGGTCGAACCCCCCGTCGAGGTCGCGGACGGGCGGGCGACGCTCGCGGCGGTCGGCGACCGCGAGCGGCTCTCCGCGTTCGGCCGGCGGCTCGCGGCCGCGGGCGCCACGGTCGAGTCGGCGGGCGGCGACGGGCCGGAGCCGGTCCTCACCGAGGCCCAGCGCGACCTCGTCCGCGCCGCGATCGAGGCGGGGTACTACGACACGCCGCGGCGGTGCACGCTGACGGAGCTGGCCGCCGAGCGCGACATCGCCAAGTCGACCTGCAGCGAGACGCTCCACCGCGCCGAGGGACGCGTGTTACGGTGGTTCGTCGAGGAGGAGTTCGGCGCCGACGCGTCCGCCGCCGACCGCGGGGCCTCGGGCGCGCCGATCGACGGCCTCGACGACGGCTGCGAGGGCGACGCCGCCCGCGGCTCGGAGGCGACCGAGGTCCCGGCGACGGAACCGTAGCCGGCGACGGAAGCGCGACTCCGAGATCGGGTCTCGCCCGTGCTACTCCCCGTCCAGCGCCCGCCACGAGAGCCGCGGGTTCCGCGCGGCGGAGACCTGGTCGATCCGGCTCGCGGCGGTCCGGTTCGGCGCGGCGTCGAGCGCCTCGTCGGTGTCGGCGTACGCGAGGTCGAACGCCTCCGCGAGGTCGTCGAGCGACGACTTCCCCTCGATCTCGGTCGGCTCCGTCAGCATCGCCTCCGGCACCATCTCGGGCCACTTCGTCGTCGGCGGGTGGACGCCGAAGTCGAGCATGCGCTTGGCGACGTCGGCGGCGTCTCGCTCGCCCGCCGTCGCCGCGAACTCGTGGTGGAAGGGGCCGTGGGGCACGTCCAGGTCGATCCGCTCGGCGAGGTAGTTCGCGTTCAACACGGCCTTCGCGGCCGCGTCCGCGAGCCCCGCGTCCCCGAGCCGAGCGATGTACGCGTACGCCTTGATCAGCACGAGCCAGTTCCCGGCGAACCCGTGGACCTTCCCGATGGTGCGCTCCGGCTCGAAGCGCTCGTACCCGTTCGCGCCCTCGTTCTCGCGGACCTGCGGGGCCGGGAGGAACTCGGCCAGCTCGTCGACGACGCCGACCGGGCCCGCCCCGGGGCCGCCGCCGCCGTGGGGGGTCGCGAACGTCTTGTGGACGTTGTAGTGCATCACGTCGAACCCCATGTCCCCGGGGCGACCGCGGCCGAGCAGGGCGTTGAGGTTCGCACCGTCGTAGTAGAGCAGGCCGCCGGCGTCGTGGACGATCTCGGCGATCTCCGTGATGTCGCGCTCGAAGAGCCCGACCGTGTTCGGGTTCGTGAGCATGAGGGCGGCCGTGTCGTCGCCGACGGCCGCCTCCAGCGCCTCGACATCGACGCGGCCGTCGTCGCCGGAGGGGAGCTCGACCACGTCGTAGCCGGCGGTCGCGGCGGTCGCGAAGTTCGTCCCGTGCGCGGAGGCGGGGATCACGACCTCGGAGCGGTCGTCGCCGCGGTGCTCGTGGTACGCCTTCGCGACGAGGATCCCGGTGAGCTCGCCGGCCGCCCCCGCCGGCGGCTGGAGCGTCACGGCGTCCATCCCGCCGATCTCCGCGAGGAACTCCTGGAGCCGGTACCGGAGCTCCAAGTTCCCCTGCGTCGACCGCTCCGAGCGGTCCGGGTGGACCGCCGCGTTCGGGTCGGCGGCGACGTCCTCGGTGAACTTCGGGTTGTACTTCATCGTGCAGCTCCCGAGCGGGTACGGCCCGGCGTCGATCGCCCAGTTCATCTGCGAGAGCCGGGTGTAGTGGCGGGCGATCTCCGGCTCGGAGGGCGCGGGGAGCGTGAGCTCGTCCCGCGTCAGGTCGTCCGGGAGCGGGGAGTCCGCCCCGACGTCGACGGTCGCCTCGCCCTTCTCCGAGAGCAGCGGCTCCCGGACCGCCTCGGTCTCGCGCTCGTAGTTGGCCTGGTCGTGGATCACTCAGATCACCTCCTCGAACGCCGCGACGAGGTCGTCCGCCCGCCCGGCGTTCAGGTCGGTCACGCACACCTGGAGGAGGTGCTCGCCGACGACGTGGACCGCGAACCCCTCGGTCTCCAGGTCGGCGGCGATCGCCGCGGCCGGCTGGTCGACGCGCACGGCGAACTCCCGGACGTGGTGGCGGTCGTGGACCGGCGCCACCGCGCCCTTCAGCCCGTCGAGCCGGTCGGCGAGCGCGGCCGCCTCGCGGACGCAGTCGTTCGCGAGGTCGACGAGGCCGCCCGGGCCGAGCGCCGCCGCGTGGATCGCCGCGCGCAGCGCCACCCACGCCTGGTTCGTGCAGATGTTGGAGGTCGCCCGCTCCTTCCGGATGTGCTGCTCGCGGGTCTGGAGCGTGAGCGTGAACGCCCGGTCGCCGTCGGCGTCCTCGCTCGCGCCGACGAGCCGCCCCGGCACCTGCCGGAGGAACTCGTCGCTGCAGGCGAAGATCCCGAGCCCCATCCCGTCGGCGGTCGGGAGCCCGAGGGCGCTCGCCTCGCCGACGACGACGTCGGCGCCGACGCTCGCCGGCTCCTCCAGGACGGCGAGCGACACCGCGTCCGACCCGAGGACGAACAGCGCGTCGCCGTCGGCCGCGAGGTCGCCGATCGCCCCGAGGCGCTCCTCGACGCAGCCGCGGACCGTCGGGCTCTCGGCGTACACCATGACGACGTCGTCGCCGACGCGGTCGGCGAGGGCGTCGACGTCGGCGTTGCCGTCGGCCATCGGGTACGGCTCCACGGCGAGGTCGGCGCCGTCGCAGTAGTTCGCGAGCACCTCCCGTTTCCCCTCGCGGAGCTGCTCGGGCACGAGGACGGTGTCGCCCGCGGTCGACCGGACCCGGTCCGCGAGCGTCGCCGCCTCGCCGAGCGCGGTCGCGGCGTCGTACATCGAGCAGTTCGCGACCGGGAGCCCCGTCAGCTCCACGAGCATCGACTGGTACTCGAACAGCGCCTGGAGGAACCCCTGCGAGATCTCCGGCTGGTACTGCGTGTAGCTCGTGAGGAACTCCGCGCGGTCCGAGAGGTGGTCGACGACGCTCGGCACGTAGTGGCCGTAGTGGCCCCGGCCGAGGAACTCGGTCAGGTCGTCGTTCCGCGCGAAGATCCGCGAGCACTCCGCGCGGATCTCCCGCTCCGTGCGCGGCTCGATACCGAACTCGCCGTCGAAGGCGACGTCGTCCGGGATGTCGAACAGCGCCTCCTCGTCGTCGACGCCGATCGCTTCGAGCATCGCCGCGGTCTCCGCGTCGGTGTGTGGGGCGTACGGGGTCCCGCTCGTTCCGCTCATCGGTCCGCCCCCGCGTATCGGGGCGCTCGCGCGCGCCCGCCGTCGCTCAGTCGTCCGGTTCCGGGTCGTCCGTCGAAGGGTGGCGTGGTCATGGTCGTGTGTCCGGTGGTGGGTCCCGATCCGGCCCCCGGGTCGGAACCCGGTCCGCGGTCGCTACGCGATCTGCGCGTCGTACTCGTCGGCGTCGAGGAGGCCGTCGGCGTCCCCGCCGTCGACCGGCGCGACTTCGAGCATCCAGCCGTCGCCGTACGGGTCCTCGTTGACGAGCTCCGGGCGGTCGAACAGCTCCTCGTTGACGGCGACGACCTCGCCCGAGACGGGCGCGTAGAGGTCCGAGACCGCCTTGATCGACTCGACGACGCCGAACGGCTCGCCGGCGGTCACCTCGTCGCCGACCTCGGGGAGCTCGACGAAGACGACGTCGCCGAGCTCGTCCTGCGCGAAGTCGGAGACGCCGACCCGGACGGTGTCGCCGCCGGTCGTGGTCCACTCGTGCGATTCCAGGTACCGTAGCTCGTCGGGAACTTCGAAGCTCATTGGTGAAAGGGGTCGTCGTGGGGAGCTCGGACCGGCTGGCGCGGTCCGCCCGGCGCGCCCAGCCGGGTCGAACGGGTCCGTCGGGGGCGTCCGCGCGCGCCGACCGGCGGAATCCGCGGTCGAGAGGTGGTCCACGACACGTGTACTGCACCCTTTCCGCGACGGGAAATAAAAGGTATGTTCGCGGCCACCGCGTCGTTACCGCGCCGACCGCCTCCGCCCTCCGCCGCCGGTCACGACCACCGGTCGAGCCCGGTCTGGACCTGCGACTCCTCGATCCGCTCGAACCCGCGCTCGACCTCGTCGGCCGCGACGCCCCACTCGTCGACGACGTACGCGCGGGCGGCCGCGACGTCGGGGTTCACGTCGACGTCGACGTCGACGTCGGTCGCCGGCGGGTCCATGAACAGCTCGCGGATCTCGGCGGCGTTCGGGATCTCGGCGCCGCGCGCGTCGAGGACGCCCCAGAGGTCGCCGTGCTCTCTCACCGCCGTCACCGCGGTCTTGGGGCCGACGCCGTGAACGCCCTCGTTGAAGTCGGTGCCGCACAGCATGGCGACGTCGATCAGCCCCTGGCGGTCCAGGCCGAGCCCGTCGAGCGTCGCCGCGAGCTCCATCAGCTCCGGGTCGCCCTTGCTCGTGAGCTGGCGGAGGGTGGTCGGGGCGCCGAACAGCAGCGTGTCGTAGTCCTCGCTGCCGGCGTGGTCGACGGTCCCCGTCGCGGCCATGTGCGCGCACTGCGCCTCCCCCTCGGCGGGCGCCTCGACTATCGGTACGTCCAACAGCGAGAGCAGCTCGCGGGTCGTCTCCTGGATCGCGTCGGTGAGCCGCTGGGTGCGGGCCTCCAGCCGGGCGGCCTCGACCGCGTCCCCGCGCTCTTCGGCCGCGGCCCGTCGCTCCTCCGCCCGTTCGCGCTTCTCGCGGCGGTCCGCGACCTCGTCGGCCTTCAGGTCGGTGACGGCGCCGTCGAACACCATGACCGGGATCAGGTCGTGTTCGAAGAACTTCGGGAGCCCCTGTACGACGCCGATCAGGTTCGCGACCTCGACGCCGTCGGCGGTGGTGTACTTCCCCTCGGACGTCCACTTCACCGTCGTCGTGAGGTACCGGTACAGCCAGTTGTGCGCGTCGACGGCGACGACGCTCCCCTCGATCTCCTCGAAGGCGACGTCGCGGATGGCCGCGAGGTCGCGCAGGTCCGCGTTTCCCATTACGCATTCGCTGGGCGCCGCGGCTCTTAAACTATCGACTCGGGCGGCCGACCGGGCCCGGCGGCGACCCGCGCGACCGCCCCGATCCGGCTCCCGACCCTGCCGCATTGTGGGGCGTTTATGTGCGTCAGCCGACTACGATTCGGTAGCGAATGGTCTCGCCGTTCGAGGTGTTGGACGTCGACGAGGACGCCGACGAGGCCGCGATCGAGCGCGCCTACCGCGACCGGGTGAAGGAGGCCCACCCAGATCAGGGGGGGACCGTCGAGGAGTTCCAGCTCGTCAGGCGCGCCTACCGCGAGATCGACGAGCGGAGCCGAAACGGTGACGGCGCCGACGCCGCCGCGGTCGCCGACGTCGACCTGATCGACGACGAGGGCGACGCCGCCGAGGTGGACCCCGTGCGCGTCGAGTTCCTCGACTACGACGCGCTCGCCGACTACGGCTGGTCGCTCGACGACGACGACCTATTCCGGAAGGCGTCGCACGCCGACCTCGGCGCGGCCGAGCACGGGCGCCTGCTCGTCGAGCCCGACGAGAGCTTACTGGAGGCCGCGGAGAACCGCGGGTTCAGCTGGCCGTTCTCCTGTCGCGGCGGGGCCTGCGCGAACTGCGCGGTGTACCTCGTCGAGGGCGAGCTCTCGCAGCCGGCGAACCACATCATGCCGGAGGAGCTCGCGGAGCGGGGGTTCCGGCTCTCCTGTAACGGGTACCCGCTGAGCGACGAGCTGAAGGTCGTCTTCAACGTGAAACACCTCGCGGAACTCGACGACCTCATCCTCCCCCCCGGACCGTTCACGCGCCGGTGAGCGCCGTCGGCGGGCGCGGACGGGGCGGCGCGCCGCTCAGAACGCCTCGGCGACGGCGGCGACGACGGCGTCCTCGACCGCGTCGCGCTCGCCGGAGAGGAACTCGATCTTCCCCTCGCGGAGCCCGGCCGTCGCGACGTCGGCGGCGGGCGCGAGCTCGGCCGCGCGCTCGGCCACGTCGCGCACGGAGACCGCCTCGCTCGTCCGGATGTACAGCTCGTCGGTGCCGATGCCGACGGTCGCGTGCGCCTCGCCGTTCGCGCGCCGGCGGTGGAGGTCGTCGAGCAGGAGCGGCGTCGGCGGGAAGTCGTAGCGGTGGGTGTAGCCGTCCGTGTCGAGCACGTCGAACTCGACGCCGTCGACCGCCTCGGTGACGACGTTGGCGGTCGCGGTCTCGACCTCGGTCTCCAGCTTCTCGCGGAACTGCTCTGAGACGTGCGCGGCGAGGTTGCCGCCGTCCTCGAAGAGGAGGTCGGCGACGAGCTCCCGCTTGTCTTGGTACGACTGGTAGTACGCCTCCAGCGCGACCGCCTCGCGGAGCTCCGCGACGCGCTCGACGTCGTAGCCCGCCTCGCGGGCGAGGTCGACGTAGCGGTCGGGCGCCTCGTCCCAGTAGCTCACGGCCGGGAGGTGGCGCAGGTCGGCGCGGACCTCGTCGTTGACCGCGGAGGCCAGCGAGGCGACCAGCGCGCCCGTCGAGAGGTCGGCGTCGACCCCGTCGATCTCCGGGGAGACGAGCGTGTCGACCGCCTCGCGGGTCTCGGGGTCGGCGACCTCGGCGTCGACGACGACCGCGTCCACGCCGTAGACGGAGAGCAGGTCGATGCCGTCGGCCGACTCGACCGTCGAGCCGGTGCCGACGAGGAGGAACAGCGGGAGCTTCTCGTCGTGGCGGTCGCGGTCCTGCAGCATGCGGGTCGCGTCGTTCGTCGCCGCGTCCATCCCGTACACCGGGTCGTCGAGCGGGCGGCGGGTGAAGTAGTGGTACTCGGCGTCGCTCTTGGCGTGCTCGTCGCGGATCAGCGGGAGCACGGCGCGCTCGACCGCCGCGCCGGCGACGTAGCCGTCGGCGGTGGCGGGGTGGCGCACGACGATCGGGCGCGATTCGAGGACCGCGCGCCGGACCGCCTCCGCGGCGTCGAGCAGCCCGTCGGCGAGCTGCGCGACCGCCTCGTCGCCCGCGAGCGGCTGGAGCCCCTCGGGGCGCGCCTCGTCGGTCAGCGCCTCGGCGAGCCGGCGGCGGACCGCCTCGGCGGCCTCGCCGTCGAGGAGGACGAGCGCCTCGGACTCGACCTGCACGTCGCCACGGTGGCTCTCGACCTCGCCGTCGATCCGCACCGCGTCGCCGACCTCGACGTCCGGGTACGCGCGGACGCCCGGCTCGACGAACGCCGCCACGTCGACGACGCCGGTCTCGTCGCGCACCTCGAAGACGGTGGGGCCGCCGGTCTGCCGGACGCCGACGACCTCGCCGTCGATCCGCACCGCGTCGCCGACGGCCTCGGAGAGGGTGCCGATCTCGACGCGCTCGCGGTCGTCGTCGAGGTCGTCGGGCTCGTCGGTCCCCGTCTCGTCGTCTACGGTTTCGTCGTCCCCGGCCTCGTCGTCTACGGTTTCGTCGTCCCCGGCCTCGTCACCCGCGACCTCGGGCTCCGCTTCAGCCGCGTCGGCCGCGTCGGACTCGTCGACCTCGTCGGCCTCGTCGGCGAGTCCGTCCGGCGCTTCGCCGACGACCTCGGTCTCGTCCGCGTCGGCCTCGGCGGTCGGCCCGTCGCCTTCGGTCGCGTCAGCGCGGTCCGGTCCCTCGTCGGTCGCCTCCTCGTCGCCCTCGTCCGCCTCCGGCAGATGCTCGGTGTCGCCGTCCTGGACGAGCACGCCGCGGAACTCGCGGTCGGCCTGTCGGATCGACCACGCGAGGTCGATGTTCCCGTTGTCGCGGACGCCCTTCACCTGGACGAACACCTCGTCGCCCGGCTCCCAGTCGAGGCTGTCGAGCCGCCGGTCGAGCTCGGAGCGGTGGAGCAGCCCGGTCACGCCGGGGGCGAGGTCGACGAACACGCCGAACTCGGCGTAGCCGTCGACGACGCCGCGGTAGAACCGATCGGGCACGAGCTGATCGGGTGAGTCGCCGCGGAAGTCGAAGACGACGTCCTCCTGGTGCGGGTCGCAGATGCGCCCGCCGCCGTCGACGTCGACGCCACAGATGATACAGGATCCCATTTGAGTACACCGAGAGCCTCGGGCCTAAAACGGTTGTCGAAAGCCTCGCGGGAGCTACGCTTCGAAAACGGCCGGCGCGGGGTCACGCGAAGAGCGTCCGGGCCGACGCGATCACGCGGTAGCCGACGCCGTAGCCGAGCAGCGCCGGCGGGACCCCGGCGACGAGCGTGCGCGGCCACGAGGTCCCGTGAACGGTCCGGAAGCCGAGCAGCAGCAGGACGGCCGCGTACGCGCCGCAGGCGATCCGCAGCGCCGGGACCGGCGGCCCGGCGAGCGCCATCGGCGAGCTGGCGTACGCGACGACCTGCACGGTCTCGCTGACCCCGCCGCGGTCGCGCAGTCCGAGCCCGCCCCGCACCTCGACGCTGGCGACGACGACGCTCACCGTCGCGACCGCCGCGGTCAGGTGGAGCCCCACCGGGGCCGCGAGCGCGACCACGACGAGGAAGGCGACGAGCGCCGAGACGGGTACCGACGCGACGATCCCGGGGACTACGGAGGGGTCAGCGACCATCCAGCCGAGCGCGAACGCGGCGGCGACGGCGACGGCGAACGTCAGCGCGGGCGCCTGGTCGCCGCGCGCCACGCCGTTCGCGAAGAGGCGACGCGGTCGGACGAGGGCCTCGACCCAGGCGCGAGCGAGCCCGCGCGGCCCCCGGGCTCGTCCCCCCGCCGGGTCCTCGATCCACGATGTCACGTGCGCCCTTCGGGCGGACGGGATAACGGGGTTCCGGTTCGGGAGCGCGACCGCGCGTCGACCCGGTCCGAGCGACCGCGGGCGGCTCGTTCTCCCGTCTGATAAGCGGCGGGTAAACCCTTATACCGGGGCGCGCGGAGCGGTAGTCGAATGCGCGCCTTCCGGAGCGACGAGCGGGGGTTCACCCCGATAGCCGGCACGGGGATGCTCGTCGGCGTCGTCGTCCTCCTGCTGGCGGTCGTCGGGGCCGCGATGTTCGGGCTGATCGACGGGGTCGCGCCGCCGGACGCCGAGTTTCAGGTCGAGGCCGACGGCGGCGAGATCGTCGTCGTCGCCGCCGGCCCCGAGCCCGTCCCCGCCGAGGAGCTGTACGTCCGCGGCGAGGACCCCGACGGCGAGGTCGAGTTCGGCGCCTGGCCCGGCGACGGCGTCGTCGAGCCCGGCGACCGCGTGGTCGTCCCGAACGCGACCGGGAACGAGCAGTTCGACGTGGTCTGGGAGCCGGTGGCGTTCGACACGCGCGAGACCCTCGGCACCTACGACGGCGAGGAGTCGGCGGTCGACGAGTGGGCCGAGGAGGACGGACCGAGCGCGGACCCGCTCGCGGGCGGCGGGGGCGGGTTCTGAGAGCGGGACGAACCGGGCCGGGCCGCGCCGCTACTCGACGCTCACCCACTCGCCGCGCTCGTCGGAGCGCTCGATTGCGTCGAGGATCCCCTGGACCCGGTACCCCTCCGCGAACGACGGCGAGAACTCGCGGCCCTCGGCGACCGCGGTGAGGAACTCGTAGTTCTCGTGGACGAAGGTGTGCTCCCAGCCGATGACGTGACCGGGGGGCCACCACCGGTCGACGTACGGGTCCGTCTCGTCGGTGACGAGCACCGTCTGGAAGCCGCGGTCGCCCTCGCGGAGCACCTCCAGCTCGTTGAGCCGCTCCAAGGAGAACTTCAGGCTCCCCTTCGAGCCGTGGACCTCGACCGTGTGGTCGTTCTTGTGGCCGGTCGCGAACCGGGTCGCCTCGAAGGTCCCCGTCGCGCCCGACTCGTAGGCGACCTGCGCGGAGTAGGCGTCGTCGACGGTCACGTCGCGGTACTCCTCGACTTCGGCATCGTCGCCGTCGCCCTCCTCGTACACCGGGCGCTCGTCGACGAACGTCTGCAGGTGACCGGAGAGCCGGTCGATCCCGCCGACCTCGTCGCCGACGAGGAAGTCCACGAGGTCGATCGTGTGCGCGCCGAGGTCGCCGAGCGCGCCCGAGCCCGCCATGTCGGCGTCCATGCGCCACGCCCACGGCGCGTCGGGATCGGCCAGCCAGTCCTGAAGGTAGCGCCCGCGGACCTGGCTGATCTCGCCGAGCTCGCCGTCCGCGATCAGCCCCTTCGCGTAGCGGATCGCCGGGACGAACCGGTAGTTGAAGGCGGTGCCGGCGGGCACGTCGGCGTCGGCCGCGGCGTCGCGCATGGCCGCCGCCTCGTCGAGGGTCGGCGCGAGCGGCTTCTCGCAGAGGACCGGGACGCCCGCGTCGAGGGCCGCGATCGACGGCTCCGCGTGGACGTGGTTCGGCCCGAGGTTGTAGAAGACGTCCACCTCGTCGATCGCCTCCGCCCAGTCGGTCGCCGTGTGCGCGAAGCCGAACCGGTCCGCGGCGTCCGCGAGGGCTTCCTCGTCGCGCCCGACGAGCGTGTGCCGCTCGACCGCGGGCGCGTCCGGGAAGAACATCGGCAGCCGCGCCAGCGCGTTCGCGTGCGCCTTCCCCATGAATCGATACCCCAGCACGCCGATCTTGAGTGGCTCTCGTGTCATCGTGGTCTCGTCCTCCCGCTTACTCCGCCCAGTAGGCGTCGCCCGGTTCGGTCTCGAAGACGGCGCGGTCGAGCACGTCGACCGCCTTCTCCAACCCCTCGCGCGAGGAGGTGAGCGAGTCCTCGTGTTCGATCGAGAGCGCGCCCTCGTAGCCGACCATCCGGAGCGTCGAGACGACGTCCTTCCAGTGGGCCTCGTCGTGGCCGTAGCCGATCGAGCGGAACAGCCACGAGCGGTCGGCCTCCTCGGTGTAGTCGGCCGTGTCGAGCACGCCCTTCACGCGGGCGTTCGCGTCGTACACCTTCGTGTCCTTGGCGTGGACGTGGTGGATCGCGTCGCGTTCGCCGAGGAAGCGGATCGCCTCCGTCACGTCGATCCCCTGCCAGTAGAGGTGCGAGGGGTCGAAGTTGGCGCCGATCCGCTCGTTCGTCGCCTCGCGCAGCGCGAGCATCCCGGTCGGCTCGTAGACGAGCATGTTCGGGTGCATCTCGATGGCGACGTCGACGCCGTGACGGTCCGCGTGTTTCGCGAGGTCCTCCCAGTACGGGACCGCGACCTCGTCCCACTGGTAGTCGAGGGCGTCGGCGTGCTCGCTCGGCCACGGCGCCGTGACCCAGTTGGGCGTCGAGTCGCCGGGCGCCCCGGCGGGAAGCCCGGAGAAGCAGGTCACCGCGTCGACGCCGAGCCGGTCGGCCAGTTCGATCGCCTCCCGGAGCTCGCGGTCGGCCTCGGCCGCGCGCCCCTCGTCGGGGTGGAGCGGGTTGTTGTGGGTCGCCAGCGCGGAGATCCGCAGGCCGCGCTCGTCGAGCAGCCCGAGCAGGTCCTCGCGCGCGCCCTCGTCGGCGAGGAGGGCCTCGCGGTCGACGTGGTCCTCGCCCGGCCATCCGCCGACGCCGAGCTCGACTGCGTCGACGCCGATCGCGTCGAGATACGCGGTCGCGTCCTCGATCGATTCGCCGCCGAGCGGAACGGTCAGTACGCCGATGTCCATGCGTGCGGATTGCGCAACACTCCGAATAAATCTTCAGGATGAGCGATACCCGCCGGCGCGGGCTCTCGCGCGCGACCCCTCAAAACTGCGGTCGACCCCTCGAAACCGATGTTCGCGGGCGCGCCGACCCGTTTCGAGGAGCGCGAACCACATGAGGTTTTAACGGGTGGAACGCGTATGACGGGACATGGGAATCCTCTCGCGCGCCTCCTACGTCATCCGCTCGAAGGTGAACGCCCTCCTGAACCGGGCGGAGGATCCGACGGAGTCGCTCGACTACTCGTACGAACAGATGCGCGACGAGCTCCAGGACGTCAAGCAGGGGATCGCCGACCTGACGACCCAGAAGAAGCGCCTGGAGATCCAGAAGCGGAAGCTCGAAGAGAACGTCGAGAAGCACAACCGACAGGCCCGGGAGGCGGTCCAGCAGGACCGCGACGATCTCGCGCGGAAGGCCCTCGAAAAGAAGAAGTCGAAGATGAGCCAGATCGAGGAGCTGGAGGGCCAGATCGCGGAGCTGAACAACACTCAAGAGCAGCTCGTCGAGAAGAAGAACAAGCTCCAGAACCGCATCGAGGAGTTCCGGACGAAGAAGGAGACGATGAAGGCGCGATACGAGGCCGCAGAAGCGTCCTCGCGCGTCTCAGAGGCGATGACGGGCGTCGGCGACGAGATGGAGGACGTCTCCCGGTCCATCGAGCGCGCCGAGGAGCGCACGGAAGAGATGGAGGCGCGCGCGGAGGCGATGGACGAGCTGGAGGACTCCGGCGCGTTCGAGGACGCGCTCTCCGACAAGGACAGCATCGACCGCGAGCTGGAGAGCCTCTCGACGGACAGCGAGGTTGACGCCGAGCTGGAGACGCTCAAGGGCGAACTCGGCAAGGGCGGGTCGTCGAACGGCGGCGCCGACGCCGTCAGCGACGAGGACGTCGACGCCGAGCTCTCCGACATCGAGTCGGAGATCGACGCGGACGACCTCGAATCGGACCTCGATGGTGATTCGAGCGCCGACCTCGACGAGGAGCTCGACGTAGAGTTAGAGGAGTCGGAGTCCGAGGCCGACGAGCCGCGGAACTGATATCGTTCGCTAGCCCCCGTAGTCCCCCGCTCGCCCTCGCCCCCGAGCCGGCTCACTCCGACGCGAGGCGCGCGCCGGTCCCGGCGCGGTCCCGGTCGTCGAGTCGGATCTCGCCGCCCGTGAGGTCGATGCCCTCGTACGGGTCCTCGGCGAGCAGCAGCGAGCCGTCGAGGTCGGCGTAGTCCAGCAGCGGCGCGAGCCCCGCGGCCGCCGCGATCGACGCGTTCGACTCGATCATGCAGCCGCACATCACCTCCAGGCCGTGCGCCCGCGCCGCGGCGATCATCCGCCGCGCCTCCGACACCCCGCCGGTCTTCATCAGCTTCAGGTTCGCGATGTCGCAGCGGTCGGCGATCGCCGGGACGTCGGAGAGCGTCACGCACGACTCGTCGGCGGCGATCGGGAGCGCCGAGCGCTCGTAGACGAACCGGAGGCCCTCGGGGTCCCCGGCGGGGACCGGCTGCTCGACGAACTCCACGTCGCGGTCGGCGAGCCACGCGCTCTTCTCGACGGCCTCGCGGGGGGTCCACGCCTCGTTCGCGTCGACGCGGAGCCGGGCGTCGGGCGCGGCCTCCCGCACCGCGTCGATCAGCTCGCGGTCCCGGTCGGTCCCGAGCTTGACCTTGAGGATCGGGTAGCCCGCCTCGACCGCGGCCGCGGCCTTCTCCCGGACGCGCTCCGTCTCGTCGAGGCCGACGGTGTAGGAGGTCGCCGGCGCGGTCGACGGGTCGAGGCCCCAGAGGCGGTAGAGGGGGACGCCGAGCCGCTTCGCGGCGAGGTCGTGAACGGCGATCGAGACGGCGGCGCGGGCGGCCGGGTTGTCGCCGATCGCGCTCGCCATGCGGGACTCGACCTCGCGGATCGCGTGCGGGTCGTCGACCGCTTCGACGATCGAGAGGAGCTCCGGGAGCACCGCCTCGACCGTGGCCGCGGTCTCGCCGTAGTGGGCCGAGGGCGCGGCGCCGCCGACGCCGGTCATCCCGGCCTCGTCCGCGATCCGGACGATCACGTTCTCCGCCTCGGTCTGCGTGCCGCGAGCGATCGTGAACGGGTCCTGCAAGGGGAGCGAGACCCGCTCGAACTCGGTGTCGAGGGTCATCGCTCACCGAGCCCCGCGTCGACGATCCCGTCGACGATCGCGTCGGCGCCGTCCCTGACGGGGTCGGCGGCGGGCACGCCCGTCTCCGCCGCGAACTCGGCGACCGCGTCGGCGGCCGCGCCGTCGTCGGCGACGTCCTTCGTGTTGAGCGCGCCGGCGACGACGCTCGCCTCGCGGACGGGCGCGGCCAGGTCCTCGTAGAGGTCGACGTAGTCGGCGAGCGGCGGGAGGTCGAACGACTCGTAGCCGTGGACGGCCTCGCGGCCCGCGGCGTGACAGAGGACGAGGCCGTCCGCCATCGACCCGTGGAGGATGCCGCAGGTGACCGCCGAGTACGCCGGGTGGACGATGCTCCCCTGTCCCTCGACGACGAGGAGCTCGCGGTCGTCGCCGACCTCGACGAGCATGTCCTCGACCGCGCCGGCCGCGAAGTCGGAGACGACGCGGTCGATCGGATTCCCCCACCCGGCGATCATGATCCCGGTCTGGCCGGTCGGGACGAACGCCGCGTCGATCCCCCGCTCGCGGGCGGCGGCGACGATCTCCAGCGACGCCGTCATCTTCCCGACGGAGCAGTCGGTGCCGACCGTACACACCACGTCGGCGTCGACGTCGCCGGAGGCGCCCGTCGCCACCGTCAGGTCGTCGTCGGGCTCGCGCACGTCGACGAGGTCGACGCCGTGCTCGGCGGCCAGTCCGGCGAGTTCCTCGTCCTCGTTCAGGAAGTAGTGGAGGCCGCTCACCACGTCGCAGCCGGCCTCGATCGCGGCCTCGACGTCCTCCCGCCACGACTCGTCGAAGCCGCCGCCGATCGGCGCGATTCCGATATAGAGGGCGTCGAGGTCGCCGTCGGCGGCCGCGTGCGCGTCCGCGAACGACGCGACTATCGGCGCGTCCGAGACGTCCGGGACGTGGTCGCGCACCCGGTCGCCGGCGCGGTCGCGGTCGAGGACGGCCAAGACGTCCTGGTCGCCGTAGCGTAGCACGCCGAGCGCGGTCTTCGCGCGGTCGGGGAACTTCTCGTGGGCGAGGACGGCGATCCGCTCGTGATCCATGGTGGCTCGGTCGCCCCGCGAGTTCTTAAAAGAGTCGAGCGGCGGTCGGGAGAGACGAAAAGACCGCGGTGGCGCGCGCCTGCGAGCGGCCGTCCTCGGCGGCCGCGAGGAGCACGCGCGAGGGACGCGGTGAGTGAGGGCGACCGCAGGGAGGCCCGAACGAACCGCGAGGCTGGGGAGGCGTGAGGTGCTGTGCGGTCGGGTGGGACTTAAAGGGGCAGTCGCGAGGCCGCCGTAGGCGACGCAAGCACCGCGACGAGAGAGCGAACGGAGTGAGCGACCGAGTGAGGAGCGCAGCGAGCGTACGGCGGCCTCGCGACTGGGGCTTTGGAAGCGTTCGTCGCCGGGTCACAGTCACCGGCTTATAGATGAGCAGGAACCCCGTTTAAAAGAGCAACACCGGAATCAAAAGATCCGTAGTCAGGCGCTGCCGTCGACGAACTGCTCGGCGCCCTCGTAGAACCAGTAGCCGTTCTCGCGCATCGCGCGGCCGAGCTCCTGGTGGAACTCGACGAAGTCGGCGAACTCCTCCTTCTCGACGCCCTCGAAGATCTCCTCGACCGAGACGACCGTCTCGTAGTCGATCCGGATCGGGTGGTCGCCGTACTGCTCGACGTACTCCGCGGCCGTCAGCGGGAAGTCCTCCGCCTCGTCGATCTTCTTCGCGAGCACGGCGTGGCCGTACTGCCGCATGCCCTCGCTCCCCTGCTCGCCGTCGGGGTCGTGTGGCCAGTCCATACCGTGGAATTCGCCGGATCGGGGATAGTGGTTTCGGATGCGACGGCGGCGAAGGCGGCCGCGCTTCCGCCCGCGCGAGACGGTTCGCGCCGCTCAGTCGTCGGCGGACGCCGGCGCGTCGCCGCTCGCGGGCTCGATGTCGACCTCGATCTCGGCGGACGCGGCCTTGTACTCGGGGATCTTCGAGCGCTCGTCGAGCACGTCGTTGGTGAGGCGGTTCGCGGAGGCGGCCGCGAAGTGCGGCGTGGTCCAGACGACGCCCTCCTTGATGTCCTCGGTGACGTCGGCGCGGACGGTGATCTCGCCGCGGCGCGACTTCAGGACGACGTGGTCGCCGTCCTCGATCCCGTACCGCTCGGCGTCGTTCGGGTGGACGTCGACGAAGTTCTCCGGGTGCTGGTTCGAGAGCGTGGGCGACCGGCGGCTCATCGTCCCGGTGTTGTAGTGCTCTTCGAGCCGCGCGGTGGTCAACACGAGCGGGTACTCCTCGTCGGGGACCTCCTTCGGCTCCTGGTGGACGACCCCCTCGATGCGGCCGAGGCCGTCCTCGGTCTCGAACTCGTCCTCGTAGAGGAACGAGTCGCCCTCGTCGCCCTCCTCGTAGCAGGGCCAGTGGATCCCCGTCTCGCCGAGCGCGTCGTAGGTCATCCCGTGCATGATCGGGCACACCTCGCGCAGCTCCTCGAACACGTCCTCGGGCCCGTCGAAGTCGAACTCGTCGCCGTCGAACAGCCGCGTCCCGACCTCACAGAGGATGTCGAGGTCGTGACGCGTGTTCTCGTGGACCTTGTGGACCCCGCGCATGCGCTGGACGCGGCGGTCGGTGTTGGTGACGGTGCCGTCGCGCTCGGCCCACGTCGTCGCCGGGAGGACCACGTCCGCGAGCTCGGCGGTCTCGGTCATGAAGATGTCCTGGACCACCATGAAGTCGAGCTCCTCGCGGAACCGGCGCTCCGTCTCGTTGCCGTCGGGCTCGCTCATGATCGGGTTCTCGCCCATGACGTAGAGCCCGTGGACGGTGTCGCCGATCGCGTGGGAGATCTCGACGTTCGTCAGCCCGGGCTCGTCGGGGATCTCGAAGCCCCACACGTCCTCGACGGACTCGCGCGCCTCGTCGTCGTCGACGAGCTGGTACCCCGGGAGGACGTTCGGCATCGCGCCCACGTCGCAGGTGCCCTGGACGTTGTTCTGCCCGCGCAGGGGGTTGACGCCGGTCCCGGGTCGGCCGAGGTTCCCCGTGATCAGCGCGAGGTTGATCTCGTTCTGGACGTTGTCGACGCCGCAGGTGTGCTGGCTCATCCCCATCCCGGTGAAGATGGCGGCGTCGTTCGCCATCGCGTACTTCTCGGCGGCGAGCTCGATGTCTTCGAGCGGGACGCCGCACTCCTCGGCGGCGGCCTCCTTGTCGAAGTCCGCGAGCGTCTCCGTCAGGTGGTCGAACCCCTTGGTGCGCTCCTCGACGAACGACTCGTCGATCCAGCCCGCGTCGGGCTCTTCCTCGTGGCGCTCCAGGATCGTCTTCAGGACGACGTTCAACAGGGGGATGTCGGTGCCGGGCTTCAGCTGGAGGTGCATGTGCCGGTCGGTGTCGTCGATCTCGAACGACCGGGTGGTCTTGTTCGCGTGCGGGTCGACCTGGATGACGGTCGCGCCCTCCAGCACGGCCTGCCGGAAGTACTGGCTGTTGGCGATCGGGTGCTGCTCGCCCGGGTTCGCGCCCTGGATCCACAGCACGTCCGCCGAGTCCTCCAAGTCGGCCATGCTGTTCGTCATCGCGCCCATTCCGAGGCTGGTGCGCAGCGCCCAGACGGTGGAGGCGTGACACATCCGCGTGCAGTTGTCGACCTGGTTCGTCCCGTACCGCCGCGCGAGCTTCTGGATGAGGTAGTTCTCCTCGTTGAACGTCTTCGAGGAGCCGAAGAATCCCATCCCGTCCGGGCCGTGGTCCTCGCGGATGCCCTCCATCTCGTCGACGACGCGGCCGAGCGCCTCGTCCCACGTCGCCTCGCGGAACTCGCCGTCCTCCTTGATCAGCGGCTCGGTCAGCCGGTCCTCGTGGTCGACGACCTGCGTCGCCGCGCCGCCCTTGATGCAGACGCTCCCCTCGTTCACCGGCGCGTCGGCCCACGGCGTGAACCGCATCTCCCCGGGCTCGTCGCCTTCGAGCACGCGGATCCCGCAGCCCACGCCGCAGTACGGACAGATCGTCTTCGTCGCGTCGTCCGGCTCACTGGACATCGGTCTCACCCTCCCCGTGCGAACACATACCACACGATCGATCGTCCGGGTCTATGAGTGTGTCGGTGGACCCGGCCGGGAAGCGACGAGGCTCCACGGAAGGCGAGGCGACTGCCAACGCCTTGCGTTCCAGATCTGTTAAGCATAATTATAATGGAAAAACATTTAGTATGTATTGTTAACACGTTACAATTGGAACCATCATGAGAGCAGTTGTCTATCAAGGCCCGTACGAAGTGGCCGTCGAGGACGTGGACGAACCGGAGATCGAACACCCGAACGACGTCGTCGTCGACATCACGACGTCCTGTATCTGCGGCTCCGACCTCCACATGTACGAGGGACGGACCGCGGCCGAGGAGGGGATCGTCTTCGGCCACGAGAACATGGGGATCGTCAGCGAGGTCGGCGAGGCGGTATCGACGCTGGAGGAGGGGGACCGCGTCGTCATGCCGTTCAACGTCTCCTGCGGTTTCTGTCAGAACTGCGAGGAGGGGTACACCGGCTTCTGTACCAACGTCAACCCCGGCTTCGCGGGCGGCGCGTACGGCTACGTCGCCATGGGGCCGTACCCGGGCGGACAGGCCGAGAAGCTGCGCGTCCCGTACGCCGATCACAACGCGCTGAAGCTGCCGGAGGGGCGCGAACACGAGGACGCGTTCTCGCTGCTCGCGGACATCTTCCCGACGGGGTGGCACGGCACCGAGCTGGCGAACCTCCAGCCCGGCGAGTCGGTCGCCATCTTCGGCGCCGGTCCGGTCGGCCTGATGGCCGCCTACAGCGCGAAGATCAAGGGCGCGGCCGAGATCTACGTCGTCGACCAGGTCCCGAGCCGACTGGAGCTCGCGGAGGACCACTGCGACGCCCACGCGATCGACTTCTCCGAGGGCGACCCGGTCGACCAGATCATCGAGGAGCACGGGGGGATGGTCGACAAGGGCGTCGACGCGGTCGGCTACCAGGCGACCGACCCGGACGACGTCGACACCGACACCGAGGACTACTCCTACGACCCGGCCAAGGAGAACCCGGCGGTCGTGATCAACAACCTGATCCGCGTGGTCCGACCGACCGGCGAGCTCGGCATTCCGGGCCTCTACGTCCCCGAGGATCCCGGCGCGCCCGACGACATGGCCGCGCAGGGGCGGCTCGGCATCGACTTCGGGAAGTTCTTCGAGAAGGGGCTCAAGTGCGGCACCGGCCAGTGTAACGTCAAGGAGTACAACCGGTACCTCCGCGACATGATCATCGAGGGCCGGGCGGACCCGAGCTGGGTCGTCTCGCACCGGGTCGACCTCGAAGAGGCCCCCGAGATGTACGAGGCGTTCGACGCCCGCGAGGAGGGCGTCACGAAGGTCCTGTTAGAGCCCTGAGACCGCGTCGCGCCCGATCGACACCGCTTTTTTCGCCGCCCGCGCTCACGCCCGGAGCCACGCCTTCGGGTGGTCGCTCCGGAGGTGCGCCTGGTACTCGCGGACGAGCGCCGGGTACGAGTCGGCCACGCAGTACCAGTCGCACAGGTCGCACTCCCGCTCCACGCCCTCGTCGTCGCCGCGAACGTGTCCGCCGCGTCTGTAGGTTGGCATTGGTCGCTCCGTCGACGCGGGTCGCCCCGTGTCTGTCCCCTGTAACCGCCCGGCACGGTTGAGGGTGTCGACGGGACGAACCCCCTGAGGCGGCCTCCGGGGCCGCCGCGCCGAAACGGGTATGCCACTCCGGCGCGTGGTCCCGGTCATGTGTCAGTACTGTAACTGGGCCTTCCACGACGGGTGGGGGGAGCTGCTGAAGTACGACGAGACGTACCAGTCGGCGGTCGGCGCGGAGACGGAGTCGACCCACGGCTTCCACGAGGAGTGGGACGACCTCCGGAGCGAACTGGGGATCTAGATCGGGAACACCGCGTCCGGGTCCGCCGTCGGCTCGCCGCCCTCCGCGGCGAGTCCGGCCAGCTCCTCGCGAATCCGTGTCTCGTCGAGGTCCTCGCCGATGAACACGAGCCGCGTCCGGCGGTCGTCGTCCGGCCCCCACTCGCCGATCGGCCCGGCCTGGACCGACGGGCCGGCCTGGCTCACGCCGATCACGTCGTCGGTGCCCGCCACCCGGACCACGCCCTTCGCCCGGACGATCGACCCGTCCCAGTCGTCGAGCCACTCGCCGAACGCGCCCGGATCGAGGGGGTCGCTCGACCGGTAGACGAACGAGCCGACCCCGTGCGCGGCAGCCGCGCCCTCGGGGTGCGCGTGGTCGTGGCCTCCCTCTCCGCCGTCGTGGTCGTGGCCCTCGCCCTCCTCGTCGGCGATGGCGCGCTTCCACCCCGCCGACCCCTTCGCCGCCTCGAAGTCGAACCGCCCGGTGTCGAGCACCTCGCCGGGGTCGACCGCGGAGTAGGTGGTCCGGATCCGCTTCGCCCTCGGTCCCAGTCGCTCGGCGACCGCCTCGATCCGGTCGAGCACGTCGTCGGGCACCATGTCGGTCTTGTTCACGAGGAGCACGTCGCAGAACTCGATCCCCTCGACGAGCACGTCCGCGAGCGGGCGGTCCGTCTCCGGCTCCGCCCCGCCGGGGAGGCTCTCGCCCGCGTCGAACTCCTTCCAGAAGCCGTAGGCGTCGAGGACGGTGACCATCGTGTCCAACCGGAACCGCTCCCGCGGGTCGACGTCGCTGTCCTCGGTCCCTTCCGTGAACGCCCGGGCGATCGGCACCGGCTCCGAGATGCCCGACGACTCGACGAGGAGGTAGTCGAACTCCCGCGAGTCGGCGAGCGCGGCGGCCTCGGAGAGCAGGTCGTCCTGAAGCCGACAGCAGATACAGCCGTTCGAGAGGTCGACGACCCCCTCCTCGTCGTTCTCGCGGGCGATCTTCTCGGCGTCGACGTTCACCTCGCCCATGTCGTTCAGGATGACGGCGATCCGCCGGTCGCCGGGGTTCGAGAGCAGGTGGTTGACGAGCGTCGTCTTCCCGGCGCCGAGGTAGCCGCTGAGGACGGTGACCGGAACCCGGTCGTCTGTCATGTGCGGTACCAGTGACCACGCCGGTATGAAACGATCGATCGGAACGATCGGGACCAACGTTCATCCGTTCGACCCCCCTACCGCGAGGCGATGGACCTGAGCGAGTCGACCGTCCGGGACCGCGCCCGGGCGTACGCGGAGGCGGAACCGCTGTACGACGTGGAGCTGCAACACGTCGAGACGGTCCCGGAGACGTTCGCCGGCGACGAGTACGGTCGGCGGGACGCCCAGTGGGTCGTCCGGTGGTACTTCCGGCGGTACCTCGGCGACTACCCGGACCGAGAGCGGCGCGAGCGCGAGGAGGCGTTCCGCGACAACGACTTCGGCGACGTGGCGGACGCCGTCGAAACGGCCGCGGAAGCGGTCGGGACGCGGGGCGAAGGCGGGAGCGACGACGATGTCTCAGCCGACCGCGACGTCGACGCCGCCCTCGACGCGCTCGCCGCGCTCGACGGGGTCGACGTCGCGGTCGCGTCGGGGTTCTGCCAGTTCCTCGCCCCCGAGCGGTTCGTCGCGATCGACCGCCGGACGTGGGCGGTGTTGGCCGCGGCCGGCGAGTTCGACGACCCCTACCCGGACCCGCCGTCGATCGCCGACTACCGGCGGTTCGACGACGCCTGTCGGGCCGTGATGGAGCGGACCGGCGTCGACGCGTGGACGCTGTACCGGGCGCTCTGGCGGTCGTTCGAGGAGCTCTCTGACGCGCGATCGTAGACGGACCGGCCGGCCCGCTCGCCGGGTCCCTACTCGACGACCTCGACGACCGGATCGTCCGCGATCAGGCGCGTGAGGAGGACGCGCGGCACGTCGGCGCGATAGAGGGTCTCTCGGGCGACCGCCCGGGCCGCGGCCGCGTCCGACTCGTCGTCGACCTTGTTCACGACCGGGATCGCGGTCGCGCCGCCGGGGACGCCCTTCAGCCCGCCGGCCGGGCTCGCGAGGACGGTCGCGACGTCGGCGGGGCGGATCTCGTCGCCGATCTCGCGGCCCGTGATCGCGGCGACCGCGTCCGGCCGGTGGACGAGCTCCTCGGTGAGGGGCTCGCCGACGACGTGCGCGCTCGCGATCGGGACGACGACATCCGCGTTCGACGGGATCTGCGGCTCGCGGTCGCCCGGCGCCTTGAACTCCCGGAGCCGCGCGCCGTCCGCCTTCACGAGCGTCGCGCCCGGCGCGGCGTCGGCGATCCCGCCGACCGTGTCGGTGTCGTACCCGAGGTACCGGTCCGACCGGTCGCGCTCGGGGACCAGCCCGAGCGGCCAGTCGCCGGATTCCGCCGCCTCGATCGCGGCGATCGGGTCCTCGGTCACGCGCACCGCGGCGACGCGGTCGTCGAAGATCGGGATCCGGACGCTGGCGGTCACTACCGCCCGGTCGAGTCGGTCGGCGAGCGCGAACAGCGTCGACTTCTTGCCGCCCGCGCCGACGACGCAGACGGTCGCGTCGCGGGCGTCGAGCGCGGTCGTCAGGTCCATGGCCGGCCGTTCGGTCGCCGCGGGCCTCACTCTGGCGGTCCGGTCGGCGCGGCGGTCGGGACCGGCGGCCGGACGGTCCGGGCCGGGCGCCGAACGCGGTCCGAGCCGGCCGGCGAACAGATTGATACGTCTCCGCCGCGCAGGGCGTCTGAATGAGTCGGAGCCGAACCCGCGTCCTCCGCGTCGACCTCTCGGCCGGCGAGACCGCCCGCGAGCGCGTCCCGCGCGGCTGGCGGCGCGACTTCCTCGGGGGGAAGGGGCTCGGCGCGCGCTACCTCTACGAGGCGCTGTCGCCGGGGACGGACCCGACGGGGCCGGCGAACCTCCTCTGTTTCCTCGTCGGACCGCTCGCGGGCTACCTCCCCGGGGAGACGCGTTACGCCGCGGTGACGAAGTCCCCGCTCACCGGCGGCTTCCTCGACTCGTACGCCGGCGGCGACTTCGCCGACCGGCTCGCGGGCTCGCTCGACGACTGCCTCGGGCTGCTCGTGACCGGCGCCGCCGACCGCCCGGTCCGGATCGAGGTCGAGGAGGGGCGCGCCCGGATCGAGCCGAGCGACGCGTGGGGCGCCGACGCCGCCGAGACCGCGGAGCGCTTCCCGGACGCCGGGGTCGCCTGCGTCGGTCCCGCCGGCGAGCGCGAGGCGGCCTACGCGACGGTCGCGAGCGACGGCGGCGCCCACCACGCGGGCCGCGGCGGGGCCGGCGCGGTGATGGGATCGAAGCGCCTGAAGGCCGTCGTCGCCCGCGGTCCCCCGCCGGCCGTCCCGGACGACCTCGCGGCCCTCCGCGACCGCGACGCGGCGGCGTACGGCCGGGATCCGACCGGCGAGTGGCAGGCGGCCGGCGAGACGGTCGAGACGGTCGACTACGCGAACGAGGTCGGGATCCTCGCCGCCGAGGGGTGGACCGAGACCGGGTTCGAGGGGACCGACGACATCGGGGTCGAGGCCGCGCTGGAGCGCGCGACGGGGCGTGAGCGGGTCGGCGACCGGGGAGCCGGCGACGAGCCGGGACGCCCCGAGGGCGACGGGCCGGTCGTCCCCGGCGGCTTCCGGATCGACACGCCCGACGGCGAGGTGGTCCCGCGCGGCGCGGCGCCGATCACGCTCGGCGCGGGGCTGGGGATCGACGACTTCGACCGCGTCGTCGAGCTCTGCGGCGTCTGCGACCGGCTCGGCCTCGACGTGATCGGCGCGGGCAACGCGGTCGCGTGGGCGGTCCGCGCCGGGGAGGCGGGCGTCGTCGACTGTCCGGTCGGGTTCGGCGACGCCGACGGGGCCGAGCGACTGCTGGAGGCGATCGCGGCCCGCGAGGCGCCTCCCGACCTCGACATCGACCCCGACCTCCCGGACGCGCTCGCCGACGGGATCGACGTCGCCGCGGCGCGGTTCGGCGGCGAGGGGTTGGTGCCCACGGTGAAGTCGATGGCGCTGCCCGGCTTCGACCCCCGCGCCGCGGTCGGCGTCGCCCTCGCGTACGCGACGAGCGACCGCGGCGCGTGTCACCGCCGGGCGCGACCGCAGGACAGCGAGCCGTTCGCCGCCGGCGAGCGCTCGCCCGGCGACCTGGTGCGCGGCGTGGTCGGCGAACAGAACGCCCGGTCCGTGCTCTGGAGCCTCGTCGTCGACGACTTCGTCGGCGAGGCGGTCTGGACCGACCTCGGCGCGGAGTGGCTCGCGGCGGTCGACCACCCGGCCGCCGGCTCTGACGTCGCGCTCGCGACGACCGGCGAGCGGATCTGGACCCTCACGCGGCTGTTCAACGCCCGCGAGGGGTTCGACCGCACGGACGACGCGCTCCCCGCCCCGCTCGGCTCGGCCGCGGCCGACGGGACCCCTGGCGTCGACGGCGACGCGTTCGACCGCCTGCTGGACCGGTACTACGCCGCCCGCGGCTGGGGTCCGCGCGGCCTGCCGACGCCGGAGACCCTCGATCGGCTCGGCCTGGCTGACGTCGTCGACGAGGCGACGCCGCTGGACGAGCGGCCGATCGACTCCGCGTCGAGGGACGGTTCGGACGACTGAGCGGCGGCGGTCGAGGAAGCCGGCGACGCGTTCCGATCGCTCGGACGTCCGCCCGTCCCGCGCGCCTCAGCGACGGAGTCCGCCTTCCGCCTTGATCCGCATGATGTGCCGGACGTTCAGATAGATCTCCTCCGGCGAGGTCTGCTCGTCGGGGTCGTACAGGTCAGACACCCGGTAGAGGACCGCCGAGAGCTGCTTGCTCTCGGAGCTGTCGCCGCGCACGTCGGCCGCGACCTCACGGAGGAACGCGCGGATCTCGTCGTCGTCGGGGAACTCCTCGTCGGCCGCGTCGGCGACGGCGTCCGGGACGACCGGGTCCACGCCGGCGGCGTCGAGGGGGTCGGCGGGGTCGTCGCCCTTCGCCCCGCCTGCGGGTCGGTCGCCCGCGTCCCCGTCGCCCGCGGGCTCGCCGTCGTCGCGCTCCCCGCTCATCGCTCCTCGCTCACCCCGCGGCGGCGGACGACGCCGGCGTTGTTCGCGACGTTCTCCACGATCACCCGGAACGCGTCGGCGGTCTCCCCCTCGTCGAGCACGACCGGCTCGCCGTCGTCGCCGCCGGTCCGGACCGCCGGGTCGAGCGGGACGCCGCCCAGGAAGGGGAGGTCGTGCTCCCCCGCCAGCGCCTTCCCGCCGCCGGAGCCGAAGATCTCGTGGAAGCCGCCGCAGTCCGGGCACCGGAAGCCGGCCATGTTCTCCGCGATCCCGAGCACGTTCGTGTCGTGTTTGCCGAACATCCGGAGCCCCTTCACCGCGTCGTCGAGCGCGACCTCCTGCGGGGTCGTGACGATCACGGCGCCCGTCAGCGGGAGTGTCTGGAGGATGGTGAGCTGGGTGTCGCCGGTCCCCGGCGGGAGGTCCATGATCAGGTAGTCGAGCTCGCCCCACTCCACGTCCTCGACGAGCTGGGTGATGATCTTGTGGACCATCGGCCCGCGCCAGATGACCGGATCGTCCTCGCCGGTGAGGAAGTCCATGCTCATCAGCTTCACCCCGAACCGCTCGGGGGGGACGATCGTCTCGCCGTCGGTCTGCGGGCGCTCCTCGGCCGAGACCATCCGGGGGACGTTCGGCCCGTACACGTCGGCGTCGAACAGGCCGACGCGCGCGCCGAGCTCCGAGAGCCCCGCGGCGACGTTCACGGCCATCGTCGACTTGCCGACGCCGCCCTTCCCGGAGGCGACCGCGATCACGTTCTTCACGCCCGGCAGCACCTGCTCGTCCGCGTCCAGCTCGTCGGGGACCGACGCCGACAGCTCCACGTCGAGCCCGGTGTCGGCGAGCGCCGCCCGGACGTCCTCGGCGATCTCGGACTCGTGGGGCGAGAAGGGGGCGCCGAGCGCGAGCGACACGCGGACCGTCCCGCCGGCCCCGCTCTCGTCCCCCTCGACGGCGACGTCGTTCACCAGCCCGAGCGAGACGATGTCGTCCCCCAGATCGGGGTCCCGCACGTCCGCGAGCCGCTCTCGCACGTCCGCTTCGTTCATGCCCGGAGGGAGGGCGGTGGGCCGAATAAGGGTTCTGTACGGGGTCGGGGAGCCGCCGACGCCGGTCAGTCGATCCGGGTCCCCGCGTCCTCGCCGCGCAGGAACGGCGCCAGCCCCTCGGCGCCGAACACGTGGGCCGGGGCGTCGAGCGCCAGGAGCTCCCGCACCTTCGCGGCCATCCCGCCGGAGACGTCGGTCGCGTCGCTCGCGCCGAGCGCGTCCGCGACCGCCTCGAAGTCGTCGATCGCGGGGATCACGTCGCCGTCGCCGTCGAGGACGCCCGGGACGGTCGAGCAGACGCCGACGCGGCGCGCGCCGAGGCCGGCCGCGAGCTCGACGACCAGCTCGTCGCCCGAGACCACCGTCACCCCGGCGCCCGCGGTCGCGACGCCGTCGCCGTGGAGCACCGGGACGAACCCCTCGCCGAGCAGCGTCGCCGTCGACGAGAGCGGCAGGTCAAGGGCGCCGTCGACCCCCTCCGGGCGGGCCGCGAGCGACAGGGGATGGACGGGCGCCGCGGGCACGTCGCGGTCGTGGAGCCGGTCGAGCACCGCCCGGTTCAGCGCCGTCATCGCGCCGTGGACGTCCGTCACCGCCGCCGGGTCGCGGGTCCCCGCGCTCGTCGACACGCCGTGCTCGCTGGCGTGGTGGTGGCCGAAGCTCCCGCCGCCGTGGACGACGACGAGGCGCTCGACCGTCCCGTCGGCGAGGGCGTCGGCGACCGCGTCGCAGGCGGCCGCGAGGGCCGCCTCGTCGAGCGTCTCCGGCCGGTCCTTCTCCGTGATCAGGCTCCCGCCGAGCTTGAGCACGACGGGGGGGTCGCCGTCCGCCTCGCCCGCTCCGGCGTCCGCGCTCACGGCTCCACCACCCGGACGCCCTCCGTCGCCAGCTCGGCGCGGAACGCCTCCTCGCAGCCCTGCGTGAAGGAGAGCGCGGTCTCCGTCGCGTCGCTCGCGTCGAGGGCGACGATGCAGCCGCCGCCGCCCGCGCCGGTGAGCTTCGCGCCGTGCGCGCCCGCGTCGCGAGCGGCCCACACCATCGCGTCGAGCGAGCGCGCCGAGACGCCGAGCGCCGAGAGCAGGCCGTGGTTGAAGTCCATCAGCTCGCCGAGCTCCGCGAGCAGCGCCGCCGGGGGCTCCTCCCCGGGCGCGGCGTCCGCCAGCAGCGCCTCCCCGGTCCGGACGAGGTCGCCGATCGACTCGACGGCGTCGGCCGCGAACCCGTACTCCTCGCGGAGCGCGCCGACGCCGGCCACGAGCTCGCCGGTGTCGCCGGCGCCGCCGTCGAAGCCGACGACGAGCGGGAGGTTCGGCGCCTCGATCGGCTCGCAGTCGTCGCCCTCGACGCGGACCGCGCCGCCCGTCGCCGAGCAGAACGTGTCGGCGCGCGAGGCCTGCCCGTCCTGCACCTCGTACTCGGCGCGGTACGCGCGCTCGGCGAGTTCGCGTCGGTCCAGCGGCTCCCCGAGCGCCCGCGTCGCGGCGTCGATGCCGGCGACGACGACGGCCGCCGACGAGCCGAGGCCGGCCCCGAGCGGGATGTCGCTCTCGACGGCGATGTCGAAGCCGGCGTCGGGGGCGTCGGCCGCGTCGCGCGCCTGCTCGACCGCGGCGTCGACGTAGCCCATCGCGGCCTCGACCAGCGGCGTCGGCACGTCGACGTCGGGGCGGTCGCCGGTGCCGCCGGAGTACTCCACGGTGAAGCCGTCGAGCGAGAGGTCCTCGGCCTCGACGCGCACGTGGTCGTCGTCGCGCGGCTCGACGCTCACGGTCGCGCGTCGCTCGATCGCGGCCGGCACGGCGGGCTCGCCGTAGACGACGGCGTGTTCGCCGAAGAGGTACACCTTCCCCGGCGCCTCACAGACGGTCATACGAACTCCCTCTCTCCGGGGGCTTACAGGCGTTGCGCTTGGCGGGGCGTCCCCGCCGGCTCCGGAGCGGGACGGCGAGGCCGGCCGACCCCGCCACCTTTTCACCGCCGGCCGTCGTCGTGCGCGCCATGACGACGCTCCCGTCGCTGCTGACGCGGTCGGTCGCGAACTTCGTCGAGGGGTTGGCGGTCGCGATCCCGCGACTGCTCTCGGGGCTGATCTTCCTCGCGCTGGCGTACCTGACGGTGCGGGTCGTCCTCTCGCTGGTCCGGACCTCGATCGACCGGATCTACGTCGGCGACCGCGAGCTCGTGGGCGACCTCATCGCCACGCTCGTGGCAATCTTCCTGTGGTTCGGCGTCGCGCTGACGTTCCTGAAGGTCGTGGGTATGGGCGACATCGCGGCGAGCCTGGGCACCGCCGTCGGCTTCATCGCGCTCGGCGTCTCGTACGCGCTCTCCGAGATGATCGAAGACACGGTCGCGGGCGTCTACCTCCTCCGCGACCCCGACTTCAACGTCGGCTACCGCGTCGAGGCGAAGGGCGTGACCGGGACGGTCGCCGCGATCGAGCTCCGGAAGACCCGGATCGACACCGACGCCGGCGACCGGATCGTGATGGCGAACCGCGAGATCGAGCCCCGCTGGACCCACGACGTGCCGGCGGCCGAGGCCGAGGTCGGCGGGGACGACACCGGCGGGGACGAGCCGGCGGCGGCCGACTGAGCGGTGTGGGACCGCTCACCGCCGCCGATGTCTCCCAAAGCTTATGAATTAGCTCCGAAACCGACCGTTCGCTATGTCAACACCGGCCGCCGAGACCGACGACGAGACCGTCGAGGGCGACACGACGCTGGCGGCGCTGTCGCACGCGTCGGCGCTTTTCGCCTCGTTCCTCGGTCCGATCCTGTTCCTGGTCCTCGCGGACGACGGGGACGAACTCGTCGAGCGGAACGCGAAGAACTCGCTGAACTTCCAGATCGTCGTCTTCGTCGCGCTGCTGATCGCCGGCGTCCTGAGCTTCGTCTTCATCGGGCTCCTGCTCTTCCCGATCGTCGCGATCGCCGACGTGGTCCTGGTGCTCATCGCCACGGTGAGGGCCAACGACGGGAAGGTGTACTCGTACCCGTTCACTCCGGAGATCGTCTGAGCGCGTCGCTCCGCCGGTCGGTTCACCGGCGGCTCGCGGGCGGTGCGGGCGAACGGAAATCGAACTCGAAAAGCGACCGCGTTACAGCTCGTCCTCGAAGTCGTCGAGGGCGAACACGGTGTCGGCGCCGCGGCGGTCGAGCGTCTCGTTGGCGAGCAGCCAGTAGACGACCGACAGCGCGCGTCGACCCTTGTTGTTCGTCGGGATGACGAGGTCGACGTTCGACAGCTGGTTGTTGGAGTCGCACATCGCGATCACCGGGATGCCGACGGTGATGGCCTCCTTGACGGCCTGCGCGTCGCCGATCGGGTCGGTCACCACGACGACGTCCGGCTCGATGTAGCCGGCGTAGTCGGGGTTCGTCAGCGTGCCGGGGATGAAGCGCCCCGTGCGGGCGCGGGCGCCGATGGCGTCCGCGAACTTCTCGGCCGGGAACCGGCCGTACTGCCGCGAGGACGTGACGAGGATCTGCTCGGGGTCGTAGTTGGAGAGGAAGTCCGCCGCGGTGCGGATCCGCCGGTCCGTCGTGCTCACGTCGAGCACGTACAGGCCGTCGTCGCGGACGCGGTGGATGAACCGCTCCATGTCCTTCGTCTTCTGCTGCGTCCCGATGTGGACACCGGCGGAGAGGTAGTCCTCGACGGGGATCAGCAGGTCGACGTCGTCGTCGGGCATGACGTCGTCGTCGAACGGGGAGGCCTCCTCCTCGTCCGGGTCGTCGTCGCCTGCGGTCGCCTCGGCGTCGTCGTCGGTCTCGGCGTCGGCGGCCGCGTCCTCCGCGGCCGCGTCGGCGGTCGGTTCCTCGGTCGTGTCGGCCTCCTCCTCGACCGCCGCGTCGACCGCCTCGGTCTCCGCGTCGTCGTCGAGTTCGACCGCGTCGTTGTCTTCGCTCATGCGTGGTGTGGACCCGTCATACCGCGTCGTCCGCGATGCGGATCAGTTCGTTCAGCTTGGCGGTGCGCTCGCCGCCGACCGTGCCGGTCTTGATGAAGCCGGCGTCGGTCGCCACGGCGAGGTGTGCGATGGTCGTGTCCTCCGTCTCGCCCGAGCGGTGCGAGATGACCGTCTCGTACCCGTTTCGGGCGGCGAGCTCCACCGCGTCGAACGCGTCCGACAGCGTCCCGATCTGGTTCGGCTTGATCAGGATGCTGTTGGCCGCGCCCGCGTCGATCCCCTCCCGCAGGCGCTCGACGTTGGTGACGAACAGGTCGTCGCCGCAGATCAGCGTCCGATCGCCGACCCGGTCGGTCAGCGCCGCGAACGCCTCGTAGTCGTTCTCGTCGAGCGGGTCCTCGACGTACGCGAGGTCGTACTCGTCGACGAGGCCGGCGACGTACTCGATCTGCTCGTCGGTCGACTTCGCCTCGTCGCCGTAGACGTACGCCTCTCGGTCGTCGTCGTACAGCTCGGCGGCCGCCATGTCGAGGCCGAAGCGGATCTCGAAGCCCACTTCGTCCTCGACGCGGTCGACAGCCTCGTCGACGACCTCGAACGCGTCGGCGTCCGAGATCGGGGGCGCCCACGCGCCCTCGTCGCCCTTCGCCGCGGGCACGCCGCGCTCGTCGAGCACGTCCGCGACCGCCGCGTGGACCGCGGCGTTCGCGAAGACGGCCTCCGAGACGCTGGGCGCGCCGACGGGCGCCGCGAGGAACTCCTGGATGTGCGTCGCCTCCTTGGCGTGCTCCCCGCCGCCGACGACGTTGCCGAGCGGGACCGGGAAGTTCTCGCCGCGGAACGCGCCGCCGAGGTGCTGGTACAGCGGCGCGCCGAGCACGTCGGCGGCGGCCTTCGCGGCCGCCATCGAGATCGCGACCGCGCTGTTGGCGCCGATGTTCGAGAAGTCGTCCGTGCCGTCGGCCGCGCGGAGCGCGGCGTCGACGGCGCGCTGGTCGCCCGCGTACAGCCCTTCGAGACGGGGGACCGCGTGTTCGCGGGCCTTCGCGATCGACTCGCCCGCGGGCAGTTCGATCGCCTCGTACTCGCCGGTGGACGCCCCGCTGGGCGCCGCCCCGCGGCCGAAGCCGCCGGACTCGGTGAGCACGTCGGCCTCGACGGTCGGGTTCCCCCGCGAGTCGAGCACGCGACGCAGCGAGACGCCGGTGATGCGGGTCATCAGCTCTCCCTCCGGACCGTGAACGGGAGCGCGCCCGCGTCGTACTCCTCCGCGGCGACGAGGATGGGCTCCGTCTGGTCCGTGTCGATCAGCACGGGCGCCCCGTACGACACCTGCAGCGCTCGCGCGCCGAGGATGCGTGCCTTCTCGTATCGATTGTATCGCTGTGTTGACATTGTTACTGGTACGGCGAGACGACGTCGACGAGGTCGCGGTGGCTGACCATCATCCGGCGGCAGCAGTGCCGGTCGACCCCGAGGTCGTCGAGCACGTCGCCCGGGTCCTCGTCGCCCTCGCGGGCGCGCTCCTTGAACTCCTCCCAGTGTTCGCCGATGACGTTACCGCACGTGAAACACCGGACGGGGATCATCATGACTGGATCACCTCAGCGGTAGGACTTCTGGTAGCGGGCACGCGCGCCGGGTCCGCCCCACTTCTTGGGTTCGGACTGGCGCACGTCGTTGACCAGCAGCGTGCGGTCGAAGTTCATGTACGCGTCGCGCAGCTCGGCGTCGCCGAGGTGCTGGACGAGGCCGCGCGCGATGGCGGTCCGCGTCGCGTCGGCCTGGCCGCTGAAGCCGCCGCCCTCGACGTTGATGTCGATGTCGACGCCGTCGCGGAGCTCCTCGCCCGCGATGCGGAACGGCTCCAGCATCTTGAGCCGCGCCTGTTCCGGTTCGACCAGCTCGACTGGCTGGGAGTTGATGCGAACGCGGCCCTCGCCGTCGCGCACGGTGGCGCGGGCGACGGCCGTCTTCTTCTTGCCTGAGGTGTTAGTTACCATGTGACGTTGGCTCCCAGAGACTCGGAGATCTCCCCGAGCGTCGTGAACTTGATGTTCGAGAGGCGGTCGAGCGAGGTGCCGTCGAGGACGACGCTCTCGACGTCGTCGCGCTCGTAGGGATTGCCCACGTAGACGCGGACGTTCGAGAACGCCTCGCGGCCGTCCTCCGTCTTGTACGGCAGCATGCCGCGGATGGCGCGCTTGAAGATCCGGTCGGGGCGCTTGGGGTAGTACGGCCCGCTGTCGGAGCCGAGCTCCGCGCGGGTGTGGTACGTCTCCATCGTCGCCTCCTCGTTGCCGGTGATGACCGCGCGCTCGGCGTTGACGACGGCGACCGTCTCGCCGTCGAGGACGCGCTGCGCGACCTTCGACGAGACGCGACCGAGGATGCAGTCCCGCGCGTCGACGACGACGTCCGCGTCGATCTTCGCGAGACTCATCGGATCACCCGGACGTCGCTCCCTTCGGGGTTCTGTTCGATGAACTGTTCGAGCGACACCGCTTCGCCGGCCCGGTCGATCTTCGTGCGGGCGGTGCCCGAGAAGTCGACGGCGGCGACGGTGACGTTCTTTTCGAGCACACCGCTGCCCAGCACCTTGCCGGGGACGACGACCGTCTCGTCTTCCTGGGCGTACCGTTCGATACGGCCCAGGTTGACCTCAGCGTGCGTGCGCCGTGGCTTCTCCAGTCGGTCGGCGATATCCTGCCACACGTTGGCACCGGAATCTCGCGAGACCGACTTCAGATCGGCGATGAGGTTCTGTAGTTTCGGATTCGTCTTGCTACTCATAGCTGTCCCTCCTGAGTCGGAGAGTTCGTGAAAACGGAGTGCAGGGAGCAGGATTTGAACCTGCGGACCTCTACAGGACAGCGCCCTGAACGCTGCGCCGTTGGCCTGACTTGGCTATCCCTGCGTGCACTCCTGCGTAACCCGGCTCCCTTCAAACCACTTTCGGTCCCGGCGTCGGGGCGACCCGACGCGGGCTCGACGCGACCCGACGCGGCGTCGGATCGGGCGGCGCCGCGGCTCCGTGCAGGGGCGAGCGCCGGCCGCGTGGTTCGAAGGTCCGTCATTACGTTAGACCGCGACTTTCGTCTGTAGTTCGTCCGCGCGCTCCTCGATGGAGTCGATCGCGCGGAGCAGCAGTTCCTCGACGCTGAACGACCCGTCCGTCTCGATGTGGAAGACGAACGCGCCGGGGACGTCCTCGACCGCGACCTCCTTGCCGGGGAACCGCTCCGAGAGGTCGTTGTCGAACTCGTCGGTGAGCTCTATCGACCCGTCGGGCGCCTCGATGACGCCGCGGAGGATGTTCGGCTCGTCGTCGTCGAACTCGCCGCGGTCGCCCTCGACCGAGACGCGCTGGAGGTGGCGGTAGCCGACCGAGACGCCGCCCTGGTGTTTGGCGTGCTCCTTGCCGGTGTTCAGCACCGCGTCCGCCTCGAACTCCAGCCGCTGTCCCTCCTTCAGCTCGATGATCGGGACGTTCTCGTCGGCGACCTCGACGAGCGGGTCGGCGCTCTCGATGTCGCCGGAGTACGCCGTCGCCGGGCCCTCGACGTCGAGCGCGAGGGTGACCTCGTCGCCGACCTCGAAGTCGTCGAGCGGCGTCGTCAGGGGCACCAGCCCCAGCCGGAGGCCGATCATCTCGTCGAACATGACGGAGGAGTTCTCGACGAACCGGACGGTGTCGATCGAGAACGTCGGGACGTCGGCGATCATCGCGCGGCGGATGCCGTTCGCGAACGCCGGCGTGAGCCCGCGGATCAGCACCCGCGCGCTGCGATCGTCCCGTTCGACGTACTGGACGTCGAAGTCGTCTTCCGTCATGTCAGACTCGCTTGTTCTTCGGCGCCTTCGTCCCGTCGTGCGGGATCGGCGTGACGTCCTCGATCCGGCCGATCTCGACGCCCGCACGCGAGAGCGCGCGGATCGTCGCCTGCGCACCGGGACCGGTGGACTTGTTGAGGTTGCCGCCCGGGCCGCGCACGCGAACGTGCACGCCCTCTAGGCCGGCGTCCTTGACGCGCTCGGCGACGACCTCCGCCATCTGCATGGCGGCGTACGGCGACGCCTCGTCGCGGTTCTGCTTCACCACGGTGCCGCCGGACGACTTGGCGATCGTCTCGGCGCCCGTCTCGTCGGTGACCGTGATGAGCGTGTTGTTGAACGACGCGTACACGTGGGCGATGCCCCACTTTCCGTCCTCGGATTCACTCATGGTAGATTACTCCTGTGACTCCGCGCGCTCGGGGTGGAGATCGTCCGCGAGCGGGCTCGTCTCGTCGAAGGCGATGGCGCCCTCGTCGTCCACGTCGACCTTCACCGATGGGCGCGTGACGCGCGCGCCGTCGACGGTGATGTGGCCGTGGACGATGAACTGGCGGGCCTGCTGGGTCGAGGACGCGAACCCCTGCCGGTAGGCGACCGTCTGGAGGCGGCGTTCGAGCAGGTCGGTCACGTCCAGCGAGAGGACCGCGGAGATGTCGTCGTTGTCGCCGAGGATGCCGATGCGGCGGAGCCGCGCGACGAACTCCGAGCCGGCCTCCTGGGCGGCGTCGACGTCGCCCTGGGCCTCGCCGAGCAGGCGACGCGCCTCGCGTCGCATGCTGCGCAGCTCGGACTGGGCGCGCCAGAACTCCTCTTTGTTCTTCAGACCGTACCGCGAGAGGAGGTCTGACTCCTCGGCGATCCGCTCGCCCTGGTACGGGTGGTTCGGCGTCTCGTATCCCTTCGTGTTCTTGCCGGTGCTCATTCGTCGTCACCCGCCTCGTCTTCCGCCATCTCCTCGCGGATCTCCTCGACGTTGACCCCGATGGTCCCCTCCGAGCGACCCGTGGACTTCGTGCGCTGGCCGCGTACCTTCTGGCCGCGCTTGTGGCGAACGCCCTTGTACGATTCGATGACCTTCATCCGGTTGATGTCGTGGCGACGCTTCTCGCTGACGTCGGTGCCGACGAGGTGCGTCGTCTCCCCGGAGTAGAAGTCGTTCTGTCTGTTCGTCATCCACGACGGGACGTGGTCTTCGAGGTTCTCGGCGATGTCGACCACCGCGTCGATGTCCCCCTCGTCGAGGAGGCCGAACGTGGCGTTCTTGTCCACGTCGGCCTTCTCGGCGACCAGCCGCGCCGTGCGCGTGCCGATGCCGTCGAGTTCGGACAGGCTTCGCTCGACCGTCTTCGTCCCGTCGAGGTCCGCGCCCCCGATCCGGACGAAGTACTGGAGGTCTTCCTCCTCCTCCGGCGAGTCGTCCTGTGGTTCTTCCGTGCTCATGTGTTGGTTGTGGTGAGCCCTACCGGCGCGAATCCGGCGGTGCTCGGTCCGTTCGAGCGTTGCGGCGGGGATTCGAACCCCGGAGGCAGTGACGCCACAGAGTTAGCAACCCTGCGCCTTGGGCCAGGCTTGGCTACCGCAACTCGCGTCGTATCGTCGCCCTCGCGGACTCGGGACCCGGCGCCCCTGCAGTTCGTGCATCCGTACGGTCCCGCTTTCGCTACTTAAACATCACGGAAGGGCGGGGCGAGTGCGTCCGGTTCCCACGGGTGTGAGGCGTTGGCACGGGGGGACGGGGACCGCCGTCGGAGAGACGCGGACCGCGCAGGGAGGTTCCGTTTGGCGTACTGTTTAGTGGATGCCCCGGGTGGTCCGATCCATGAAGGCCGTCCAGTTCGGTTCCCACGGCGACCGCGACGTGATCGAGTACGGCGAGTTCCCCGACCCCGAGCCCGACCGCGGCGAGGTCCTCGTCGACGTCAAGGCGGGCGCGCTGAACCACCTCGACGTCTGGACGCGTCGCGGGATGCCCGGGATCGACCTGGAGATGCCGCATATCCCCGGCAGCGACGCGGCCGGCGTCGTCGAGACGGTCGGCGAAGGGGTGACGCGGTTCGAGCCCGGCGACCGCGTCGCCGTGAGCGCCGGCGTCTCCTGCGGCGAGTGCGAGTTCTGTCGCCACGGCGAGGAGTCGCTGTGTCCCTCGTTCCACATCATCGGCGAGCACGTCCGGGGCGTCCACGCCGAGCGGGCGGCCGTCCCCGCGGAGAACCTCGTCCCCGTCCCCGCGGGCGTCGACTGGGAGGTCGCCGGCTCCGCCTCGCTCGTCTTCCAGACCGCGTGGCGGATGCTCCAGACTCGCGCCGACATCGAGGCGGGCGAGACAGTCCTCGTGCTCGGCGCCTCCGGCGGCGTCGGCCACGCGGCGGTCCAGATCGCCGACCACGCGGGCTGTGAGGTGTTCGCGACCGCCTCCTCCGAGGCGAAGCTCTCGCACGCCGAGGAGTGCGGCGCCGACCACGTCATCGACTACGAGGCGAACGACTTCGCCGAGGAGATCGCCGAGCGGACCGGGCGCCGCGGCGTCGACGTCGTCGTCGACCACGTCGGCGAGGCGACCTACCCGAACTCGCTGAAGTCGCTGGCGAAGGGCGGCCGGCTCGTCACCTGCGGCGCGACCACCGGCCCGAACCCCGACGCGGGGCTCAACCGGATCTTCTGGAACCAGCTGTCGGTCATCGGCTCGACGATGGCGACGCCCGGCGAGGTCGACGATGTCCTCGAACTCGTCTGGGACGGCACCTTCGAGCCGCGCGTCCGCGACACCCTCCCGATGAGCGAGGCCGCGCGCGCCCACGAGATGATCGAGAACCGTGAGGGCTTTGGCAAGGTAGTGGTAAGGCCCGACAGTGAGCTCTGAGACCGACGCCGACGGGAGCGCGGACGGCGGCTACGTCCACGTCCCGGACGGCGAGAGCGGGGAGCGCCCGGCCGGCGAGGAGCCGGTCGCGTCGGGGTCGGACGCCGGCTCCGTCACCGCCGAGGGGCCGACCGCCGACGGCTTCGGCCGGAAGGGGTGGGCGCTGACGGCCGTCCTGTTCACTTGCGTCCTCGTCATCCCGGGGATCATCTACCTCTACCCGTACGCGGCGGGCTGGTTCGGGCTGCCGTTCTTCGCGACGTACCTCGCGCTCCCGCTCGTCCCCGCCGTCCTGCTCGGCCTCGTCGCCGTCTGGTCGATGACCGCGGCGACGCGGAACCGGTAGCGAGGGACGCCGCGACAGGAGCGACGTCGAATCCCGGTCGCCAGCGAGCACCGGGCGAACGTCGCCCACGGGAACTGAACGAACGTCGCCCGCGAGCGCCGAACGACAACCGTTTTGAACGACACCCGCGCAGTAGCGGTATGTTGATCACCGTCTCCGGCCCGCCGGGCAGCGGGAAGAGCACGAACGCCGCGGGGCTGGCCGACCGCCTCGGCGTGGAGCACGTCTCCGGCGGCGACATCTTCCGCGAGATGGCGGCCGAACGCGACATGACGCCGGTCGAGTTCAACGAGTTCGCGGAGGAGGACCCTCGGTTCGACCGCAAGCTCGACCGACGCCTCCGCGAGACCGCGGAGACCGGCGACGAGCTCGTCCTGGAGTCGCGGCTCGCCGGGTGGCTCGCGGCCGAGCACGCCGACTTCCGGTTCTGGTTCGACGCCCCCCTCTCGGTCCGCGCCGAGCGGATCGCGGAGCGGGAGGAGAAGCCCGTCGACCGGGCGCGCGCCGAGACGGAGCGCCGCGAGGCGTCCGAGCGCAAGCGGTACCGCGAGCTCTACGGTATCGACGTCGACGACCTGTCGATCTACGACGCCGCGTACAACACCGCCCGCTGGCCCCCCGACCGCTTCCTCGACGTGCTCGTCGCCACCGTCGAGGCGTACGACCCCGCGGCCGACGAGGGGAAGGCGCCCATCGAGGGCGTTCGCTACGACTTCTGAGTCCGCGACGAGACGGAGTCTACCAATGACCGACACAGCCGGCGACGACCCCGCATCCGCGAACGATCCGGGCGGGTCCGCCGACGACCCGCTCCGAGCCCCGCCCGGGGAGCGCTCGGTCCCCGAGCTGCTCCGCTTCGGCGTCGTCAACGTCGACAAGCCGGCCGGCCCCTCCTCCCACCAGCTCTCCGCGTGGGTGCGCGACGCGGTCAACGACGCCCTCGCCGCGCTCGATCCGGGAGGCGACCCGATCGACGGCGTCGCCCACGCCGGCACCCTCGATCCGAAGGTCACCGGCTGCCTGCCGACCCTCACCGGCGACGCGACCCGAGCGGCTCAGGTCTTCCTGGAGGGGAGCAAGGAGTACGTCTCGGTCCTCGAACTCCACGGGTCGCCACCGGACGACTTCCGCGAGATCGCCGCCGAGTTCGAGGCGGAGATCTACCAGAAGCCGCCGCGGAAGAGCGCCGTGACCCGACGGCTCCGGACGCGGACGATCCGCGCGCTCGACGTGCTGGAGGTCGAGGACTGGCGAGCGCTCCTCCGGATCCGATGCGAGTCGGGGACGTATATTCGGAAGCTGTGTCACGACATCGGTCTCGCGACGGGGGTCGGCGCGCACATGGGCCACCTCCGTCGGACCGCCACCGACCCGTTCGACGACCGCGATCTGCACCCCTTACAGGACCTCGTCGACGGCCTCGCGTGGGCGCGCGACGGCGACGAGTCGCTGCTGCGCGAGGTCGTCCGTCCCGCCGAGGAGGCGCTGGTGCACCTCCCGTCGGTCACGGTCGCGCCCTCGGCGGCGCGCAGCGTCGCCACCGGCGCGCCGGTGTACGCGCCCGGCGTCATCGGCGCGGACGCGGGGGCGGCGGCCGATCCGGACGCGAAGTCCGGAGACGGCGACCCGCCGCTCGTCGCCTGCCACACGCCCGACGGCGCCGCGGTCTGTCTCGGGCGGCTCGTCGGCGATCCGGACGCCGACTCCGGCGTCGTCGTCTCGCTGGAACGCGTCCTCCTGTGATCGCGTCGCCGCGGGTCCGGATGCGGACGGGAGCGGGGGCGACGGCGAGTGAAGCGAAGTCCTTAATTACCGTACCGCCGTTTTTCCGCGTGTAGCCAGGGACCGTGGGGTAGTGGTATCCTATGCGGATGGGGTCCGTATGACCTGAGTTCAACTCTCAGCGGTCCCACTTCGACTTTTCAAAACGGGAGCGGCGGCGGTGCCGTCGGCGAACGCTCTCAGACCCCCTCCACGAGCCGCTCTGCCTCGTCGAGTCCGACGGCGACGCCGTCGTCTCCGGCGACGGGACGTACGAGGGGGTCGCTCCCCTGCACGATCCGAGGAGGCCGTCCGGCGAGCGACCCTCCGGAACCACTAAACGCCGCAGCGACCTACCGCCGGTAATGGCCGATTGGACGGAGAAGTACCGCCCGAGCACGCTCTCGGAGGTCCGCGGCAACGACAAGGCCCGCGACGCGTTCGCGGAGTGGGCGCGCTCGTGGGACGACCACCGCGAGGCCGTGGTCCTCCACGGGAGCCCGGGCGTCGGGAAGACGAGCGCGGCCCACGCGCTCGCGAACGACATGGGGTGGGAGACGGTGGAGCTGAACGCCTCCGACCAGCGCACCGCCGACGTCATCGAGCGCTCGGCGGGCCGTGCGGCGCGCAACGCCACCCTCGGCGGGAGCGCGGCCGGCGGCGGCGCGAGCGGCGGCGACACCGCCTCCCGCCAACTGGTCATCGTCGACGAGGCCGACAATATCCACGGCAACTACGACCGGGGCGGCGCCTCGGCGATCACGGAGCTGGTCAAGGAGTCGGGGCAGCCGATCGTGCTCATCGCCAACGACTACTACGACATGTCGCGTGGGCTCCGGGACGCCACCCAAGAGATCGAGTTCCGCGACGTCTCCGCGCGCTCCATCGTCCCCGTCCTCCGGGACGTCTGCCGGAAGGAGGGGATCGAGTTCGAGTCCGACGCGCTCGAACGGATCGCGGAGCGCAACCGCGGGGACCTCCGCGGCGCGATCAACGACCTGCAGGCCGCCACGGAGGGCCGCGAGTCGATCGCGATCGGGGACGTGGTCACCGGCGACCGCGACAAGGCGCTCGGGCTGTTCCCGTTCCTCGACGCGGTCCTGAAAGAGGAGTCGGCGGAGGAGGCGCTGCAGTCGGCGTACGCCGTCGACGAGACGCCCGACGACCTCACGAAGTGGATCGAGAACAACGTCCTCGACGTGTACGACCCGGCGGAGTCGGTCCGGGCGTACGACTGCCTCGCGAACGCCGACGTGTGGCTGGGCCGCGTGCGCGCCACCCAGAACTACACCTACTGGCGCTACGCGACCGACAACGCGGCCGCCGGGGTCGCCGCCGCCCGCGACGGGGAGAAGGGGGGATGGACGCGCTACGGTCGCCCGCAGTTCTGGAGCTCCTCGGACGCGACCGCCGACGAGGTGGTCGGACGGATCGCGGCCAGAAGCGGCTGCAGCGTCGCGACCGCGCGCCGCGAGGTGCTCCCCTTCCTGGAGGCGGTCACGCACCACTGCAAGCCCCGCGAATTGACGGTCGCGATGGCGGCCGCCTACGACCTCGACGAGTCCGGCGTCGCCTTCGTCACCGGCTCCGGCGAGTCCACCAACAAGGTCGCGTCGATCGTCGAGGACGCGCAGGCGCTCCGCGAGGAGCGCGTGGAGGACCACGCCGAGGGCGCGTTCGCCGGCGGGGCGCGGGGGGCCGAGGGCGTCGACGCCGACGCGGAGGGGGCCGGCGCCGCGGGCGCGGACGGGGGTTCGAATCCCGACGGCGACGACGCGCCCGCGACGGACGACGCGGTCGGCGCGAACGGTACGGACGGCGAGGAGAGCGAGGACGACGGACAGGCGGGGCTCGGGGACTTCGTCTGAACGGCCGTCGCCGCGACCGCGGCGCTACTCCGTCGACGAGCCGCCGAAGCCGGTCGCGACGTCGCCCCCGTCCGCCTCCGTCGGGTCGGCGCTCCCGTCGACGACGTCGACCCCGTCGAACTCGAACCGAGCACCGCTCCGCCGGCTCTCGGTGGCGGACACCGACCAGCCGTGGGCCTCGGCGATGCGCTCGACGATCGCGAGCCCGAAGCCGGTGCCGTCGTCCGCGCTCGTCCGTCCGGGCTCGAACACCGACTCCCGCTCCGAGGGGTCGATCCCGGAGCCGTCGTCCGCGACGTAGAACCCGTCCGCGGTGACGCCGACCGAGACGCGGAGCGACGCGTCCGCCGACCCGTCGTCGCCGACGTCTCCCCCGACCGCACCGGACACCTCGCCCGGCGAGCAGTCGTCGGGCGCCCCGTGTTCGATCGCGTTTCGGAAGAGGTTCTCCAGCGCCTGTCGGAGCCGGCTGCGGTCGCACTCGACCCACGGGAGCGAGTCCTCGACGACGAGCGTCGCGTCCGATCCCGACCCCGCCGTCTGCCACGCCGCGTCGACGACGGAACGCAGGTCGACCGTTGCGGTCTCCTCGACGGAGCGGCCCTCGCGCGCGAGCGCCAGAAGATCGGAGATGAGGTCGTCCATCCAGTCGAGCGCGTCGTGGGCGCGGTCGAGCCGCTCGTCGGCCGCCTCGCCCCCGAACTCCTTCGCCAGCTCGACGTTGCCGACGGCGACCGAGAGCGGGTTGCGGAGGTCGTGCGAGACGACGCTGGCGAACTCCTCTAACCGCTCGCGCTGTCGCTCCAGCTGACGGCGGCGCTCGTCGCCCTCGCTCGCCGGGAGGAGGTAGCCGACGACGTCGCCGCTCCCGTCGGAGCGCCCGCGCTCGCGGACCCACGTGGGGTCGTCGTCGCCGAGCGCGAGGCGATAGGTGACGTCGACCGTCTCGCCGTCGAGCGCCGACCGGAGGCGCTCGCGGTCGGCCTCGGCCGTGGCCTCCAGCCAGCCGGTCCGAGGGAGGGCGTCGACGTCCAGTCGAGGCTCGCCGGCGGCCTCGACGACGAACCGGGTCGGGTCGCCGTCCGGCCGCCGGTAGGCGACGCCGGGCCGACGCTCCATCGATGGGCGCACGCATGAACGGCTATCTTGTAGAATAATAAACCTTACCTAAATATCAGTTTTCTGACGTTCAGTATCAACGGATATCTCTTCGGAATCAAGTCGAATAAGGACGAAAAGAGAGGTTTTCGGCCCGTTACGCGAAACCGTGACGTGTAGTGTCAGTACCTGTATGCGTGTCCGACGCGGGCCGACTCGGATTCGACCGGAATTCGGGAGGGTTTTACGCCGCTTCGCTCCCTCCCTCGGCCCATGCGCGCGGCGATCCTTCGCGAGTACGGCGAACCGCTTGCGGTCCGCGACGTCCCCGCTCCCCAGCCCGGACCGGACGAGGCCGTGGTCCGCGTGGCGGCGTGCGGCGTCTGCCGGAGCGACTGGCACGCCTGGATGGGCCACGGCGAGTGGGCCGACGACCGCGTCCCGCGGGGGCAGGTGCTCGGTCACGAACCCGCCGGCGAGGTGGTCGCCGTCGGCGGCGAGGTCGACCGGTTCGGGCCGGGCGACCGCGTCGTCGTCCCCTTCTCGCTCGGCGACGGCACCTGTCCGTACTGCCGCCGGGGCGCGGGCAACGTCTGCGCCGACGGGCGCGCGCTCGGCTTCGAGGCCGCCGCGCCCGGCGCCTTCGCGGAGCGGGTCGCCGTCCCGGCCGCCGACTACAACCTCGTCGAGCGCCCGCCGTGGCTCGACGCGACCGCCGCGGCCGCGCTCGGCTGCCGGTACATGACCGCCTACCACGCGCTCGCCGAGCGGGCGGGCCTGAGCGGGGGCGACCGGCTCGCCGTCCACGGCTGCGGCGGCGTCGGCCTCTCGGCGGTCCAGCTCGGCGACGCGCTCGGTGCGCGCGTCGTCGCCGTCGACGTCGACGACGACGCGCTGTCGCTCGCGGGCGACCTCGGCGCCGACCGCCTCGTGAACCCGGAGTCGCCGTCGGCGGAGCCCGTCCCCGAGCGGATCCGCGAGCACACCGACGGCGGCGCCGACGTCTCGATGGACGCGCTGGGGATCGCAGAGACGTGTCGAAACTCGGTCCGGTCGGTCCGCCCGCGCGGAACCCACGTGCAGGTCGGGCTCACCACCGACGCCGAGCGCGGCGAGGTGTCGCTGCCGACCGACTGGATGACGCGCTGGGAGGTCTCCTTCCTCGGCGCGCGCGGGATGCCGCCGACGAGCTACGGCGACCTCTTCGACCTGATCGAGGCGACCGATATCGACCCCGGCGCGCTCGTCGCCCGGGAACTGTCGCTGTCGGACGTCTCCGACCGGCTCGCGGCGATGGACGAGTACGGGGTGAAGGGCGTGGAGGTCGTCACCGACTTCGAGGGGTGACCGGTCACCGGTCCCGGTCCGCGCCCAATCCCGGGATCGCGACGCGGGCGTCGACGCGCTCCATGACCTTCGAGGCCGTGAGCACTAAGGCGAGGTACATGACGCCGAGCACGAGGAAGATGGCGGTGTACCGGAACGTGTCGGTGGCGACCTGGTCCGCCCGGTAGTAGAGCTCCGGGACGGTGATGAAGCCCGCGAGCGACGAGTACTTGATCAGGTAGACGAACTCGTTCGTCCACGAGGGGATCGCGTACCGGAGCGCCTGCGGGAGCACCACGTAGTAGATCGACTCCACCTTCGAGAGCCCGATCGCCCGCCCGGCGGTGATCTGGCCCTCGTCGACGCTCTCGACCGCGCCGCGGATGTACTCCGCCTGGTAGGCGGCCCCGTTGAGCGTGAACCCTAAGATCGCGACCCAGACCACGTCGCGCGCGAAGACGCCGGAGAGCGCGCCGGGCACGTACGCCGCGAGGTTCAGCCCGTAGTAGAGCACGAACAGCTGCGCGAGGAGCGGCGTGCCGCGCAACAGCTCGGTGTAGCCGAGCGAGAGCCACGCCGAGAACCGGCCGTACACCCGCGCGACCGCGAGCGGCACGGCGATGACGAAGCCGCAGACGAGGCTCACGCCGGTGATGACGACCGTGAGCCACGTCCCCTGCGCGAGGACGGGGGTGAGCCCGATCACGAACGCGGCGTCGGCCGCAACCGCGGCGAGGCCGGGGACCGCGCCGAGGGCGGCCTCGACGGCGGCCGGCGAGACGAGCGGGTCGCCGACGGGGACGAGCGGTCCGCCGAGCCACCGGTTGACCCAACTGACGGCGAGCCAGCCCCAGAACAGCGCGCCGGCCGCGACGAGGAGGACCCGGCCGGCGGACGCCTCCGCGTCGGCCGCGCGCTCGGCCACCGTCTGCGGCCTCGTCGCCCCCGCCATCAGTCGTGGCTCGCGATGCGTTCGAGGAAGCGGCCGGTCCGCTCCCGCTCGGGCCGTTCGAACAGCTGTTCCGGCGGGCCGCGCTCGACGACGCGGCCGTCGTCCAAGAAGACCACCTCGTCGGCGACCGCCCGCGCGAAGCTCATCTCGTGGGTGACGACGAGCATCGTCATCCCCTCCTCGACGAGCCCGCGCATCACCTCTAACACCTCGCCGATGAGCTCCGGGTCGAGCGCGCTCGTCGGCTCGTCGAACAGCATCAGCTTCGGCTCCATCGCCAGCGCGCGGGCGATCCCCACGCGCTGCTGTTGCCCGCCGGACAGCTCCGCCGGGTACGAGTCGAGCTGGTCGCCGAGGCCGACGCGCTCCAGCTGGGCCGCCGCGCGGTCGCGGGCCTCGTCCTCGGAGAGGCCGAGCACGCGCCGCGGACCGAGCGCGACGTTCCCGGTCGCGGTCAGGTGCGCGAACAGGTTGAAGCTCTGGAACACCATCCCGACCTCGCGGCGGAGCTCGTCGACGTCGGTGTCGGGCGCGAGCACCTCCTCGCCGTCGAGCGCGATCGACCCCTCCTGGGCCTCCGCGAGCCGGTTGACGCAGCGCAGCATCGTCGACTTCCCGGAGCCGGACGGGCCGATCAGCACGGTGACGTCGCCGCGGTCCATCTCGAAGGAGACCTCGTCGAGCACCTGCTCGTCGCCGTACCACTTCGAGACGTCGGTCACCCGGAGGAACGCGTCGCCGTCACTCATGTGGACTCGCCCTCCGGGATCGCGTAGTGGCTGCCGAGGCGGTCGAGCGCGCGGTTCGTCGTGAACGTGAGGACGAAGTAGATCGCACTGATGAACAGGATGACCTCCAACACCGCGGTCGTCCGCTGCGTGAAGAGGTCCGCCCCGCGGGTCAACAGCTCGGCGAGCCCGATCGCGAAGACGATGCTCGTGTCCTTCAACACGATCGTGAACTCGTTCTGGAACCCCGGGATCGACCGCCGGAGCGCCTGCGGGACGACGACGTAGCGGATCGCCTCGAACCGCGAGAGCCCGATCGACCGCCCGGCCTCCAGCTGGCCGTCGTCGACGCTCGCGAGCGACGCCCGGAAGATCTGCGACTGGTACGCCGCGCTGCGGAGTCCGAGCCCCAAGATCCCGGCCGAGACCGCCGGCGAGATCGACGCGACGCCGAGGTTCACCTGCGGGACGCCGATCACGAAGTACATCACGAGGAGGATGACGACGATGGGCGTCCCGCGGAGGACGACGCCGGCGCCGCTCACGAGCCGCTTCGGGAGCCCGCCGCCGTACACCTCGACCGCGCCCGCCGGGAAGCCGACGAGGAAGCCGAGGAGGATCGACGCCGCCGTGAGCCCGACCGTCAGCAGGGCGCCCCCGGCCAGGTAGTCGGCGTTCCGGAAGACGAACGCCCAGTCGGCCGCCTCGCCGACGAGCCAGACGGCGCTCGCGGCCGACGGCGCGCCGGGGGGAACGACGCCGAGGGCGCCGAGGCTACCGGACGCGGCGAGCGCGAGCGACCCCGCGGCCGACATCCTACTCCTGCCCGAACCAGGTGTTGGTTATCTCCTGGTACGTCCCGTCGTCGCGGACGGTCGCGAGCCCGTCGTTGAGCGCCGACTGCAGCTCCGACTCGCCCTGCCGGAGGCCGAAGCCGAACCGCTCGCCAGTCTCCTCGATGAACGCGATCGTCACAGCGCGCTCCGCCGCGAACGTCTCGGCGACCGGGTTGTCGACGACGACGGCGTCGATGTTCTCGTTCGCGAGGTCCTCGACCGCGAGGACGTAGCTGTCGTACGTGGAGAAGTCGTCCGCCGAGATGATCTCCTCGTCGACGAGGTTCGACTCCACCTGGTCGGCGCCGGTCGTCCCGGACTGCGCGCCGACGCGGACGCCCTCGAAGTCCGCCCAGCCCGACGGCTGGAAGTCGCCCCCCTCGCGTACGAGGATCGCCTGATCGGACTCCCAGTAGGGGTCCGAGAAGGCGATCGTCTCCTGGCGGTCCTCGGTGATCGTCATCGCGGCCGCGATCACGTCGATCTCCTCGTTCTGCGTGAGCGCGGGGATGAGCCCGTCGAAGTCGAAGGTCGCCCACTCGTCGATCTCGTACTCGGTCTCCTCGACGACGGCCTCCAGCAGGTCGATGTCGAAGCCGACCAGCTCGCCCTCCTGCTGCATCTCGAACGGCGGGAACCCCGGCGCGGTGCCGGGGGTGATCGTGGTATCGCCGCCGCCGCTCTCGCCGAGGCACCCGGCGACGCCGGAGAGCCCGACGGCGCCCGCGCCACCGGTCAGCTTCAGGTAAGTCCGACGACTCACGTCTGTTTCCGTACGGTATGACATATCGGTGGGAGAACGTGGACCGATTTCAACCTTTCCTCCGCGAACGGCCGACCGTCCGGTCAGTCGCCGCCGATCGGGGCCGAGCCGTCGCGCACCTCGTCGGCGTCGCGCGCGACCCACGCCGCGCCGGCCGCGAGCGCGACGGCGACGCCCAGCGCGACGAGGTTGATCCGCTCCCAGACCGCGGTGTACAACACCAGGTCGCGGCCGAGGAGCAGCGTCGCGACGAGCGCGGCCATCGCGCCCGCGGCGAGCAGGCGGACGGTGCCGGCCGCGTCGCGGCTCACGCCCGCGTAGCCCGACCGGACCGCCTCGGTGGCGAACGCGACCGTCGCGACGAGGCCGAGGTGGCCCGCGAGCCCGGCGGCGTAGAAGCCCGCCTGCGCGCCCGGCGAGTACGTGACGAACGGGACCGCCCGCGAGAAGACCGCGCTGGCGGCGATCCCGGCGACGCCGACGGTCGCCGCGATCCGGAGGAGGCGCGCCGACCCGCGGCCGCCGCCCCAGATGGTCGCCAGTCCGAGCAGCGTGAAGATCGTCAGCGCGACGATCAGGTGGGCCGCGTGCGTCGAGACGGTGTAGCCGCCGGGGACGAGGCCGCCGACCGTGACGGTGATCGCGCCGACGGTGATCTGCAGCGGGAGGATCGCGACCGCGAGCGTCGCGGCGAGCCGCGTCCGGCGGTCGAAGCTCCCGAGCCACGTCCAGCCCGCGGTCCCGATAATGAGGAAGCCGGTGACCATCGCCCACGCCCGGTGGAACCACTCGATGAAGTCCGGGTTGATCGTCAGCGCGGGGATGAGCCGGTCCGAGCAGAGCGGCCACTGCGCCTCGCACGCCAGTCCGGAGCCGGTCGCCGCGGTGTAGACGCCGAGCGCGAACAGCGTCAGCGTCATCGCCGTCGTCGCCGCCGCGTATCGCCTGAAGGTCAGCCACGCGGGCCGAAGACTCATTACCCGAGTTCGGGCGCGAGCGCACTTAGACCGTTCGGACGCTCCACGCGGACGGGAAGACGAATCGGCCGTGACCGACGTCATTGTTTATAAATGGAACCGCGGTGGCGCGTGCCGGTGAGCGGCCGCCGAGGGCGGCCGCGAGTCGCACGCGCGAGGGACGCCGCGAACGCCCGAAGGGCGTGAGCGGCGAGGTTGGGGAGGTGTGAGGTGCGGTTGTGGTGCCGTGCGGGAGGGACTCAAAGGGGCAGCCGGGAGGCGGGGGCTTTGGAGGTGTTCTCCGCCGATCCACAATCAGTCATTTATAAGCGAGGGGCTGGGGCTCTGTGGGCGTCCGTCGCGCAGTCGCTGGCGACGGGTTATAAATAATCGACGAGACCAGCAGAACCGCGGCAGCAATAAACGGCTTATCCCGATAGTTCGCGCTTCGCGCGTCGCGCTCGGTCGGACATCTCCTCGTTGCCCTCGACGTCGGCGAGGGTCTCGACGGCCTCCAGGTTCCGCACCGCGTCGTCGAGGAACGAGAGCACGTCGCCGGTGTACGCGTACACCATGTAGTCGTCCGTCATCACGTCCACGATCGCCTGCGGGCCGAGCCCCTCGGCCCGGAGCTCCAGCACGTACCGCATGAACTTCTCCTCCGGGCAGCCGCAGTAGGGGTTCGCCTGGCAGTCGCAGTCGAGGAAGTCCTCGGCGAAGTCGAGGATCCGGTCGCGGGTCGTGGAGTCGAGCTTCGAGAGGCCGTCGCCGGTGAACAGCATGTCGAGGGTCGCGCCGGCGAACGCCCCCTTCGGAATGTTCGTCTCCAGCTGAGAGGCGAGCTGCCGGTGGTTCTTCACGTAGATCTTGTCGGTGAACGCCACGGGTGCGCCGACGTACGCCGGCGGGCAGTAAAAACGGCGCGGTGCGTCGACCTCGTTCGCTCGGGGGACGAACCGAGACGACCCGAAGCGACTCTGCACGATCACCGGACGCCACCGCGTCACACGCCCGTCCGGGAGTCGTAACCGTTATTTATCGAAGCGAGGTAGGTATCGACGCGTGTCCGGGTTAGGGTAGTGGACTATCCTTCAGCCTTGTGGAGGCTGAGACGCGGGTTCGATTCTCGCACCCGGACCTACACGGCGGAGCCGTGTGGCGTTTTCACCGGTTCTCAACACAACGAGAACCATATGTCTCAAGTCAAAAAGGCGGGTATCCGGGTGGTCCCAAAACCGTCCGAAGCATACCTGTCACAACGTCAGTTGACCGACTACCGAGAACACCGAGAACGCCTCATCGGCTGGATGGTAAACATCGGAAAGGATCCCGACCACGGAGACGGATATGCCTACGACACCGCGAACGGACGAGCATACCGACTCGACGCCTTCTACCGGTTCGTGTGGGACGAAGAAGACCGCTATACTACCGAGATCACACACGATCACGCAGACGCCTACATGAGGAAGCTTGCCTACGGAGATACCTCTCAGGAGAACAAGGCAAGCCACCTGAAAGCGGTTAAAATGCTGTTCCGCTGGCGCGCGCACACGCTTGACGGAGAAGAGTGGGAACCAGAAATCACGTTCACCACGAACACCGGGAACACCAATCCCAAGGACTTCCTCACCCGCGAAGAGCGGAGTGCCGTCAGAGAGGCCGTACTGGAACACGGGAGCGTTCCGAGCTACAACAACCTCACACCTGAACAGCGCGACCGATGGAAGATACACCTCGCACAGCGCTTTGAGAAGCCCAAGAGAGACGTAGGTCCCGACGAGTTCAAACAGGCCAACTCGTGGAAGATCCCGAGCTTGTTCTGGACCGCGCTCGATACTGGCTTGCGTCCGGTAGAGGTCAAGCGGGCGAAAGTCGATTGGGTAGACGTTAGGAACTCTCTCTTGCGGATTCCCAAAGAGGACTCTTCCAAGAACACCGACAATTGGACCGTCTCCCTCACGGATCGTACTGCGAACGCACTCGATAGATGGCTCACCGAGAGACAACAGTACGACAAGTATCTGGATTCGGATTCCCTGTGGCTCAATCGGTCGGGGAATCCGTACCAGTACTACTCTCTGAACCGTCTGTTTCGACAAGTCTGCGAGACTGCGTGTATTCCCTCAGAGGGACGCACGTTCTATTCGATCCGCCACTCGACGGCGACCTACATGGCCCGGGAGGAAGACTTGGGAGCGGCACAGGCTCAACTAAGGCACAAGAGCGCTCAGACGACTATGCGATACGATCAGGCACCGGTAGAAGACCGACGCGACGCGCTGAACCGGATGGGATAACGATGACAGAGATCAATATTGACACCGAAGAGATCGAGGCACTCACCGAAGAATACGTTAGCTGTGGAACTCCCAAACGGCGTCGGGAGATAGAGATAGAGCTTCTTGAAGTGACCCTTTGGAAGGCACTTGAACGGGAGAACGGCCGCGCATTTGCGGAGTTCTCTGAGGAAGAAATGGAACTCATCTCTGACGCTATAGAGGGAGATGATCCTGACGTGAGTAGACTGGTTCGGAGACCATTCTTAGATAACCTGTAAATAACTAAGGGTAATATCTTAATCGGCCCAATTTTAATGGGAGAACGACGGCGGTTCGGCTCAGTCCAGCGAGGATAGCTCAGGAGAGGCTTCGGGGAGTACCGAGAGTGATGGGGTCGTCCAGCACCTCCGGCTCTTCTGACGGCCCTGTGGCGGAGTTCTACGAGACGTGTAAGGAGCTGTCCATCGACACGGAGTCAGTCGTGGCTGAACAGCTCAAGGACACAAGCGACAAAAATATTATGAGGGAACCGACAACAAATTGATATTGTATGGATCCGGATTTCCCCGCTTCGGTGCCAGTTTGTAATGACATGGATGAAAAGAATGAGCAATACCAGAGAGCGAAAAATGAACAGAGACCCTTCCTCGCCGTGGTTGATGACGATGATCTTCCCGGTTGGCAAGCAATCTACGTAATGGGTACTACTGGTGAAGATAGACGAAACTGGTACTATCTTACCGAAGAGGGTGTGGAAATTGCTGAAGAGCGGCGGAGTACTGCTGAGACACATCGCCAACACGATTCTTGGGTATCTACTTGTTCTAAAACTCGTGGAGAATTACACGGACTTTCAAAAGATGACGCCGAATACCTCGCAGATCGTTTCGCAGAGATTGTTTGGAATACAGAGTATTGGAAAGAGGTAACCCCACGTGAAATATTCCAAGGTGAATATTAAAACAGTCCTTATTTGAAATACTTCGATTTGGCGAATATCTACAATTGTGTCTCAATCAATTTGACAAAGCAAGATTAGTTCTTGTGCCAAGTCAGATCGGGAGGGAGCTTGTCAGCCATTCTACCCATGACCTCAGCTATCTTCTCTTCATCAAGGCCGATCTTTTCGACTAACTCGACGAACCGCTCGTCATTATTTTTCGCCGACCGAGTAGGGTGGTAGACCTTTCGAGAGCCGTCAGAGATACAATCAGGTCCCTCCGGATCCCATTTTGAATTTTCAGGTGTTCTACGCGCGTATGTGCCGTATCGACCGATGAAAACACAGAGACAGAACGCGGTGTACTCATCTTTACAACCCATATTTCTCAGAGGCTGAATGTTTCTTAGATTTCTACCAGTAGATTTCTGATAGTGTGTGAAGCCTAATTGAGACGCAATGGCGTCGAACCGGTTTTTTCGATCCATCATCTGCTTTAGTGATTCATCATCACCTCGCTTTCGACGATCTCCACGGCCCGCGTCAAGCCATTTGAGATCAGCATACTCATCTTGTCTCTTGTGGTAGTTTCTATTGGTGAGAAGGCCCTCTTTAGCCCATGATGTACTCGGTTCTGTACATTCGTTTGGGTGAAACATAGTTTCGTTCGATGTATCAAGCGAGGTGATCGGCTCGGGTTTGTTTTCGTCGAATGGCATATTGAGACGGGGAGATAGACTGAGTCGAGACTGTTCGCTCTCATGGCTGTAATTTGGAGCAGTACTCGATTAAGCTCCGATCTGACCGTAGGGTTGGCCTTTAAGTACATGTGTTCGCGAGAAGGCCCCCGTTCCAACCTATTCTGACTGATCGCGGGGATCCTAATAACGAGAATCCAGCTACCGCAAATTTGATCGGAAGCCCGTTCTCACGATTAGGTGTCCCGCAACGCATTCTGGTAAGTAGCTACGCCTAATCGGAAACAGCTGATCAGAGACAACCAATTAGAATGAACGCGTCACTCAACTCGTTCCCTCTTTTACAGACGCGGTCTGTAGGTTTAACCATAGCGGTTTGCCTTTTAAATAGAAATTATGCTGATTCGCGTTTTTGACTGAACCTTCCACCCTAAGTAATACACAACGGTATATATAGGGGGGAGGGCGGAGCGTGTCTCAAAGGCAAAACGATCGTCAAAATCATGAAAATTTCTGAGCTGGTACCTTCTTAAAATAAGATCAACGTACAATTGGTGTGACAACCCGCTTGGATTGACTGTATATCAGAATTCAAGTTCCACAAGTAGTTGAAGAACGGTCTCCAGTAGGGCCTTAGTGCCATTTGGCCCAACATCATAGATTCCCGGATGTGCCGCTTTGTTCCGTATGTCTTTTTATCTAACTAACATGTCTTTTAAACTCTTATCTATGATACCGATATATTCGGCAAGGATGAGTACATTTTCATCTTTTAATTTTTGAAAATCCCAAAAATCATCTATTGATGTGTCTGGTTTTGTATGGAACTTTTTCTCATAGGCTACATGTATCGGCTCACTATGTTCCTCAAGTTTACAATAGAGTCCATACATTGCCGCTTGCCATCCAAGAACTACCGCTCCACGATTTGCGCCAACTTGGATACATTGAATTGCTTCTTCAATGTATGTATGATACTTATCGTCCTCAATTTGATCTAATTCCGAAACAAGGCTATTGACAAATCCCGCTTCAATTTCGCGCATAGATATTTCGGGATATATCTCCTCAATATAGATGTTTTCAATAGATTCTAAATAATTAGCAGACTGACTAACTCTCGGGCTTGATCGGCGTGATTCACCTAAAAGGTCTGTGAATAGTGTATCTATTTCCTCGATCACCCTCTCGGATGTGTGAGGCTTCAGACTAACTTTTACAGCTTGCCAGTCTGCGTATAATTCGCGAACGGTATCTTCATATTCTTGAGTATGAATTGTCTTTGTATCCCTAATTTCCAAGTCATCATGGAAATCCTCAATATCTATGAAGAAATCCTCAATTGTTCTCATTCATTATCATTCAGCCAGTCAAGGAACGACTCACGACCATCACGGGTAAGCCGGAATGGTTTATTTCGAGACTGATCTGTATTTGGGTCGTCTCGAATATCACCACGCCTTCTGGCATTGTATATGAAATCTCCCCAACCATCGATCTCCACCCCTTCTCCGTTTATCAACTTTTCTTTCATCTCTGTGTTATCGAAAGTTGTGGTGTTCTTCCGCTCGTTCTCTATTGTACAGTAACCAAGTAACGCAAAGCGCGGGGGTATATTTAGTGGGTTCTCAACATGAATATTCCCATCCTCTATAAAAAAGTGCCTTCTTAATCGGCTCAATTCGACACCAAGTGATTCAGCAATTTCTGATAACTCGGACTTATTCGTGTCCGCTTCGTTTGTTGAATCTACTTCAGAGTTATCGTCAAAATCTTGTAATTCAGTTGACTCTGTCCCTCTTGAGGAGGGGTTCTGCTCCCCTTTTCGTAGATCAATAGTATCCAGAATTGTCTCCATCTCGTCGGAGACGAATGATTCTGAACCTTCAATCCGAATCTGATTTCGTCCGATAGCCAAATCAATAACTGCTTTTTCAGATTCTTCTTCTGTCATATGTTTGTATCAGCCATGGAGTAAGGCTATGAATAAATAACTACTCACCGTCAATAGATAAGAATGAGAGAAAAATATGGCACCTAAAGCTCGTCAAAATCAGGAAAATTTCTGAGTGGGTTACCTCCTCTTAGTGGAGTATTTGAATATCTTCAAGTCACAACTACCCCTTCAGTAGTATTGATAAACATATACAAGACTATTATCTATATTTAGGTTCGAATAATACCTTAGTATTTGATATATTTGAGAATATCTGCTGTAATATCGGTCCCATTTTGCGATGAATAGTATGCTATCATGTACCGTGGTAGTCTCATGACAATCCCTTACTGTATATATTACATAACTACAGATATGGATACCAGTACTGTACAAGTTAGTTGATCGAGAGAACCCCCGCAACCAACAACAGCAACGAACAGCGTCAGCAACAACAGCAACGAACAGCGTCAGCAACAACAGCAACGAACAGCGTCAGCAACAGCCGCCTTCTCTCGTTAAAATCTCTTGGACAAACAGGGTCTAAGAGCCGAATGAATGGCTTTATGACCGAATAGCACATCTCTATCTACCACCCACCACCGACGCTATCTGTACCCTATATCTGTATTGAGAAGAGTGATTTACAGTAGAAATAGATTTTAAAAGGGTTGGTAGGCCCGTCAGTAGATTTCTTATGCTTCTGAATGGTTTTGTACACCTTCGAACAAAAGACGCTTAGAAGCCATCCTCGCTAATCTAAGAAGTTTGAAAATATCAGAATAATTTGTAGAGTCTGAGAGCATATTCATCAGGCACCGTCCCATTCCTCCGCCTATTTAGTATTTATTCTGATATAACTGGGTCCACAGAGGTTCTTTACTCGATAGTAGTTCAACATACACACACTACAGATCTTGATGAGAGAAGGTCAACTGTGTTCCGTTTTCTTCTAACCAATAAGCGTGTTTTCGGTACTCTGGATCATATTCAGCAACCAAAGACCAAAACTCGTCTGTGTGACTTTGCCATTGGAGATGAGCCAGTTCGTGAACTACAATATAGTCAATTACCTCTGATGGAGCCATCATCAACCGCCAGTTCAAACCGAGAGTACCTGTGGTGGAACACGATCCCCATTTTGTCCGTTGATTTCTGACCTCGATCTTGTCGTACTCGACTCCCATCTCATCCGCGAAGTGGTTGGCCCGGTTCTCAAAGAGTTCGCGAGCTTTCCGGCGATAAAGGGTTTCCAAAGCCCGCTTGAGAGAGGTTTGTTCAACGTGGTGCTTTGCCAGCCGAAATTCGTTCTCGATTACCTGTGAAGCTGGCCTTTGTTCCACGACGATCTCGTACTGTTCCCCGAGATACGGAAATCGTTCTCCTTCTTCGAATTCCCGATCAGGGATTTGCTCACGATAGTTCTCGTACTTTCGTTTCTTTTCCAGAACCCACACGGCGTTCTCCTTGAGAAGCTCCTCGGGGTCCGTGGTGGAGTTTTCTGGAAGAACCACCCGAACCCCATGTATGTCCACGTCTATCCGTGGCTCGCTTGCCTCGTCGCTATATCGGACCTCATAGGCGACGTTCTCCCGTTGAAGTGTAACCTTTCGAGGTGCCGTTTCAGGCATTGTAATTGTTCACGAGGTAATTCCGGATCGCGTCTACGAGTGGGTCGTCAATAAGGTCGGGCCGGTTGTACTCAAGCGCAATCACATCGAGGATCAGCTCCTCTACATCTTGTTCGGTGGCCTTGTTCGTCTCCCACCCTGAATACGCACGATCCACGCGGTCCTCAAACTGATCAACGATGGAATCTGCTATGTCGGCGGCCTTCCCCCGTTCAAATTCCTCGTCAAGCTCCTCTGTTAGGTGATTCTCAATAGCGTATTTGGCACGTTCGTCGGCGTCATCACCAGCTTCCTCTTCAACCTCAATCACCTCCTCTTCAACGGACTTGAGAGCCTCTACAGCCTCCGGATCAGACACGTCTCCGCCTTGCCAGCGTTCAACGATTTCAGTCACGCGCTCACTCAAACGCTGATAGCGCGGGTTCTGACCCGTTTTGGGATGGAGGTGATCTTGTGTTGCGTGGGCGATTTGCGAGGCTTTCACGCCAGGATTGTCCAGCCCCTCTACGTCTTCGAGGAATTCCTCACCGAGTTTGTACGTAGGGAAATCGTCGCGGATCTCACCAACGTCCACGTTCTCGTTGATTATCTGGCGTGTCTTCTCCCGCATATCGTCTTCGGGGGCTTCCTTCCCCGAGGTCGTCCGTTCAAATGCTACCTGAATACGACTCAACCACTTGTACTGATCTTGAATCCCTTCCTTGATCAGCCGCCCATCGGGAGCAACGGATTCGTAGAGATTCTGGAGCCGACGGAAGCCCTGTTTGAATTCGCGGCGTTCCGGGTGCTTACTGATCCGTGAGACGGCGGCGTTAGTAGCCTCTTGGGAGTCGTCTTTCGGGATTCCGTCGAAAATGTCCATAACCGTCTCCAACTGGTCAACGAGATCGTCGAATAGCTCTTCCTCGTCACGGGCCGCGTATGCCTTCGTCTCGGCGTCGTAGTCGAGGGCCTCGTCAATATTCTCGAAAACACCTTGAAAGTCCACGATCTCCCCGTTCTGTTTCCCATCGGCTGGCCGATTTGTCCGGGCAATCGCTTGGAGGAGGTTGTGGTCTTTCAGGTTCCGATCGAGATACATCGTCTTCAGGATCGGGGCGTCGAAGCCCGTTAGGAGCATATTGTGAACGACGAGAAGGCTCGGATCCTCGTCGGGTTCTTTGAAGCTTTCAACAATACTGTCGCGTTCCTCGGGGTCCGTGTGGAACTTCCGAATGAGTTCGGGATCGTCGTTGGTGGATGTATAGAGGACTTCGACGGCGTCCTCTCCCCGACGCTCTCTCAATCGTTCCCCGTACATCGCCGCTGATCGCCGGCTCGGTGTAACAACCATTCCTTTCCAGCCGTTGGGGGCGACCTTCTCCTGATAATGGGCGTCTATTTCTTCGACGGCCCGATCAACCCGAGGTTCGAGTTCGGCCATAGTCCGGCTGGTGACGTTTTTACTGATGAACTCTCGCTTCTCTTCGGTCGTCATCCCACGGAACTCGTGTTCGAACTTCTCGTCAAGGGCGTCTTCGGATACCTTCCACTCCATCTCGTGGCGGAGGGTGAAGTAGACAGGGAGAATGAGACCGTCTTCGATCCCTTGTTTGACCGAGTACCGATGGAGATAGTCTTCGCCTTCGGGACTGAACTCGGTGAACGTGTTGCGGTCCTTCTCGCGTTCCCCTTCTCGTACAGGTGTCCCGGTGAAGCCGAAGTGCGAACTGTTGGGGAGTGCGGCGTCGAGACGGCTTCCGAGGTCGGCCTCCATGAATCGGTGGGCCTCGTCGGACATGACGATCACCTCGTCGTTCCCTTGGGTGTCCGGCTCGACGTCTTGAAATTTTTGGATGGTCGTAAGAACGAGTTGGCTACTCCCTTCCTCGATCAGTTCTTGGAGGTGGTCGATAGATTTGGCTTCCGTCCATTGGGCCAGCGAGAGGTTCGAAAGCTGGTCCCGCATTTGGCTGTTGAGCTTGTCCGTATCGACGATGATGAAGACTTGCGGGTTGCGGGCCACCTCGCTTCGAGAGAGAAGGTTCTCAGCCGCATAGAGCATAGTGAAGGACTTCCCCGAGCCTTGGGTGTGCCAGATGAGTCCCCGATCGTGGACCCCCTCACGGACTCTGTCGAGGATTCTGTTGACGGCGTAGTATTGGGTGTATCTCGGGATGATCTTGGCGTCGCCACCGGGCCGTTTCTCGAAGAAAACGAAGTTCTTGAGGACGTCTACAAGGGTCGCCGGATTACACAGAGCTTGGACAGCCTGTTTCATCGGATTGTCCTCGTCGGCGTATTGTTCGGGGGCCTCGTTCCACAGCTCGTAGAATTCGTCAGGGGCACCTACAGAGCCATACCGGAACTCCATGGTGTCGGCGGCGACGTTGAACAGTCCGGGAATGAACATCCGGGGAACGTCCTCCTCATACTGCTGAAGGTCGCTGATGGCGTCGTAGTAGTCGTTGTCCTGAGTAAGGCTCTTCAATTCCATCGTAATAAGGGGAATCCCGTTGACAAACAGAGTCACGTCCGGGCGAATGGTTGCTCCTCGGGGGACAGAAAACTGATTGACAGCGTGGAATCGGTTTGATTCTAAGAAGTCGTCCGGATCGAAGTCGATCAGGTCAACGTAGATCGTGTCGTTGCCGCCGCGGGCGTTCTCCACTCCAAAGCTCTTGCCTTTACTCAGTAGTTTGTGGAAGTTCTGATTGCCTTCCAGTAGGTTCTCGTAGTCAAGTTCACGACGGAGTGAGTTGAGGAATCGATCGGCGTTGTCCTCGTTGATTTCGTCGTTTATTTCGATTATTTGCTCTTTCAGGAGGTTCCAGTAGATGACCTCGTTACTCCGGCGGTCATACTTTGCGTCGAGAACGTTCGCACCCCGGCTTCCGTCTTGACCGTGTACTTCCCAACCGACGGCGTCGAGCCACGCGAGGAGGGAACGTTCGACGCCGCCCTCGTTGGGGACACTAACCATGTTGGGCGATTTCGTCGGGCACCTCTATGTTAGTGTCGGTTGTTCTGACTGTTCCAGAGAGAAGATCTTGTTGAAGTCCTTGTTTGAGACGTTGGAGCTTTGATTTGTATTCCTGTTCATATTGAATCCGGTCCTCAATTGTACTGAAAACCTCTACAATCTCTTCTTGTTCCTCTTTAGTTGGTATGGGGAATCTCATATTGAGAAGGTCTGAACCAGCGAGATTCTTTTGGACACCTCCCTTAGCACGGCGGTTAACCCTTTTCCGACCAATGGAACTATTCACATAGTATTTCAGAAAGTTTGGGTCTAATGTATCGTTGAGCCGGAAGCGTATGAGGAAAGCTCCCGGTATTGTGGGTTTATCGTACCCCTCCCAAACGGTACCTATGCCGGTCGTGCCACTTCGTGTTATAATAAAATCTCCCGGCTCCAGAAGGTGTTCTTCAATTTCGTTCTCCTCAAGATCAGCCACTGGCATTGTGTCAAAAGATATGTGGCCTTGATCATCAAGATCCGTAGTCCGAAGTGTTGCTATATTCCCGTTCTCATTATATTTTTCTGAACCAAATCTTGGGCCGAAAGCACTATCCATAGTATGTTCTGATAGTTGATCGAATTCCCATTCATCTGGCAATTTTACCAGACGCTTTTCTTTAATATCAGAATGGTTGAAGAGTCCTTTTTGGAAGAGATGTTGTTCCAATCCCTTTTGAACCCTTCTTGTTTGCTGAATAGTATCCTCTGTCTTCTCAATCGCCTGATCAACCGTGTAGAGTACGGTGGCGATCTTGCGCTGTTCAGGGAGTGGTGGGGTAGGTACCTGAACCTCCTTCAATTGATTCAGATTGATACGTTTTCGACCTGTCCCACGGGCGCGAGAATATGCTTGTTTCCATACTGGATATGAATTTAATGAATACATTATAAACATATTCGAAAAACCATTTCCAGTATCTAATTTTACTACGTCAGCGGCCGCTAATATATATTGGTTCTCAAAATCCGGGAGGATACAGGCCCGAGCAACTGGTTTAGCCATTTTGGCTATCGCAATCTCAGTTGGATATGCTGAATGTCGTTCCAATTCCTCGAATTTTTCTTCAGTTATATATTTTTTATTAGTATTAATGAAACGGCCGCTTCTGATGTTCTGTAGTTTGATTGTTCGCGCGAATCCCTCGTCATAATATTCTTCTGATAATAAATTCGCGCCAAAGGGTCCATCTACAAAACTATTCTCTCGATCATCGGCCACTTCAGCAAGAGGTGTTTTTTTCCATCCATCGAACACTCCTGTTAGAACCTTCGGATCAAGTTCACTGTTGTTGCTCTCCGCACTGGATTCTGACTCTTCGAGGAAACGATCAAGAGTCGAATCCTTATTCATAATTCAATGCCTCCATATGCTGATCCATTTGAGATTCGATCTCATCACGCTCTGATTGTAACTCCCGTAACTTCGCCAGTTCTTCCTTAACATCTATATTCTCTTCAGGCTCGGTCGTATCGACGTACAGAGCGATATTGAGGTTGTGTTCATTCTCTCGAATCTCATTCAACGACACCGTCCGACTTACCCGCTCCTCGGTTGTCCACCCACGGAAGTTCTCAACAATGTGGTCAAGCCCTCCCTCGGTCAATTCGTTCTGATTCGAGAGTTCCTTGTAGAAGCGCTCATCAGCGGCGTGAATAAACTGGACCTCGTTCTCCCGTTCATTTGGCTTATCCGTATTCAACACAAGAACGGCTGATGGGATCGAATTGTTCTGGAATAGATTCTCTGGAAGGCCGACGATCGCCTCCACCATATCGTTCTCCAACATTGCCTTCCGATACTTGCTCTCGTGTTTCCTGAATAGAACCCCATGAGGGATGACGATAGCCGCCTTCCCGCCGTTCCCATCCTTTTCAGGAATATTGAGTTGTTTCGCTATGTGCTGGATGAAAGCATAGTCGCCACGATCCGCTCGGGGAAGCTTCTCGTGCCAGTCGAACCGATTGTAGGGGTCGTCCTGTAGCTCGTCTTTCGCCCAATCAGCCGAGAAGGGGAAGTTAGCGAGAACCCGATCGAACCGAGTGAGTTCATTTTCGTCCTCATTGGTGAACGCTGGCTTCGAGAGGGAGTCTTCGCGTTCGATGGTCCCATTCAGTCCGTGAATGGAGAGGTTCATCTTCGCGATCGCGGCAATGTCCGGGTTGATCTCTTGCCCGGAGAACCGGAGCTTCTCGGGGTCGCCACCTTGCTCCTCACGGTAGTAGCGGGCCGCCTCGATGAGCATACCCCCGGATCCGACCGTTGGATCGTGGAAGGTTTGACCATCCTCAAAGTCGTCTACGAGCCGTACACAGAGGTTGACAATATGCGGCGGCGTGAAGAACTGGCCGCCCGATTTCCCTTCTTCTTCGGCAAACTGACGAACGAGGTCCATGTACGCCTCTCCGAGCATATCCGGAGGAATACTGTCCCGGTCAAGGTCATGTGTGGAGAGATGTTCGACCAGCTTCCCGAGGCGATCGTCGTCAAGGGCGTCGGCGTCGATGTAGTCGGCCCGGAAGACGCCTTGTAGCTCGGGATTCGCGTCGGTGACGGCGTCGAAAGCCTCGTTCAGCGCTTGGTCAACGTTGTCGCTAACGCTTCGGAGGTCTTCCCACAGGTAGCCTTCGGGAACAACGGGAACGTCGTAGAGCTTCGGTCGTCGGGCGAGATCTTCGTCACCGTACTTCTCAACGTTCTTTTTGTATTGCTTCTCGTACTCGTCGGAGATTGCCTTGTAGTAGACGAGCGGGAGAATGAACTCTTTGTAGTCCGTCGGATCGACGGCGTCTCTGATTATGTCGGCACATTTGAAGAGGTGAGAATCGAGGTCGGGGAGTGACAGCGACATAGAGGAGTAGTATATTCAGGGGGTCATATCTCCTGTGGTGTGAGTAATGGTCGGAGGAGATAGGGGTACAAAAGTAGACCTAAGAACTAATTGATGTACCTCAATCGACTAATTGTCTTCAGATATTTCCTCAAGTAAGGAGGACAAGCCCCCATCTTTATTCTGCTCATCAGATTCAGACGACAATTCTTGGTTATAGCTCTCCCCATCCTGTCCGTGATGAACCCTATAGTGACAGTTTGGACAAAGTGCTACTACATTCTCTGGTGCGTCAGAACCTCCGTCACTTAGTTCGTGGATATGGTGAACTTGGAGATATGGATCGCCGCTTTTGTCGGTGAATGGCGCTGGTTCATTACAACCCTCGCAGATACCATCAGCACGAGCTTTTACGTAATCCTTGATTTCTTGTGACCGTGAATAGCGAATTGTCGTAGAACTCGATTTACTTACCGTTACTGAAACGTTATCAGTAGCCGCTTCTTCAGCTTCTTTTCTTAGTTCATCAAGAGATTTCTGTGTCGTGGAATCTTCCGAGAACAAACTTGTATTTTCATCAGATGAATCGACCACTTTGGCCACTACGTAACCAGCCCGCCGAGATTGTATCTCCACATCAACTTCCGAACCAATATTTTGATCTCCTACAATCTTTATGCGCCTCTCCCTCTTCGCACAGAAATTATTCTCGGAGTCATATCCAACTGTCACTCCGTTAACTACCTCACCCGGATCCGGGACTTCAGCTATACTGAGGTCTATAGTTACCCCACTATCACCAGCGTCGTCAGATGGAAACGTACTACCACAAGTGCCACACTCCCATTTCTTCCCTGATTTTAGTGCGACTGAGCCACACTCCTCGCAGAACATCGCCGAGTCAATAGTATCTTTTCCAAATTTGTGGAACTGATGGCGATTTGCCCTCCAAAAGTTCGAAGTATAGTTCTCGGCTCGAACGCTTTCCGTTATACAGATTCCAGAAGCACCAGAATACATTTCCACCGCTACTTTTGTCCCGTCAGCATTCGATTTTACAGGACCAATATTGATATGTGATTCATTTGTATTGACAATTCCATTTCCAGAGTTGCTGATTCTATCTATTGTGGATACGAATCGATCTCCCTCCTGTAGCTGGTTTTTGTATAGATCAATACTCTCATCGTTCTCTTCTTCGCCTTCTGGTAATGAAGAGATTTCACCAGTTAGTGTGGAACTCTGCTTTTGATAATTGTCATGTGTAGCAATATATCGTCTAAGATCTTCTCGTTGGGACTCTGAAAGATCTTGAGCAAAGTCTTCATTTATTTCTCCAATATCATCCGTCTCTACTTCTCCCGTACTATTTGATTTGAAATGTAGATCACCTAATACGCGGAGTGGACGGCAAATGTCCCACGGAACATCTACCTCATCCCCTTGATTGGGAACACTAAATCCAAGTTCCGCAAGGAATGATACAGCACAACTTTTGACCTGATATGTACTTGGGCGATTGTGATCTGGATATGGCTTCCATCTAACAATCACACCCTTACTGGTAGTCTTATTGCGAAGCGTTGCCACGGCAAATCATTATAACAGGGACATATCCAGTTTTCGATCACTTACGAATTGGCTGTAAAGCTACAGATAGTGTGGCTGAACTTACTACCAACCACCGCCGAACTGAACAGAGCAGTCACACATTTCTACTAAACGACCAATTTCCCTCCGCTTCTGTCCAGAGCTTAGGTTGACTTCAAGATAATATCCTTCAGCAAGTTCCCGAGGTTGCTTCATCTGCTTTCCCTCAAAGCTGTTCTCGTTATGGATGATAGGGCGTGTCCGTCCCGGTATATATGGAAGTGGCTCAAGTTCCGAGATGAGGTTATGATTTCTAAGGAGGTAATCTACAGCCTCAATAAACACGTCGGCCTGTTGTGGCGCGCTGAAGTCGGCAAGCTCGTTCTCCCCATCAAAGAACGTAATCTGATAAGCTCCGTTAGAGTTCGTCTGATCTTTCTCAACTACAACTTGAGGAGATCCTTCTAAATCGTCTCGGTCAGGTAGATCTCCGTCACTATTGATTTCGTTCTCAATATCACCGATTAGACGGTCAATCATTTCCTTTGCTTGAGACTCCGTCTGAGGGGTGATTGTTCCCGAAACCCGTTCAGAGAATAGCTCCGCGACTTCCGTCGCTAAATCATCCTTCTCGCTCTCAAGTGTCGTCCGTGCTTCTCGGAGTTCCTTGATTCGGTTGAGTATCTTCTCCCACTCGTTGTTCTGGATCGCGTCTTTAGTGAATGCTCTCAGAGTGGTAACTCTCTCAGGAAGCCTTTGGAGATCCGTTCTCCCGAGTGTATTCACGTTGACTTTGGTGTCAATCACTTCCCGCCGATAGAACTCGTATTTCTGTCCATTCGTGAGGATACCCAAATTCACGTCTTCGTTCTTGAGATAGGCTTCTAACTGCTCTCTGTGCTTGTCCGTAAGCGACGTGTCTACGCCTTTGGCTTCGAGGAAGGCAACGGGAGTGCCGTCCAGTATCAGGGCGTAATCAACCTTGTAGGTCTTTCCGAAGGCTTTGACAGAGTATTCCAGTTGGGTGTTGTCGGGGATCGTCCAGTCGAGAAGGTCGAGAAAGTCACGTAGAACGGCGGCTTTCGTGTTGGCCTCATCCATTTGTGGGGCCGCCCCGATAGTCGCTTGAGCGTGATCGACGTAGTCTTTCACCGCGTCCTCATCCATAGATGGTTGAGGGTTCAGACGGTTATCATATCAAAGTATTCGATAGGAGGTGGAGAACTCTTTGAACCTTCGTTGACCCTTGCGGCACAAAGGCGCTGTTTTATATTGTGGGGTATCCTGTGTATTAGGTGAGAACCGGTATAGGTCCCATCCTTCAGTTCGCGCCCGAAGATCGCAATTGGGTCTGAGGGCGCTTGTGGAGGCTGAGACGCGGGTTCAATTCTCGCACCCGGACCTTCTGAGGAACGTAGTGATGAAGAAGGACGGAAGGCGGGATTGAATCACGCGAGACGAGCGGAGCGAGTCTCGCTTCGGGTTCGATTCTCGCACCCGGACCGTCTGCGGAACGCCGCTCCCAGACGGCCGTGCGACTAGAACTCGATCCGTTCGCCGTCCTCCGGAACGATCACGCCCTCCGTCTCCGACCGGAGCTCCTCGCGCGAGAGCAGGCAGTGATTGATCGCCTCCATGTGGACCGCGGCGACCGCGGCGTCGGTGGCCTCGCGGACCGCGGCGACGTCGTCGACGCCCATCGTGATCGGCTCCCCGTGGTTGAACCGCGCCGCGCCGGCGTTGAGCACGACCGCGTCGGGGTCGAACCGGTCCAGCGTCTCCGCGACCGGCTCGTACCAGACCGTGTCGCCGGCGACGTACAGCGTCTCGTCGCCCTCGAAGACGAAGCCGGAGACGGGGCCCATCTGCTCGGCCAACTCGCCGTATCCGTGGCGGCCCGGGGTCCGGTGGAGCGTGACGCCCGCGAACGACGCCGCGTCCTCGACGGGGCGCACGTCGGTGAACCCCTCGTCGCGGAACGCCGCCGCCTCCGCGGGCTGACAGAACAGCGGGACGTCCGAGTCCAGCGCCTCCCGCGCCGCGTCGTCGAAGTGGTCGGGGTGGCGGTGGGTGACGATCACCGCGTCGTGCGACGTGTCGACGTCGGGCATCGGGACGAGGGGGTTGCCCCGGTCGTTCGGCGTGTCGTCGATCGGCGGCAGCGTACCTTCCGACGCGAACAGCGGATCGACGAGGAACGTCGTCTCGCCCGCGGTTACGAGGAGCGTGGCGTTGCGGACGAGGGTGACGTCGACGCCTGCGTTCGTGGACATGGCCCCCCTTCGTCGGGCGGGGAGTTGGCGCTTGCGCTCCCGCTCGACGGACGCGCTACCTACCGCTCGAACCGGTCGAAGAGGGCGTTCATCACCGTCGACTCCGCCCGCGAGAGGTGCTCCCACACCGTCGTCGACCCGAGGCCGAGCTCGTCGGCGACGTCCTCGACGCCCACGCCGCCCTCGTGGTCGTAGTAGCCGACCGCGATCGCCGTCGCGAGGACCTCCCGCTGCCTCGGCGTGAGCCCGTCGAGGATGCCCGACGCGGGGAGTCCGGGGGGCCGCTCGATCGACGCCAGCTCGACGTTGCGCGCGAGCTCGACGTCGTTGCCGCCGCGCTCCAGCTCGCGGATCACCGCGGAGAGGTCGTCGTCGGCCTCGATGTACACCGTCCAGCGCTCGATCCCGCCGACGATGGTCGTCCCGGTCCGGTAGTGGATCCCCATCTCGGCGAGCCGCTCGCGGATCCCCTCCCACCCCTCGGTGTCGACGACCACCGCCACGTACGCGTGGTTGCCGGTGACCGGCGAGAGCGGCTCCGCCTCGACGACGTCGTCGGCCGCGCGGAACTCCCGGATGAACGACTCGATCTCCGCGGTCGGGCCGCGGAGCTCCACGATCCGCTTCCGCTCGCTCCCCCGACCGGTCATCGACGAGACGGACCGCATGGTCACCTCCGGGTGGCGGGCGCTCACCTCCGACTCCGGCCCGCCGCGGTGGCGGATCCGAAGGGTCACTTCGCGCATACCGGAGAGGTGACCGTCGAGGTTCAAACGGTTTCCGGGACGCGGACCGGCGAGCGACTCCGAGGCGCGCCGCGGCGCCCGCCCCGACGCTGCCACGGGCTTATCAGCGCGCGCCGCCAATCGCCGATCGAATGCCCGACGACCCCTCCGACGACGGGCACGAGACCGAGCCGCCGCCGGACGACGACGGCGAGCTGACGGCGTCGCTCGGCGACGAGCGCGAGCGGACGGATCCGATCGACCGGACCGCAGACGAGACGGGCGCCGTCGACGACGAGGTGCAGCGTCGCCTCCGGGAGGCGTACCTCAACGACGAGGAGAGCGTCCTCGTCGTGACCGGCGTGCGGTCGACGGAGCGTCACGTCGTCGTGGAGTTCCGGCCGCCGCACGGGGGATCGACCCACGTCGAGCGGTTCCGGGCCCCGCGGGACGGGTCGCTCGCGGAGTCCGAGGCGTTCCTCGCGTTCCTCGACGCCGCGGGCGTGTCGCCGCTCGACGTCGACGAGCTGGCCGGGACGCGGGTCCCCGCGACGTACGACCCCGACGAGGGGTGGCGGCTCGACGAGGCGTACGTCGGGGGACGCGGCGACGGAGACGAGGACGACGCCGCGGGGGCAGGGCTCTCGGCGCGGTGGAACCGGACCGCCGAGTGGCTCTGGACCTACCGCTACTGGCTGGTCGCGGTCCTGCTCGTCGGCGGCGAGCTGCTGTTCGTGGCCGTGATCATCCTGCTGTTCGCCTGAGACGCGGGCCGCGTCGCGGCCGCGAGCGGCGAGGACGATCGGGAGAGATGTGGGCACGCCCGCGGCAGACGTCCAGAAGGGCCGTGAGAAGCGTCGTGACCGCTCGAACGCGACTACTGAATGTGGCCTTCGCGCCGCAGCTGGTCGGCCTCGTCGTCCTCGTACCGCCACTCGACGTTCGCCTTCTCGTCCTGCCAGTCCCACGGCTCCGCGAGCACGACGTCGCCCTCGCTGATCCACGTGCGGTACTTCATGCGGCCGGGGATCCGGCCCAGTCGCGTCTCGCCGTCGACGCAGCGCAGGCGGACGTGATTCCCGCCGAGGTGCTCTGTCACCACGGCGAACACTTCGTCGTCCGAGGGCATTCGGAGGTTCCGACGCCCGGATTCTTCGCTCATACACTCCGTAGTGCGTTCGGCGGTATAAGTGGTAGGAGATACGTGTGCGCGTTTGTCGTGCGGATCGATGGCACGCACCGAAGCCGGCGACCGCGGCTCACGCGTCGCCGTCGATGTCGACTCCATCGTCGTCGCCGTCGGCACCATCGCTATCGCCGTCGACCCCACGGCCGAACGCGGCGTCGACCTGCGCGAACGTCGCCGCCTCGGTGCCCGAGTTGTCGACGACCACGTGCTCGGTCTCGATCCGGTCGAAGGCGTCCTTGAAGTGGAGGTAGACCTCGAAGTCGGCGTCGCTGATCCCGTCGCGGCGCCCGATCCGGCGCTCGACGACCGACTCGTCGCACTCGACCGCCACGAGGTCGAACGAGCCGGCCGCCCGCTCGCCCATCTCGCGGGCGTCCGCGCGGAAGCCCGCGTCGGCGAAGGTGGCGTCGAGGACGACGGCGTCCCCGTCGGCGACGCGCTCGCGGGCCCGGTCGATCAGCGCCGCGTACACCGCCTCCGTCTCGGCGTCGGTGTAGGCCGGATCGTCGAACAGCTCCTTGCGGATCACGTCCGTGCGGAGGACCTCGGCGTCGAGGTGGGCGGCCACGCGCTCGGCCACCGTCGTCTTGCCGACTCCGGGGAGCCCGCAGACGACCGCCAGTCGGCCGCGCGACGCGTCGCCGTCGGCGGTCGCGGCCGACGGCGTCCGCTCGCCCCCGCCCGCCGCCTCGCGGTTCCCGGTCGACGGTTCGGCTCGGTCCGGCGCTCGACCGCCTCGGTCGCTCATCTGTCGCTACGCACCGGTGTGAGCCAAAAGAAGCTTCCGCATCCGCGGGTCCGAGTCAGTCGTCCTCGGCCACCGGCGTGGTCAGCGTCGCCTCCCGAGCCCCGACCCGGTCGAACGACGGCGTCCATTCGAGGCCCTCGTCGTAGCGGAACGCGCGGTGGTCCCGCGTGGGGTCCACGACCGTGAGCGAGAGCCAGTCGTTGTCGAGCAGTCGGACGAGTTCCTCGTGGTCGGCCAGCACCTCGGCGACGCGGTCGACCGGGGCGTGGACGACCGTCGAGAGGCGGAGCGGCTGGTGGTACGGTTCGCCGTCGGCCGCCGCGAGCGACTGGAGCGGGAGCCCCGTCATCAGATCCCCGCCGTTGCCCTGGTAGACGCCGACGTTTCCGACCGGGTTGTGGGTCACCTTCGACCCGCTGCCGTACACGGCGTTATCGACCGTCGAGAAGTAGTACTGCGCGTTGATCCACTGCGTGACGACCATCGGTCCGGCGAGGATCGCTTCGAGCGCGTCGCCCTCGGGGTCGGTCGACCAGTCGTACGAGTGGAGGAACGCGCGCCCGTCGAGGTCGAGATCGCTCGTCAGGTCCCGGGGGCCGACGACGAACCCGGCGTTGCCGGCCAACCCCCACTCGGGGCGCGTCTCGGCCCAGTCGCCCGCGCGGCGCTCCGCCTCGCGCGCGCCGGCGGAACCGCCCGCGGCCGCCGAACCCGCTCCGCTCGTCGACCCGATCCGCTCGGCGGCGGCGTTCTCGCGGGCGGTGTCGAGGCCCGCGCGCAGCCGGTCGAGGTCGTCCGCGTGCGAGTCGGGCACCCCGCCGTCGTACAGCTCGATCTCGTCGGTCGTCGTGTTGTGCTCGGCGGCGAGGAAGACGGTGTCTTCGGGCACGTCAATTCCGCGGTCGCGCAGGCCCGCCCGGACTTCGTCGTCGTTGCAGACAGCCGCGAGCACGCGGGCGCTCGGGCCGCCGGGGTTGCCGGCGCAGGCGCCGCAGTCCAGGCTGGAGTCGTACGGGTTGTTCGCCGTTTCGGCGGCGTGACCGGTAAACACGACGAGGCGAGCGAACTCCTCCCACCCCATCAGCTCGAAGGCGGTCGCGGCGTACTCGACACGCTCCTCAAGAGTCAGCCCCGCCGGGAGTTCGCCCGCGGACGCGTCCCGACCGCGGATCCCCGGCGCGCAGAACTCGTGGTCGTCGGGCACCGCGTCGTCGGCGGCGTCGAGCAGGTCGGCGACCCGGTCGGGAACGAGCGTGCGGGCCGCGAGCGCCAGCCCGTAGCCGCCGCCGGCGCCCTCGACGAAGCTGAACGCGGTGGCCGGGTTCGATTTCAACGCCTCGATGACCTCGCCGGCCGCCTCGCGGAGGCCCGCCCGCCGGTCGCGTTCGGCCCGCGTCTCGCCGTCGGTCGGGACCTCGGAGATCCGGTGTTTCGCCTCGACGATCGGGGGACAGGTTTCGACCGTCACCTCGCTGTCGTAGCCCCGGTACTCCATCGGAACGCCGAAGAACCCGGCGTAGCCGTGGGTCTCGTACGCCCCGGCGGCCTCGACGTGACGGCGTATGACCTCGGAGCGCGTGTCGATACAGAACACCAGCTGCGCGTCCGGACGCCCGGGCTCGTCGCCGTCAATCTGGGCCTCGGCCTCGCTCTCCGCGGCCACTCGGTCGACGAGTTCGGCGCGGTAGCTCGCCTCCCACGCGCTCAGGAACGCGTCGGCGATCTCGTCGGTCGCGTCCGGTTCCGACCCGTCCGCGTCGGCGGGCGGCGAGAGGTCGACGTCGAAGGCGTCCGCCAGCGCGAGACGGGCCGCGAGGTAGCCTTCGAGGGTGATCGGGTAGGCGGACTGCCACGCGTCCCCGTCGGCGGCGCGGCGCTTGATCAGCCCGGTCCACCCGGGCAGGGCGGCGAACTCCCGCTCGAAGATCGCCCGCCACCGCTCCTCCGGGTACGGCCTCATCACGGACTCGACGGCCTCCACCGGCGACGCCGGGAGGTCGGCGACGACTCCCGTCTCCGGGATCCGGTCGTCGTGCGCCGCCACCGAGCGGAAGGCGTCGTAGAACCCCGCCTCGCGGTTCGGCATCGACCACCCCGCCCGTCCCTCGTCGAGGAAGGCGGACAGCCACTTCGTCAGCACCCGGTCGACGCGTTCGACGCCGCGGGGATTGCTCGCCGCGTCGGCGGCGCTCCCGCGCTCCGCCGCGTCGGCGGCCGCTTCCAACCGGTCCAGCAGGGCCTCCGGATCGCCGTCGAGCCCCCGGGCCGCCAGTTCCGCGTCGAGCGACTCCCGGTCGATCCGCCCGTCGGCGACGGCCGCCCGGAACGTCTCCGCCCGCGGGTAGCCGCGGCCGCCGAAGCGGTCCGCCGCCCGGGAGACGGCCTCGACGAACGGGACGTCCTCGAAGCCGGAGAGCGGGTTGGCGGTCACGAACGAGTGGATCGGCCAGACCGACCCGACGGTGCTCGCCGCGTCGTCGACGCGATCGCGGACGGCGCGTTCAGTACTCATCGTACTCCTCCCTGGCGGTTAACACGGTGTTCGGCGCGGGCTGTCCGGCGTTCAACAGCGCGACGTAGAGGCGCTCGCTCCGGCGGTAGACGCCGGTCTCGATCGCGACGTACGCGGCGAGGAACGCGACGGCGACCAGCGCGTGGAGGGCGCTTAGTTCGGTCGCGGCGGAGACCACCGGGAGCCCGGCGAGCGCGACGGAGACGGCCTCGTAGACGAGCGCGTAGCCGGCGATGGCGGGGAAGAACAACAGCGGGACCGCGGCGTACCGGGCCGCGGCCGACAGCCCGGTCTGCCGGGCTGCGCTCCGGGCCCCGTGCAGCGTGGTGAGCGTGACGACGGCGGCGAGGAGGAGCCCGCTGTCGAGGGCGGTCCCCTTCCCGGTGAGGACCGCGAACAGCGCGCCGCCGGCGAGGCCGGTCGCCAGCACGACGACCGCTCCCGCGGCGCTCGTCCCGGGCGTGCGGTCCGCCTCCGTCGGAACGGTGTGCTCGACCTCCTCGCCCGCGCTGAGGAAGTGGTACGCCTTGTAGAAGCCGTGGAGGATCAGGTGCGCGATCGCGGCGCCGAAGAAGCCGAGACCGGCCTGCATGATCATGAACCCCATCTGTCCGACCGTTGAGCAGCCCAGTTCGCCCTTGACGTCCGACTGGACCGTCTTGAGGAGCTTCCCGAACAGGGCGCTCGTCGCGCCGACGACCACGACGCCGAGCATGAGCGCGGCGTCGGCGGTCACGACGGGAGCGAAGCGGATCAGGAGGACGCCGCCGGCGTTGACGAACCCGGCGTGCATCAGCGCCGACGCCGGCGTCGGGGCGGTCATCGACGAGAGCAGCCAGCCGTGGAACGGGACGAGCGCGGACTGGATCATCGCCGCGAGCACGAGCGCGGCCGCGGCGACGAGCCACGCGACGCCGCCGACGCCGTCCGCGGTCGCGGCGACGCCCGACACCGTCGTCGCCCCCGTCGTCCGCCACAGGGTCGTCGCCGCGACGGCGAGGAGCGCGCCGCTCGCGAGGAAGTGTCTGCGGGCGACCGTCGCGGCCGCACGCGCCTGCCGCCACCCGTCGTCGAGACCGATCAGCTCGGCCATCGCGAGCCCCATCGCCAGCCACAGGGCGGTGAACAGAGCGAGGTGATCGGCGGCCACGAGCCCCATCACGACGACGGTGAAGCCGAACACCCCGACGAAGAAGCGCGTCTCGCGGGCGTTCCCCGCCATGTAGCGGCGCGAGTAGCTGTGAACGACGCCGCTGAAAAACGTCACCACCACCCACAGCAGGACGGTCAGGCCGTCCACGGCGACCAGACCGGGGACCTCCCACGCCCCGTCGAGTCGGAGGCGGGCGACGAGGGCGACGACGCTCGCGGCGAACAGCGACCACGCGAGCCGCGTCAGCGCGGCGGGTACGGGCGAAGAGGCGGTCGTCGCCTCCGGAAGCGGTCCGACCGTCGGCTTCTGGGTGCGTCCTGACATCGTTGAGTCGTCCGACGACCCGTCTCGGTGACCGAGGCGCGCTCGGGTCCGTTTCTGGTCGTTCTTCACCCGTATTGAGAACAGAACGTCTATTAAATCTATCTAACTTCACAAATCGTTCGAAAATTATGCATGATAGAACGTTATATTTTCGTCCGGTGGCGGGACGCTCGACCGCCGGGATCGGCCGAGAGCCGGTCGACGGCGCCCGTCGACGCGGTCGGCGCCGCTCGTCGATCGGTGACGGGAGGGGAGTCGCTCCGTCTCGGGACGGAGCCGGACGACCGGACCGCTCGACGCCCGGCCGTAGGAAAACATATCGTTCTCGGCCCCGCGGTCCCGGTATGGACGAACTCTCCGGAACCGTTCTCGCGGGGCGGTCGTTCGAGCCGATCCGCGGCCGCGTCGTCGTCGCGGACGGTCGGATCGAGGCCGTCGAGGAGGCGGACACGGCGTCGACGGACATCGTGCTGCCGGCGTTCGTCAACGCCCACACGCACATCGGCGACTCCGTGGCGAAGGAGGCGGCCGTGGGGCTGTCGCTCGACGACGCCGTCGCCCCGCCGGACAGCGTGAAACACCGGCGGCTGGCGGCCGCGGACCGGGCCGACCTCGTGTCGGCGATGCGCCGCACGCTGCGGTTCATGGAGCGGACCGGCACGCTCTCGTGTCTGGACTTTCGGGAGTTCGGGGTGGACGGGGCGCGCGCGCTCCGCGACGCGGCGGCGCCCGTGGACGTGGACGCGTTCGTCTTCGGCAGCGGTGGCCGGTCCGTCCTCGACGTCGCCGACGGCTACGGCGCCTCCGGAGCGAACGACGGCGACTTCACCGACCAGCGCGCCGCGTGCGAGGAGCGCGGCCTCCCGTTCGCCATCCACGCCGGCGAACCGGACGCGACCGACATCCACCCGGCGCTCGACCTCGACCCGGACCTCCTGATACACATGGTTCACGCGGAGCGAGACCACCTCGAACGGGTCGCCGAGCGGTCCGTTCCGGTCGCGGTCTGTCCGCGGGCGAACGCCGTCCTCGACGTCGGCGACCCGCCGATACGGGAACTGCTCGATCACACGACGGTCGCGCTCGGGACCGACAACGCGATGCTGAACCCCCCGTCGATGTTCCGGGAGATGTCGTTCGCGGCGAAGCGGTTCGACGCGACCGCGCGCGAGGTGTTGCGGATGGCGACCGCGGCCGGCGCCGAGGCCGTCGGGCTCGACCGCGGCGTCATCGCCCCCGGTCGGCCGGCCGCGCTGCTCGTGCTCGACGGGGACTCGGACAATCTGACGGGGACGGCCGACCCGGTGCGCGCGGTGGTTCGACGCGCGACCGCGCTGGACGTCAAACGAGTCATCGCTTAGGAAACGAGTCTTCGCTCAGGAGGCGAGTCATCGCTCGGGAAACGAGTCTTCGCTCAGGAAGCGAGTCCTCGCTCAGGAGTCGTCCGGCGCGCGGGTCCCCGAGTCGAACTTGCCGAACGGCGTCGTCTCGTGGGTCCGCACGAGCACCTCGTCGGCGACGGTGAGCCCCATGTCGAGGAGGGCCTGCGCGACCGGGGTGATGTCGCCGTCCGTCTTCCCGACCGCGGTCACGAGCAGGTTCTGCTCGCCGGTGACCAGCTCCTGAACCGAGACGACGCCGTCTATCTCCAAGATGTCGGCGACGATGTCCCCGCGCTCGGGGATCGAGGCGGTACAGTACAGCAGCATTCGGAGCGGGTACCCCGAGCGCTGGTAATCGACGCTGGCGCTGTACCCCTTGATCACGCCGTCGGACTCGAGTCGCCGGATGCGTTTGCGGACGGTGCTGTCCGAGGTCCCGGTCCGCTCCGCGATGTCCCCGGACGACGCGTTCCGGGCGTCCTCCTGAAGCGCGTACAGGATCGCCTCGTCGACGTCGTCGATCTCGGCGTCGGTCATGTCGGTCCATCCGTGGCACCGCCACTTTACTTTTTAACGTCTCTCGGGCGTTCGCCGCGAGTCATCGGAGGTCCGGGCGCCTCTCCCGGCGCGCTCGCGAGCGAAGCGTTCAAATCCCGTCGCGCCGACGCCGATCCCATGCGAAACATCGAACAGATGACGCTGGACGAGGACGAGGAGGTGCTCGCGCCCGCGGTGGTCGTGGCCACGATGGCGCTGCTCGCGGTCTTCGCCCTCGGGTTCGTCGTCTCGGCGATCGGACTCGTGCTCTGACCGGCGTCGGCGACGCGGGATCGGCCCGCATCCGACAGTCGTATGCCCGCGTCGACCGAACGGGTCGCCAATGGACCGACGCGTCCTCTTCGCGAGCCTGATCCTCCTCGCCGGCGGCGCGACCGGCGTCGGGGTCGCCCTCTTCGCGTTCGTCGGGGTCGACGGCGGCGCGGTCGACGCCGAGATCGTCTGGGAGACGGAGCCCGTCCCCGGCGACGACGGGAGCGGCGCGGTCGTCGCCGAGACGGCCGGCGACTCGGTCGTCGTCCAGTCGACGACCGCCGGCGGCGAGCGGGTCGTCCGGGCGACCGCGGTCGGCGGCGACGTCGCGTGGCGGACCCCCGTATCGGCGATCGCCGCCGGCGACCTCGCCGGCGAGGGCGGCGGTGCCGGAGCCGACGACGGCGGGTCCGAAACCGCTGACGGCGACCCGGCCGGGATCAGCGGCCTCGTCTCCGCGACCGTCGGCGGCGATCCGGTCGTCGCGTTCACGACGGACGCGGGCGAGCTCGTCGCGCTCGACGCGAGAGACGGCTCGGCTCGGTTCGCCGTCGACCTCAGGGGGCCGAGCGGGCTCCGCCCGTCGGTCGGCGACCTCGACGGCGACGGCGACGCGGAGGTCGCCGCGGCCGCGACCGACGGCACCGTCCTCGCCGTCGACGCGGCCGGCGACCCCGTCTTCGAGACGGACCTCGGCGTGACGGTCGACCGACGCCCGCTGATCGCCGACTTCGAGGCCAACGGGGGAACGGGAACCGGGGATCCCCGCGGCGTCGCGGTCGCGACCGTCGGCGAGAGCGAGACGACGGTCCGGCTGCTCGACGCGGACGGCGACGCGCGGTGGACCGAGACGCCCGCGGTCACGCCGCTGACGTGGACCGCGGTCGACACGCCGGACGGCCCGGCGCTCGCGCTCGGCGGGACGAACGGGAACCTCCAGACGATCGACCTCGCCGACGGCTCCGGGCGGTTCGAGGTCGGGCTCCAGGACCTCCCCGTGACGGTCGGCGACGCGAGTCCCGGTCGGATCTACGTCGGCGGGGCGGGCAGCGTCTGGGCGGTCGACCTCCGCGACGGTGAGGTGGCCTGGAAACAGCAGTACGGCGGTGAGACCCGCGTGAACGCCCCGCGCGTCGCGGCCGTCACCGAGACCGACGAACGCGGCCCCGTCGCGGTGAACCGCGCCGGCGACGTGCTCGCGCTGAACGCCAACGGCGAGGCGGTCGCGCAGGGCGACGCCGGCGACGCCGTGGTGTACGCGGGGCCGCTGTTCGCGGACGCGACGGGCGACGGGAGCGACGAGGTGCTCGTCGTCACCGCCGACGGCCGCGTGCTCGCGCTCGACGACTGAGCGGCGGTTTATCAACCGTGCTGACGGGAAACCGCCGGACGTCGTCGTATCGGCGACGGTCTTTCACCGGAAGCGCGGTGTGTCGGCGGCGCTGGCGCTCTCGGCGTCGAGAGCGGCGAAACGGCGGTCCGCGGCCTCAGTGCCGTTCGTCCTCGTACACCCACGCGGCGGTGTCGAGGTCGTAGTCGACGAGCTCGTCCTCGTCGAAGAAGAGGTCGATCTCGCGCTCGTTGGCGCCCTCGTCCTCGTGGTCCGACGCGTGGATCACGTTGTGGCCGAGGTCGAGGCCGTAGTCGCCGCGGATCGTGCCCGGGGCGGACTCGGCGGGATCGGTCTCGCCGACCATCGCGCGGACCTGTCGGGTCGCGTCCGCGCCCTCCCACACCATCGCGAAGACGGGGCCGGAGGTGATGAAGTCGACGAGGCCGTCGAAGAACGGCTTCCCCTCGTGTTCACCGTAGTGCTCGTGGGCGAGCTCCTCGTCGATCCGCACGAACTTGCCGCCGACGAGCTTCAGGCCGCGCTCCTCGAAGCGGGAGACGATCTCGCCGATGAGACCGCGCTGGACGCCGTCCGGCTTCACCATCACGAAGGTGCGCTCGTCGTGGTGGCTCATCTACTCGCCACCGTGGTCGCGGCCCTCCTCGGTCCATTCGAGGTCGCGCGCCTCGCGGCCGAGGAAGTAGTTCTTCTCCGCCTTCGAGTCGACGAAGTGGAGGATCTGTCCGTCCTTCTTGACGTACATCGTGCCCGTGCCGGGCTCGATCTCCTCGCCGGTGTAGTCGCAGGTGCGTGTCTCGACCATTGGTTATCGCCCTCCGATGGAGTCCGCGTCGCGCTGGGTCTCCCGGAGCTGGAGCACGTCGCCCATGCGGACGGGGCCCAGGACGTTCCGGGTGATGATCCGGCCCTGGTTCGATCCCTCCTGGATGCGGCATTTGACCTGCATGGCCTCGCCGTGCATCCCGGTCTTGCCGACGACCTCGATCACCTCGGCGGTGGTCGAGTCGCCGGTGCCCTCTTCTGCGCTCATGGGTGGTTATCGGAGCTCCGCGACCTTCTCGCCGATGTCCTCGACGTCGTCCTCGGCGTCGCCGGCGTCGACGACGGCGGCGGCGGCCGAGCCGACCTCGAGGCCGGCGGCGTGGCCGACGTCGTCCTGCGTGTCGACGAAGACGACCGGGATCCCCTTCTCGTCGGCGAGTTCGGGGAGGTGCATGACGATCTCCTCGGGGGAGACGTCCTCCGCGACGATGACGAGGTCGGCGTTGCCGCGCTCGACGGCCTTGGTGGTCTCGTTGGTTCCTTTCTTCACGGTGCCTGTGTCTCGGGCGACCTCGAGCGCTTCGAGCGATCGCTCGGCGAGGTCGGCCGGGGTTTCGTAGTCTACGTAAACGGGCATATGTTGTTCACCTATCCTCCGTGCAGGCTCGCGTGTCCGTCCCGTGGTCGGTCCCTAACGGAACGGCACATCATCGACCCCACAGAGGCTGTGACCCGAGGTAGTCCGGACATCCATAAAAGCGCTTTCAATGTCCCCCGGGTGTGCGATCGGGAGCCACGGGGGTCGGCGCCCCCCTCAGCCACGTCCTCCCCGACGGATCCCCCGTATTGACGCGCCAGGGCTCGCCGGACGGAACTCGCCCGAACTCCGCGCTTTTTAAGCGTCGCTCGCCCCTCGACTCGCGTATCGAATGGTCCGTCTCGTTCACTACTCAGACATCGAGAACGTCTTCGACGCCCCCGAGCGGGCGGCCCGCCTCGCCGGCCGGATCCGGGCGCTCTCCGGCCCCGACGCCGCGGTCGTCGCCACCGGCGACACGACCGCGCCGGGCGTCCTCTCGCTGGTCGCGAGCGGGCGTCAGGTCGTCGACTTCTACGAGGCCACCGACACCGCCCTCGACACGTTCGGGAACCACGAGTTCGACTACGGGCCGGACGCGCTCCGCGGGCTCGTCGCCGAGGCGCCCGCGACGTTCGTCTCCGCGAACGTCCGCGACGAGGCCGGCGACCCCTTCGGCCGCGACGAGGGCGTCGTCCCGTGGGCGACCCGCGAGGTCGACGGGGCCACGGTCGGGTTCGTCGGCGTCACCGACCCCGCCACCGACTCGCTGAATCCGATGGCCGCCGACCTCTCCTTCGACGACCCCCTCGACGCGGCGCGCGACGCGCTCGCCGCGATGCGGACCGCGGTCGCCGAGGAGGGTGAGAGCCTCGATCACGCCGTGGTCCTCTCGCACCTCGGCGCGGGCGACGACGACCTCGCACGGGGGCTCGACGTCGACGCGATCCTCGGCGGCCACGTCCACAGCCGGCGCAACGAGGTCGTCGCCGGGACGCGGCTCGTCCGCCCCGGCGTCAACGGCGAGGCGGTCGCCGAGGTCGACCTGGGTCCCGCGGTCCCCGAGGCGACCCTCCACGAGCCGGACGGCGCGACGCCCGCCCCCGGGCTGGCCGACGCGCTCGCGGAGCGCATGGCCGCGGCCGACCTCGACGAGACCGTCGACGTCGTCGACCGGCCGATCGAGCGCACGGGCGACGTGGTCCACGGCGGCGAGTGCCGGGTCGGGAACTTCGTCGCGGACGCGTTCCGCTGGGCCCACGACGCCGACGTGGGGCTGTCGAACGCCGGCGGGCTCCGACAGGGCGACCCGTGGACCGGCGAGGTGACGAAGGCCGACCTGATCAGCCTGATCCCGTTCGAGGAGCCCGTGGCGCTCGCGTCGGTCACCGGCGCGGAGCTCTTCGAGATATTCCGCGAGATGGCCGCGCCCGACGTCGACTTCGGCGAGGAGGACTGGTGGCACGGCCACGTCTCCAACGCCCGCGTCGTCTGGGACGCCGACGCCGAGCTGATCCTGGAGGCGACCGTCGGCGGCGAGCCGATCGACCCCGAGGCGCGCTACACCGTCGCGGTCTCCGAGTACCTGCTCCACTCCGAACACGAGTACCCGACGCTCGGACAGCGGCACCGGATCGACGAGGCCGACATCCAGTACGAGGTGCTCGCCGCCTACGCCCGCGAGCACGGGATCGACCCCGAGATCGAGGGTCGCATCGAGATCCGGAACCGCGCCGTCGCGAGCGACGACGACTGACGAGACCGCGAAGAGGACCGCCTGTTTACAAACGGACGCGGTGGCGCGTGCCTGCGAGGCCGCCTCGCGGCCGAGCAGCACGCGCGAGGGAGTCGGGCGGCCGGAGCGAAGCGGAGGCCGGCAGACGAGGCTGGGGAGGCGTGAGGTGCAGTCGCTGTGCGGTAGGGGTGGGACTCAAAGGGGCTGTCGCGAGGCGGGGGCAGGCGACACAAGCACCGAAACGAGGGAGCGTAAGCGACTGAGTGAGGAGCGCAGCGAGCGTGCGCCCGCCTCGCGACAGGGGCTTTGAAGATGTTCTCCGCCGACACACGACCAGCTATTAATCGACCAACAGGGACCTTGGAGGAGTTCTTAGCCAGTTCGTTATCGATCGTTCCAGGCCAGCCGTTCAAGCGATCGGGAGTACCGAACACAACGGAACCGACCGAGTCCGCAACGTTCCGAACTCAGTCCAGGTTCACGTCGACGTCGTACTGGAGTCCGGCCGCCTTCACCGTGTTGTACAACAGCATGGCGCGGGTCATCGGCCCCACCCCACCGGGAACCGGGGTGATGGCTCCCGCGACCCCCCTCGCGGACTCGTACTCGACGTCCCCCACGAGCTCGTACCCCTTCTCGGTGTCCGCGTCGACCCGATTTATGCCCACGTCGATGACCGTCGCGCCGTCCTTCAGCATCGAGCCGTCGACGAACTCCGGGATCCCCGCCGCGGCGACCACGACGTCCGCCTCCGCGAGCTTCCCCGCCAGGTCCTCGGTCCGGGAGTGGCAGACGGTCGTGGTGGCGTTGCCCGTCGGCGACTTCTGGATCAGGAGGTTCGCCATCGGCTTCCCGACGATGTCGGAGCGCCCGACGACGACCGCGTCCGCGCCCTCGGTCTCCACGTCGTACGCCGCGAGGAGCTTCTGGACGCCGTGGGGGGTGCAGGGCTTGAACCGGGCGTCGCCCGCGACGAGCCGACCGACGTTCTCCGGGTGGAAGCCGTCCACGTCCTTCTCCGGGTCGATCCGCCGGAGGACGCTCCGCTTGTCGACGTGGTCCGGAACGGGAAGCTGGACTAAGATGCCGTGGACATCGTCACGGTCGTTGAGGTCGTCGATGGCGTCGTACAGCTCGTCTGCGGGCGCGTCGGCGTCGATCTCGACGTGGACGCTCTCGATGCCGACCTCCTCGCAGTCGCGCTGTTTCATCGAGACGTACGTCTCGCTGGCCGGGTCGTCGCTCATCAGCACGGTGGCGAGTCCCGGAGTCACGCCGGCGTCCTCCAGCGTCTCGACGTGCGTGGTCACGTCGGCGCGCACGTCGGCCGCGACGGCCTCGCCGTCGATGACCGTCGTCGCGTCCGCGTCGTCCGCGCCACCCGGGTCTGCCGCGTCGCCCGCGTCGCCGGGGTCGTCGTCCGGCCCGTCGGTTGTCTCCGTCATACCGGGACCGAGAGCGAGCCGATACAAAAGCGGCGCGGGATCGTGTCGATCTCGGCGGACGGACGACCGTATCTATACACGAATTTGTGTGTTCCCGGAGTCGGCCGTTCACCTCGACGATTTAAGATGTTTGAGGGAGAACCGCCGACATCCCTCCATGTCGCTCCGCTCCGTCCCCCGCGAGCGCCGTCGAACCGCGATCACCCCGCGAACGCCGCCCGCGATGCCGCGTCGGTCGGAGGCCGCGGCCGGCTCGCTCGACCGATGAGCCGGTCGGGAACCTGGTCGTTCGCCACGGCCCGCGGGACCGTCCGCGTCGCGCCCGGCGAGCTCCGGATCCGGCGCAGCATCGCGCAAACCGTCACCGAGTCGGGCAGGGCCCTCGCCGACGGGCGCCTCCCCTCGGCGCTCCGGGACGTCGGCTGGGCCGGCATCGGCGCCGTCACGATGCTCGTGCCCCCGGCGGTCGAGTGGCTCCTGCGGGGCGGCGGCGCACGGACGACGGTCGGGCTGATCGGTCTGTTCACGGCGGTCGGCGGCGTCGCGACATCGGTGGCCAGCGAGCGGACGGCGACGATTCCCCTCCGCGACGTCGAGCACGTCGACTTCGACGAGGGCGAGATCGAGATCGTCCACCGAAGCGGGGACGACGACGAGCGCGAGACGGAGACGGTCCGTCCCCTGAACGACGAGGAGCGGTCTGACGCGGCGGTCGCGCTCCGCCTCCGAGGGGTCGACCTCCGGGGTGTAAAGGAGGACGAGGCGGTCTCCCGCACCGTCGTCGACGCGCCGAAGACCGAGCTGCTCGCGTGACGCCCCGGCCGTCGGTCGAACCGCTCGCGCGACGCGCCGGGTCGAGGGGCGACGCTAGACCCCGAACGAGACGTCGCGGTCGACGACCGCGTACCCCTGCGCCGCGAACGCGTCGACGTAGTACGCGTCCGCGACCAGCGCCTGCGGAACGCTGCGGAGTCCGAACCGTCGCCGGGGGAGCAGCTCGACGTCGACGACCGTCCCGCCCGGCTCCCCGTCGCCCGCTCCCCGAACCGCGACCGAGTACGCGGCCCACGGCTCACCGTCGAGCGTTCCCTCGATATGGACCCGTGCGAGCGGGCCGCCGGTGTCGCCCTCGCCGCCGTCACTGACGACGTCGGCGCCGCCGTCGCCGTCGCCGTCGTCGTCCGCGCCGGCGACCGCGTCGACTTCCCTCGTCCCCTCTGCTTCCGTCTCGACCGCCAGCGAGTAGGTCCGGAGCCCGAGGAGCGCCGAGTGCTCGTACGTCGCGTCCCCCCCGCCCGACGCCGGCCGGATCTCGTCTGCGGTGCCCCACTGGAACGCGAGCACCGGGGGGGTCGCCGAGGCGAACGCCTCGACCACGGCTTCCGGCGCCGCGTCGGTCCGGAGCCTCGTCGTCCCGCTCCGTCGCAGGATCGGAGCGCGGAACGCGACGACGAGGGCCGCGGCCACCGCCAGCGCCGGGACGAGGTCGGCGAGCGCGAAGGCGACGAGGAAGGTCACGGCGGCGGCCAGCGCGACGAGCCAGACGACGGCGCGTTCGACTCGGCGATACCGCTTCGCGATCGACCGCACGTCCGAGCGCCGGGCGTCGGCGTCCGGACTCGTGGAGGGCGAGTGCACGGGCGGTGGCTCGGCCACGAGTTCAATAGCGGTTACGGTTCGCGAGACCGGCGGTCCCGACGAATCGGCCGGCTCGGGGCGCCCCGACGCCGTCGACTCAACTCCCGCCGTCCGCGTCCGGGTCCACCGGCGCTCGCCCGCAGATGCTCACGAGGTCGTGGAGGTCGTCGATCTCGTACGTCGGCTGGCAGGAGAGCTCCGCGGAGCGGCGGTGCGGGCGCCGGACGAACGCGGAGTCGACGCCGGCGTTGTCGGCGGCGCGCACGTCGGACTCGTTGTCGCCGACGAACAGCGCCGTCTCGGCGCCGAGGTCCTCCAGGGCGCGTTCGAGGTAGTACGGCGAGGGCTTCTTGCGCGAGAGGCTGGCGATCGACGGCTCGCGCCCGTACGCGACCTCGAACCGCCCGGCGAGTCCGAAGTGGTCGAGGACGGCGTCGACGGTCGCCTGCTGGTTCGACGAGACCACGGCGAGCGGGGCGTCGAGGTACCGGAGCGCGTCCACGTCCTCGTACGGCGTCTTCCGGCCCTTCCTGGCGGCGTCGATCTGCGCGGTCGCGGCCATCTCGTCGCGGACGCGCCAGAACTCCGCCGGCTCCATCCCGTAGCGCTCGCAGATGTCGGTCAGCGTCGCGGGGTCGACGCCGACGGCGACGTCGTCGACGTGGGCGAGGTCGGGATCCTCGACGCCGAGGCTCACGAACGCGTCCCAGGCGGCCTCTCGGAGCGTGTCGAACGGCGTCCGCCCGACGAGCACCCCGTCCTTGTCGAGGACGACGGCGTCGTACACGGGGTTCCCTCGGTGGGTAACCGGCAAAAATGTTTCACCGACGCGGCGCGGCGGTCGGCGTCGCGGCTCCCCGGAGGCGATCCGCGCGGTCTCGCGGTCGCGGGGGCGGCCCGAACGACCTCACTCGCCGAGCAGTCTGAGCGCGACGCCGACGAGCAGGAGGATCCCCCCGACGAACAGCCCGACGAACGGGATTGGGAGGGGGAGGGGGATCACGACGAGCAGGAGGCCGATCGCGATGAGCGCCGTGGAGGTTCTCATACCTCCCTCTCGTCGTCCGGAGGGAAATGCGTTCAGGTGGCCGCCGGTTCGGAGGGCGCGATCTCACCCGCGAGCACGCCTCCCGCACTTTCAATACCCGGCGCGACGAACCCGCAGGTTGGACCATGAATATCGTTGATATCGCGGTGCCGGAGTACGTCGAGGTCGACGTCGATGAGCGACTGGCAAAGGTTCGGTCCATCTTCGAGCGCGAGAACCCGAAGGGGATCGTCGTCACCGACGACGGCGAGTACGTCGGCGTGGTCGGCGAGAAGCAGCTCATGCGCTCGCGCATGGAGGACGACACGAAGGTGTCCGCCGTCATGAAGCCCGCGCCCTCCGTCGACCGCCACGAGGACGTGCGGGAGACGGCCCGCCTCCTCGTCGAGGGCGACGTGAAGATCGCCCCGGTGTACGAGGGCGAGAAGCTCTACGGGATCGTCACGGTCGACCAGATCCTCGAAGCCGTCCTCGACAGCCTCGACGCGATCACCGTCGGGCAGATCGCGACCGAGGACGTCATCGGGGTCAGCGAGAAGGACAGCGTCGGCCGCGCGATCAACCGCCTCCGCGAGAACGGGATCTCCCGGCTCCCGGCCCTCGACGAGGACGGCCAGCTGGTCGGCGTCGTCACCACCAACGACATCGTCGAGTTCGTCGTCCGCGACCAGGAGCGGCAGGGCAGCGGCGACCGCGCCGGCGACATCGACCGGATGCTCGACATCCCCGTCTACGACATCATGTCGAGCCCCGTCGTCACCGCGACCGCCGACGAGACCGCGCAGGCCGTCGTGCAGCGCATGTTCGACAACGCGGTCTCCGGGCTCGTCGTCACGCCCGAGGGCGCCGACACCGTCGCCGGGATGGTGACGAAGACCGACGTGTTGCGCGCGCTCACGTTCACCGAGGAGGACTCGATGGACGTCCAGATCACCAACGTCGACCTGCTGGACACGACCTCCCGCGAGCACATCGTCGAGTCGATCGAGCAGGTCGCCGACAAGTACGCCGCGATGCACGTCATCCACGCGCACGTCCGGCTCCACGCGCACAAGGAGAAGCTCCGCGGCACGCCCCTCATCCAGTGTCAGATCCGCCTCCGGACGAACGAGGGCCAGGTCGGCGGCTCCGGCGAGGGGTACGGCGCCGAACACGCCTTCCACGTCGCGCTCGACAAGCTTGAGCGGAACGTCCTGGAGATCAAGGGCGTCAACGCCGACGAGGAGTACCGCGGTCAGCTCCTCCGCAAGCTCGGCGAGCTCTGAGCCGCGAGGAGAGGCGGACGGTCCTCGACGGTTCCGGCCGCTTTTTTTCCAGTTCGCCGCGCTACGTCTCCGCGCCCTCGGCGAGCCCGTCGGCGACGATCCGGAAGGTGGCGGAGTCGCCCGCGGGCTTCGAGCGGTGCTTCTCCAGCGTGGCCCGGCGGTTCCCGCCGCGGAAGCGGTCGACGCGAACGATCGCGCCGGTCCAGTGGTTGAGGGTGTTACCGCCGAGCGCGCGGTCGCGGTCGGAGTCGGGGTCGGTGAACACCTGATTGGTGATCACGACGGCGATGTCGTGGCGCCGGGCCAGAGAGAGGAGGTGCGTCACCTGCTTGGCGACCTTCCGGAGCGACTCGCCGCCCTCGGTGTCGCCGGCGCGCTCCAGCCGGTAGAAGCCGGTCGCGGAGTCCAACACGATCAGTTCGACCTCCTCGGCGAGCTCCTCGGCGTCGCGGACCGCCTCGCGCTGGTCGTCGAAGTCGTACGCCTCCGAGATCACCAGCCGCGACGCGATCTCCTCGACGGTGTCGCCGACGTCGGCGTCGTCGGCCCGCCCCTCGGCCAGCTGCTCGAACCGGTCGATCGAGAGCCCCTCGGTGTCGATGTAGAGGGCGCGGTCGCCGCCGGCGGCGACCTCGACCGCCGCGGCCAGCGCGAGGTTCGTCTTCCCGGCCGCGGGGGGGCCGTACAGCTGCGTGACGACCCCGCGCTCGAAGCCGCCGCCCAACAGGTCGTCGACCGGCCGACAGCCGGTCGGGATCGGATCGCTCACTGTGAGACGCGTTGCCCGCGCTCGTATTTAAACGGTCGATCGCTGTGACGACGGGCGTATCCGACCGACCGAGCGCGTCGTCGGCGCTGGCTCGTTGTCGACCGAGCGCGTCGCTCGTCGAGGCGGAATAAGCGTGAGAAGAACGGAACGGTCGCCGGTCGGGGTGACCGGCGACGGGGTCCGGTAGTGCGTGCGGACGCGGCGTCCGCGGTGGAGTCGTTAGTTGCGCGTCAGGTTCGTCGCGCGGGGTCCCTTGGGGGACGACTCGATGTCGAACTCGACCTCCTGGCCCTCCTCGAGGTCCGGGCCGCCGACGTCTTCCATGTGGAAGAACACGTCCTCGTCGTCGTCGAGATCGCCGTCGTCAGTCGAAATGAAACCGTAGCCGCCAGTGTCGTTGAAGAAGTCAACCTTACCGTTTGCCATTGCAATCAAACGTACGGGCGTTCAGGGGATAACGCTTGCGAGGGTCGTGGTACCACGACCGTCGCGGGGCCGTCGATCGGGTTCGCGCCGGGAGAGCGCCCCGAGAACGGGGGTTCCGGCGCGAACTCGACCGTCACCGCGCGGTGCGACCAGCCGCGGGGTTCATTTACGCGCGAGGACGTAGGTATCGACAACAGATGGACCGTCGCACCTACATGCGCTCGCTCGCGGCCGGAACCGGCGTCGGCGCGACCGTCGGCACCGCGGGCTGTCTCGGCGTCCTCGGTGCCGGGGGCGCCGAGGGGACCGTCCTCGGGCCGCCGGAGCGGGACCTGAGCGAGGCGTCTCACCCGAGCTACGGAGAGGCGATGCCCGACTTCACCGTCCCCGATCCGATCGCGGGCGAGGAGATCGCCGTCTCCGAGTTCGAGGGCGAGCGCGCGGTGCTGTGGACCTCGTTTTACACCAACTGCCCGGACGGGGTCTGTCCCGCGCTCATCCTCCGGCTGCGACGCGCGCAGGCCGTCGCCGCCGACCCGACCGGAACGAATCCGAAATACCCGTTCGTTCCGCCGGGGATCCGGGACGTCGTCGGCCCGGAGGCGTACGGCGACGAGGTCGCGTTCCTTCCCATCACGTTCGACCCCGAGCGCGACACCGCCGAGGCGCTCCGCGAGTACGCCGCGCGGCAGGGCGTCGACCTCGACGCGGGCAACTGGCACTTCCTCCGTCCGGAGAGCTACGTGCGGGCCCAGGAGATACACGAGGAGAAGTTCGGGCTCGTCATCGAGAAGCAGCCGGCCGACGACATCGAGAACCTGGAGTACCGATTCCCGCACTACGGGCTCATCATCCTCGCGAACAAGCGCGGGATCGTCGAGCGGGCGTACCCGCGGGGCCCGCGGACCGACGTCGAACGGCTCGTCGACGACGTCCAGCGGGTGGTCACGGCGTGAGGCGACGACACCTGCTGGCCGGGGTCGCGAGCGTCGGCGTCCTCGGCGGGGCGGGCGCCGTCGCGACGGGGAGCGTGCCGGACGGGCTGGGATTCGGCGACGGCTCGGAACCGGTCGAGCCGACGACGCTGCCGACGGTCGAGGCCCCCGGGAGCCGCGACGGGGAGGTGAGGATACCCGCCGACGGCCGGGCCACGTTCGTCGACTTCTTCGGGACGTGGTGCCCGCCCTGCGCCGAGCAGATGCCGGCGCTCGCCGAGGCGCACGACCGGCTCGGCGACGAGGTGCGGTTCGTCTCGGTGACGACCGAGGACGTCGGCGGCGCGGTCAGGGAGGAAGCGGTCGCGGACTGGTGGCGCGAGCACGACGGCGACTGGCTCGTCGCGGCCGACGTCACCGCCGAACTCTTCACGCGGCTGAGTATCAACGGATTCCCGAGCGCCCGCGCCATCGACGCGACCGGCCGCGTCCGCTGGGCGACCTCCGGGACCCACACCGCGGAGGAGTTCGTCGGGGGGATCCGGAGGGCGCTCGACGGATGAGGCGGCGAGCCGACCGGCCCGTGAACCGACGAGTCGACCGATCCGCGAAGCGGCGGGTCGACCGATGACCGGCGCCTCGCTCGCGACCAACGTCCCGTTCGCGGTGACCGCGGGGGTCGCGACGTTCTTCTCGCCGTGCGCGTACCCCCTGTTGCCGGGGTACGTCGGCTTCTACGTGAACTCCGTCGACGCCGACGAGGCCTCCGTGACCGGGGCGGGCGCCAGGGGACTCGCGGCCGCGATCGGGGTGCTGGCGACGTTCGCGCTGCTCGCGGGCGCGACGGTCCGGGTCGGTCAGGCGACGCTCTCGAACATCGCCGTCTTCGAGACGCTGGTCGGCGGGCTGCTCGTCGTCTTCGGGCTGCTCGTCGTCGCCGGGCGGGCGCCGTCGCTCTCGCTCTCGCTGCCGAAGCGGCGGTCGAGCGTCCTCGGGTTCGGGCTGTTCGGCGCGGGGTACGCGCTCGCCGGCGCGGGCTGCGTCGCGCCGGTCTTCCTCGCCGTGATCGCCCGCGCCATCGCGCTCCCCGGCGACGCCGCCCTCGTCGTCCTCTCGGTGTACGCCGGGGTCGTCGCCGTCCTGATGGCGGCGACGACCGTCGCCACGGGCGTCGGGCTGATCGGCAACGCCAACCGGGTGACGGCCCACGCCGGGACCCTCAAGCGGGTCGCCGGCGCGGTGATGGTCGTCGCCGGGATCGGTCAGCTGTACCTCTCGCTGGTCGTCTACTGACCCGCCCATCGACCGGGAGCGGGCGCTATCCGTCCCCGCGAGTCCGTCTCCGTCTGGACCGAGCCCGACAGACACGGCTATCTCCCTCCGGATCCTGAACGGACGCATGTCAGGAACGCGACGACGGTACCTCGGCGGCGTCGGCGGCGCCTCGGCCCTCCTGCTCGGCGCGGGCTGTATCGGCCGAGACGGCCCCGGAATCCCCGACGGCAACGGGGACGGCGGCGACGGCGACGGGAACGACGGCGGCGACGGCGGGCAGACCGGAACGCGCCCCGGGGGAACGGGCGGCCCCGGGGTCACGGTCGTCTCCGTCGACGGCCCGGACGACATCCCGGTCGCCGCCTCCGTCGAGGTCGTCCGCGAGGCGGCGACGGAGGAGTCGCCGCCGCGGCTCCGGACGAGCTTGGAGAACACGGGCGACGAATCGATCACGGTCGGCGAGGGGCGGGGGGTCCACCTCGAATACGTGTCCGACGACTCGGAGGCGCTCGTGTTCCTCCCGAGCGACGGGGAGTACCCGGCCGAACCCGGCTGCTGGCGGCTCACCGACGGTATCGCCGTCACCGAGGAGTACCGCACGTTCCAGATCGACGCCGGCGCGTCCAGCGGCCGGGAGATCGACCTCTACGCGACGCCCGGCGAGGACGCCTGTCTGCCGGTGGGCGAGTACCGGTTCGAGACGGCCGTCTCCGTCGGCGAGCCCGGGACCGATCCGGAGCGGTCCGGACGGTGGAGCCTCACGGTTCTGCTGGAGTGAGTCGTCCGCCGGGGCGCGGGCGGACCGCCGCGGTTTCCCGGCGGCGACCGCTAACGTTCATAAGCGATAGCGAGGTAGCCACAGGCACCGGACCCGAGCGGTTCGGTCCCCGCATCATGAACCTCGATCAGTTCGCGGCCGAGAACGCACCGACCGAGAGCGCGGAACCGTTCCAGCGCGAGAACAGCTACGCCCTCGACGTCGACGCGGTGCCGGAGGTGATATGACCGATCGCACCGACCGGACCGACTCCGCCCCGATCCTGATCGCGCACCGCGGATTCGCCGGGGAGAACCCCGAGAACACCGTCCCGGCCGTCGAGCGGGCCGCGGGGGTCGCGAGGGGAGAGGACCCGACGGCCGGGACGGAGCGCCGCGTTCCCGCCGCCGGGCGTCGAGCCGACTAGGTCGAGGTCGACGCGATGCCCACCGCCGACGGTGACCCGGTCGCGATCCACGACGCGGAGCTCTCGGGCCGCGGCGGACGCGGGCTCACCGACGCGAGCGGCGTCGTCTGGGAGACCGACACCGCGACCGTCACCGACGCCGAGGTGCTCGACAGCGGGGCGACCGTCCCGCTCCTCGCCGACGTCCTCGACGCGGTCCCCTCGGACGTCGGCGTGAACGTCGAACTCAAGAACCCGGGTCGGTGGGACCTCCGGCCCGACGAGAGGCTCGCGGGCGACGCGCTCGCGGAGCGGACGGCCGCCTGGCGGCCGTTCGTCGAGCGCGTCCTCGACGTCGCCGAGGGGTGCGAGAACGACCTCCTGTTCTCGTCGTTCTGCGAGGGGGCGCTCGCGGCGGTCCGCGCGCTGTCGTCGTCGAAGGTCGCCCCGCTGGTGTCAGAGTCGGTCGCGGACGGGATCGCGATCGCCCGCGAGCACGGCGCGGTCGCGGTTCACCCCCCGATCGACGCGGTTCGGGGCACGCTGTTCTTCGACGCCGAGCGCTTCGGCGGACCCGACGGCGACGCCGCGGGGACCGGCGGGGTCGACGTCCTCGCCGCGGCGCGCGACGCGGGGCTCGCGGTGAACGTCTGGACCGTCGAGACGTGGTACGAGGCCGACCGGCTCGCGGCGGCCGGCGTCGACGGGGTCATCGCGGACTACGCCGCGGTCCTCCGCGGCTGAGGGGTCGTCCGGTCCGGGACCGTGAATTTAATAGCCGGAGGGTGACCTCACGGGGTATGGAACGCGTAGACGTCGCTATCGTGGGAGGCGGCCCGGCCGGCGCCTCCGCAGCGCACGCGGCCGCGGTCGGCGGCGCCGACGCCCTCGTCCTGGAGAAGGGGGTGCCGCGGGCCGACCGCGACCGGCTCGGCCCCGACTCGACGGACGCCGCGGGGATCTTGGACTACTGGGTCGATATCATGGGGATCCACCCCGACGAGTTCGACGACGGCGTCGTCCAGCGGGAGCTGACCCGCGCGGAGTTCCGCGGCCCGGACGAGGCCGCGACGCTCACCTCCACCGGCATCGACTCCTCGTACGACAAGTTCGGCTACACCTTCCACCGCGCCCGCTTCGACGACTGGCTCCGCGACCGCGCCGAAGACGCCGGGGCGGAGTACCGCGCGGGCGAGTCGGTCCGCGGCGTCGACACCGCCTCGCCCGGCGGCGACGACCCCCGCCACGTCGTCGAGCTGGCCTCGGGCGAGTCGGTCGGGGCCGACTTCCTCGTGCTCGCCGACGGTCCCCAGCGCACGGTGACGAACAAGGTGCTCGACAAGTACCTCCCCGCTGACGCGGCCGCCTCCGAGCGGCTCGCGTCGCGCACGGCGAACCACATCGCGTACCAGGAGTACCGCCGGGTGCCCGAGCCGGTGTACGAGGCGGTCGAGGACGCGCTCGTCTTCTGGTGGGGCGTGATGCCCGGCGAGACGGCGTACCCGTGGATCTTCCCGAACGACGACCGCGTCTGCCGCGTCGGGCTGACGATGCCGATCGGCCTCGACGTCGACGAGTTCGACCGGGAGGCGTACGCGCTGTTAGAGCCCGGCGACGAGTCGATCCCGCAGGGCGGCGAGTATATCCGGCGCCTCCTGGAGTGGCAGTACGGCGACGAGTACGACGTCGAGGCGGACTTCCCGATCGTCGAGGACGCGGGCAAGCGCGGCGGGACGGAGACGTACCCGATCTCCTCGACGCGGCCGATCGACTCGCCGACCGGGGCCGGGATCGCGGTCGTCGGCGGCGCGATGGGGACGACGTCCGCCTTCCACGAGGGCGGCGACCACGTCGCGGTCCGCACCGGCGCCATCGCCGGCGAGCTGGCCGCCGCGGGCGACATGGCCCCCTACAACCGGCGCTGGAAGGAGGCGATCGGCGACGAGGTCGTCCGCAACGTGACGATGGCCGACATGGTCGCGGACTACGACCCGGCCGACTGGAACCGGATCATCGGCGCCGCCGACGCCATGCTCGCGGCCGAGGCCGGCGACGGCCTGCTCGCGCAGCCGTACCGCTCGGGGTGGGAGTCGGTGAAGCTCATGCTCGGCTACAAGTGGAACAAGCGCCGCGTCAAGAAGGACTACGTCGGCATCGACGAGAGCGAGTACGGCTACTGACGGCGGCCCCTCGGAGCGGGGCGCCTCAGCGGATGACGGGCGCCGACAGCTCCCGCGGCTCCGTCGATATCCCGCCGACGTCGACCGGCTCCACCTGGTGGGTCGGCCACCGGCCCGTCTTCGTCAGCCGCTCGGTGAAGTCGGGCGCGACGAGGTGCGTGTCCTCGCTCTTCGCCCCCTGCACCGTCGGATTCCACGCGTAGCCCATCGGCTGCCGGACCGGCTCGTCGCTCCCGGGCGCGGCGACCCACTCGCGGCCCGCGAACCCCGCGGCGCCGCCCTGGTGGTGTTCCCGCCACTCGTCGGCGAAGCCGACGGCGTCGTACGCCTCGCGGATCGCGTCGAAGACGTCGCCGGCGGCGTCGGGGGCGTTGGCGTCCGCGTCGTCGCCGCCGTCGGTCAGCTCTCCCGCGGCCGCGGCCTCCGTCGCCGCGAGCGCGGTCGCCTCGACCCGGGCCGCGGCGCGGTGGCGCTCCTCCAGGCCGTCGGGGGCGTCGAAGGCGACCGTGCGGGTCAGCGAGGCGTGGAGGCCTGCCCGCTCGGCGGTGACGGAGACGAGCGCGTAGTCGCCGAGCGCCGCCTCGCCCGGCGTGTAGTGGCGGAACCGCCGCGCGCGCTCCGCGCCGCCGACGAGCACCACGGGGGTGTCGACGTCCCGGGAGGCGAGCGAGATGTCGATCCCGGCGGCGACCTCGTACTCCGGGTCGTCCGGTTCGAGGTTGCGACAGACGGTCTCGACGGCGGCGGCGGCCTCGCGGCCCAGCTCCCGGTAGCGCTCGACGTCGTCGTCGGTGAGCGGCTGTCGCAGTCGGCTCCCGTCGACGCGCTCGAAGCCCGGCACGTCGAAGTCGGCGGCCGCGGGGGCCGGCGAGCGCTCCGCGACGGCCGCGGACAGCGACGACGCGTGCCACGGGAACGACTCGACCGCGAACGCGTCCGGAAGCTCCTCGTCGGCGAGTCGCTCCGCCTCGATGTTGTCCGTGATGACGCGCAGCGCGCCGTCGTAGCCGGCGGCGGCGACCCCGACGTCGGCCTCGGCGTCGACGACGTTGTCGCCGCCGGCGAGCCACGCGAACCCGTTCGGCCTGGCGAACCACACCGCTTCGAGCCCGCGCTCGTCGAGGTACGCGTCGAGCCTGTCGGTGCGGGCGGCGAGATCGACCATACCGACCGACTCTCGTCGACCCAGTAAAAGCGGTCGAAAGCCGCCCGCGACGAGCGCGCCGCGACCGACGGACGCCCGCCGGCGCGACGGGTAATCGCCGCACGTGGGCGCCGCGCGATCGGGGGACCGCGCCGTGCCGCCGCCGGTCGAAACGAAAGGTTCAATTACGTCCCCCGGATACGACGAGACGCGTTAGTAAGCCCCCTCGGGTTGGTAGTCTAGTCCGGTTATGACACCTCCTTGACATGGAGGAGGCCGGCGGTTCAAATCCGCCCCAACCCACTTGCGCTGTGCGCGTTTCTCAAGTAGACTATCCCCGCGCCGTACCGGGGTTTGTCCCTTCCAGCGTTCTCAATTGAACTGCGGAGCAACGCTTTGTGTCTCACCACAGGGCCGTACAGCGATTCACTCCCAAGGAGACGCGATAGTGTTAATAAACTGCCGATAAGTGCGCATTGAGGGTGATTGACGGCGATCCCCCTCACAGCCAACTGACCATATTCAACAAGCCGCATCTGGAGTGCGTTCTTTTATAAACAATGTTACCTCTATATTTACTTATCCCTCTGCCTTACTGCGATTCTCGCAACATAACTTAGTGTTTTTTGTGGGGGGATGGAGACAGTAGAGATACGAATATATCGAGACTGAAGAATAACAACCGACTGATATGGGATGCGAAAACACTACCTTATCGGGTTGTTTCTGAATCGAATAGTTGCGGTTCAGGGACTTATCTATGACTGGAACACACGGGGACGAGTTCATCGACGAGATTATTGAGGAGTACGCTTCCCTCTACGAGGAAATTGAGGATGGGGAACGACGCGAACTTGATTTACGTTCTCGACTCATCCGACGACTGTTCTGTAACGCTCTCGGATGGGAGCATAGCGAGTACGCTCAGGAAGACGACTGGAACGACGTTCGGTTTTACGACGAGGATAGAACGCCAGTAATCATCATCGAGGGGAAGAAGCGGGACGTTGATATTAGCGAAGGTGTCGCCCAAGTCTTCCGCTACGCCTCGGAAACTCCCTATGCTGATCTCCTCATCTCCACCAACATCGACTCATTCCGTCTCTACCGCCGCTGTGAGCCGACTGATCCCGACGCAATCTCTCACCACGGGGTAAGTGCCCGCCTTGTTACGGAGATTGATTTTAAATCCATTAGCGGGGCCAACAGCCGTGTGGAAAGCCATGAAGACCTCTCCCACGGACAGCGACAGTCGTTACAGAAGCTGGCCGCCCTCCGGCGTGAGGAGGTCCTCAACGCCGACCGCTACGAGGACTTTTTTTTCGAGAACCCCGCCGATATTAGCGAAGACGAAGGCTTCCGTGAACTCATCCGCGTACTCGGCATCTCCCTCGATGAGTATTTCGTCCCCTACGCATCCGAAACGTTCGACCAGTATTGGAGCCGCTACGAGGAGTACGAGAGTCAACGCGACGAACTCGAAAACCAAATCGAGCGACTGGAAGAAAGCGGCCACGACGAAGCGGAGGTCGCGGAACTCCGAACGCAGTTGAGCAAACTGAACGACGAGTACGAGGAGTACGCTCAGTTCCACAACGACTTCGAGACGTGGGTTCGCCTCAGCGGTCGGCAAGACGAGGACTTGGAGGACAACAAGGTCGTGTTCTGCCGCGAGAGTGTGTACGTTCAGCTAAACAAACTCCTCCTCATCCGGATTGCCGAGGACAAAGGACTCACCAACCGGATGGTCAGCAATGGCGGTGTTGAAGATTACTTCGAGTTTTGGGACGACTACACGAAGTACGTCGAACGGAACTACGTTGACCTGTTCGAGCTGGCCTCCGAGGAACTGAGCGAGATCTACGAGCATCTATTCGCCCGGCGTATCTTCGATTGGGAGATTCGAGACGACTCCGACCTCGATGAAGTGATACAGCGAACGCTGTGGCACTTGAACCACTTCGACTTCAGCGAGGTCAACCGGGACATACTCGGACACCTCTACGAAGAACACCTCTCCCCGGAAGAACGGAAGAAGCTCGGAGAGTTCTACACGCCGACCGCAATAATCGACCTGATTCTTGACAGCGTCGATTACACCCCGGACGAACCCCTCGAACGTGAGGACTACGACCTGTTAGACCCCGCGTGTGGGAGTGGTGGATTCCTTGTTCGGGCCGCCCGGCGTCTCCTCGAACGGCTTGACCGGAAAGACGTGCCGGCGGGCGAGACAATCGAGATTGTACGCCAGCGACTCCACGGATTCGACATTAACCCGTTCGCGTGCCACATCGCGGAAATCAACCTCCTGTTCCAAGTCATCGACAAGTACCAGACGGCGAAAGAGGAGAACCCTGACTACACCCTTGACGGGTTCAACATCTACCAGACGGACTCCCTCCGTTCGGACAATCAGGCGTCTCTGACGGCGCTTCACAGTAGCGAGGTACAGCGACGATACCGTGAGGAACGTCGAGAGGCAAATCGCCTCAAGACACGGAGCGATTACCGTTTCGTCATTGGGAACCCCCCCTACGTCCGAAAACAGAACGTTCCGACTGGCCCTGCCCGCGCAGAGTACGACGATTACGACGTAGCGAAGTGGAACTACGACCTCAGCATCCTGTTCTTCCGGAAAGCTGGAGACTGGCTTCGTGAAGAAGGTCAGGTGGGGTTCATCACCTCGAACAAGTTCATCCCGAACCGTTACGGGGCGGAGATTCGGCCATACCTTGCCCAAAACTTCCAGTTCCGTTACCTGATTGACTTCGGTGATTACGACGTTTTCGAGACACCACAGGCGTACCCCATCATCTTCACCGGGGAGCGAATCAACAAGAGCGAGCGCGCACGCTCACCCGAGGAGTTCCAACCCGAGGACTACGTTTTTACGTTTGCCGAAGCGACCGACGCACTTCCAAGTATCTCCCAAACTGCGATTCGTGCTGACGGTAACGAAGACTCCGACTCGGAGGAGGAGGGCGAGGATTCAACACTCACCGATCCTGACCGGGAAATTGGGGAAGACCCAGCCGAAGGACGTATTGCGGATATTATTGGGGCTTGTCTCCCCGAAACGCCCGACGAAGAACCGCCGGGTTGGGAGACAGTCGAAGGCCGGTTGAGAGAGATAATATCGGGTAACGACTTCGAGAGTTCGCCCATCCGTGCGTTCTCCGTACCCGCCTCGATGATTGCCGGTGAAGACTGGCGTTTCGTACCCGCCGATGAAGAAGAAGCCCTCGGGAACATCGAAGCCGGAGGAACGCAGTTCCAAGAATACGCGAATGGTGAGGAACTATCGAAAAACGGTGTTCAGACGGGAGCAAACCCGATATTTAAACTCACCGAGGACACCCTGAGAGACTACGACCTCGAAGACGAACTCGTGAAGGACTTGGTCAGCGGTGAAGACGTCCACCGATGGCATACCGACGTTCCGGATTACCCGAAGCTCCTCTACATCGCAAACGACGACGAACTCGAAGATTACCCCGGAGCGAAGGAGTACCTGTTCGACAACAAAGACAGTCTTGAAGACCGCTACTGTGTCACCGACGAACACAGACGTTGGTTCGATTTAGCCCGAAACCGACCGGACACGTTCGGTAAGGAACTCATCTTCACGCCGGACGTTAGCTACTACAGCAACTTCTGGTACGAATCAACCGGAGACGTGTATGGGCTGAACTCCATCTATGTGCTGTACATCATCGATGGGTTTGATCCCTACTACCAGCTTGGCGTCTTCAACAGCAACGTTGCGCAGTTCTTCATCCGGCGTATCGCTTCGAGCTACGGGAGCGACTACCTGAGGTATCAATGGGACTATATGAAGAAGGTTCCCCTACCTGACCCGTCTGACGTTCCCACCGAATTAGTCGAGAAGGTCAAAGACGCCGCCGAGGAACTTTCCGACCTCCGTGAGGACTACGTCGAAGCCAAACAGCTTCGGGAGAACCCGGCGGAGCTACTGGACGAGTTCGAGACGAAGTCCCTGTCCTACGCCGGCTACATCGACCGGCTTGGCTTTCAGGACTTGGAGGGAGAACTACACCCAAGCCTCGATGCGGAGACTATCCGGTTCGGAGTGACCGGGGCAAGCATCGAGTTCAACGACGAACGAGCCGCCGAAATCGTGTACGAGCTGTTACAGGCTCTCGAAATCACTACCGGAGACGAACTCCGGGCCATCGAACTGCCTGCTCTCAAAGAAGACCTCGTGGCGTTGTACGAGCGTTACGAGGACGTACACAATACCGTAGAAGAAGCCCCGGAGAAGGCGAAAGATCTCGAACAAGGATACAACGAAGTCGTGTACGATCTCTACGATTTGGACGAGGAAACGAAAGAACTCATCCGCGATCGTGTTACACGACCCAAAAATCCGCTCGAACCGAGAGAAATCGAGTAGTCCTTATCTATCTGGAAGTTCTCGCTTCCCATCTCTCACACACGGCCAGCAAGGGAAGTCGTCGGATAGTTCCGCACAGTCGCACTCCTCGCGTTCATCCGCGTCGAGAGGCAGAGGATCGGCGTCGTCTCTCTCTGTTGTAGTTCCCCCGTCAGTGCGGAGTCGATCTTCCAACGTCTGCCGGGTGGTTTCCCCACCGTCCACCGTGGGGGTTGGGCAGTCAACAGCGGCTTGTAGAATTACCGGGCCGCCGATCGTCGCCAGCGCGACCTTATGCTTACAGTCATGCTCCTCGTTGTACTTGTCTGCCGGACACTCACACTCCGCCGGAATGAGGAGGCCGTCCCGATCTTCGACGCCGACGAGATAGCTGTGATCCTCTTTCTCGAACCCGTATGCGGCGTTCGTCACACGGACGAGATGAGGCGCTTCTACGCCGAACTCCCACGCTTCCCATCCGACCCGCTTCGACGTCTTCGTGCCGAAGTTCAGTTCATTGACGATGCTCTTATCTGCCGCAGAGTTGTTGTCTGTCATGCTTCGGTAGCCCGAAGCGCGGTCGTGTGTTCCAGCACACGGCCATTTCTACGATGGCAACCCGCGCTTCTACTCAGTAGTCTCTCGGCCACTCACTTAATAGTTCCCACATACGGGAACGCTCCCGAATACGGACACCAATAAGTAACGCGCGTACGTGGGAGTACGTATGGCACGACGCGCTCTGTTGACAGATCGAGAGCGGGAACTTATTGAGGGGGGGAGTGAGTCAGATGACGACCTCCGGTATCAGGCAATCTCCCGCGTTCGTCGGAAGATCGAAGACGAGATGGCGACTGATGTGGAGATACTACAGAAGCATCATCCCGATCTCTACGACGAACTTCGAGAGGCCGTGTGTGAGCTGGAGTGAAGCAGAGTATTGAGGCGGCGGGAAAGCAACACGACTCAATGCACCGAACTACCGGTTGGAACATTGCCGGATGCGCCAGCGGGATGTATAAGTAAGTCCCTCCGTGAAATTTTTCGGCTGAGGTCAGGAATTTGGGCTACTGAGCGGGCCGATATTCGTCATATAGAGGAACCTGGAACGGGCAGTATGGAAGGTCGTGACAGTCTACTGCTTTCCTCTCACGTAGTTCCATGGCATTGCACCGGTGATTCATCGCGGAGCTTTTGGATGGCGTGACCTACTTGCTGTTGACGCGTAGGGACTCTGTCATTCCTCTCGGGGAACCGCTTGCTGGAGTTCTCTGATTTGTTTATAAGTGGGAACAACGCAGTAGAAAGCCAATCCGTAGCCTTGCCGTGATTCTCGCAACATAACTTAGTGAGTGTTGTGTGTGTATGTAGGGATAGATAGTAGAGGTAACAGATACATCGGGAGATGAGATCAACGAATGATTGACACGAGGATTCTACCTCAACCCATTGATTGAGTATATACAATGCAAACAGACTATTGATCTAAGACATAATCAACGTCTGCATCAGTCTGTTCATCTTTCTCCTTACGTTCATTAAAATCATCCAGCCTTTTCTGATTGTTTAAGCTTCTTTCCCGTATATATCTCGCCTTCTTTTTATTTGTGTTATAATACTCTCTTGCAGCAATTAAAGTCAATATCAGGATAAATACAAAAAGGAACATTAATACGCCTAATCCGACGAGAGAGTATAAAGTTGAAATAAGTCCGAAGGAAATTGCAGCATATAAAATTAAACCAGAAACACCACCGAAACCTGTTAAATAAATCACTGTAATCAATATTTTTGAAAAGGAGACTCCACCTTCCATCTCCATCATTGCTATTTCCCAAGCTTTCTCTGACTTGTCGTACTTATCAACAATATCAATATCTATTGAATTAGAAAATGATTTCATGAGAAATAATACTACTGGTAAGTATAGCGCAAAGGCTGTAAAAAGAATACCAAGCAGATCTGTAGTCGTAGACGTTTCCACTGTTGAAAGTTGTAAGGTTATCTGTAACAAACTCATCAAGGTGGAGATAACACTCAATTTCAATAACAATTGTGCTATCGTACAATTACCCACACCCCCCATTGAGTACACATCATGCAGGTGCGTAGGATATGCCGGTTAGAACACTCAACACCTCCCCGAGCGCGTCGTATAGGTAAGCCTCTCCGAGAGATGGGTGAATGAGAGTCAGAAGTCTTGGAGCTGTTCGTATCAGAGTAATGTATCCACAGTGAATTGTAAGGTAGAACACAGATATGAGAATCGTTTTTATAGAGTTTCATGTGAGAGACTATATCTTCAAGCAAAAATCTCCTCACGGGCTTGCTGTAGAGCCTGAGGAAAGTGAGATAGTTCCCCTATCTGAGGATGTGGGTGTTACAAATAAACCGACCGTATGAAAGAAACGTGTTAGAAGAGTCCAGATAGTCTCTCCGGAGCTAAGACACATTGAGGGCGAAGAGAAACTATGCCCCTCAAAGGTTCAAAGCTCGTCGACCCTCGTACAATAGTAATTGCTGTGTTCTCCTTACGTTGCGGAGGGAGAACGTAGGTGAATACGTATTCCCGAGATCAGTACTACGTAATATATACAGTATACTGCGTTGCGGTAATGCGCGTCGCCCGCGTACGAGGGAAATCGAACCTCCGGAGCATACGCAGTTGGTGTCTTATGTGTGTATCTTCGCCTTTAGAGCAATCGCGCCGGCTAATGTTAGCAGGAGCAGAAGGTAATCAGATGCACCCAAGAAGCCGGTCTGCAAGAAAGCTCCCAAACCGAAGGGAATCCCGAGGCAAACCCCTGCCAAGTAACCGAAAGACCAGTATTTGGCGTTGCCAATCATCATCACCGCTCCGAATATGGATGCCATCATGAACAGCGAAAACACGTACTTGGGGAGTAGACCAGCTTCCACAAGGACCGGGACAAGCTTACCGAGAATGATCGCTGTAACCACTGCTTCTACGACTACACTGAGTCCACGCTCGAATCCGTGATCGACACCCGGCATCTTATTCCTCCCACGGTCGCATTACATTTTGTGTCATGTGCGATTACGATTACGAGCCGCTGACATATAAACAGGGAAGATAGTTTATTCGACTGATAGGTTATGATCGGAATCACGAGCAAAAACCAAGGGTGTGATCGGAGTCACAACCCGCTACAGTGTGGCGATTAGCATGAGTACAAAAGAAGATCTGCTGAAAAAATATGATGGGCCAAATCAGGACACAAAACGAGAGATCATCAAGTATCTGTATGATAATCCGGATATGGAACACAAGCCAGATGTAGTTTTCCAGTCGATCCAAGACAAATGTCGGGCAGGGAAAGAAACAACAGTGGCAAATCAAATATCCGAACTGTCCAAAAGTGAAGATCTGATCAAACAAGAAAAAAGATCATACTACCAGTGGAAAGGACAAGGAGATCCACACCCTAATCGGCGTTTGAAAGGCGTAAAATCGTCTGTGGCTGATTGGATTAACTCTCTCGGCATTTCCTATGGTACTTTACTTCTGGGATTTGTTGTTTGGCTACTTGGTATTTTTAATGGATTTCTTAGTTTGATCGCACTTTTTACATCCGGTTCAATCGGTGGAGTTCCATTCATAACATGGTTCCAATTCGCCGGATTATTCACTATTCTTGGGTCGTCAGTTGTCATGATTTGGATTCCGCTATATTTGGTAGAAGTGTGGCTGAAAAAGTGAGACATGCTTTTTACAGTTGTCGGCATCGCTGTGCGTAGTGCCGACCTCTGAAAGAAGTCCGTCAAAGTGGTATCTCGACTCGCTAATCGGGGGAGTAGAGCGGGAGATTACGCAGTCGGCGGGCCGCGGGTCCGGTAGAAAGTCATAGGTTGGCGGGCGGTCTCGCGGAGCATTTGGACGGCGTGACCAGCTTGCTGTTGACGAATAGAGGTGCGTCATTCGTTATCAGGGAAACTGGTCGCTGGAATCCTGTTATTCTATTATAAATGGATATGACGGAAGAGAAGACTTCCCCTCTGCCTTACTGCGTTTTCGCAACATAACTTAGTGGCAGGGTCGTGTGTTGTATGAGGAATAAAGAACAAGTGCTGATTTCATTATCGAAGTAGGATAGTCACGTCCCTACGTGAAAGGTAGACAGTATCTGTCCAGACAGTACGCGAGAATGGGCATCACGCGGGCTTCGGGGGTACGTCTACGTGATTGTACTCTTCGAAGTCTTCGACAATCCCCTTGAGGAATTGCCATGTGATCTCGGGCTTGAACGTGGGGCCGAACTGTTCCTCGAACCACTCCCACGTTGCTTGCCAGCCGTTCTGGAGATGGCGACACGCAACACGGACTCGTTCCTTGTGCGAAAGCGTACCAATACCATCCTGTTCGGCTTTCCATTGGAGGCCTTCTACGTCCGTGTTCCAGTTCTCGCGAGCGGGCCAAATCGTCCCTGTTTCTCTGCTGAACTCGCCTGACGTCGATGTAGTTGTCCCATTCGAGTTCGATCCGGTAGAACCAGACGCACCAACGTTGTATCCCTGCTTGGAGAGGTAGTTGAGCGCGGTGTCTCGCCCGCCCTCGTCACTCATCAGCGCATGACCGACCACGGTGGCTTCCCACGAGGAGACGCTGAAGATCCGGGAACTCCCACTCTTCCCGCCGATGATGACGATCTTCTCGCCGACTTCGTAGTCCCACTTCCGGTAGTCCTTCTTCGACAACTGGAGCGGCGCGTGGACGTCCTGCTTTGTGAACCCGCCGTTACACCCAATAGCACCGTAGAAGTACGCCGGTACCATTGTCGCGCCTCCGCGCTTGTCTCTCCGAGCGAACGGCCCGCCTTTGACGCGAACTGCGGCGACACTTCGAGGGTTTCCGGAGGCGAGAGCATACGGGGAGAACTCTTGCGTGTTGTACATCGACCACTCTGGAACGTCAGCGGGGTTTTCGGGATACGCCACCTGCTCGATGAGGGGAGTCTCGATCTCGCTTCCCGACTCATCGTGCGCGAACTCCAAGAGGGTCTTCTTGGGGTTTAGAACCTGAAACAGGCTTCGAGGTCTGTTTCTGGAAGGAATGGGTGTCTCGAAGGTCAGCGGCTCTTGAACGTATACATCCCACAGTACGTCGGCGTATGATGAATACGTGGTTGGGTTTGATCCGTTTGCCTCACGGAAGATGCGATTATGATTCCAGGTTGATTCGATCTCGACCTTCGGCATGCCAGACTTCGCGTGTTCGACACCGGGAAGCCTGAAAAGCCGCTTTCGCGAATACAGCCCCAAATCAAGGTCTGCCCCGGCCTCCTCGCAGAAGGACTCAGCCAATTCCTTCAGCCCTTCCCGATCGTCTTCTCCCGATACGAACCGGGGAACGTGAACGTGGATGGATCGATTCCCCGAGAAGTAGAGCGTACACGTGTTGAACGGAACTTCAAGATAATCATCGACGAACTCCTGAAACCACGAGATGAGCGTCTTCGGCCCCACATCGTGGTATGCGTCGGACTCAATGTGAACGGGACAGAGGACACGATCATCCTCTTCACACTCGTCCTGAATTTCCTTCGCTATCGAGGAACCACCCTTGATCTCGTAACCCGTCTCGAACTCGTCTTGCCGTTCATACTGCTCACTCGGTAGCTTGTAGATGGGGCTGGCAGTCTTGGCACCCTCGGGAATGGGATCGAAGATCGTTCGGAGTTTCGGTTCCCGGTGCGGCCCCTTTTCGTCAGAGAAACCGTACTGGACGCACGCGCAGTCGTTGTTCGATTTTCTCTCTGTACTGGATGACGTTTTCGACGTAGATGTATCTGTACTCATATGTCAGAAAATAATGAAGGGTCACAGCAATTCGCGATCCTCTCCGCCTCAATGAAGTGATACTCAGAGAGGAACCGATAGTTGCGACTCGCAAGTTGGGAGTCCCGCGAGAATCTGCCTTCACCCTATAGACAACGTCCAAGGGGAAATAGATACCGAAATACGCAGACGGCGTCACCATTCCAGAAAATAAATCAAAGAGATTGAGGACTGTCTTGGGCACTCGAACCCCCGGAGTTGCGGGCAGGATTTGCTTGGAGAAACGGCTTCGCTACTCCATCCCGAACTCCTCGCGGCGAAGTTCCCGCTTTTCGCTCTCCGTCCGAGCATCGTAGTGCTTCTCCAGCGTCTTCACGGAGACGTTCATCCTATCGGAGAGGAGTTCCTTCGTGTGGCCGTCGTTGAGCCATGCCGTGATCGCAGAACGACGAATTGCGTGAGGCGGAACTGAACCGGGACACCGTGCGGCCGCGTCGCGCCGCTGTGCGGCTTCGCAACTATCGGGGTTCCTATCGTGGGGACAGCTATCCGCGTACACGCAGGGCCGCGTCATCGAGTTGATGTGGCCGCGTATGTTCGACCGAACAGGTCGACCTTGTTGCGTAGTGATCAGCGGTTCTCGTCCGTGGTCATCGGTTACATCGTGCCTGTACATCTCTATGTAGTCGTCGATCACGTCGCACACCCACTCGTGGAGGTTCACTTCACGTTCGGCTCCGTACTTGTTCTTGAGCGGTGTACCAGTCTCCGCACGATGCTCCACCTCAATGAACTGTTCCTCTGAGTGGTAGTCTTCGAGATCGACCGCTCGGAGAGTTCCCACACGGAACCCCGTGTCCCACAGGAGCGAGAACACCGTATGTTTCAACGTCCCGTGTTCGTACTTCTGGAGGTACTGGAGGATCTGTGCCGCCGTCTCCGAGTCGATCATCGTATCCCGAGAGTCCTCTTCGGGAACCGGCATCAGGATGTTCTCCGCGAGGCCTTCAGCCAGACTGCGTGATTCACACCATCGGAGAAAGACCCGAAGGACAGTCATCTGATTATAGAGAGTAACTTTGTTGATGCCGTCCTCATCCCGGCGGTGGATCTTGAAGTCGGAGATGTGGAACCCGTCGAGTTCGTTGACGTAGTCCAGATCTTCGGCCTCACACCACTCAATGAACTGTGACAGCAGGGACGAGTGGTTGTAATAGGTGGACTCGGAAATGTCCGCCCGGCGTTCGTTTAGATACCGTTCTACTGCGCGTTCGGGTTCGATTTGTCGGGTCATCGGTGTTTCCGAATCGCCTGACCCTGTGTGGTACGTGCGCGGCGTTATTCTGCAGATCTTGACTCCGCGGGAGCGCCGTATCCGCCGCAGGCGGGCGCGAGAGGCGCTGAGGAGGCCGGCGGTTCAAATCCGCCCCAACCCACTCACTTATAAGCGAAAACCGCACGACGGGGAGCGACAGCGCGGGTCCCTCCCCCGAACGCCGCGTGATTTTACGTCGCTTCGCCGGTAAGGCGTCCGTCGATGTCATCGTACGCGACTCACATCGACGGACTCGTCCACGAACCGACCCAGACCGAGGGAGACGGCGTCGACCTGACGGTCGCCGAGGTCCGCGAGGTCACCGGGCCGGGCCGCGTCGACTTCGGCGGCGACGAGCTGGAGGCCGCGGCCGTCGAACCGTGCGAGCGAGAGAAGCGCGACCCGGACGACGAGTACGGGTGGTGGTCGCTCGACGCCGGCACGTACCTCGTCGAGTACAACGAGTCGATCGCCGGGGACGACCTGCGGTTCACCGTCCAGACGCGGGACGCGCTGCTGGAGCGGGGCGCCTTCCATCCGACGCTCCGCGTCACGGCGCTCCCGCGAGTCCCGCTGTCGGTCGGCGGCGCCGGGGTCCGGATCAAGGAGAACGCGCGGCTCTCGACCGTCGTCGACGTCGATCCGGTCTGAATCGCCGATGTCGACCAGGCGTGAATCGCCGACGTCGACCCGGCGCGGGTGGTTCGGGCCGAACCGGCGCGAGTCGGCGGCCTCGCCCGTCCCGGTCCGCCGTCAGACCTTAGCCCGCCGCGTCCCGGGGATCCGTCATGGACTCGCACGCCGGGTTCCACTCGCTCCGCGATGAGGCGGCCGCGTCGCTTCCGGTGCGCGGCGACCTCCCCGCGTGGCTCCGAGGGAGCCTGATCCGCAACGGTCCCGGGGCGTTCTCGTTCCCGGACGGGGGCGAGGTGGACCACTGGTTCGACGGGCTCGCGATGTTGTACCGCTTCACGTTCGATCCGGGCGACAAGGCCGGGTCGGTGACCGACGGCGACGGCGACGCGGTCCACTACCGCAACCGCTTCCTCCGGACGGACGCGTACGAGGCGGCGACGAGCGGCGCGTTCGAGGGCGGCTTCGCCACCGGCGAGACGACGCTCCGCTCGCGGCTGGCGACCTTCCTCACGGACCCGTACGACAACGCGAACATCGTCGCCGAGCGGGTCGGCGACGCGTACGTCGCCCTGACCGAGTCGCCGCGGGGCGTCCGGTTCGACCCGGACACGCTCGAAGCGACGGGGTACGCCGACCGCGACGGCGACGCGCCGAGCGGCCAGCTCTCCTGTGCCCACTTCAAGCGCGACCCGGCGACCGGCGCGCTCGTCACCGTCGACACCGAGTTCGGGCGCACCAGCCGGTACCACGTCACCGCGTGGACCGCCGACGGGGACCGGCGCCACGTCGGCAGCGTCGAGACCGACCGACCGGCGTACATGCACAGCTTCGCGCTCACGCCGCGGTACGTCGTGCTGACTGAGTTCCCGCTCCGGCTCGACCCGCGCCGGTTCCTGAAGCCGGGGCGGCAGCCCCCGTTCATCGAGCAGTTCGAGTGGGAGCCCGAGCGCGGGACGCGGATCGTCGTGCTGGACCGGACGACGGGCGACGTCGTCGCGGAGCCGACCGCGGCCCCCGTCTTCGGCTTCCACCACGTCAACGCCTTCGAGCGGGACGGGGGGACCGAGGTCGTCTTCGACCTGGAGACGGTCCCGGACGCGACCGCGATCGACTCGCTGTACCTGGAGAACGTCCGCGCCGGCGAGATGGGCGCCATCGTCGGTCGGGTCGACCGGTTCACCCTGGACCTCGGAGCGGCGACCGGCGCGGACAGGTACGACGGCGCGGGCGAGGCCGACCGCGACGGCGCCGCGGTCTCCCGCGAGGCGCTGTACGACGGCGGGACCGCGCTCCCGACCGCGTCGCCCGCGCGGTGGTGCCGCGAGCACCGGTACGTCTACGCGATGGGGATGGAGGCGCCGGTCACCGAGTGGGCCCGACGCGTCGTGAAGCTGGACGCCGAGTCGGGGACCGCGGAGACCTTCGACGCGGGCGGCGACTACTTCGGCGAGCCGATCTTCGTCCCGGCGCCCGACGGCGAGCGCGAGGACGAGGGCGTCGTGCTGACCGTCGCGCTCGACGTCGACGCCGACCGGTCGCGCCTGCTCGTCCTCGACGGCGAGACGTTCGCCGAACGCGCCCGGGCGACGCTGCCGCACGCGGTCCCGTTCGACTTCCACGGCCGGTACTTCCCGGAGCTCCGGGCGGCCACTGAGGGGTGAGGTCGGTCCGGACTCCTCCGGGTCGCGGTCCGCGACGATCTCGGGTTGCGTCGGAAGCGTTCAATAGCCGTCCGTCGCCGTACGATGGCCTCATAGTTCGTTTTATGCCGTGCCGTGACGCCCGCCAAACCATGAGAGCGACCGACGCGGTTCGACGGCGATGCACGCTCGCGGCGGAACCGAACCGCGACGGGGCGGTGACCCTGTACGGCGTCGACGGGCGGACCTACCAGGCGATCGACGCGAGCGAGGGGGTCCGCGAGCGGCTCCGGGGGCTCGGTCGCGGGGACACCGTCACGGCCGTCCTCGAGCCGGTCCGCTGTCGCGGCGACGGCTGGCGGATCGTTCGGCTCGACGGGATCACCCCGCGCGGTCACCCGCTCGAACGAGGGCCCTCCCCCTCGACGGGCGGAACCGTCGACGGGTCGAATCCATGAGAGCGACGCTGCCGCGTCCCCACGCCCCCTTCGCCGGAGCGGCCACGGTTTTCAACCGGGCGCCCGTAGCGCGGGCATGACTCGCACGGCAGTCGTCGCCGGCGTCGGTCCGGGGCTCGGGGAGTCGCTCGCGCGGAAGTTCGCGGCGGAGGGCTGTCGGGTGGCCCTGTTCGCCCGCTCGACGGAGTACGTCGAGGGGCTCGCGGCCGACCTCCCCGACCCCGGCGAGGGGCTCGCGGTCACGGTCGACCTGACCGACGTCGAGGCCATCCGGGACGGCTTCGAGACGGTGCGGGAGGCGTTCGGACCGGTGGACGTCCTCGTCAACCACGCGAGCGCCGCGTCGTGGACCGGCCTGATGGACACGAGCGTCGAGGCGTTCGAGGAGGCGTGGGCGGTCAACGGCCGCGGCGCGTTCGTCTGTTCGCAGGAGGCCGTCGGCGACATGCTCGACGCCGGCGGCGGCACGGTGATATTCACGGGCGCCACCTCGGCGGTGCGGAGCCGCGGCGGCGCGATCGGGTTCACGGCCGCGAAGTTCGCCGCGCGCGGGATGGCGATGGACATCGCGCAGGAGTTCGGCGGCGACGGCGTCCACGTCGCGCACGTCGTGATCGACGGCCAGATCGGCTCGGCCGAGGCCCGCGAGCGCGACCCGGACCGCGAGGCGGACACGTTCCTCGATCCCGACGAGCTGGCCGAGACGTACTGGCACCTCGTCGAGCGGGACGACGTCGGCACGCAGCCGTTCGAGGTCCACGTCACGAACGGGCCGAACCCCTCCGAGTTTATCTGACGCTACCGATCGGTGTCGTTAAAAAAGGGAGAACGCGCCGCGAACGGCGCTCAGAACGTGATGATCTCGTAGTCGTCGTCGACGAGCGACCGGACGCTCGGGTGCCCGTCGTACTCGTCGAGCGTGACGAGGCCCGCGTCGGCGACGGCGTCGTCGACGCCGAACGCGCCGGAACAGTAGTCGCAGACCGCGGCGTCGTCGCGCACCGCCTGGTAGAGCTCGTGGTAGTCGCTCTCCTCGTCTTCCAGCTCCGGGATCCACTGGGTCCCGGCGCCGTCGAAGATGAGTTCGAGCTCGTCGCCGTCGGTCTCGGCGAACTCCTTCGCGGCCTCCAGCGCGTTCGCGAGGCGACCGTAGTCGGCGTGCGACTCGTTGCCGGCGAGAATCACGATTGCTGCTTTTGCCATCGTACTCCGGTATGGGCGCTACCGGTACATAACCCACCGGCGGGTGTGTGTCCCGGACGCCGACTCGGCATGCGATGACGTGTCACGAGCGACGCCCGTGGTCGTGACCGCCGCCGCGCGAGAACTGCCCGGAGAATGCCCGGTCGACGACCTCGGAGAGCGCGGGGTGGACGTGGACCGCGTCGCGGATGTCCGCGACCGTCCCCGAGCCCGCGGTCATCGCGACGACGACCTCCTCGATCAGGTTCGACGCCTCGGGGCCGACGATGTGACACCCCTCGATGGTCCCGTCGAGGTCGATGAGGACCTTCACGAACCCGTCGGCGTGCATCGCGCTCCCGCGGGCCGTCTCGTCGTACGGGTAGGTGCGCGTGGCGTAGTCGGCGTCGGCCTCGCGGAGGTCCCGCTCGCGCGCGCCGACCCCCGCCACCTCGGGCGAGGCGAACACCGCGAACGGCATCGCGGAGTAGTCGACCGGCTCCGGCTCGTCGCCGAGCAGGTTCCGGATCACGGCCTTCGCCTCGTGGTTCGCGTTGTGTTTCAGCAGATACTCGCCGACCACGTCGCCGAGCGCCCACACCCCCTCGGCGTCGGTCCGGAGGTACTCGTCGGTCTCGACGAACCCCCGCTCGTCCGTCTCGGCGCCGGTCGCGTCGAGGTTCAGCGCGTCGGTGTTCGGCCGGCGGCCCGCGGCGACGAGCAGTTCGTCGCCCGCGACCGTCACGTCCTCGACCTCGTCGGGCACGCCGACCGCCTCGCCGCCCGCGCGGACCGAGCCGGCCTCGGGGTACGGGCGGGCCTCGACCGTCACCTCGCCGCCCGTTTCGTCGGCCGCGACGGCCTCGTAGCCGGTGTACACGTCGAACCGGTCGGCGTAGCGGTCGGTGAACGCCTTGCCGACCGCCGCGTCCGCCTCCGGCAGGAGGTGCTCGCGGCGGCCGACGACCGTCACGTCGGTGCCGAACGTCCCGAAGAAGTGACCGAGCTCGGCCGCGATGTAGCCGCCCCCGACGATCACGAGGCGATCCGGGGGCGACTCCAACCGGAGCGCCTCGGTGCTCGTGAGGTAGTCCACGTCCTCGATCCCGTCGATCGGCGGGATCGAGGGGCGCGTGCCGGTCGCGACGAGGACGGTGTCGGCCCGCAGCGTCGCGCCCGCGTCGTCGCCGTCGACGACCTCGACCGTGCGGTCGTCGACGAACCGCCCGGTCCCCGAGAACAGGTCGTGACTGTCCGACGAGGAGAGTCCGCGTCGGATAGAGTCGGAGCTCTCGGAGACGTCCTCGTTCACCTTCCGGACGATCTCCGCGAAGTCCACGTCGGTGACCTCGGCGTCGATCTCGAACGCGCCGGCGCCCTCGATCGTCTCCAGCACGTCGGCGTGGTAGAGGAGCTGCTTCGAGGGGATACAGCCGCGGTTGAGACACGTCCCGCCGAGCCGCCCCTCCTCGACGACCGCGACCGAGTTCCCCCGGCCGGCCATCGCGTTCGCCACGTCCAGTCCCGACCCCGACCCGATCACGAGGAAGTCGAACTCCTGCATGCCCCCGACGACGACGGCCACCCTCATCAAGGCCCGTCCCCGGTGGCGCGCGCCGCACACGACCGGTGGTCGTTTATCACCGATCCCCTCGTCTCCCCGGGTATGACGCTCGGGCTCTCGACCGAGCTGGCGGCGGCGATCGCGGCGGTCGTCGCGGTCGCGGGCGCCGTCAACGGGGTCGCGGGGTTCGGCTTCGCCGTCGTCGGGACGACGGCCCTCGCGACGCTCGTCGACCCCGCGACCGCGGTGACGTTCATGATCGTCCCGATGTTCGCCGTGAACGCCGCGCTCGCGGGGGAGCTCACCCGCGAGGAGCTCCGCGTGTGCGGGAGCCGGTTCGCCCCCCTGCTCGTCGCCGCCGTCGTCGGCACGGTCGCCGGGATGGCCCTGCTCGACCGGCTCCCGGGCGCCCCGCTCCGCGTCCTGCTCGGGGTCGTCTCGCTCGGCTTCGTGGCGACCGCCCAGCGGGCCTTCCCGCTCCCGTCGCTCTCGCGGGCGAGGGACCGCTGTTTCGTCGAGACGCCGCTCGCGATGAGCGCCGTGGGCGGCGCCTCCGGGCTGCTGTTCGGCGCGACGAACGTCGGCGTGCAGCTCGTCGCGTTCGTGCGGAGCTGTGACCTCCCTCACGGCCTGTTCGTCGGCGTCGTGGCGCTGGTGTTCGTCGGGATCAACGGCCTCCGCGTCGCGGCCGCCGGCGCCCTCGGGCTCTACCCGGACGGGTCGTTCGCCCTCGCGTCGGCCGCGGCGGCGCTCCCCGCGGTCGGCGGGGTCGCCGTCGGGAAACGGCTCCGGGACCGCGTGAGCGAGCGACCGCGTCGGGCCGTCGTGCTCGGCCTGCTGACGCTCGTCGGCGTCCGACTGGTGCTCGGCGGTGCGGGCCTCCTCTGACGGCGGTGCGATCCGCCGCACGGGACCTCCCCGTGAGGGCTGATATCACCGCGCTCGTTTCCGCAATTTTTATTTTCCGATTGACGCAGGGTCTACTCGGTCATGTCATCCAAACAGCCCTCCACGGCCCTCACGTCGCGGCAGCAGCTCGCCGTCGTCGTGGTGGCCGCGGCGGTGGTCGGCGCCGTGCTCGCGCCCAGCGTGTACGCGGCGACCAACGACCCGGACGATACCGTCGCCGTCGTCGAGATCGAGGGGCCCGTCAACACGGCCCTCGCCGAGGACGTCGAGAGCGAACTCGCGGACATCCGCGCCAACGACTCCGTCGGCGCGGTGGTGCTCAAGATCGACACGCCGGGCGGCGCGCCCGTCGCCTCCGAGCGGATGTACAAGGCGGTCCAGCGGACGAGCGAACAGACGACCGTCATCGCGAGCGTGCAGTCGATCAGCGCCTCCGGCGGCTACTACGCCATGGCGCCCGCTGACGAGATCTACGTGCTCCCGACCTCGACGGTCGGCAGCATCGGCCTGAACGCCCCCGCGCCGCGGTCGACCGCGCCGGTCTACGGCCCGAGCGGCCCGGACAAGGCCGGGAGCAACGAGATACAGAGATGGGCCGAGCAGCAGACGCTCGCCGACACGTTCGTCGACGCGATGATGGCCGAGCGCGGAGAAGAGTTCCAGATGCCGCGCGAGGAGGTCGCGAAGGCGGACGTCTACCTCGGTACCGAGGCGGTCGAGAACGGCTTCGCGGACGAGATCGGCTCGCTCAACGAGGCGATCCACGCCGCCGCGACCGAGGAGAACCTCGGCGAGTACGAGGTCGACACCCGGGAGACCGGGCCCGACGGCGGCCTGCCGTTCCTGCTCCGCACTGACACCCAGGTCGTCGCGGTCCACGCGAACGATCCCGGCTACGCCGACGTCGAGCCCATGGGGCTCACGTACGTCCACCTGCCGGCGATCCCGCACGTCGACACGGTCGAGCGCTTCTCCGAGAGCGATCTCAAGGTCGACGGCGAGGGAGCGACCGGCGCGACAGGTAACGAGACGGCGCGGTCCGCCGGGGGTGTCGGCGCGTGAGCGACCTCCGCACGCTGGCGGCCGCCTTCGTCGTGACGCTCGCGGCGATCACCGGCGGCGCGGCGGTCACCGGCTTCGTGACCGCCGACGGCGCCGCCCCCGCGCCCGAGATCCAGAACGAGCACTACGTCGACGGCGACGCGGTCGCGAACGACACGCCGGGAGAGGCGACCGTCGAGATGGAGTCGACGGCGCGGTCGCAGACGGTGCTCGTCGACCCCGGCATCGACGCGTCCGGCGGCGTGCCCGCGAGCCCGCTCGCGCTCCTCGGTCTCGGGGGCGGGGGCGTCGCCGACCGCGACGTGCGGCCGCTGGCGAACGCGCTCATCGAGAACGGCCACGAGGTCGACGTCTACGTGCCGGGCGCGACGCGGCAGCGCCCCGCCGCCGGTCCCGGCGGCCCCGGCGCCCCCGGCGGCGGGCCGGAGACGGCCCTCGGCGAGCGGCTCGCCGACGCGGACGCCTTCGTGACGTTCCGGACCGACTACGACGAGGCGGAGCTCTCGGCGATCGAGGAGTTCGTCGACTCGGGCGGTCGCGTGATCGTGGCGACGGAGCCCGACGCGGCGTTCGACCGGCCGGGAGCGGTCGGCCTCGACGCGACGCTCGACATTACGACCGAGCCCGGCTACGTCTACAACATGGAGGAGAACGACCTGAACTACCAGCGCGTGTACGCGGAGCCGACCGGCGGGTCCGACGCCGCGCTGACCGAGGGCGTCGACCGCGCGGTCCTGCCGACGGCGACGCCGGTCGGCACGGCGGCCGCCGGCAGCGACGTGCTCCGCCCGATCGAGGGGAGCGAGCTGTCGACGACGCGCGCGTCGACCGAGGCGCCGCTGCTCGTTCGGACCGACGGCGTGGTGATGGTGGGGGACAGCGACTTCCTCTCGCCCGAGAACGCCGCGCGCGCCGACAACGACGCGCTGATCGGGAACCTCGCCGACTTCCTCGTGACGGGCGGCCAGGCGGCGCCGGGCGGCCAGCGCGCGCCGACCGGGCCGTCGGGGAACCGGACGGCGCCCTCCGGACCGGACGGACCGTCGGGGAACCAGACGGCCCCGTCCGGATCGCAGGACCCCTCGGGGAACCAGACGGCCGGCTGATCCGCGTCCGCGGTCGACCGGCGTCCCCTTCGTCGCCCCACTTTTTTCAGTCCCAGTCGCGCCGCACCGGCGTCTCGCTCGCGTCGACGTTCGCCAGCAGCCACGCCGCCGCGTCGTCGAGGGCGTCGTCGTCGGTCGTGGTCACCTTCAGGCGGTTGTGCTCGGCCTCGCGGTCGGGGTAACAGCCGACGGCGACGTCGAACCGCTCCATCGCCTCCTCCAACGCGGGGACGATGTTCGACTCGGGCTCGACGGTGTAGAGGAACCGCGAGCGCCGGTCGCCCGCGAACTCGTCGGCGACGGTCGCGAAGACGGCCTTCAGCTCGTCCGGGATCCCCGGCATGACGTAGACGCCCTCGACCACGCAGCCGGGGGCGAGCCCGGCCTCGGTCACGAGCGGGCGGCTCCCCTCGGGGACCGCCGCCTCCGCCTCGACGTCGACGTCGAACTCGCGGTCGGGGACGCGCTCGCGGATCGCGGCCAGCCGGCGCTCGACCGACTCGCGCGTGAGGTCGGTGGCGGCCATCTCGCGGTCGAACGCGTCCGCGACCGCCTCCATCGTCACATCGTCCGGCGTGCTCCCGATCCCGCCCGTGACGATCACGGCGTCGAACGCCCCGGCGTAGTCGCGGACGTGGTCCGCGATCGCCGCCCGGTCGTCGGGCACGGAGAGGATCCGCGCCACGGTGACTCCCCGGTCGCTCAGCTCGCCGGCGAGCCAGTTCGCGTTCGTGTTCACCGTGTCGCCCGAGAGCAGCTCGTCGCCGACCGTGATCAGCGCGACGTCCATCGGCGCGGCCTTGGGCCGGCCGACGGATGTACGTTTCCCGCCGCCCGAGCGGGCGCGAGGCGAACCCGGCCGCCGTCTCGGGAGGGCTATTGAACGCTCGGGAGCGCTCACGGCGGCCCGATACCGCTCATATAAGCGCTTACGAGGCCCGGTGGCGAGGGACGCGGTATGTCAACGGCCACCGACGGATCGGATGGGTCGAGGGCGCCCGTCGACGACGCGCGGGAGGCCCTCCGGGTCGAGCGGCGCCGCACCGTCGACGAGCGCGAGGCGTTCCGGGCGTTCCGCGGCCGACTGGAGGCGATCCCGACGGAGTCGACCGCGCCGGGCGGGTCGTCCGCGCCGGGGCGGGGCGGTCCCGGAGGGCCGCCCGGGATCTCGGGAGCCGGCGGCGTCTCGGGACCGACCGCTGCCCCGGGCGCGACCGCGGACGCGGGCTCGGGCGTCCCCGCCGCGCCGCCGGGCTCCGGGCTCGTCGCCGTCCGTGACGCGTACGTCGAGACGGTGATGTCGGTGCCGCACTACGAGGACGAGTACGACGACACCTACGAGCGCAGCGTCGCCGCGGAGTTCGGCCCCGAGCTGGCGTGCGCGCTCACCCGGAACACCGCCTATCACCCCGACTGCGAACGGGCCCTGTTCGACGCGGTCGACGCCGCGATCGCGGAGCGCGAGCGGCTCGAAGAGCGGCTGGCGACGGAGGCCGAGTCGCTCGACCGCGCCGGGTCGCGGCTGGCGGCCGTCCGACGCGAGATCGCGTCGCTCGACGCGGCGGTCCCCGAGGGCGACTTCGGCGCGCTCGACGCGTGTCGCGCCCGCGCCGGCGTCCTCCTGGACGACTGCGACCGGATCGCCGCGCGCCGCCAGCGGGTGATCGCGGCTCACGAGCGCGAGCTCCGGCTCGACGAGGACGCCGTCGACCTCCCGACGTACCTCTACGGGTCGACCGGCGCGACGTACCCCGTCCTCGCGGCGGTCGGGTCGGTCGGCGACCGGCTCGACGGGGTCACGCGGCGGATCGAGCGCGCGATGGCGCGCGTCGGGTGAGCGGGCCGGTCCCCGGGCCGGCGGACGGGGAGCGTCGTCGCCGGCGACGGGCTCTTTGGTCCGCACCCCCGAGCGACGGTACCCGTGACGACCGTCCTCTCCGACCGCGACCGGCGGAAGCGCGACGACCGGCCCGACGGGACGTTCTACGAGGAGCCGCGGTTCGTCACCCACGCCGACGACGCGTTCCTCGACCGCCTGACGGCGCTGTACGACGATCTCCTCGACCCGGGCGACCGCGTGCTCGACGCGATGAGCAGCTGGGTCTCGCACCTTCCCCCGACCGAGTTCGACCGAGTCGTCGGCCACGGGCTCAACGAGGCGGAGCTCGCCGCGAACGACCGGCTCGACGACTTCGTCGTCCGCGACCTCAACGCCGATCCGACGCTCCCGTTCGCCGACGGCGCCTTCGACGCCGTCTGCTGTGCCCTGTCGGTCCAGTACCTCCAGTATCCCGGGCCCGTGTTCGCGGAGTTCGCGCGCGTCCTCGCGCCCGGCGGCGCCGTCGTCGTGAGCTTCTCGAACCGGATGTTCCCGACGAAGGCGGTCCGGGCGTGGCGGACCGCCTCGATGGACGAGCGCGCCGACCTGGTCGAGCGATATCTGAGAGCGGGCGGCCTCGCGGTCGAGGACCGGATCGCGGAGCGCCCGGGGACCGACCCGTTCTACGCGGTCGCGGGGCGGAAGCCGGGGGCGAGCGACACGACTGACCCCGCGGCGAGCAGCCGCGACTGAGTCCGGCGGCGACGCCGTCGACCTTGTAGCCGCGGCGGCTAATCCGCCGGCGTCGCCGACTCGGTCTCCAGCCCGGAGCCGCTCGGGGGGCGGAGCGCGAGCGCCGCCAGTCCGGCGGCGATGGCGAGGCCGCCGCCGAGCGCGAACGTCGGGACCCAGCCGAACGCCGCGACGAGGTAGCCGGTGACGGTCCCCGCGAAGACCCCGCCGCCGACCTTCGCGGTGTAGAGGACCGCGTAGTTGCCGGAGGAGTTGCGCGAGCCGTAGTAGTCGGCGATCACCGACGGGAAGTAGACGAACAGCGGCGAGGAGAAGAACATCGCCGCCATCACCAGCGCGACGAACGCGATCCCGGCCTCGGCCCGCCCGGCGCCGATCAGCGCGAGCCGGAAGACCCCGGCGAGCACGAACGAGGCGGCCATCACCCGCTTGCGGTCGAAGCGGTCCGAGGCCTCGCCGAGGACCATCCGCGAGACGCCGGCGGCGACGGGCAGCAGGGTCGCCGCCGCGGTCGCGACGACCGCCGCCAGCCCGAACTGCTCGGCGAACCGGACGACGTTGGCGATGACGATCAGGTCGGCGCCGGCCATCGCGACGAACATCGCGTACAGCAGCCAGAACTGCCACGTCGACAGCATCTCGCGGGTCGTGTACGCCCGCCCGCGGAGCGAGGCGGCCAGCCCGTCGTCGCCCTCGTCGTCGTCTCGGTCCTCCAGTCCGAGCCAGTCGTCCGGCGGGTCACGGAGGAGGTACGCGCCGACGAGGGTGACGGCGAGGATGGCGACCCCGACGTTCCGGAGCACGTCGCCGTACGCCGACACCGTGGCGTTCGCGCGCACGTACGGCACGACGAGGGCGCTCCCGCCCGCGAACGCCATCGTGCCGATGCCGGTCGTGAGCCCGGTGCGGTCGGGGAACCACTTGACCGCGGTGTTGACCGCGACCGTGTACACGATCCCGACGCCGACCGCGCCGAGCGAGTACAGCAGGTAGAGCTGCCAGACGGCCGTCGCGTACGCCAGCCCGATGTACCCCCCGCCCGCCAGCAGCGCCGCGAGGAAGGTGAGCGCGCCCGGCCCGCGGCTGTCGCGCCACTTGCCCGCGGGGAACTGCGAGAGCGACTGGAAGACGACGTAAAACGAGAACACCGCGCCGAGCGCCGGCAGCGCGATGTCGAGGCTCGCGGCGAGCGGCTGCTCGATCGACGACCAGACGTACTGGTAGGGGCTCACGGCGGCCATCATCCCCGCGGCGGCGACGATCTGCCACCACCGGGAGAACCCGAGGATCGACGACGCCCGGCCGGCGTAGTCGACCTCGCCGGCCGGTTCGTCGGGGGCGGAACCGTCGCCGGCCGGTTCGTCGGGGGCGGCGTCGCCGTCGCTCGCTGCGCCCTCCTCACCCATCGTTGCCGTCCGTCGACCGCGTGGTGATGTTCGGTGTCATGGCGTGTGCGTCGGGTCGCGCCGCGGGGGGCTCCGCCGCGCCGCTCGCGTCCGTACCGGTACTGTTCGGACTCGCCGATTAAAACGCGTCGTTGGGGACGTTCTTGCCTCGTCGCCCCGCGCCGGACCGGATCCGGGACGGGAGCCCCTCAGAGCGCGTCGGGGGGCGCCGCGGTGAACCGGATCGCGGTCGTTCGTCGAGAAAAACCGGGACGGATCACCGCGAAACGCAACCGACGCCGAGAATCGCTGCCGGATAGATAATGATAATCGTCTATACTGTCGAAAATTGTTAAGAGGACGGCTCTCCTACGTGAATACGAACACGACCGGCGCCCGAGAACGGGCGAGGCCGGCACCACTCATCATGTCCGCCGACACCGACGCCGTCGACGCCGAGGCCCCAGACGTCAGCGCACCCGCCGAGACCGACCGGACCGCCGCCCGCGGGGCCACTGCCCCGAGCGCGGTCGACGCCGCGACCGACGAGGCGCGCGGCGCGCCGGGCTCGGTCGGAACCGCGCGAGGCGGATCGGTCTTCGAGCGCGTGCTCGTCGTCACCGGCGACGACGAGGCCGGTCGCGCCGCGATCGACGCCGGGCTCGACGTCGCCGCCGCGCACGGGGCGACCGTCGACGCGCTGTACGTCGTCGACACCAGCGAGCACTGGGACGTGGTCGTCGAGCGCCGGGAGCGCACGGGCGAGGCGCTCGTCGAGGACGCCGCCGCCCGCGGCGAGGCGCTCGGCGTCGACGTCGAGAAGCGGTTCCGGTACGGCGCCCCTCACGAGGAGGTGCTCGACTTCGCCGACGCGCACGGCGCCGACCTGATCGTGGTCGGCTCCGCGCGCCGCACCGGCCTCGACCGGCTGGTCCACCCCGAGACGCTCCCCGTCCGCGTCCAGCGCGGCGCCTCCGCGCCCGTGATGGTCGTCGGCGCCGACGACTGACCGCGGTTCTCTAATTCGTCACGGCGTCCGCGTCCCGCCTCCGCGATCCGCGAGACGACCGACTAAGTGACTGCGTCGCGTACGACTGGTATGACCGAGATCGGCATCGTCGGGGCGGGCGCGGGCGCGGCGGCCGCGGCCTTCGTCGTCGACGGGGCGGCGCCCGACGCGGACGTGACCGTGTTAGAGAAGTCCGGCGGGCTCTGCGGCCGCGCGGCCACCCGTCGCCACGGGGACCTGACGTACGACTACGGCGCGAACTACCTGAAGTCCGACGACGAGCGCGTCGTCGAGCTGATCACCGAGACCCTCGACGACGAGGGGCTCGTCGACGTCACCGAGCCGGTGTACACCTTCGACGTCGACGAGGCGGTCTCGCCCGGCCGCGACGCAGACGAGCACAAGTGGAGCTACCGGCGCGGGCTCACCCAGATCGCGAAGCGGCTCTTCGGCCGGACCGACGCGACGGTCCGCCGGCGGACGCGCGTCGAGACGGTGCGCCGGGTCGGCGAGCGGTGGGAGCTCGACGACACGGGGGGGGAGACGTGGGGGCCGTTCGACGTCCTCTTGATGAACCCGCCGGCGCCTCAGACCGCCGAGCTCCTCCGGGACGCCGAGTGGGAGTCGCCCCTGCGGGAGTCGCTCGTCGACGCCGTCGGCGACGTGGCGTACCGCTCGGTGTGGACCGCGGTGCTCCACTACCCCTTCGCGGTCGACGTCCCCTACTACGCCTTGGTCAACACGGACAAGGAGCACCCCGTGGGGTGGATCTCGCGCGAGGAGTGCAAGGCGGGCCACGTCCCGGACGGCGAGACGCTGCTCGTCGTCCAGGCGGGCCCCGAGTGGTCCGCCGAGCGCTACGGCGACGACCCGGCCGCGAACGTCGCCGACCTGGCGGCGCACACCGCCTCGATCGTGGGCGACGAGCGGCTGGCCGACCCGGCGTGGACCGACCACCAGGGGTGGCGCTACGCGCTCCCGGAGGGCGGCGTCGACCGCGGACCGATCGACTCCGCCCGCCGGGACGGGCTCTACCTGCTCGGCGACTGGGTCGCGGGCGAGGGGCGGCTCCACGCCGCCATCGCGAACGGCCTCGACGCGGGCGAGCGCGTGGTCCACGGGCTCTGACGGCGTGACGGGAACCGGAGGGTTTCTCCCGGCGGGGCCCCGCGGTCGGGTATGGGCTCCCCGCCGACGGCGTCGCGGCGCGCGAACGTCCCCTTCTGGACGACGGTCGCGGTCGCGGCGCTATACCTACCGGCGTCGGTCGCGGCGCGCGCGCTCGTCGACTCGGAGTACGCGGCCGCGGTCGCGTGGCTCCCCCGCTCGGTCGGCGGGGTCGCGGGGACGCCGCTCGGGACGGCCCTGGCGGCGGCGCTGTGGCTGCCCGTCGCCGGTGGGTTCCTCTACGCCTTCGCGACCGAGCTGGCGGCGATGCGGGACCGGACCGCGTGGTCGCCGCCGGACAAGGGGTACCTCGTGCTCGCGGGCGGCTCGCTGCTGGCGCACCCGCTCACGGGGCTCCCGTTCGTCTTCCTCGTGATCGCCGGCTACACGCTCCACCGGACGCTGCGGGTGCGGTAGGCCGCCCCCGCGCCGGCCGCTCGCCCGTACTTTTATTTCGCCACACGCCGTGAAACAAATACGAACGGCCATGTCGACGACACGCGACACGCTCGCCGCGCGAACGGCGGCGCTCGACGCGACGGAGGCGCGGCGGACGGTCGCCGGGCTCGCCGACGGAACGGTCGAGACGGTCGCGGACCTCCGCGTCCGCGGCCGGGCGGACGAGATCGCCGAGGAGCTCCGCGAGGTCCACCTCCCCGCGCTGGAGGAGGCCGGGTACATCGAGTGGGACCGCGAGGCCGGCACGATCGCGCCGGGGCCGAACTTCGACGAGGCCGCCGCCCACGTCGCGGACCTCCCCGATCTCGACGAGGAGCCGGGCGACGACTGAGTCCGGCCGACGGCCGACTCCGGACGCCGACCGTCCGCACCCGGGCGACGGCCGACTGCGGCCGGCGACCGACTCCGGCCGACGACAGGGCCCGAGACGTTTTTACCTCGTCGCGGGGGAGTGCCGGTATCGCATGGCCGAGCCGATCCTGAAGTGGGCCGGCGGCAAGCGCCAGCTGCTCGACGAGCTGTACGCCCGCTTCCCGGCGTCGTACGGCCGGTACCACGAGCCGTTCGTCGGCGGCGGCGCGCTCTTCTTCGACCTGGAGCCCGCGGACGCGACGGTCAACGACGCGAACCCCCGACTGATCAACTTCTACGAGCGGGTGCGCGACGAGCCGGAGGCCCTGATCGAGCGGCTGGCGCGGTTCGACGACCCGAACGCCGACCCCGACCCGACGCTCCCGTACGCCGAGGAGACGCCCCGCGGCCGCGACGTGGAGAGCTACTACTACCAGCAGCGCGCGCGGTTCAACAGACGCCCCTACGAGGGCGAGTTCGACCCGCTCGAAGAGGCCGCGCTCCTGTTGTACCTCAACCGGACCTGCTACAACGGCCTCTACCGCGAGAACGCCGACGGCGGTTTCAACGTTCCCGTCGGGCGGTACGCGAACCCCGACTGGGTCCAGCGCGACCGGATCCGCCGGGCGAGCGACGTGCTCGCGGACGCGACGCTCCGGAACGGGGACTTCGCGTACGTCCTCGACGCCGCCGAGCCCGGCGACCTCGTCTACTTCGACCCGCCGTACGAGCCGATGAGCGCGACCGCGAGCTTCAACGAGTACAGCGCCGAGGGGTTCGACCGCGACGACCAGCGCCGGCTGCTCGACGTCGCCGGCGAGCTCGACGACGCGGGCGTCCGGGTCGTGGTGAGCAACAGCGGCGTGATGTACGAGCCGTACGCCGACGCGGGGTTCCACGTGGAGCGCGAGGACGCGACCCGCGCGATCAACAGCGACGCCGACGCCCGCGACGCGGTCGACGAGATCGTCGCGACGAACGTGCCGCCGGCGGAGCGTCGCGGGGCGCCGCAGCGCGAGCTCTCCGGCTTCTGAGCGCGGGCGGGGGATCGCGGACCGGTCCGTCGCCGGGCCCGGCGACGGCTCCGACGCGCCGACGGGAGCAGCCTCGCCGACCGCATGGGGCGGGCTTTTTGAACTCCCCCGACGAGGTCTCGCGTATGACCGACATCGACATCGACCTCGTGCTCGTTCCCGTCGACGGGAGCGAGGAGTCCCACGAGGCGGTCGACTACGCGATCGCGGTCGCCGCCGAGTACGGCGCGAGCGTCCACGCCCTGTACGTGTTAGACGAGGACGTGGTCCGCGCCATCGACCACGGCGCGGTCGACGAGAGCGACGTCGCCGACGACACGGAGGCGTTCACCGACTCCGTCGCGCGGCGCGCGGAGGCCGCCGGGGTGCCCCACAGCAACTCCATCGCGGCCGGCTTCTCGATGACGGTGAAGACGGTTCACCCCGGCAGCGTCGTGCTCGACACCGCCGAGGAGCTGGACTCCGACTTCATCGTGGTGCCGCGCGAGCCCGTCACGGGCGACCCGGGCGAGGTGCTCGGGAAGGCGGCGGAGTACGTCCTCCTCTACGCGAGCCAGCCGGTCCTGTCCGTCTGATGGCCGGCGCGATCCCGTTCCTCCCCGCGGGCACGACGCTGCCCCCGCTCCCGTACCTCGTCGCCGTCCTCCTCGCGGCCGGGGCGGTCGGCGCCGCGCTCCGCCGCCGCTCCCCGCGGGTGACCGCCCGCCACGTGCTCGCGCTCGCGCCGTGGATGGCGCTCGGCTCCGCGGCCCACGTGCTGTACGTCGTCGACGCGCTCCCGCCCGCGCTCGCGCCGCTCGCCGGCTCGCCGACCGTCTACCTCACGGTGGGGTCGCTCGCGGGCGCGGCGTGGCTCGCGGGCGCGGAACTGCGCGCCGAGCGCGTCCCGACGCTGGTCGCCGTGGCCGGCGCGCTCTGCCTCCTCCCGGTCGTCGCGGTCGCGGTCGGGACCGGGCTCTCGCCGGTCGGCGCCCGGTGGTCGACGGTCGCGCTCGCGCTCGCGCTCCCGGTCGCCGGCGCCGCCTGGGTCGGGCTGACCCGGCTGCGCCCGGAGGCCGCGGTCACCGGCGAAGTCGGCGCGCTCGCGGTGTTCGGCCACGCGCTCGACGGCGTCTCGACCGCCGTGGGGACGGCGCAGCTCGGCTTCGGCGAGCGAACGCCCCTCTCCCGGATCCTCCTGGGGTTCGACTGGATCCCGCCCGTCCCGGTGCTGGGCGAGGGATGGGTGTTCCTGCTGGTGAAGCTCGCGGTCGCGAGCGCCGTGGTCTGGCTGTTCGCGGCGTACGTCCGCGACCGGCCGGCGGAGGGGTACCTCCTGCTCGGCTTCGTCGCGGCGATGGGGCTCGGGCCGGCCGCGCACAACCTCCTGCTGTTCTCCGTGGCGGCGTGAGGAGTGGACCCGGGCGGCGCGCTCCCGGTCGCCTCACAGGACCGCAAGCGCGAACGCGACGGTAACCCCGGCGAGCAGGACGGCCTGAACGAACGCGCTGGCGAGGGCGCCGACCACCGCGTAGGCAGCCTGTCGAGCGGCCTCGCGCGTGTCGCCGTCGTGCTCGTTCAGGGCGGCGAGGAAGACGGTGCCGCCCAGCCCGACGACGATCCCGATCGGACCGAGCGGGATCAGGAGGACGATCCCTACCAGCGTCCCGACGACGACGGTCCGGGTCGAGGCACCGCCGAGCCGCCCGGAGACCATCCCCGACGCGACGTCCGCGGCGGCGGCCAGCAGCGAGACGGCGACGAGCGCGACCACCACGGCGGGGCTCGGCTCCGCGAACCCGGTGGTGTAGGCGTAGCCGACGACGGTCAGCGCCGCGAGGACGCCGCCCGGCACGAGCGGGACGAACGAGCTGGCCGTCCAGACGACGAGCAGCGCGATCGCCAGTCCGGCCGCGAGGGAGACCATACGGATCGGACGCTACGTGCGCTGAAAACGCTTCACCCCGATCGACCCGGCGGGGGCGGGCCCGCCGACGCCGTCAGTCCTCTTCCTCGACGACTTCCGGGTCTTCGATGGCGGACTGCAGGGAGTCGAGCCCGTTGACCCACTCGGAGACGAGCCCGTACTCCAGCTCCTCGACGACGTCGATGTCGAGCGGCTCGCCGTCGATGACGCGGGTGCCGGCCTGCACGACGTAGCCGAGGGCGGCGTCGAGGTCGTCCTCGGCCTCGGCGTCGGCGGCCGCGCGCACGAACTCGGTCACGTCGCCCTCGACGACGCCGCCGACGACGTACTCCTCGGCCGCGTAGAAGACGGGGACGAGCGAGGTCTGGACGCCGTCGATCAGCATGGCCTTGTCCTCGTCGTCGAAGTCGACGTCGGCGAGGACGATGTCGCGGATCTCGCGGATCTCCTCGACCGCGCGGTCCTCGTCGATGCGCTCGTCGTCGAGCGCCGCGAGCACCTTCACGACGGCGATCGCCGCGTCGTCCTGGAGGTTCAACAGGAGCCGCGCCGAGTCCTCGTTCTCGGGGTCGAGCTCCTCCTCCTGCAGCCGGTCGAGCCAGTTCTGCCAGCGGTCGTCGGTATAGAACGCTTCGACGGCGTCGTCGTCGGTCATGTCCCGTACGTCGCCCGGACTACTCAAATGCCTTTCCTATCGATCGCCGCGCGAGAGGGCGTCTCACCCGCTCGACGCCGGGATTCGGGAGTTCCGGATTACGCCTCCCGATCCAGCGTCGCCTCGGTGTCGATCCCGTACACCGCCGCGGGCGTCTCGACGTGCGCGCGCCGGACCGCGTCGTCGTAGCCCTCTTCGAGCATCCAGCGCACGCGGCGCGGGACCGTCTTCGGGCCCAGCACCATCCCCGGCTTCTCCGGGTCGTCGACGAAGTCGGTCTCCATCAGGAACGGCTCGCCGGACTCGGCGGCGCGTGCGAGCCGGTCCTTCTCGCTCATCACGCTCGGCGTCGGGCCCGCGAGCCAACCCTCGGCGTAGTGTTTCACGACGGTCGTCGGGTCGAGCCCGACCGTCTCGGCGACGGCGGCCAGGTCGGTGAGGTCCTCGCTGGCCTCGGTGTGGAGCTGGACGGCGCAGTCGAGCGCGGCGCCGAGCTCGAACGCGCGCCGCGTCACGGCGTTCGACGCGTCCCAGACCGCGTCGGTCACGTCGTAGTGCGGGCGCCCCGACTTCAGCGCGAGCGCCCGGCCGTCGGCGACGAACTCGCTCGCGACCTCCAGCCCGCCGCACATCAGGTCGCGGGCCGCTCCGGGCGCGAAGCCGCGCTCGTCGACCAGCCGGCTGATCAGGCCGGGATGGACGCCGAGGACCGGCCACGCGCGGCCCGGGAGGACCTCGTTCGCGGCCGCGACCGCGTCGAGCGTCTCCTCGAAGACCGGCCGGAAGTCGGCCGGCTCGTCCGGCTCGACGCCGAGGTGCCAGGAGGGCTTGTTCACCACGAGCAGGTGGGTGCCGCCGAGCCGGACGAAGTCCTCGACCGCGTCGACCCCGCGCCCGTGGCGCGGGTCGAGGTGGAGGTGGTCGTCCAACACCGGCGTGTCGAAGTCCTCGGTCATGGTCGGTGCTTCGCCCGCGGCGGAATATAAGGCTCGATCGCGGGGCCACCGCGGCTCACACGCCCGCCGTCACCGGTCCGGGTGCGTCCTGTCGCCGGTCACGCCGGATACGTCCCGCCTATCACGCCGGATACGTCCCGTCGATCCGGGCCTTAGCGACGATCCGTCCCGTCATCGCGTCGATGAGGTCCTCCTTGTCGGCCGACGGCGGAAGCCCGAGCGGCTCCTCGACCGCGTACAGTCGGAACCGGTAGGTGTGCTCGCGGTCCGGGGGGTTCGGTCCGCCGTAGCCGTGCTCGCCGAAGTCGTTCTGTCCCTCGGTCGCCTCCGCCGGGGACCAGTCCTCCGGGACCGCCTCGCGGTCGGGGTCGACGTCCCAGACCAGCCAGTGGTCCCACACCTGTCCCGCCGGCTCCCGCGCGTCCGGATCGTCGACGATGAGCACGAGCGCCGCCGCCGCGTCGGGGACCCCGCCGATCCGCAGCGGCGGGTTCACGTTCCGCTCCGCGTAGCCGTACTCGTCGGGGACGCGCTCGCCGTCGCCGAACGCCGGGCTCGATAGGCTGAGCTCGCTCATGCGATCACCCGTCCGGACGGTCTCCGGACGCGTCGATCTTGGCTCGTCGGCGTCAAAAGCGTTCCCGCGGAGCGGTCGCTTCGAGGGGGTCAGTCCCTCGGTTCCGACGGCTCCGGCTGCCCGACCGGCGTCGGGGCGTCCCCCGTCTCGATCGCGCGGCGGACCGCCTCGTCGATCTCGACGAGGTGACAGAGCGGGTTCCCGGGGTAGACGACGGGGTTTTCGAGGAGTCCGATGAGGAGCCCCGTGAAGGGGGCCTCGACGCCGACCGCGTCCTGCTTGAACGGGTTGGTGATCGTCGCGATGCGCTCGCCCTCGCGGACGAGCGACCCGCTCTCGAAGTGGGTGTCGACGATGCCGCCGGAGTCGGCGCGCAGCCACGTCTTCTCGCCCGCGCCGGCGATGATCGTCCGCCAGCCGGGCCAGCGCACGGTGTCGGTTTCGAGCAGCCCGTACTCGGCGAAGACGGAGCGCACGCCGCCGAGCGCGTCGTCGATGAGCGGGCGCTGGAAGCGGTGGGCCTCGCCCATCTCGATCGTGATCGTCGGGATGCCGTCGGCGGTCGCCTCGCCGCGGAGGGTGCCGCCCGGCCCGTCGCTGTCGATGATCACCTTCGAGCCGAACGCCATCGCGAGGCGGTGGACGCCCGCGTCGGCCATGTCCGCGCGGACGTGGAGCATGTTCGTCCGGCCGCGGGTCGAGGTGTGGAAGTCGAGCCCGAAGTCGCAGGGCGCGATGAAGTTCTCGTAGATCCGGTGGGCCATCCGCTTCGAGCTCGTCGAGCCGGGCTTGCCGGGGAACGAGCGGTTGAGGTCGCGGTCGTAGACGGGGAGGTAGCGCTGCTGGGCGAGGAAGCCCGGGACGTTGAGGACGGGGAGACAGACGAGCGTCCCCGCGAGGTCGTCGAGGTCCCACTCGTGGGCGACCTCGCGGACCACCTCGATCCCGTTGAGCTCGTCGCCGTGCGAGGCCGCGGTGAGGAACACCGTGGGGCCGTCGCGCGCGCCGTTGACGATCGTCACGGGGATCCGGACGGGGTCGCCGAGGTACGTTTCGCTGATCCCGTAGCGGATGTTCTGCGTCTCGCCGGGCGGCACCGCGCCGCCGTTATACGTGAACACCCGGTCGTCGCTCATGTCACGAGGGAGCGGGTCGGGGGGTATATATATGGCGACCCGCGGATCGGGGGACCGACGGGTCGCTAACTGACCGGCAGTCGACCAGCGATTCGGTTGGTGGTCTGTCGGCGGTCATCCCCGGTCCGCCCGGCCGCCCGGCTCACCGATCGGGCGACCTTTTACCCGGGCCCACGCAGGTGCGCTTATGAGTTCGGATCCGGTCCGGGTGGGAGTGCTGTCGCTGCACAACAGCAAGGAAACGAAGGCGATCTGCAACGCGGTCGAGGACCTCGGCCACGAGCCCGTGTGGCTCCGCGAGGAGAACGCCGCCATCAGCGTCGAGGACGGCGACGTCTCGGTGGAGCCGCCGGTCGACGTCATCGCGAACCGCCTGCTCCTGTCGAACACCGACCAGCCCGCGGAGCTGCTCGGGCTGGCGACGACGTTCGAGCGCATCCGACCGATGCTGAACGAGCCGAACGCCGTGCTGGCGTCGATCCACAAGTTCGCGACGGCGGCGACGCTCGCCGACTGGAACATCCGCGTGCCCGACGCGCTGCTCGCGCTGTCGAACGACCGGCTCAACGAGGACCGCGAGCGCTTCGGCGAGGTCGGCGTCTACAAGACCGCGATCGGCACGCACGGCGGCGGCACGTGGAAGGTCGACCTCACCGAGCGGGTGAACCCGAAGGTCGGCAACCGCCAGGCGTTCCTCCAGCAGCTCATCGACCGCGACGACGAGGAGCACCGCGACCTGCGCGTCTATATCGTCGGCGACGAGATCGTCGGCTCGATGTACCGCTACGCGCCCGAGGGCGACTGGCGCACCAACGTCGCGCTCGGCGGCGCGGTCGAGGACGCGACCGACGACATGCCCGAGGAGGCCGCCGAGACCGCGCTGTACGCGGCCGACGTCATGGGGCTGGACTACGCCGGCGTCGACCTCGTGGAGGGGTACGAGGGCTGGTACGTGCTCGAAGTGAACCCGACGGCCGGGTTCAAGGGGCTCTACGAGGCGACCGGCACGAGCCCGGCGCCGCACATCGCGCGGCTCGCGATCGAGACGGTCGGCGGCGAGGTGGACGACGACGACGTCGAGCGGGTCGCGGCCACCCTCGACGACTCGCGGCCGTCCTGCGCGCCCGCGCCGAAGAAGAACCCCGCCGAACAGCCCGACATCGGCTACATCGAGGAGGTCGTCGTCACGGGGACCTCCGGCTCCACGCAGGCGCTCGCGAAGTCGGACACGGGCGCGACCCGGACCAGCATCGACACCCAGCTGGCCGCCGAGATCGGCGCCGGCCCGATCAAGAGCATGACCCGAGTCAAGTCGGGCAGCGTGAAGGGCGGGAAGGCCCGTCCCGTCGTCGATCTCGTCATCGGCATCGGCGGGAACCAGCACACAGTCACCGCCAGCGTCGAGGACCGCGGTCACATGGACTACCCGCTGCTGCTCGGCCGCGACATCCTCACCGACTACCGGGTCGACGTCCGGCGGCGCGCGGACACCGACGAGGCCGAACGCGGCGAGGCCGGCGAGATTCTGGAAGAAGAGGAGTAGCGAACGCGAGAGGCGAGGCGATTCGGGGACGAAGCGGTGGCGCGAGCCGCCGGTGCGAGGGACGCGGTGAGCGACAGGCGACCGGAGGGAGCCCGAGCGAACCGCGAAGCTGGGGAGGTGTGAGGTGTGGTGCGGTCGGGTGGGACTCAAAGGGGCAGCCGCGAGGACGGCGCAGGCGACGTAAGCACTGCAGGGAGTGAGCGAAGCGAACGACCGAAGCGCGCAGCGAGCGTGCGCCGTCCTCGCGGCTGGGGCTTTGGAGGTGTTCGCTGCAGGGTCGTCGATTACGTACAACTGAGCGACTGGACTTTCGATGCTATTCGATACCACTCAGTACACAACAACTTACGACTCGTATTCGGCCCAGATGTATCGCGTCCCGTAGCTCCGGTAGGGTCGCCACGCCGCGGCGATCTCGCGCATCTCCGCCCGAGTCAGCTCCGCGCCGTCGTTGTACACCCGCTCGATCCCCTTCCGGACCGCGAGGTCGCCGAGCGGGAGCACGTCCTCGCGGCCCAGCGCGAAGATGAGGTACATCCGCGCGGTCCACTCGCCGACGCCGCGGATCTCGGTGAGCGCGGCGACGACCGCCTCGTCGCTCTCGCCCGCCAGCCCCTCGCGGGTCAGGTCGCGGTCGCCGTCGCGGAACGCGTCGGCGGCCGCGCGCAGGTACTCGACCTTCGTGCCGCTGAGCCCGGCCTCGCGCAGGGCGGCCTCGTCGGACGCGAGCACGCGGTCCGGCGTCGGCTCGCCGCCGAGGACGTCCACGAAGCGCTCGCGAATGGCGGCCGCGGAGGCGGTCGAGAGCTGCTGGTTCACGATCGAGGTGCAGAGGCGCGCGAACTCGTCGGCCGCGGGCTCGATCGACAGCCGGCCGTGCCGGTCGATCAGCGTCGCCATCGTCGGGTCCTCCCGCAGGGTCGCCGCGACTCGGTCGTCCATCGACCGGGCGTTCGAGCCGGAGCCACCCGACGGTTTCGGTCGCGGCGACGGTCGCGCCCGCCGCGCGCTCCGGGGGTCGTAAACTTGCCGCGGGTTTCGCGTTTGGAAGATGGAAACGTTCAACCGCCGCGGTTCCGACCGGTCTCGTATGCAACTCGACGACGTCCAGCACGTGACGGTCCTCGGCGCCGGGAACATGGGGCACGGCATCGCGGAGGTCGCCGCCCTCGCCGGCTACGACGTGTCGCTGCGGGACATCGAAGAGGCGCTCGTTCGGGACGGCTACGACCAGATCGAGTGGTCGCTCGGCAAGCTCGCGGAGCGGGACCGCATCGGCGACGACGAGGCCGAGGCGGCGCTCGACCGCGTCCAGACGTTCGTCGACCTCGAAGCGTCGCTCGCCGACGCCGACGTGGTGGTCGAGGTCGTCCCCGAGAAGATGGCGATCAAGAAGGACGTGTACGACGAGGTCGTCGAGCACGCGCCCGCGGAGGCGGTCTTCGTCACCAACACCTCCAGCCTCTCGATCACGGAGCTCTCCGAGGTCACCGACCGCCCCGAGCGCTTCTGCGGCATGCACTTCTTCAACCCGCCGGTGCGGATGGACCTCGTCGAGGTCATCTCCGGGAAGCACACCTCGGAGGACACCCTCGACCTGATCGAGGGGCTCGCGGAGTCGATGGGGAAGACCCCGGTCCGCGTCCGGAAGGACAGCCCGGGCTTCGTCGTCAACCGGATCCTGGTCCCGCTGATGAACGAGGCGGCGTGGATCGTCGAGTCCGGCGACGCGACGATGGAGACGGTCGACTCCACGGCGAAGTTCGGCATGGGGCTCCCGATGGGCTCGTTCGAGCTCGCCGACCAGGTCGGCGTCGACGTGGGGTACCACGTCCTGGAGTACATGCACGAGACCCTCGGCGAGGCGTACCGCCCCTGCCCGCTGCTCGTCGAGAAGGTCGAGGCCGACGAGCTCGGCAAGAAGACCGGGAAGGGGTTCTACGACTACGAGGACGGCGACGGCGCCCGCATCCCCTCGGACGCGGTCGACGAGGACGTCCGCCGGCGCCTGCTCGCCGTGATGGCCAACGAGGTCGCCGGCCTGATCGGGGACGACGTCGCCGACGCGCCCGCTATCGACCGCGCCGTGACGCTCGGCGCCGGCTTCCCGGACGGCCCGGCGACGCTCGCCGACGACGAGGGCCTCCCGGCCCTCGTCGACGTGCTCGACGCGCTCCACGAGGAGACGGGCGAGGCGCGCTACGAGGCGACCGACTACCTGCGCGAGGCCGCCGAGGCCGGCGGCTTCCACGGCGGAGGCGACGGGGACGCCGAGAGCGCCGACGGCGAGGGCGGCGCGGGCGACGCGCTCGACTACGACGCCCTCAACGTCGTCGTCGAGGACCGCGTGGGACACGTCGAGATCGACCGTCCCCACCGGATGAACACGATCAGCGGGGAGCTGCTCGACGAGCTCGGCGACGCGATCGACCGCCTCGACGCGGACGACGAGGTGCGCGCGATCCTGCTGTCGGGCGCCGGCGACCGCGCGTTCTCGGCCGGCGCCGACGTGCAGAGCATGGCCGCCGGCGGCGCGGACCCGATCGACGCCGTCGAGCTCTCGCGACGAGGCCAGCGGACGTTCGGCAAGCTGGAGGAGTCCGACAAGCCCGTCGTCGCCGCCATCGACGGCTACTGCCTCGGCGGCGGGATGGAGCTCGCGACCGCGGCCGACATGCGGGTCGCCTCCGAGCGCTCGGAGCTCGGCCAGCCCGAACACGACCTCGGGCTCCTCCCGGGATGGGGCGGCACGCAGCGGCTCGCCCGGATCGTCGGCGAGGGGCGCGCGAAGGAGATCATCTTCACCGCCGAGCGCTACGACGCCGAGACGCTCGAAGGGTACGGCTTCGTCAACGAGGTCGTCCCCGGCGACGAGCTCGACGAGCGCGGGCGCGAGCTGGCCGAGTCGCTCGCCGCCGGCCCGCCGATCGCCCAGAAGTACACGAAGCGCGCGATGCACGCCGGCCGCACGGACGCCGAGGCCGGCCTCGAAGTGGAGGCGATGGGCTTCGGTCACGTGATGAACACCGACGACCTCGTGGAGGGCGTCACGGCGTTCATGGGCGACGGCGAGCCCGAGTTCGAGGGGAAGTAGGTCGCCGAGGGGAAGTAGGGCCGCCGCCCGCGGGACCGATACCCTCCGATCGCCCGGTTACAGCGGCGTGTCGGCCGCCGAGACCGCCTGTCTCCCGACGCTGACGACGAGGTACGCGACGGCGGCGACGAACAGCGCGACGCCGAGGACGTCCGAGAGGCCGGGGAGCGCGGACTCGACGAACGCGGGCAGCGTCGTCGATCCGGACAGCGGAAGCAGGAGGAGGGCGACGCCCCGGCGGAGGGATCGGATCGTCTCTGACATGACGAGCGGGAGGCTGACGGCCGAGTGTGAAATCGGTAACGGTCGGGGCCGCTCAGACGTACCCTTCCTCGACGAGCAGCTCGCCGTTGAGCAGCGAGGCGCCCGCGGCGCCCCGGATCGTGTTGTGCGCGAGGCAGTTGTACTTCGCGCCGGCGTCCGTCGACTGGACGCCGCCGGCGACGATGCCCATCCCGTCCGCGTACGTGCGGTCGAGGCGGGGCTGCGGTCGCTCCGGCTCGTCCTCGCCGAACACCTTGATGAGCTGGTCGGGCGAGCTCGGGAGCGAGCCGACGCCCTCGAACGAGCGCATCGCCTCGCGGAGGGCCGCGGGCGAGGGGTCCTCGGCGAACTCGACGAAGACGTTCTCTAGGTGGCCGTCGAGCGTCGGGATCCGGTTACAGGAGGCGGCCACGTCGGCCCCGTGGAGGTGGACCTCAGCGCCGTCGAACTCGCCGAGGAGCTTCCGGGACTCCGTCTCCATCTTGTCCTCCTCGCCGCCGATGTGCGGGATGGCGTTGTCGATGATCTCCATCGAGGTGACGCCGGAGTAGCCCGCGCCGGAGACCGCCTGCAGGGTGGAGACGCGGACGCTCTCGATCCCGAACCGGTCGATCGCCGCGAGCGTGGGGACCATCGTGATCGTCGAGCAGTTCGGGTTCTTCACGAGGGCGCCGTCCCAGCCCCGCTCGTCGCGCTGGACCTCGATGAGGTCGAGGTGGCCGGGGTTGATCTCGGGGATCGTGAGGGGGACGTCGGCCGCCATGCGGTCGTTCGAGGAGTTCGAGGAGACCACGTACCCCTCGTCGAGGAAGGCCGGCTCGACCTCGGCGGCGACCCCCGACGGCAGCGACGAGAACAGGAGGTCGACGTCGGCGTCCGCGATCCCCGCGGGCGTCGTCTCCGCGACCGTCATCTCCGCGACCCCGTCGGGGATGGGAGTGTCCACGCGCCACTTGGCGGCCTCTCGGTACGTCTTCCCGGCGCTGTCCGCGCTCGCGGTGACGGCCGCGAGGTCGAACGTCGGGTGGTCGTCGAGCAACTGGATGAACCGCTGACCCACGGCGCCGGTGGCACCGAGGATGCCGACTCGTACAGACATTGCGCGTGGGTCGGTCACAGGGACGTAAGTGCGTTCGGATACGCGCCGAATCCGCCGGTCGAGGGAGGGAGTCGCCGCGTCGGACCGGTCGTCCGGATCGCCGAGACGCCGACCGAGACCGGAAGGAGACCGACGAACGGTCGCCGTGAGCGCCCTCGACCCGAGATCGGTTCCCGAACGCGCCGCGTGCCGCGGGATCCGTCAGTCCGGACCCACGGGTGGTATTAAATACTCGCGTGCGAGAGTAGGTGCCAATGACCGGGTTCGGAGCGCTGTCCGTCGCCCCGCCGTTGCTCGCGATCGTCCTCGCGGTGATCACCCGCAAGGCGGTGCTGTCGCTGTTCCTCGGCGTCTGGTCGGGGGCCGTCATCGTCACGGGCGGGCTCGGGATCGTCCAGACGTTCGAGTGGATCGTCGCGGCGGTGTCCGACGAGTTCCAGGCGACCATCCTCGTCTTCACGCTGCTGCTCGGCTCCGGCGTCGCCATGGTGTGGAACCTCGGCGGCACCGCCGCGGTCCGCGACTGGGCGCTCGACCGCCTCGACTCTCAGCGGCAGGCCGGGCTCGTCGCCTGGGGGCTCGGGATCGTCCTCTTCTTCGACGACTACGCGAACACCGCCATCGTCGGCTCGGCGATGAAGGACGTCTCCGACCGCCTCCGGATCTCCCGCGAGAAGCTCTCGTACGTCGTCGACTCGACGGCGGCGCCGGTGGCGACGCTGGGGATCTCCTCGTGGGTCGCCTTCCAGCTCTCGCTCATCGGCGAGGGGTACGAGGCCGCCGGGGTCGCCGAGGCGAACCGTCCCGGCACGTTCGAGGTGTTCGTCTCGTCGATCCCGTTCAACATGTACGCGATCCTCGCAATCGTGATGGTCCTCCTGATCGTGGGGTCTGGCCGGGACTACGGCGAGATGCTGACGGCCGAGCACCGCTCGTGGACCTCAGGGAAGGTGACCCGCGACGAGGCCGTGCCGATGCAGGACGTCGCGGGCGAGCTCGGCGAGCCGCCGGCGTCGACGCCGCGGCTCGTCAACTTCTTCGTCCCCGTGGCGGTGCTCGTCGCCGTCACGGTCGCGACCGCCCTGTGGTCCGGCGAGTTCTCGCCGGTCGGCTTCGGCGGCGACCTCCTCGCCGGCGAGCTCGGCGCGGCCGGCGGCCGGCTGTGGGACGCCGCGCTCAACGCCTCGTACGAGGTGGCGCTCATGATCGGCTCGTTCGCGATGGTCGCCAGCGGGTTCGTCCTCGGCAGGGTCTACGGCATCTTCGGCGCCGGCGACGCGACCGAGTACACGATCGACGGGTTCTCGATTATGCTCACCGCGGCCTCCATCCTCGTGCTCGCGTGGGGGATCGGCGGGGCGATCGACGCCCTCGGCACCGGGGAGTACGTCGCGAACGCCGCCGTGGGGTCGGTCTCGCCGGCGCTCCTGCCCGCCCTAGTGTTCGTCGTCGCCGGCGTCATCGCCTTCTCGACCGGCACCTCGTGGGGGACGATGGGGATCGTCACCCCGATCGCGATCCCGATCGCGTGGGAGATCAGCGGCGGCGGCGCGGCGGGCCACACGCTCGTGGCGGCGATGGTCGGCGTCATCTTCTCTGGCGCCATCTTCGGCGACCACAGCTCGCCGATCTCCGACACCACCGTCCTCTCGGCGACGTTCACCGGCGCCGACCTGATCGACCACGTGCGGACGCAGATCTACTACGCGGTCACGGTCGCGGCGGTCGTCGTCCTCCTGCTGGTCGTCTGGGGACTGACGCGGGTGACGCCGCTCGCGCTGCTCCCGCTCGGCGCCGCCCTGCTCGCCGGGCTGGTGTACCTCCTCTCGGAGTTCGACGCCGCCCGCCGCGGGATCGACCCGGTCTCGGTCTCGGAGCGGCAGGAAGACGGCGGCGAGGGCGTGTTCGTCGCCGGCGCGGAACAGGACGACTAAACTCTCAACCGACTGTTTAAGAGCGTTCGCCGGTTACCGCGTGATGCGCGCCCTCAGTCCCCGCCCGAGTACTCCCCGATGGGAGCGATGACAGCGCGGAGAACCCAGGCGCGTGACATCCGGTCGCTGACGCGACCCGCCCGTCGCCGCGCAGGCGACCGCCCGCCACGAGGGTTTCCCGGTCGACGCGGCACGCCGCCGGAGATGAGACCGGTCGTTAGTGTCGCGGGCGTACATTTTGAGTGTGTTATTAGAATTATTTGAAAATAATATTTGTAGTATTGATTGTAGCCTACTGTTGAGACAAGAGATCCCATACTGATCCCTATCCTCGTCGTATTCTCGGGTGAACAGTCGATGATGACGAGCCTGGAATGATGTCTGACGAGAGTACAAATATGTCTGATATGTTTGAAGATCCGTGCTACATACAATGCACATATCCATCGAATACAGGTCGGAGCTAAGAAACACCGAATATATTAACCGAACCCACTATACTGCCCGCATTCTGGGCATTGGCCGCTCTGATCGAGGTTTTGAATCCCAATTCTTGTCTTACACTCGTTACACTTTATTACGAAGTCTACCATCAGGATGTTCCCCTCAGTTAGATTTCCACCACACTCTGGGCACTCATCTCCTACCTCATCGCTGGCGAGATCAGCAGGACAATCAGGGCACTCAATCACTATCATATCTATATCACTCCGGTTTGCCACCGGCTTTGTATTTGCGGTGTGAATCACTCTGCTCAACCGCTCGCGCCCACACATATCTTGTACTGACTTCACTCTCTGTATCTCACACGCGTTTTTGTCAGAAGCTGAAGAAATCTCAGAGACGCTGCTGAATACAGGGCGCGTATCGGTCACCGGATGATTGGCATTCCGCGAGTACTTGGATTGGTAGAGACTGATCCAGCAGAGATCGGTTAGCCCAAGGCTACTAACCGTTAGAAAACCGGCACAGACCCGTAACGACAAACTGGTGCTCGACCGATCCTGTGGCCGACTTGCTGGATCTGCTGGTAAAGATATGAGGAGCAATATATTATTAACAAGCGATCTAAAGGACGGTAATGGATTATCAGCTGGCGAATTTGCTTTTCACACTGTTCGCTTGGACAGTGCTGACGATCTTCTTTGTCGCTACAGTCTTTTGGCTCATTGAGATTGTGATTATTGGCCGTGCTCGCCGTGGGGCGATAGAGCACGAACCCGCAGAGGTTGAGGTTCGAGTGATGACCGTAGCGGCTGAACGTGTCGTCCAAGCCACCGTCGACCAACTACCCACAGAACTGGACACTATTCGGGTCATTGCTGAACGACCGATTACCATCGATGGTGCAGAGGTATGTGTCGTCCCTTCTGAGTTTGAGTGTGAGGCCACACGGAAGGGCCGAGCGCTGGAGTGGGCTAGACGAGAGTTGAACTGTAATGCATCGTATATCCTGTATTTGGACGAGGATACGCTCTTGCGAGAGTTCCATGGGTTGCCGGATGCTGACATTGTCCAACTTTCCGAACAACCGATCAGGAGCGACTCGTGGCTCACGTACTTTGCAGAGATATTTAGGATGGGTTTCCAGTTGGAACAAGCCGTATTCCCGAAGTTTCGGTATCCACTGTATGCATGGGGAGGGGGAATCGCTGTCAGAAAGGAACTTGAAGATCAGATCACTTGGGACGTGAACACCGTCACCGAAGACACGAACTTCGTCTGGCGGGCCTTCCAGGCTGGTGAGTGTGCCTTTCAGTTTCTCAACATCCGCGCTATGAACCAAGCCCCGCCATCAGTTCGAGAGATGATCTACCAGCGTCGTCGTTGGATCTCCGGGGCGGCCCGTGATTCCCATCTCTTGCCCCGGCGGTATCAACTGTTGTCGTTAATGCGAAATGCTGCTTGGGGACTGGTCTTCGTGTCACCACTGCTCGCGCTGCCGCTGGTGACGCCGGTGACTGTCGTGCTATTCCCTGTTGTGTACGGCTATGGAATTCTGTTTCAATTAGTGGGACTGTTCGGGTGGGCTGTCCTCGGGTACTGGTACTACGGTGAACGCCCACTCGTTTTAGCGGCCCTGCTCGTGACTATCCCACTGGTAGCAATCATCCACGCAGCAGGTGCATTCTGGGCGATCTTTCAACCGACCACTGAGTTCCGTGTCACCCAAAAGGTGCCACCTGCCGAAGTTGAGGATAGTAGGGCTGCCGAGATCGCCGTCACTGAGAAGCATACCGATTCCGAACAGACTACTGAGGAAACTGAGCCCGTCGAACCCCGTCAGCCATAGTACCCATCCTACTGTAGATGGCCATTACGCACACTCACTGAGCGGTTGGTTCAGCCGAGGATTATTCAAAGAACGGTTCGTATCTGTTGACTGTAAGCTCTGTATTTTGCACGGTGCTACTGACATACTGTGGAGAGGTCAGCATTTGGTATCGGTACCTGAATCCCCTGTACTAACTGCAGTCGCCCCTGTTGTATCACTGACAGAAGATTCCAACAGTCACTCTTTTCACTCAGCCCACTGGCCGAAACCGGACAGATACCCATTTGATCGAGTTCCCTCAGCAGTCTGGTCTCAGTACCGTTACAGATATTCATCTGGGCCGAAACGCGTTCGTGGGCAGTAAGCACTTGATCTATAGGTTTGACTGGATCTACTGATTTTGGGAGTATATAGTCTTCTAAACCGTTACTTCACTTTCACCGAGCCTACTAGTAGATTTTCGTCCGGTAGTGTCGCGGGCGTACATTTCAAGTGTGCTATTAGCTCCCAACGGCAGTTTTACAGCCAGTTTCGACTCACGTATTCGAGCGTCACGTCAGACTGGTCGATATGCTCGGAGAGTTCGTGTACGACATCTCCCACCTCTCGGGCCGAAAGCGCCTGATCCTTCTGAAAGAGGATTCCAGCAGTGTCTTCGATGTCGATCTGAGTGAAGAAGTCGTCATCTTGGGTGAGAACGAGACGGCTCGTCTCGCGTCCGTACACAGCGATCGACCTATCGTCGGTGCCGAGATTGAGTTCCGCCACATCGCCGACCCACTCGACATCGCGACCGAGTTTCCGCAGATAATTGATCGTCGCCTGCTCGACGTTTTCGTCAGCGAGAATGCGATACCCCATCAATCACGCACGTCGTCGGGATCTGTCGTCAGGTGGTCGTGTTCTTCGATCGCGGATTGCCGCCGGCGTTCGGCCGTACGCATCTCTTCGGGATGGTCGTGGTAGTACGTGAGCGCTCGATAGACATCAGCCACGTCGAGGTCGTGGCGATCGGCGACCGTTTTCGGGGGGAGTCCCCGTTCTTCGACCTGTTCTTTGAGGAACTGAACGGTAATCCGTCGGCCTTCGAGATGCGGCTCGTCGTGGAGTTCCCGCACAATACGCCTCGTCACCTGACTCATGCGACACGCTATGTCGCCACCGTACTTGAACGTCTGGGCCGGGATTCACTCCGTTTCACTTCCACCGAGCCCACTAGTGGATTTTCGTCCGGTAGTGTCGCGGGCGCACATTTCGTAACCGAAAGCGGTAGCGCTGTAGAGTCGGGTATCGAACCGTTGACTATCAGTTACTCGTGTAGCCAGTCGTACCACTCGTCGAGGTCAACGACCTCGTTTTCGATGTCTGTCGCTCCGTACTGAGTGAACACTTCGTCCACGACTCGCGCAAGCCCTTCCGGATCCTCGTCGGGGCGGCTCTGATCGTAGTAGAGCAGTAGCCCGGCGTGTTCGATCTCCCGGTGAAGTTCCTCGAAGTCCCGCGCGTTGTTCGTCATCAGCGCGACGCCGTGCTCGCCGCACCACGCCAGTAACTCCGCGTCCTCGGTGAACTCTCCGAACACGTCCTTCGCCTGATCGACCTCGTAGCCGCGCTCGCTGAGCACGCGCTCGAACACTCGCCCGACGTGTTCGTCCAAGAGAATCCGCGTTCCCGTCACTGAATCGTTTCCTTCGGCTTCAGCGAGGACTCGTGAATTCGCTCGAAGGCGTCCTCGTTTTCGCGCTCGAATTCTCGTATCTCCTCAACGTGCGCGTAGTAGTACGAGAGAGCCTCGTAGACTTCAGAGAGGGAGATGTCGAGTTGGTCTGCGATGTGCGCTGGCGATCGGTCGCTATCGAGAACTCCTGCCGCGACGTGCCGGACGCCGACTCTCGTCCCCTCTATTCGGGGTTCGCCTCCGAGGACGGCCTCGTCGCGGGTGATGCTCATACGACGCTGTTAGTCGCGTTCTCGTTTATATCTTTTCTGCGGCCACCCATCGCTCACACTGCTAGTTCCACATTCACCGAGCCTACTAGTAGATTGTCGCCCGATAGCGTCGCGGGCGTACATTCGACTTACCGGAGATACGTCTCTATCTCGTCGACGACGATATCTGCGAACTCGTCGGTAACCCGGCCCTGCCACGCTGCCAGATCTTCGATCCGCGGCGAGTGGACCGCCCACGGGGAGACGAACGACTCGCGTGGAACACCGCCAACCTCCCACACGTCGGAGCCCAACGCAACCGAGTCTTCGTACTCCTTGGTCGATACGGCGACTCCGAGGAACTGCTCGTCGTCGAACGGGTGCGAACTGTTGTTGACGATCAACCACGGACGCTGGCGGTCCTCGCCCGTTTTGAACGGGTCGGAACTCCGAACGACATCTCCCCGTTTCGGTTGCATCTATTACTCCCGTTCACTCGGGTGGGGCTCGGCCGGAGCGACGGCGTCCCAGTCGTCCGGATCGATGCCCCCGTCCTCGTCGTCGAGTCGCTCCGTCGCTGTATGGAGATCGTACGCGTCCTGAACACGGTTCAAATCGTCAGTTATCGCCCAGTATTCCCCTCTGTGTCGGACGAAATCGCGCTGTTTCAGCCGGGAGAGAGCAGTTCCGACCGTATTCGGGTCTTCCTCGATTCCGGTCGCAATTTCCGAGCGGGTGAACGCCTTGTCCCGATTCGTATATAAGTAGACGAGTACCTGCTCGGGAACGCTCGGACTATCCGGTAGCTTCCCCGTTTCAAATTCCTCGATACGGACGGGCATAGACCGTATTTATCGTGCTGATGTAATGAATGTACTGCTGTACCGAAGCCACCGACGGTCAAGACGGTCCCGCGTTCTCCGAGCCTACTAGTGGATTTTCGTCCGGTAGCGTCGCGGACGATATTCCGATCCCGAAGAGCGACGGTGCTCGGCTACTCCGAGTCCCGCAACACCAGCGGCCCGATGGCGAGGGTCCGCTTCGCGAGGGTGAGGACGCGGAGCACGTAGGAGACGAACAGCGAGAACGGGAGCAGCGCGACCGCGAACGCGCCGCCGACGACGAGCGTCACGTGGTCGATTCCGAGGGTGCTCCCGGAGAACGTGCCGGCGTCGACGACCGTGACCATCGCCGCCGCGACGACCAGCGCGGGCACCGCGGCGTAGAGGATGAGCCGCGAGAGGTCGATCAGCGCCCACTGGAAGTACAGCGTCTTCACGTGCTCGCGGGCGGGCCCGAACAGCGACAGCGACTCCCGCAGCGCTTCGAGCGAGTCGCGCTCCGCGTCGGTGAGGGCGTCGCCGTGGTCCGCGACGATGCGCTCGATACGGCCGAGCTTCCGGCCGTAGTTGAAGTCGAGGGCGGCGAACACCACGTCGAAGGAGCCGAACGCCGCGCCGTCGAGGCGGTCGTGCACGGCGTCGGCGTTCCCGACGACGCCCGCGGCGAACTCGTCGACGTCGGCTTCGAGGCCCGTTCCGTCAGGTCCGTCCGGTTCCCCCGACCCGTCGCCGTCGCGTTCGCGGACCGACTCGCGGAGGTCCCGAGCGCGGGCGGACGCGGTCCCGAGGATCGCGTCGAGGAAGCCGGCGGGGTCGGTGGGGGCGGGCTCGCCGGTCAGCTCCGCGACGGAGTCCCGGACCGCGAGCGTGTCGTCCATGCGCTCGCGCTGGTCGCCGAGCGGGCCGTTCTCCTGCGTGAGCACGAGCTGCCCGATCGTGACGACGAGCGTCGCGCCGGTGACGATCGCCGTGATCATCGCCGAGAACAGCGTCTCGATCGGGTCGCTCGCTCCGACCTTCCCGGCGAGAGACGGGGAGAACGCGGCCGACACGGCGACGAACGCGACGAAGACGACGAGCGTCAGGACCCCCGCGACCACGAGCCGGTTCGCGCGCAGCAGCAGCCAGAGCTTCGCCCGGTTCTCGCCGGCGCGCTCGCGCATCGTGTCGGCGGCGGTCGCGTCGCGGTCGGTCGGTCCCCCGTCGGAGTCGTCGCCGGTCGACGCCGCTTCCGACTCCCCGCTCATCGGGGCTCGACGCGCACCGAGAGGTCGTCGACGTAGTGCGTCGCGTCCGACTCCCAGATCACGGCCGTGCCGACGGCGAGGTAGAGCGTGTCCGTCGACAGCTCCGGGGTCGTCCACTCGAAGGCGTACTCGCGCCAGCCGTCCGCGAGCCACAGCGCGTCTCGGAGCCCGCCGTACGGCGTCTCGCCGAGTTCCGTCGTGTCGAGCCCGGGCTGCGGGAAGTCCTCCTCGGTCGCCGGCGGTTCGGGGCCCAGCCGCATCAGCGCGTGCCGGATCGTGTTGAACGACTCCGAGTCGCTCCAGAACTGCCCGGAGACCTCGATCCGATACGACGCGCCGGAGTCGATCGGGACGGGGTGGACCCCCCACGTGACGCCGTCGTCGTAGTCGCCCTGGTTCCAGACCCGGAGGGACCGCTCGCCGGCGGCCGCCTCCTCGTCGGAGACGCCGAGCTCCCAGTCGAAGTCGGCGAGGTCGACCTCGGGTCCGATCGCGGCGCCGGCCTCCCAGTCGCCGATCCCGTCCTCGAACCCCTCCTCGAAGGCCGGGGCGTCGCCGCCGCTCGCACAGCCGGCGAGACCGACCGCGCCGGCCGCGGCTCCCGCCCGGATCAGGTCCCGTCGCCTCACGGCGTCGCGTCGGTTCATGCGGCGACACGACGACCGGCCGACGGATAAGTGCACGTGCCGGGCGGGACTGATGGAGCGGTGCGGCCCGGTGGATCGGTTTTAATACCGGCTTGACGGAACGGGTACCCAATGGTTCCGGGAACGGCGGCCGTGGGGCTCGCGACCGTCGCGCTCACCGTCGTCGGGCTCTGGATCGGCGCCCGCGCGCTCGTCGACTCGACGGTGCGGATCGCGCGGCGGTTCGGCGTCAGCGAGCTCACGATCGGGCTGACGATCGTCGCGATGGGTACCTCGACGCCGGAGCTGGTCGTGACGGTCGACGCGGCGCTGGCGGGGCTCGGCGAGATCGGCGTCGGCAACGTCGTCGGCTCGAACGCCTACAACCTCGCGTTCATCCTCGGCGCGGTGTCGCTGCTGCGGGTGATCCCGGTCGAGCGGTCGCTCGTCCACCGCGACGGGGTCGCGCTGGTGTGCTCGACGCTGGCCGGCGTCGCCGTCCTGTTCGACCGGACCGTCACCGCGGGCGAGGGCGCCCTCCTCGTCGGGGGGTTCGTCGCGTACACCCTGTACCTGATCCGCGACGAGAGCACGGCGCACTCGATCGAGACGGAGTACACGGAGTCCCGGGTCACCGGCGCGGTCCCGGCGCGGCTCTCGCACCGCGCCCGCGACGCGCTGCTGCTCGTCGGCGGGCTGGCCCTCGTCCTGGTCAGCGGCCACTTCATGGTCGAGGCCGCGTCGTCGCTGGCCCGCGGCGCGGGTATCTCCGACTGGGCGATCGGCGGGACGATCGTCGCGGCGGGCACGTCGACCCCCGAGCTCGCCGTCTCGCTCGTCGCCATGCGGCAGGGCCACGTCGGGATGTCGGTCGGGAACGTCGTCGGCAGCAACGTGTTCAACGTGCTCGGGATCCTCGGGATCGCGGCGCTGATCGGCCCGCTCTCGGTCGGGCCCGCAGCGATCGAGACGCTGCTCTGGCTGACGGTCCTCACGGTGCTGATGGTCGCGGCGCTGTGGTCGGGGCGGCGGCTCTCCCGCGCCGAGGGCGCGCTCTTCGTCTGCTCCGAGCTGGCTCGGTGGACGCTCGGACTCCTGCGGATCTTCGGCTGATCCCGCGGGGCTCCCCGAACAACGCTTTTGTAGCTACGGCGACCAGCGACGGGTATGACAGAGGGTTCGGTGTCCGTTCCGCCCGAGCAGTACGAGCGGCTCGCGGCGCTCGCGGCCGCCCGCGGCGTGACGCCCGAGGCCCAGCTCGCCCGCCTCATCGACGACGCCTACGAGGGGCTCGACGGCGACGCGGAGCCGCCGGAGTCGCTCCCGCTCGGCGTCTCCGCGCCGGACGACGGGGAGTGACGGCGCCGGGAGGAGCCGCGGGCGGCTCGGTTCACTTCCACTCCTCGGCGTCGTCCGCGGACCCGAGCTCGCCCTTCGCCCGCCTCGGCGCCCGGCGCAGGGTCAGCGCCAGCACGGCGAGGTAGAAGCACCCGACGAGCGCGAGCACGACGGCGCCGGGGACCGCGCCGACGTCCGCGGTCGCGACGACGCCGCTTCCGGCGGGCGTGAACACCGTGAGCCGGACGACCCACGCGGCGATGAGAACCGTGAAGAGCGGCGCGTACACCCGTCGGAGGCGCCGGGAGACCGCCTCGGCGCTCGGCGTCTTGATCGTCGGCTCGCGGAGGTCCTCGCTCAGGAGCTCCCGCCAGTTCGACTGCTCGACGCCCTCCGGGTCGAGCGCGTTCGCGAACACGTTCTCCTCTAGGAGCCGCACGCGGGACCGCCAGACGTCGAACATGCGGTACCGGCGGATCTCGATCCCGAGGAAGACGCTGAGCATCACGAGCCCGATGAGCAGCACGTAGTGCGGGCGCGACTCGTTCGAGAACGTCCACGTGAGCAGCGACGCCGTCACCACGACCGCCCAGTTGGTCGTCCGGTCGATGCGGGTCCGCCACGAGCTCATCCGCCCGAGCTCGCCGCGGTAGGTGTGACCCATGAGCGAGAGGAGGTCGGAGCGGTCGCCCGCGGCCTCGGCGGCGACCTCGCGCTCCGCCCGCGACCCGGGATCGAAGTCCTCCGGTGGTTCCGACATACCGTCCGTAGCGGGGCGCGACGGGTAAATCCCGATGCGGTCCCCGACGCGATCCGGACCCCCTCGATTCAGGCCGGGTCGGCCCTCGTCGCCTCGACCTCGACGGCGTCGGGGTCGACGCCGATCCGCGCGAACTGCGTGCGGACGTGCTCCTCGGCCGCGTCGAGCGCGGCCGACTTGGTGTCGAACCCCCGGGGCATCGGCTCCTCGAAGGCGACCCGGATCTCCTCGCCGTCGACCGTGAGCGCGGACCCGCCGCTCTCGACCTGATAGAAGGCGTCGCACACCCAGACGTAGGGGGCGTCCTCGTCCGGCGCGCCCCTGTACGTCGGCGGGTCCTCGCCGCGCTCGAACACCGTCCCGGTGAGGTCGGTTCCCCCGCCGCTGCCGCGAACCAGTATCATACCACTCGTAGGACCCCGACGCGGAAAAGCGCCCCGTGACGGGCGCGAGTCGCCGAGACCGCCCCGACGCCCGAGACGCCGGCGCCGCCCGAGGCGACGTGGAGGGGGAAACGCTTTCGGCGTGGCGGCCGGTGGTTCGCCCATGACGCTGGAGGACTTCACCGAGTTCACCGACGACGAGGGCGACGGCGGGGGGGACGCCGCCGGGTCGCCCGTCGACCGCGACGGGGCCGGCGCCGCCGACACCGACGACGCGCCCGACGCGGAGGGGGCGGTCTCGGGAGGCGCGGGTACCGGGGACGGCGGTCGCGCGGTGGCCTCGGGGAACGAGGGCGACCGGAGCGCCGCCGAGGGCGAGGCGGGCGACGGCGACGCGGACGCGGACGCCTTCGCCGCCTACGACGTGGAGCCGGCCGGGGAGGACGCCGGGCTCGGGGTCGTCTCCGTCTCGCAGGGGCTCCGCGTCGCCGAGGAGGACGACGAGACGACGCTGCGGGCGTTCGTCACGACGGGGAACCGCGAGGCGGTTCGGCTGGGGAAGTACCTCCTCGTCCCGTACCCGGACGGCGAGCGGCTGTTCTGTCGGATCACGGGGTTGGAGTACGCTCAGGAGTTCCGCTCGGACGACGCCACCGAGATCCACGCGCGGCGGCAGATGCGCCGGGACGACTTCGCCGAGCGCGACTACAAGTTCATGGCCGAGCTGGAGCCGATGTCGGTCGTCTACGGCGAGGGCGACGGGATGAAGCGGCGGATGACCGACCGGGTGCCGAAGCCGGGCGCGGTCGTCGAGGAGGCCTCCGACGACGCCGAGATCAAGACCGGGCTGAAGATCCCCGAGGACGGCGTCTTCCTCGGCCACCTCTCCGTCGGGGGCGAGAAGGTCCGGACGGCGGCCGAGCCCCCCACCGTCGACTACCGGGTGAAGGACGACTACGCCGACGGCGACCCGCTCGCGTTCCGACACACGCTCGTCGCCGGCGGGACCGGGTCGGGGAAGACCCACGCCTCCAAGAACGTCCTCCGGCAGTACCTCGACGCGGACCGCACGTATCCCACGGGAGACGGCCGGGAGTCGCGGATGGCGGTCGTCCAGTTCGACCCGCAGGACGAGTACGCGCAGATGCACGACGACAACCCGGACCTCGACGCAGACTTCGCCCGGCGGCTGGACCGCGAGGGGATCGCGCACGGCGGCCACGACGACACGGTCGCCCTCGTCCCGCGGGTCGCGAACGCGACGTACCCCGGCGAGGGCCACCGCGCCGAGCGCGTCGAGTTCACGATCCCGTTCTCGCTCGCGCAGGACATGCCGTGGCTCGTCGCCGGCTCCGGGCTCAACGACAACCAGTACCCCGCGCTGTTGACCCTCCTCAACCGCTTCTTCGACGATTACGGCGACTCGGGGACGTACGGCCAGTTCCTCTCGTACCTCGACGACCCGGCGCTCAAAGCGGAGCTCGACGAGAGCGGGCGGGTCCACGAGGCGACGTTCGACGCCGTGAAGCGCCGGGTGCGCGCGGTCCCCGGCGGCGTCTTCGACCAAGACGCGAAGCCGATCACGGAACTCGACCACACCCTCGTCCGTCCCGGCGGACTCTCCGTGGTCCCCACGTACCACCTCCCGACCTCCAGGCAGAAGGAGATCGTCGTGCTCGCGGTCGCGGGGCTCCTCGTCGACGACAAGCTCTCCAACGACCCCGACAGCGACCGGATCGAGGAGACGCCCCTGTTGATCGGCATGGACGAGGCGCACAACTTCCTCGCGGACGCCGACAACGTGCAGGCGCGGAAGGTCGTCCAGAAGTTCACGGAGGCGGCCAAGCAGGGCCGCAAGGAGCGGCTCGGCCTCTTCCTGATCACGCAGGACCCGCAGGACGTGGCGGAGTCCGTGTTCAAACAGGTGAACACGAAGGTCGTGTTGAACCTCGGGGACGAGGACGCCATCAGCAGCGTCAACATCCCGTCGAACCTCGCCGGCAAGGTCCCGTACATGGAGAAGGGGCAGATGGTCGTCTACTCGCCGGACAACTCCGAGCCCGTCGAGCTGATCGGGCTCTCGAAGTGCGTGACGCGCCACGGCGACTGAGCGGGGCGTCGCCGAGTCGGACCCGGTTTCCACGCGGCGGAAGTCGCCGTCGGCCTTTTTGAGGACGGGACGAGAAGCGCCGCGCATGACCAAGCGCATCCTCGCGGCGGTCGACGGCTCGGAGGAGGCGGCCGAGGCGCTGCGGTTCGCGGTCGAAGAGTGGCCCGACGCCGAGGTGACCGCGCTCCACGTGATCAACCCGGCCGACTCGACGACCGGCGCGGAGGGCGGGTTCCCGGGCGCGGTCGACCGGTGGTACGAGGGCGCCAAGGGCCGCGGCGAGCGGATCCTCCGGGAGGCGAGCGAGGCGGTGGACCGCGACGTCGACACCAGGCTGGAGGTGGGCCGGCCGACCGCGACGATCCTCGCGGTCGCGGGCGGCGAGGCCTCGGTCGGCGACGGGGACGGAGAGGGCGGGACCGGCGAGCCGTTCGACCACGTCGTGCTCGCGAGCCGCGGCCGCACGGGGCTCTCGCGCATCCTGCTCGGCAGCGTCGCCGAGGGGGTCGTCCGCCGCGCGGAGGTGCCCGTGACGGTCGTGCGGTAGGCGGAGACGCGGACGCGGCCGTCGGCGCGCGGGGCGCGGACGGCCCGACCCCGCCGTACCTACTCCTCGGCGCGCTCGGCCTCGACGACCTCGCCGACGACGGTCCACCCCTCCTCGTCCGGTCCCGACCGACCCAGCAGCACCGACTCGCGGTCCTCGGAGGTGATCAGCCGGAACTCGGCGTCCCGGTCGGCGTCGGTGCGGACGCCCTCGCCGCGGAACTCGCGCTGGAAGAACTCGGTGGACGAGAACTCGAAGACGCCGGTCTCGCCGTCGTCGAGCGCGAGCCGGACCGGTCGCGGCTGGACGTTGTGGATCCGCTTCGCGATCGGGTGGAGATCGGCCATGAGGGTCAGTCGGCGCGTCGCGGACAAAAGCGGCGGGGTCGGAGCGACGGCGGGCGTCACGGGGCCGTCGCTCTCGGGTCGGAACGCGCGAAAACGCCGCCGGAACGGGCGAAAGACCGCGTTACGCTTCGAGGACGTCGTCGTAGTCGCCGGCGTCGACGCGGTCGTCGAACGTCCGGGCGTCCTCGCCCTCGATGGTGACGCCGAGGGAGGCGCAGGTGCCGCCGACCTCCTTGGCGGCGTTCTTCACGTCGTACGAGAGCAGGTCGGTCGACTTCTGCTCGGCGACCTTCTTCACCTGTTCGATCGACATGTCGGCGACGAAGTCGGTCTGGGGCTCGCCGGAGCCCGTCTCGAACCCGGCCTCGTCCTTGATCAGTTCGGCCGTCGGCGGGACGCCGACCTCGATCGTGAACGAGCCGTCGTCGTCGTACTCGATCGTGACGGGGACCTCCATCCCGTCGAACGCGGCGGTCTCCTCGTTGATCTGCGACACGACGTCCTGGACGTCCACCGGCGTCGGTCCGAGCTCGGGACCGAGCGGCGGGCCGGGGGTGGCCTGCCCGCCGGGGACGAGCGCTTCGATAGTTCCAGCCATGTCCGTACGAACCCGACGCCGACTTTTAACGGTTGTTCTTTCGGGTAGGGGGCGCTAGCGGTTCGCATACGGCGTGACGACGAGCGGGCGCGTCCCGACCTACGACTCCGCGCCGGCCGCGTCGCCCGCGGCGGTCCCCGGGTCGCCGTCGGTGCGCCCCGGGAGGAACGTCCCGGTCTCGCGGCGGACGCCGACGAGCAGCGCGACGCCCGCGGCGAGGGGGAAGACCGCGCAGGCGGCGTACACCGGCGCGAAGCCGACCGCGTCGATCAGCGGCAGCGACACCATCGGGCCGAGCGCGCCCCCGACGTCGCCGAACACGTTGTTCGTCCCGGAGGCCCGCCCCATCCGCTCGTCGGGGGTGAGGTCGGCGAGCAGCGCCATCATCGGGCCGCTCGTGCCGCCCTGTCCGGCGCCGATACAGACGCAGGCGAGCGCGAGGTCGAGGACGGACCCCGACCGAGCGAGCAGGAGGAACCCGACGAACGAGACGACGAGGAAGGTCAGGAGGACCGGCGTGCGCGAGTCCCGAGAGTCCGATATCCGACCGCCGACGAGCATGAAGCACGCGGCCGAAACGACCGTACCGGCCATGAACAGCCCGGAGGTCCCCTGCGGGGCGAGTCCGAGGAGAGAGATGTCGTTCTCGCCGAGGAATAAGACGAGGGTGGAGAACAGCGCGCCGATGTACGCGAACAGCAGCCCGAAGTTGACCAGCCCGACCGTCAGCGCGGGGACCGCGGTGTCGACGTCCCACGGCCTGATCGAGTCCCCCGAGCGGTCGCCCGTGACGTGCGTCTCCGGGACGAACCGGTGGGCCACGACGCTGGCGGTGAGCGCGAACGCGGCGGCGACGGCGAAGGCGGCGGCGTTGCCGGCCAGCGACGAGACGACCCCGCCGAGCACGAGCCCGGCAGGGAACCCCATCGTGATGCCGCCGCGGACGACCCCCATGTTCGTCCCGCGCGAGCCGCTGTCGGAGAGGTCGGCCGCGATGGTGTAGGCCGTCGCGAACACCGCGGCGGAGCCGACTCCCCAGAGGATCCGCGCGAGGAGGAACCACGTCTCGGGCGCGACGGCGACCGAGACCGCCGCGAACCACCACTCGGGTCCGACGGTGACGGGGCCGGCCGCGATCCGCGGCAGCGACGCCGCGAGGGGGCGGAGCGACTCGGCCGGCGGCACCGCGAGCGCGACCACGTAGCCGAGCGTCGCGACCCCCTCGACGAGGAGCCCGTAGACGAACGGCCTGCGCGTCCCGTACCTGTCGACGAGGGCGCCGGCCGGCGCGTTCGCGACGAGCCGGACCCAGCGGTTCGCCGAGAGGATGAGCCCGACCGTGAACGCCGAGATGCCGAGGACCGCGCCGAGGTTCGGCAGGATCGGGAAGACGACGCCCCCGCCGAACCCGACGAAGAAGGTGCTGGCGATGACCGCGAGCAGCACGGTCGGCGGCCGGTCGAAGCCGAGCCGCCCCATCTCAGGGGCCTCGCCGAGGGGCCGAGTCCAGCCCGCGTCGCGTCGGGCCCGCGGTCATTCGGTCTCGTCCTCGCGGAGCATCGAGGCGATCCCGTCCTCCGGCGAGGGGAGCGCCACGCCCTCGGCGAGCAGCGGCTCGACGACCCGCTGGAGCGTCGCCTCGGCGACCCGCCGGGTGTACGTCGGCTCGGGGAGGTCGGCGGCGTCGACCGCGTCGTCGCCGTCGCCGCCGGTGAGGGTGATCTGTCTGGTCCGCGCGCCGTCGAGGGTGGCGACGACGAGGGCGGCCGTCTCCTCGACGTCGACCTCGCGGAAGACCCCCTCCTCGATCCCCGATTCGAGGATGTCGGCGACGGTGCCGCGCAGCAGCCGGTCGCTCCTGACCAGCTGCTCGCGGATGCGCTCGTTGAACGGGCCCTGCGTCCGGAGCTCGAGCAGGGCGATGTGGAACGCCTCGCGGTCGGCGGCGTCGGCCTCGAAGACGAACCAGCCGACGAACCCCGCGAGCCGCTCCGCCGGGGGATCGTCGGCGCGGGCCCGGATCCGCGCCTCCGAGTCGGTGATGACGTAGTCGAGGAACGCGACGAGGAGGTCCTCCTTCGTGTCGTAGTGGTAGTGGAGCAGCGACTTGCTCTTCGAGCACTCGTCGGCGATGTCCTGCATCGTGACGTCGGCGTAGCCGTGGGCGCGGAGCGCGCGGTAGACCCCGTCCATGATCTCGTCGGCCGGGCCCGGCTGGTCGCTCATTGACTGACCAGTCAGTCAGCGATCGGTAAATCCCTGTCGGTCGGCGTTGCGCGTAGCCGCCGCTCGGGGTCTAGAGCGGTCGAAAAGCCGATACAACCTTGAAACGTCGTCGTCAGCGGTTACAGACGGGTGACGTTCGTGGCGCGCGGACCCTTGTCCGCCTCCTCGATGTCGAACTCGACTTCCTGACCCTCCTCCAGGTCCGGGCCGCCGACGTCCTCCATGTGGAAGAACACGTCCTCGTCCGCGTCGTCAGTCTCGATGAATCCGTAGCCGCCGGTGTCGTTGAAGAAGTCAACCTTCCCTTTCGCCATTGCGTCCGTACGAGCGGGAGGAGTACATAAAAGGCTTCCGCGAGCGGGAGCGGCGTGACAGGCGGAGTCACACCCCGGCGAGCCGGGATCGTTTCGGGCCGTCCCCGCCGTGTTAGTAACTACTATACGACCCCAGTACGGAACCGTTAGACATGAGTCAGTCGTACAATCGAGGCCTCATCGAGGACTTCAGCCGGTGGCGGGAGTTCGAGGCGGGGATGTGGGCCTGGATCTTCCATAAGTTCACGGGGTGGGTGCTCATCGGCTACCTGTTCACCCACATCGCCGTGTTGAGCACCGGTATCCCGGCGGCGGGCGCGAGCGAGGCCGCGATCATGGCGGGAGAGGACGTGTACACCCAGACGATCGTCAGCCTCGAGAGCCTGCTCTTAGTGCGGCTCCTCGAAGTCGGGCTGCTGGCGGTGGCCGTCTTCCACATGCTCAACGGGACCCGGCTCCTCCTCGTCGACCTCGGCGTCGGTCTGGAGTCGCAGAACAAGAGCTTCTACGCGTCGCTGATCCTGACCGGAGCGATCACCGTCGCGTCGGTGCCGACGTTCATCGCGGGGGCGTTCTGAGATGGCCGAGCGCTACTCCTCGTTCCAGTCGGGCGGGCGGATGTGGCTGCTCCAGCGGGTCACGGCGGCGTTCCTGCTCGTCGTGTTAGCGTTCCACTTCTTCCTGCTCCACTTCGTCCACCACGCGGACGAGGTCTCGTTCCTCGCCAGCTCGGCGCGGATGGAGAACCTGAGCTACTACTCGCTGATGATCCTCTTCCTCGTGACCGCGACGTTCCACGGGGTCAACGGCGTCTACAACGCCCTCGTCAATCAGGGGCTCACCGGCACGAAACGCACCGTCATCAAGTGGACCCTCGTCGCCGCGAGCGTCGTCCTGATCGTGCAGGGCGTGCGCACCGCGAACGCGTGGGCCGGAATCGGACTCTACTGAACCGACCATGAGCACACAGATACCCAAGCAGACCGAGGAATCGAGCGAGACCGAGACCGAGGCCGACGTCGCCTCGAAGGGCGACGAGCGGCGGACCGAGAAGCGCCGCCGGGCCGCGGAGGAGCGCGCCCGCCGGCAGGCCGAAGAGGCCGAGAAGGCCGCGGCCGACGAGGACACGATCGAGCTGAAGGTGTTCCGGTACGACCCCGAGATCGAGGGGAAACAGGAGCCCCGGTTCGACACGTTCCACGTCCCGTTCACCAAGGGGATGACCGTCCTCGACGCGCTGATGTACTCGCGGGACAACTACGACTCCTCGCTCACGTTCCGCCACTCCTGCCGGCAGGCGGTGTGCGGCTCGGACGCCATGTTCGTCAACGGCGGCCAGAAGCTGGCGTGTAAGACCCAGATCGTCGACTTAGAGGAGCCGATCCGCGTCGAGCCGCTCCCGCACGCCGAGGTCGAGAAGGACCTCGTCGTCGACATGGAGCACTTCTACGACCAGATGGAGGCGGTCGAGCCCTACTTCCAGACGAACGAATACCCCGACGGCGAGCTGGAGGAGCAGCGCCAGACGCGGGAGAACCGCGAGAAGGTGAAGATGTCGACGCGGTGCATCTGGTGCGGCGCCTGCATGTCCTCGTGTAACATCGCCGCCGGCGACAACGAGTACCTCGGTCCCGCCGCGATCAACAAGGCGTACCGGTTCGCCATGGACGAGCGCGAGGGCGAGGACATCAAGCAGAAGCGGCTGGAGATCATCGAACAGGAGCACGGCGTCTGGCGGTGTCAGACCCAGTTCTCCTGTACCGAGGTGTGCCCGAAGGACATCCCGCTCACAGAGCACATCCAGGAGCTGAAGCGCGAGGCCGTCAAGAACAACCTGAAGTTCTGGTAGCGACGGGAGACACCCCTAAGTCACTCCAGATCCAACCGATTACCATACCAACAATGCACGAACACGACGTCATCGTTGTCGGCGCCGGGGGGGCGGGGCTCCGGGCGGCGATCGCGGCACAGGAAGCCGGGGCCGACGTGGCCATCGTCTCGAAGCTCCACCCGGTCCGCTCGCACACGGGCGCGGCCGAGGGCGGGATCAACGCGGCGCTGCGCGACGCCGACTCCTGGCAGGACCACGCGTACGACACCATGAAGGGGTCGGACTACCTCGGCGACGCGCCGGCGGTCGAGGCCCTCTGTCAGGAGAGCCCCGAGGAGGTCATCCAGCTCGAACACTGGGGGATGCCGTTCTCCCGCGAGGAGGACGGCCGGGTCTCCCAGCGCCCGTTCGGCGGGCTCTCGTTCCCCCGGACGACGTACGCCGGCGCCGAGACCGGCCACCAGATGCTCCACACGATGTACGAGCAGGTGGTCAAACGCGGCGTCACCGTGTACGACGAGTGGCACGTGATGGACCTGGCCGTCACCGACGAACCGGACCCGGCCGACCGCACCTGCCACGGCGTCGTCGCCTACGACATCCAGAGCGGCGAGGTCAGCGGCTTCCGCGCCGACGACGGCGTCATCCTCGCGACCGGCGGGATGGGCCAGGTGTTCGACCACACCACCAACGCGGTCGCGAACACCGGCGACGGCGTCGCGATGGCGTACCGCGCGGGCGTCCCGATGGAGGACATGGAGTTCATCCAGTTCCACCCGACGACGCTGCCGTCGACAGGCGTCCTCATCTCCGAGGGCGTCCGCGGCGAGGGCGGCATCCTCTACAACAGCGAGGGCGAGCGGTTCATGTTCGAGCACGGCTACGCGAACAACGACGGCGAGCTCGCCTCCCGCGACGTGGTCTCCCGCGCCGAGCTCACCGAGGTCAACGAGGGGCGCGGCATTGAGGACGAGTACGTCCACCTCGACATGCGCCACCTCGGCGAGGAGCGCATCCTCGACCGGCTGGAGAACATCCTCCACCTCGCGGAGGACTTCGAGGGCGCCGACGGGCTGACGGAGCCGATGCCGGTCAAGCCCGGGCAGCACTACGCGATGGGCGGCATCGAGACGAACGAGCACGGCGAGACCGTCATCGACGGGCTGTACGCCGCCGGCGAGTGCGCCTGCGCCTCCGTCCACGGCGCGAACCGCCTCGGCGGCAACGCGCTCCCCGAGCTCATCGTCTTCGGCAAGCGCGCCGGTCGGCACGCCGCCGGCGAGGACATGGGCGAGGCCGAGATCCCGACCGGGAAGGAGGGCGAGTGGGAGCCCGCCGACTACGAGTTCGGGGTCGAGGTCGGCGAGACGGGCGGCCAGGGGCCCGCCGCGGCCGACGGCGGCGCGGTGGCGACGGACGCCGACAGCGTGCTCGGCGCCGCGGTCGACCGGGCCAAGGACCGCGTCGACGCGCTGCTCTCGCGGCGGGGCCGCAACCACGCCGAGATCCGCTCGCAGGTCCAGGAGACGATGACCGCCAACGTCAACGTGTTCCGCGAGGAGGGCCGGCTCGAAGAGACGCTCGACGACCTCCGCGAGGCGCGCGAGGCGTACGAGGACGTCGCCGTCTCCGACCCGTCCCGGACGTTCAACACCGACCTGATCCACACGATGGAGACGCGGAACATCCTCGACATCGCCGAGGCGCTCACGATGGGCGCGCTCGCCCGCGAGGAGTTCCGCGGCGCCCACTGGCGGAAGGAACACCAAGAGCGGAAAGACGAGAACTGGCTGAAGCACACGCTCGTCTCGTGGAACGACGGGGAGCCCGAGCTCTGGTACAAGCCGGCCATCCTCGAAGGCGAGAACAAGACGTACGAGCCGAAGAGCCGCTCGTACTGAGCCGCCGACCGCGACGCGGGCCCGGTCCGACGGGAACCGCCTCGGCGCGGTCCCGTATGCGTCGTCGGTCGAAACGACCGGAGCGATCGGGAGCCGGTTCCGCCCCGACGCCGAACTCGCGGTCGCCGGTTCGCCGCGTTTCGCGCGAGTCGCTCCCGCTCTCGACCGCTTCGCGCCTTTTCGACGATCGTTGTATAGGGGGTTTATTATCGTCGAACTCAACGCTTCGAACAAGATGATAGAGACGAAGACCGCACGCACCGCGGCGCCGGCCCTGCCGCCGGAGCTGCAGTCGCCCCGCGCGAAGCTCGTGTACCTGTACCTGACCACGAACGGCGACGCCACCGTCTCGGAGATGGGCGAGTCGCTCGGCATGAAGAAAATCTCGCTGTACAGCATCCTGAAGACCCTCAAGCGGGAGGGGATGGTCGACTGCGACGGCGACACCTACGCGCTGAACTGACGCGCTCGCCGGGACCGTTCTCGACGCCGACCCCGCGACCTCGCCGGCGGAGCGTTTAGGGGCTCGGGGGGCGGAGTACGCCCGTGGACGCGAACCAAGAGGAGTTCCGGAACCCGTTCGGGATGGACGCGGCGTGCGAGAACTGTCCCGAGCTGTGCGACGCGCGGGAGCGCGTCGTCCACGGGTACGGCGACGTGGGCGCCGAGTTCCTCGTCGTCGGGACCGGGCCGACGGCGGCCGCCGAGGCGAACGGCGTCCCGTTCACCGGAGCGGGCGGCGGCGAACGGGTCCAGTCGATATTCGGCGACCTCGGGTTCGTGCGGTCGCCGCCGGACGCGACGGAGCCGGACGTCCAGAACCTGTTTCTCACGAGCCTGACGCGCTGTCGACACCCGGAGCGCGAGCCGACCGACCGCGAGGTCGACACCTGCGAGCCGTTCCTCAACGCGGAGATCCGGATGATCAACCCGCAGATCATCGTCCCCGTCGGGGACCGCCCGCTCCGCGAGCTCGCGGTCGAGTACACGACGCGCCGGCCGGACTCCTTCGACGTCGACGCCGAACACGCGACGACGATCCGCGGCCGCGGGTTCGAGCTGGTGCCGATGAAGGAGCCCGCGTCGATGACCGACGCCGAGGCCGACACGTTCCGCGAGCACATGCGCGAGAACGTGTTGAGCCGGGACTACCGGCAGACGAAGGGGCGGCAGAGCCGGTGAGAGCCGGCGGTCGGACCCCGGCGGACGGACCGCGGGCCGGCGTCAGCCGTCGAGGTCGACGTCGTCGAGGATCCCCTCGGTCGCCTCTTTGCTGTCCGCGCCGAACGCGCAGTCGACGAGGATGTGCCCGCCGAGCGTCGACGGCGAGATCACCTGGTCGGCGCCGGCGCGGCGGAGCTTGTCGACGTTCTCCCGCTGGGTCACCGCCGCGACGATCCGGACGTCGGGGTTGAGCTGGCGGGCGGTGAGGATGGCGAGCGCGTCGCGCGCGTCGTCCTCGGTCGCGGCGACGACGGCGCGGGCCCCGCCGAGGTTGACCCGTTCGAGCGGCTCCACGTCGCTGGGGTCCGCGGTGTACACCGCGACGTCGCGGTCGGCGAGCCGCCTGGCGGCGGTCTCGTCGGGGGTCACCACCGCGTACTCGACGCCGTCGCGGGCGGCGAGCTCTTCGAGAATCGGTTCCGTCAGGTCCCCGTAGCCGAGCACGAGGACGTGGTCGTCGAGGAGGTCGATCTGTCTGTCGGTCATCTTTCCGAGCGCCTTGGAGAGCTGCGCCTCGATGGCGGGCGTGAGGAGGACCCCGAGCGCCACCGCGAAGGCGGCGACGTTCACCACGAGCGAGGAGAGCGCGAACAGCTGCGCGATGTCGGAGGCGGGACCGGTCGCCGGGTGGACGTCGCCGTACCCCACGGTCGAGGCCGTGACGACCGTGAAGTAGAACGCGTCGACGATCGTCTCGATGCCCTCGAACTGGTCTCTGAGGGCGTACGAGCCGACCGTTCCGTACGCGACCGCCCCGACGAGCGCCGCGCCGGCCGCCAGCTGCGTCGGTGAGGGGCTGAACCGGCGGTCGAACCGCCCGCGGTTGATCACCAGCGTCGGCGCGGAGAGGATCGACAGCGCCACGAGCGGGAACGACAGCACGGACGCCTGTAACAGCCCCTGAAGCGCCGTCAGCGGGAGGAGCACCGCCGTCGAGTACCACCCGACGCGGTACCCGTTCCTCAGCGCGAACCCGCTCGCGAACATCGCGAAGCCGGTGATGGTCCCGGTGAACCCGACCGTCTGCCGGACGACGCCGCCCACGTACGGGGCGAGAGGTCCGTCGACCCCGAGTCCGCCGATCTGCGCCAGGCCGGCGAGGATGGAGAGAATCGCGACGGCGAACGTCAGGGCGATCGACGCCCGCACGGTCACCCAGTCACGGGTCAGCTCCATACCGGCCCGTCGCCGACGCCGAACTTAAACCCCGCGAGGGCGGGGCGGCGCCGCGGAGGGTCGCTCCGACGGCGACCACGACGCGACCGCCCCGCCGACAGGCGTTTAAACGCCCCGCCGAGTGTGAGGCGTATGTCACTGCCGGTCGAGATCGTCTTCGGGATCTACCTCGGGATCATCACGGGGATCGTCCCCGCGCTGGTCTCTGGGGTGCTCGGCTTCGTGTTCAAGTACGTCACCGGGGTGACGATCCCGGGGCTCGGGGTCGTCGTCCTCGCGCTCGCGATCGCCGGCATCAACGGCGGGCTGCTCGCGCTCAACGACGAGACGATCCGGTCGTCGGAGCGCGCGCCGGCGATCCTCACGGCCATCGTGGTCGTCCTGATGATCTCGCTGTACGCGCACGCCAAGGGCGACACGCTGGGCGCCAGCGTTCCGAAACGGCTCTCGCTCCAGCAGCTCCGCGACCGGACCCTCTCGACTGACGTCGTCGAGCTGGTCGGCGGTCGCGGGCGGGTCACCGTCGAGATCCCCGGCGAGGTGAACGACATGGAGGGGTACCCGCCGCTACCGTCTGAGACGCGCCGCGCGATCGTCGACGGCGAGTGGATCTTCCCGGCCGACCTCCCGCTCGCCGAGCTGGAGGACCGCTTCGCCGAGCGGCTCCGGACCGAGCTCGACCTGGCGGACGTCGCCGTGCGGATCGACGAGCGCGCCAACGCGACGGTGGCCGCCGCCCCGCCGACCGGCGCGCTGTCGAAGCGGGTCCCGCAGGGGAAGCGCGCGGTGTCGGTGCCCGCGCTCGTTCCCACCGGGATCGCCCGCGGCGACGTCGTGCGGGTGATCGCGTCCGACCTCAGCGTGGACGGGACGGTGCTGGCCGCCCGGACGAGCGGGAAGCCGGAGCCGGGGGCGTCGACGCCGGCGGCCGGCGGCTCGGAGGGCGACGCGGTCGACGGGAGCGAGCGGAGCGACTCCGAACCCCGCGGGGACGGCGACGCCAGGACCGACGGCGGTAGCGCGTCGGAGGCGGGCCCGCCGGCCCCGCCGGTCGCGAGCGCGCCGACGACGACCGGCGGGGAGGGGCGGGTGACGGTCGCCGTCGACCGGTCGCGGGCGACGGCGCTCCTCCGCGCGGCCCGCGGCCGGGTCCTCGTCCTCTCCCGCGGCACGCGCCGGGAGTACGAGCTGACGACGCTGCTGCGGCGGACGGGGAAGCGGTTCCGAAAGGTGTCCGTCGTCCCCGGTGGGGCCCTCGACGGCCACACCATCGGCGAGGTCGGCGTCCGGGAGGCGTACGACGTCGCCGTCCTCGCGGCGCGCCACGACTCGTGGACGATCGCGCCGAGCGGCTCGCAGCCCCTCTCGGCCGAGGACCAGCTGTTCGTCGTGGGGAGCCGAGACGCGCTCGACCGGTTCGCGGAGGTCGCGAGATGACCGCGACCGCGGGGGCGATCGCGCCGGTCGCCGCGGGGCTCGGCGATCCCGCGGGTCCCCTCGTCGCGGTCGCGGCGCCCGCGGTCGACGTCGGCTTCGCGCGGCCGCGGCAGGCGGCGGTCACGCTCGTCACGTTCGCGGTCCTGTCGGTCCTGATCGCGGGGTCGGCGGCGCTGACGTACCGCTGGTACTTCCGCGACGAGATCCCCGAGGGAGTCACGGTCCTGCTCGGCGTCTCCGTCGTCGCACTGTACCTCAACACCACCTCGCTGGGCGCCATCGCGGTCGGGGACAGCCCGGCGCTGCTCGAACCGGGGAGCGTCTTCTTCAACGTCGTCTCGCTGGGCGTCGCGGCGGTCACCGCTCCCGGCGGTCGGTACGCCGGGGACCGGCTCGCGGTCGACGTGTTCGCGCTCTCGGGCGCCAGGCAGCTGGAGGGGGAGCTGTCCGGGATCGTTCGGGCGGTCGGGCGGTTCACCGCCGTCACGCTCCCGCCGGCGGAGGAGATCGAGGACATGGACACCTACGACCCGGTGTCGCCGGAGAAGAAGGCCGAGATGGCCGGGAAGACGCTGCTGTTCGCGCGGAAGCTCTCCGGCGAGGAGCTCCGCGAGCGGCTCGTCGCCCGCGTGAAAGGCGATCACGGCGTCGGCTACGTCGACGTCGACGTCACCGGCGACGGCGGGGTCGAGTACTTCGCGGTGGGCTCCCGCGCGGCGGGGCTCGGCCCGACGCTCGCGCCGGGGTCGGCCGCGGTCGCCGTGGCCGCAGACCCGCCGAACAACGCGACCGCCGGCGACGCGGTCCAGCTGTGGCGGACCGACCCGGAACCGAAGCGGGTCGCCACCGGCGAGCTCCGGGGCGTCGCCGGCGACGCGGCCACCGTCGTCCTCGACGAGTCCGACGCGGAGCGGCTCGCCGAGGAGGGGTCGTACCGGATCGTGACGCTGCCGGCGGAGCCGCAGGCCGACCGGGAGTTCGCCTCGCTGCTCCGGAACGCCGACGAGACGATGGCCGCGATCGCGGTCGGCGCCGGGAGCGCCCTCGCCGGGAGCACCGTGGGCGAGGTCGAGGTCGTCGTCGCCGCCGTCCGGCCCGAGGCGGGCTCGGTCCAGCCGATCCCGCCGCGGTCGTACGCCTTCGCCGCCGGCGACCTGGTGTACCTGGTCGGTCGCCCCGACGCGCTCCGCCGGTTCGAGGGCGACGCCGCCGGCGAGCGCGCGGACCCGTCGACGGTCACCCCGTCGCCCGAGTCCGGCGACGGCGACGCCGCACCGGGTGACGCCGACCCCGAGTCCGGCGATCCTGAATCCGGCGACGCCGACGTCGACGCCGGATCGGAGGACGGGACGCAACGCTCTTGAGGCGTCCGTGCGGGGCTCACGTATGGAGTGGAAGCTGTTCGCGGACCTCGCCGAGATCGCCGGCGGCCGCGCAGTCGAGGTGGAGGCGTCGCCCGGCGACACGGTCGGGGACGCGCTCGACGCCCTCCTCGACGCGCACCCCGACCTCCGGGACCGCGTGCTCGACGACGGGGCGGTGGCCGACCACATCAACGTCCTCCGGAACGGGCGGAGCGTCCGCGACGACGAGGGGCTGGAGACGACGCTGGAGGCGGGCGACGAGCTGGCGCTGTTCCCGCCGGTGAGCGGGGGGTCGACCGAGCGGTAGATCGGTCGTTTCAAACGGTCGCCCGCCGCATCACCCGACATGAGCGACGGCGACGAGCACGACGGTGAGAGAGCCGACGACGGCGAGGGACACGGCGACGAGGGCGACGACGAGCGCGACGACCCCCACCGCGAGGAGTTCCACGAGGACCCGGTCGGGCACACGCGCGCGACGGCGGACATGACGGTCGGCCAGCTCGTCGAGGGGTACGGCGACGCCGGGATCGGCGCGGCGTCGGTCAACGAGGCGGGCGACGTGCTCGCGGAGATGTTCGCGAACGAGGACTGCACCGTCTTCCTCTCGCTGGCGGGCGCGATGGTGCCCGCCGGGATGCGCCGGATCGTCTCGGACCTGATCCGCGACGGCTACGTCGACGCCCTCGTGACGACGGGCGCGAACCTCACCCACGACGCGATCGAGGCGATCGGCGGGAAACACCACCACGGCCGGACCCACGACCCCGAGAAGAGCCTCCGCGAGCACGACGAGGGGCTCCGCGACGAGGGCGTCGACCGCATCTACAACGTCTACCTACCGCAGGAGCACTTCGCCGCGTTCGAGGGGCACCTCCGCGAGGAGGTGTTCCCGGCGCTGGAGGCCGATCCGGACGCCGAGGGCGACGACGCCGTCTCCATCGCCGACCTCACCCGCGAGCTCGGCCGCGCGAACGCCGCGGTCAACGAGCGCGACGACGTGGCCGAGGACCCCGGCGTCGCCGCCGCGGCCTACGACTGCGACGTCCCGATCTACTGCCCCGCCGTGCAGGACTCGGTCCTCGGGCTCCAGGCGTGGATGTACGCGCAGACGGCCGACTTCACGCTCGACGCGCTCGCCGACATGACGGAGCTGACCGACCTCGCGTTCGAGGCCGACGACGCGGGCTGCCTGCTCGTCGGCGGCGGCGTCCCGAAGAACTTCACCCTGCAGACGATGCTCGTCACGCCCCGCGCGTACGATTACGCGGTCCAGATCACGATGGACCCGGAGGCGACCGGCGGGCTCTCCGGCGCCACGCTCGACGAGGCCCGGTCGTGGGGGAAACTGGAGAAGGACGCGCGCAACGCCTCCGTCTACGGCGACGCGACCGTCATGCTGCCGATGCTGATCGCGGCGGCCCGCGAGCGCGTGGAATAGGGTTCCCGGTGCGGTTCCGTCCGCGTCATCGTTTATAAATAGCGGGTGCGGTGGCGCGTGCCTCCGAGCGGTCGCCGTCGGCGACCGCGAGGAGCACGCGCGAGGGACGCGGCGAACGCGAGCGGCGAAGCCGCGAGCCGTGAGCCGCGAGGCTGGGGAGGCGTGAGGTGCGGTCGCTGTGCGGTCGGGTGGGACTCAAAGGGGCAGCCGCGAGGACGGCGCAGGCGAAGCAAGCACTAGAGGGAGCGAACGAAGTGAGCGACTGAAGCGCGCAGCGAGCGTGCGCCGTCCTCGCGGCTGGGGCTTTGGAGGCGTTCACCGTCGATCCGTAAGCAACCATTTATAAAAGAATAGTCGCGGGACCGAGAGTACGCCTCGAATCGACACCCAACTAAGCACGCGAGTCTAGGTCCATCGCCTCGGCAAGTAGCGCGTGCGACGCCAGCGCGTCCCCGTGGTCCGGCACCGCGTGCTGGATCATCACCTCGTCGACGCCGACGCGGTCGGCCAACTGCGCTAACACCCCCGCGATCGTCTCCGGGCTCCCGGAGACCGACCGCGGCCACTCGTCGGCGTCGAGCGTCGCGGGCGTCGGCTCCGGAACGCCGCCGAGCTCGTCGATCGCCGCCTCCACGCTCGGCGTCGAGTCGCCGAGCTCGCCGCGCCGCATGCGCCTGAACGTCGCCTCCGCGGGCGCGCGGCGACGCGCCGCGGCTTCGTCGGTCTCGGCGGCGACCGCGTTGACCGCGACCATCCCGGTCGGCTCGTCGGGGCCGCCGGGGAGCGCGTCGGGCTCGAACGCCTCGCGGTAGGCGGCGAAGGCGCGCTCCGCGAACCCCGGGCGGATGAAGCCGGCGAAGCAGTAACGGAGCCCGAGCTTGCCGGCGATCTCGCCGCTGGCCGGGCTCGATCCGAGCACCCACGGGACCGGTGGGCCGTCCCCCGAGCGCGGGACCCCGAGGTCGGCGTACTCGTGCCCGTCCGGGTAGTCGTCGTAGAGGTGGCTCACGAGCGCGCGGATCCGCTCCTCGTGGTCCTCGTCCGGGTTCTCGACGCGGCGGTCGGTCCCGAGCGCGCGGTCCGCGGCCGGCGGGCCGTTCGCCCGACCGACGCCGATGTCGACGCGCCCGGGCGCGAGCCCGTCGAGCGTGCCGAACGCCTCGGCGACCTTGAACGGGCTGTAGCGGTTGAGGAGGACGGCCCCGCTGCCGAGCCGGATCTCGTCGGTCGCCGCCGCGAGCCGCCCGAGCAGCACCTCCGGGGTCGTCCCCGCGAGGCGGTCGGTCCGGCCGTGGTGCTCGGCGACCCAGAACCGCGAGTAGCCGAGTCGCTCCGCCTGCTCGGCGGCCGCGACGGTGTTCGCGAAGGCGTCGGCGGCGGTCCCGTCCGCGGGGACCGGCGAGAGGTCGACGACGGAGAGGTCCATGTCCGCGCTCGGCGACCCCCGGTGGTAAGCGTTCGGTCGACGGCGGAACTATGGGGGTTCGGTCGACGGCGGAACTATGGGGGTTCGGGCGACGGCGGAACCGTCGGGGATTCGGACGACGCGGTGAGATCGCGAGGTCCGAGCAGAGCGGCCGCTACGGGGATCGGAGGAAACGAGAGATCAGAGAGAGCGTCGTCAGTTGTCGCCGGTCTTCGACTGCCACGCGTAGTCGCGGCGCTTCGCGGACTTCCCGAAGCCGCAGGAGGAGCAGCGCTCCTTCTTGACGTGGTAGGACTTCTCGCCGCAGCGGCGGCACTTCACGTGAACCGTCTTGTTCTTCTTCCCCTGAGAGGGCGTTCCGGAGCCGGTCATGCTTTGATGGTGACGACGTTATCGCCGCGTATAATCGTTGTGTCTTCGATCGCGACGGCGAACTCCCCGTCGAGATCGCCGTCGACGCGGTCGCTCACGTCGTCCTCCGGTTCGATGACGACGTTCATGTGCTGGTCGTAGCCGGCCAGGGTCCCGTAGTAGGTCGTCCCGTCCTTCAGGTGCACCGTCACCGGCTCCTCCAGCGACGCTTCGAGCACGTCGAGGGGTCGTCCACTCATTGTACGTGTCGACTCTCGTCGCAGCAATAAAAATACCGGGACGCGAGGGCGACGGGGAGAGAGGTCCGAGCCGTCGGGTGGAGAGACGCGAGGGCGACGGGGAGCGGACGAGCGGAGGGGTCCGAGCGCGACGGATCGGAGGTAACGCCCCGCGCACGCGGCCGTGAGCGGCCGGTGACCGCCGTGTTACCGGCCGGCTCGGCGGAGCCCGAACCCCGGTGTTTTTAAGACGGGCACCTGTATCTCGGGATACCACACTCCCGCGGGACACGGTGAGCCGACGCCGGCTCGGCCGTAGCGGGGCCTCAACGACGCGCGGTCGGACGAAGCGCTGACGGCTCCTTGCGGGGTTTCAGTGATGGACGCCGGACAGGCGTTCGATATACAAAACCATGGAAATCGAAATTGCGACACTCGGCGGTTACGAAGAGGTCGGTCGACAGATGACGGCGGTCCGCGCGGGCGACGACATCGTCATCTTCGACATGGGCCTGAACCTCAGTAAGGTCCTCATCCACGACAACGTGGAGACCGAGAGCATGCACAGCCTCGACCTGATCGACATGGGCGCGATCCCGGACGACCGCGTCATGAGCGAGCTGGAGGGCGACGTCCAAGCGATCGTCCCCACCCACGGCCACCTCGACCACATCGCGGGCATCCCGAAGCTCGCCCACCGGTACGACGCCCCGGTCGTCGGCTCCCCGTACACGATCGAGCTCGTCAAACAGCAGATCGCCGACGAGGGGAAGTTCCAGGTCGACAACGACCTCGTGAAGATGAAGGCGGGCGGGACGATGGCCATCGGCGACTCCGAGCAGGTCGAGATGGAGTTCGTCAACGTCACCCACTCGATCATCGACGCGATCAACCCGGTCCTCCACACGCCCGAGGGCGCGATCGTCTACGGCCTCGACAAGCGCCTGGATCACACCCCCGTCATCGGGGACCCGATCGACATGGACCGCTTCCGCGAGATCGGCCGCCAGGACGAGGGCGTCCTCTGTTACATCGAGGACTGCACAAACGCCGGCCGGAAGGGCCGGACCCCCTCCGAGTCGTACGCCAAGAAGCACGTCGAGGACACGCTGACCTCGATGGAAGACTACTCGGGCGGGATCGTCGCCACGACGTTCTCCTCCCACATCGCCCGCGTGAAGACGCTCGTCGAGTACGCCCGCGAGATCGGCCGTCAGCCGGTCCTGCTCGGGCGATCGATGGAGAAGTACTCCGGCACCGCGGAGCGGCTCGACTTCGTCGACTTCCAGGGCGACGTCGGCATGTACGGCCACCGGAAGTCCGTCGACCGCGCGTTCAAGCGGATCATGAAGGAGGGGAAGGGGAACTTCCTCCCCATCGTGACGGGCCACCAGGGCGAGCCGCGCGCGATGCTCACCCGCATGGGACGCGGCGAGACCCCGTACGAGATCGACGACGGCGACAAGGTCGTCTTCAGCGCCAGCGTCATCCCGGAGCCGACGAACGAGGGCCAGCGCTACCAGAGCGAGCAGCTCCTCCGGATGCAGGGCGCGCGCCTCTACGACGACATCCACGTCTCCGGCCACCTCCGCGAGGAGGGCCACTACGAGATGCTGCAGGCGCTCCAGCCCCAGCACCTCATCCCGGGCCACCAGACGCTGGAGGGTCGCTCGCCGTACGTGAACCTCGCCACCTCGCAGGGGTACAAGCTCGGCCGTGACATCCACGTCACGCAGAACGGGAGCGTCGTCCAGCTCGTCGAATGACGAACGGGACGAAGGAGGCGCGGGTGCTGGACGCCATCCGCGAGCGGCGTGACCTGGTCAACGCCGCTATCGACGAGGAGCTGCCGGTACAGCACCCGGAACGCCTCTACGAGGCGACGCGGTACATCCTCGAAGCGGGCGGGAAGCGGCTCCGGCCGACGGTGGCGACGCTCGCGGCCGAGGCGGTCACGGGCACCGAGCCGATGGGCGCCGACTTCCGCGAGTTCCCCGGCCTCGACGGGACCGAGGTCGACGTGATGCGCGCGGCGGTCGCCATCGAGGTGATCCAGTCGTTCACCCTCATCCACGACGACATCATGGACGAGGACGAGCTCCGGCGCGGCGTCCCCGCCGTCCACGAGCAGTACGACACGTCGACGGCGATCCTCGCCGGCGACACCCTCTACTCGAAGGCGTTCGAGTTCATGACGGAGACGGGCGCGGCCCCCGCGAACGGGCTGGAGGCGATGCGCATGCTCGCGTCCACCTGCACGGAGATCTGCGAGGGGCAGGCGCTCGACGTCTCGTTCGAGTCCCGCGACGACATCCTGCCCGAGGAGTACTTGGAGATGGTCGAGCTGAAGACCGCGGTCCTCTACGGCGCGTCGGCCGCGACGCCGGCCGTCCTGCTCGGCGCCGACGACGAGACCGTCGACGCGCTCTACCGGTACGGGATCGACTCGGGACGGGCGTTCCAGATCCAGGACGACGTGCTCGACCTCACCGTTTCCTCCGAGGAGCTCGGCAAGCAGCGCGGCTCGGACCTCGTCGAGGGGAAAGAGACGCTCATCACCCTCCACGCGCGTCAGGAGGGCGTCGACGTCGACGGGCTCGTCGACGCCGACACCCCGGCCGAGGTCACGGAGTCGGCCATCGAGGACGCCGTGGCCGCCTTGGAGGAGGCCGGCTCCATCGCGTACGCCCGCGAGACGGCCGAGGACCTCACCGCGCGGTCGAAGGAACACCTCGAACGGCTCCCCGAGAGCGGCTCGCGGGGCCTGCTCGAAGACCTCGCGGACTACCTGATCGTCCGCGGCTACTGAGCGGGCCGGGAGGGCGAGCGGTCGGCGACGCGCCCGCGCAGGTCCGGGCGACGCGCCCGATCCGGCGGCGTCGTCCGCAACGGACACCGCTTTATCCCCGGTCGCCCTCCTCCCCGTGTGTCCCGGTATCGAGACGTCGCCCTGTTCTTCGCGCTCGCCTCGCTGTGGGGCGGCTCCTTCGTCGCCATCGAGGTCGGGCTCGACTACTACCCGCCCGTGCTGTACGCCGCCTTCCGGTTCGACGTGGCGGCGCTGGTGCTGGTCTCGTACGTCCTCCTGACCGAGTCGGAGCCGCTCCCGCGCACCCGCGGCGACCTCGCCGCGATCGGGTTCAGCGGCGGGCTCTCCGTCGCCGCCAACAACTCGCTGCTGTTCGTCGGCCAGCAGTACACGACGAGCGGCATCGCCTCGATCACCTACAGCCTCGTGCCGATCGCGACCGCCGCGGTCGCGGCCGCCTGGGTCGGCGGCTCCGACCTCGACGCCCGCGGCGCGTTCGGCGTGGTGCTCGCGTTCGTCGGCGTCGGGCTCGTCGCCCAGCCGGACCCCGCGAACCTCGCCGGCGGGGTCACGATCGGCGTCGGACTCATCTCGATCGGCGTGCTCGCGGTCGCGGTCGGCAGCGTCGGGCTCCGGACCGTCGAGACGAGCTTCTCAAGCATCGCGCTCACGGGGTGGGCGATGCTGTTCGGCGCCCTGCTGATCCACGGGCTCAGCGTCGGACTGGGCGAGCCCCAGCAGCTCCCGGTCGCGGAGCTCCCGGCCGTCGGGGCGCTGCTGTTCCTCGGCGTGCTCTCCTCGGCGGTCGCGTACACCATCTACTTCACGCTGCTCGACCGGCTGGGCGCGTTCGAGATCAACCTGGTCTCCTACGTCGTCCCGGTCGTCGCCACCGTCGCCGGCGCGGTCCTGCTCTCCGAGCCCGTGACGCCCCTGACCGTCGCCGGCTTCGCCGTCATCGTCGCCGGGTTCGCGCTGCTGAAGCGGCACGCCATCGCCGACGAGGTGCCGCGGCTGCTCTCGCGGGTCGGCGGTTTATTCTGACGTATTGATGGTCGGAGTAGTGAACGAGGCTTCCGGTGCTGGGAGTTATATGTCGACTCGGGGCGTTGCTGTCGGTTGTTTATACGTGGGCGGTGACGCTGTGTAGACTGTTTCCGGGGACCGAGCCGCTCATTCATACGTTATCAGCACCGAATCGACAGAATCCACCTCTGAAGTCACAGCCTCCTGTTTATAAATGACGGATACCGGATCAACAGCGAACACCGCCAAAGCCCCAGCCGCGAGGACTCGCGCGGCTTGCTGCGCGCTTCAGTCGCTCACTTCGTTCGCTCCTTCCAGTGCTTACTGCACCGGGCTTCGTCCTCGCGGCTGCCCCTTTGAGTCCACCCAACCGCAACCGCACCGCAGCCTCACGCCTCCCCAGCCTCGTCAGTCGCCCTCCGCGTCGCTTCGGGCGACTGACTCCCTCGCGCGTGCGACTCGCGCCCTTCGGGCGCTTGTCGGCACGCGCCACCGCACCGCTCTTTATTTAGAATCGTCGCTGTCGCCGCGTCAGTCCTCCAGCGCGGCGATATCCTCGACGATCTCGACCCCGTGGTCCTCGGGGGAGACGCCCTCGTACGCGAGGACGACGATCCCCTCGTCGTCGAGGACGTACGTGTTCCGGAACACGCCGTCGAAGGCGTTGCCGAACATCTGCTTCTCGCCGTAGGAGTCGTACGCGCTCGCGACCTCGCCGTCCGGGTCGGAGAGCAGCGTGAACGGGAGGTCGTGCTTCTCGGCGAACGGCTTCAGGTCCTCGGGCGGGTCGTCGCTGATCCCGACGACCGCGACGTCGGCCCCCTCGAAGGCGTCCCACTCGTCGCGGAACCCGCACGCCTCGGCGGTACAGCCCGGCGTGTCGGCGCGGGGGTAGAAGTAGACGACCGTGTACCGCGCGGCGGCGGGGTCGACCGCGACGGTCTCGCCGCGCTGGTCGGACAGCGTGATCGGGGGTGCGGGATCGCCCGGTTCGAGCATACCTCCCGTCGGATCGGCCGCGTCTTATGGCGTTCGGTCCGGTTCATTTTTATCCGCTACCGTCATGGGCTCGATACAGATGGCGTGGCAACCGACGCCGTACACGGCCCCGTTGCTCGTGGCGGCGGTCGCCGCCGTCTGCTTCGCCGCGTACGCCGCGACGAAGCGGCGGCGCGGAGACGGGCCCCTCGTCCACGCCTTCGTCGGCGTCGCGGTCGGGAGCGGGGTCTGGTCGCTGGCGTACGCGGCCCAGCTGTCGGCGACCGCCCTCGACGCGACCCTCTTCTGGAACCGGTTCGTCTGGGTCGGGATCGGCGTCCTCGGGGTCGCCTGGCCCGCGTTCGTGCTCGCGTACCTCGATCGGACGGCGTGGTTCCGGCCGCGCCGGTTCGCGCTCCTCTGTCTCGTCCCCGCGACCGCGGCCGGCGGTGCCCTCCTGTTCGGCGCGGAACAGCTGTTCTACCGCGCCCCGTCGCTCGCCGACGCCGGGGGGTACCTCGTCGTGGAGTTCGCCCCGACGCCGGCGCTCCTCGCGTTCGTGGCCTACTCGTACGCCGTGAACCTGCTCACCTTCGCCGCCCTCGGCCGCGCGGCGCTCGTCCGGGAGGGCGTGTTCCGGCGGCAGGCCGCGCTGCTGCTCGTCGCCGGCGCGGCGCCGACCGTCGCCGGAATCGTCGGCGTCTGGAGCGCGTCGGGCCCGCCGTTCGTCGACCTCACCCCGGTGACGTTCGCCGCCACGTCGGGGGTGATCGGCTGGGTCGCGTTCAAGGGCCGCCTCCTCGACCTCTCGCCGATCGCCCGCGACGCCGTCTTCGCGAACCTCGCCGACGGGGTCGTCGTGACGGACGCGACGGGTCGGATCGTCGACGCGAACGGGCCGGCGAGGGGGCTGTTCCCGTCCGTCGCGGTCGGACGCGACGTCGCGGCGGCGTTCGACCGCGCCCCGAGCGTCGCCGAGGCGGTGACCGGCGAGGGCGACGCCGGACCGCGCGAGGACGAGTTCCGAGTGACGCTCGACGGCGAAAGCGGTCACCGGTTCCTGACCGTGAGCGTCCACTCCATCGCCGCCGACCGCGGGGGGACGAGGCGCGACCGGAGCGGGACGGTCCTCCTCTTCCGAGACGTGACCGAGCGGGAGACGCTCCAGCGCCGGTACCGGACGCTCATCGAGAAGTCGCCGAACGTGATCGCCGTCTGCGGCGCCGACGGCCTGCTCCGCTACGTGAGCCCCTCGATCGAGCGGCTGCTCGGCCGCTCGCCCGCCGAGATCGAGGGGCGGCCGATCGTCGACCTGGTCCACCCGGACGACAGGCTGGACGCTCAGCGCGCGTTCGAGCGCGCCTTCGAGACGGGGGACCCGCAACCGATCGACCACCGGATCGCGCACGCCGACGGGAACTGGCGCCGGTTCGAGACGACCGTCGAGCGGCTGTTCGACGACGCGGAGGAGGTCGTGATCACCGCGACGGACGTGACCGAGAGCCGCCGGTACGAGCAGCGCCTGCAGGTGCTCAACCGCGTCCTCAGACACGACCTGAAGAACGACGCGAACGTGATCGGCGGGTACGCCGACCTGCTGCGCGACCACGTCGACTCGGAGGGCGACGGCTACCTGGACATCATCGACCGGAAGGTGGAGACGCTGACGCACCTCAGCGACCAGGCCCGCGAGATCGACGTCGCGCTCCACAGCGAGGGCGGACAGACGACGATCGACCTCGCGGAGCTGGTCGAGCGCCTCTGCGCGTCGCTCGGCTCGTCGTTCCCGCACGCGACCGTGCGGATCTCGACCCCCGACGCCGCCGTCGCCTGCGCCGACGAGCTGCTCGAATCGGCCGTCCGGAACGTGCTGGAGAACGCCGTCGTCCACAGCGACCGTGACCGCCCGACCGTCGAGGCGAGCGTCGCGGCCGCCGACGGGGGGTACCGGATCGAGGTCGCCGACGACGGGCCGGGCATCCCGCCGGCCGAGCGGGCGGTCTTCTCGGAGGCGCGCGAGACGGAGTTGGAGCACGCGAGCGGCCTCGGCCTCTGGCTCGTCCACTGGATCGTGACGGAGTCGGGCGGCGAGCTCGACATCGACACGCGGGAGCCGACGGGGACGCTGGTCGCGATGTGGCTCCCGGCGGCCGACGCGGGCGACGGGGAGGCGGCGGTCGCCGAGCGCGAGGGGAGCCCGCCGACCGCGGCCGACGGTGAGAGTTCGACCGCGGTCGACGGCGGGGACTCGGCCGCGGCCGACGCCCCGGACTGACGTCGTCGCCGTCGCTCCGCAACCTCTTTGCGGTCGCTGACCGAACCGACGGGCATGAGCCACGGATCCCTGGACGACGAGGCCGTCGAGAGCTACCGGGAGGCCGGCGCGGTGTTGGTCGAGGCGACGAACGAGGCCCGGAAGATGGTCGAGCCGGGGCGGACGCACCTGGAGGTCGCCGAGTGGACCGAGGACTTCGTCCGCGAGCGGGGGGCCGGGCTCGCGTTCCCCGTCAACATCAGCGTCGACCCGGAGGCGTCGCACGCCACGCCGAGCCGCGGCGACGAGACCGAGTTCGGCGAGGAGATGGTGTGTCTCGACGTCGGCGTCCACGTCGACGGCTACATCGCCGACGCCGCGGTGACCGTCGACCACTCCGGGAACCCGGAACTCGTCGAGGCCGCCGAGATGGCGCTGGAGGCCGCGGTCGACGAGGCCGGCCCGGGCGTCGAGGTCGGCGTCGTCGGCGGGGCGATCGAGGACGTGATCCGGGGGTACGGCTACACGCCCGTCCTGAACCTCTCCGGACACGGCGTCGAGCGCTACGACGCCCACACGGGGCCGACGGTCCCGAACCGCGGCGTCGACCGCTCCGTCGAGCTGGAGCCCGGACAGGCGGTCGCCATCGAGCCGTTCGCCACCGACGGGCGCGGCAAGGTCGGCGAGGGGACAGACGAGGAGATCTTCGAACGCCAGGGCTCCGCGAGCGTGCGCGACCGCCGCGCGCGGCAGGCCCTCGAAGAGATCGAGGCGTTCGACGACCTCCCGTTCGCGGCGCGGTGGCTGGAGGGCGACCGCGTCGGGATGGCGCTCCGGCGCCTCAAGCAGGCGAACGCGGTGAAGGGGTACCCCGTCCTGAAGGAGGCCGACGACGCCCTCGTGAGCCAGGCGGAGCACACCCTCCTGATCACGGAGGACGGCGTCGAGGTGACGACGGCGGGGATCCACGGCTTCGACGACTGATGGACCGGATCTACGCCCCGTGGCGGATCGAGTGGGTCGAGCGCGACGCCGACCCGATCGACGGCTGTCCGTTCTGCGTCCTGCCCGAGCGCGAGGACGCCCGCGAGGCCCGGATCGTCGCCCGCAGCGAGCGCAACTACGTCCTCCTCAACAACGCGCCGTACAACCCCGGTCACGCGATGGTGATCCCGGACGAGCACGTCGAGGACCCGACGGACCTCGGCGACGCGACCCTCCTCGACCACGCGAGACTGAAGGCGGCGACGCTGGCGGCGCTGCGCCGCGATGTCGACCCCGACGGGGTGAACACGGGCCAGAACCTCGGCGGGGCCGCCGCCGGCGGCTCGGTCGACCACCTCCACACCCACGTCGTCCCGCGGTGGGACGGCGACACGAACTTCATGCCCGTGACCGGCGACACGAAGGTGATCGTGGAGGCGATCGACCGCACCTACGAACACCTCCACGCCGGCTTCGCCGCCGACGAGGACGCCGTCGATCCGGGCGACGTCGAGGGCGGTGACCCGGTCGAGATCGACTTCGAAATCTGAGGCTGTGATACTGATCGGATACAGAAAGGGGTGCGGTGGCGCGTGCCGACGAGCGGCCACCGGCCGCGAGTCGCACGCGCGAGGGACGCCGCGAACGCCCACAGGGCGTGAGCGGCGAGGCTGGGGAGGCGTGAGGCCGCGGTGCGGTGTGGGGTGGGACTCAAAGGGGCAGCCGCGAGGACGGCGCAGGCGACGTAAGGACCGCAGGGAACGAGCGGAGCGAGTGACCGAGGACCGCAGCGAGCGTGCGCCGTCCTCGCGGCTGGGGCTTTGGAGGAGTTCACCGGCAATCTAGTAGCAATCGCGTACAGCCGAGCGGATGGGCTTTGGCGGTGTCTGCCATCGATCCGCAGTCGATCACGTATCGCCGAGCGGCTGGGGCTTTAGAGGCGTTCACCGTAGACCCCTTGATCACCGCTATCGAATCGCCGACTTCCGGCCGGGTTCCCGTCTCTTCTCGGTATCCGTCAGTACACCAGTTCGCCGGAGATGAACTTCCGGGTGCGCTCGTCCGAGGGGTCGTCGAAGATCCGCTCCGTCGGGCCGACCTCCGTGATCCCGTCGTCGAGCAGCACCGCGACGCGGTCGGCGACGCGCTCGGCCTGATGCATGTCGTGGGTCGCCACGACGACGCCGATGCCCCGACGTCTCGCCTCCTCGATCGCCTCCTCGATGACGGCCGTGTTCCGCGGATCGAGGTCGGATGTGGGCTCGTCGAGCAGCAACACGTCGGGGTCGTACGCCAGTGCGCGGGCGAACGACACGCGCTGCGCCTCCCCGCCCGACAGCGAGTCGGCGTGCTGGTTCGCCTTCTCCGTCAGTCCGACCACGTCGAGCGACTCGCGGACGGCGTCGGGCGTCTCGGCGAGCCCCAGCGCCGCGGCGATCCGGTCGCCCCACGGGCTCCGGACCCGGAGCCCGTACTCGACGTTTCGGCCCACGGACGCGTCGAAGAGGCTCGCCTCCTGGAACACCATGCCGACCCGCCGCCGCAGGGCGAGCCGGTCGGACTCGTCGACGGCCCACGCGTCCGTGCCGTCGAGTTCGACGGTCCCGGCGTCGGGTTCGAGCGAGAGCGCGAGCGTCCGGAGCAGCGTCGTCTTGCCGACGCCAGAAGGGCCGATGACGCCGAGGACCTCGCCGGCGTCCGCCGCGACGGAGATCTCGTCGAACACCCGCTCGCCCGCGAACGACTTCGAGACGCCGGTCGCTCGGAGCATCACCGCGTCACCCCGCTGTCGCCGAAGTGAACGACAACGGCGTTGATCGTCAACACGAGCGTCACGAGGACCGCGCCGAGCACCATCGCGGTTCCGTACTGTCCCTGGCGCGCCTCCAGCTGGATCGCGGTCGTCAGCGTGCGGGTCTTCGAGATCCCGTCCGCGCCCGTGATGTTGCCGCCGACGATGAGCACCGAGCCGACCTCGCTGATGGCGCGGCCGAACCCGGCGAGGATCGCGGTCGCGATCCCGTACCGCGCCTCCTTCAGGACGACGAGCGCCGTGTCGACCCGCGTGCCGCCGAGCGCGCGCGCCGCGTCGCGGACGCCGTCGTCGACCCCGGAGACGGCCGCGAGGGTGATGGCCGTGATCGGCGGCGTCGCGAGCACGAACTGCGACATGATCATCGCCTGCTTCGTGAAGATCAGGTCGAGCGCGCCGAGCGGCCCCTGGTTCGAGACGGCGAACAGCACGACGAGGCCGACGACGACGCTCGGAAACCCCATCCCGGTGTTGATGACGGACTTCACGAACCCCTTGCCCGGGAACTCGGCGAATCCAAGCACGACGGCGACCGGCACGCTGAACAGCGTGCTCAGCGCCACGGCGGTGAGGCTCACGTACAGGGAGACGTAGACGATGCTCCAGACGTACCCGTCCCTGAACGGGAGGTCGAGGAGGAGCGGCAGATCGACCGCGACCCGGACGATTCCGGGAAGCGACTGTGCGACTGGCTCGATCGGCACGCTTACTCGTCGGACGAGTCGCTACTCCAGCCTTCCGGAACGTACTGCTGGAAGTCCGGGTCCTCGGAGACCGCCCTGGGGAAGAACAGCTGCTCCCCGTTCACCTGGTACTCCGAGATGGACTCCTGGACCTCCGGGCTCGTGATCCAGCCGATGTACGCCATCGCGAGGTCGTAGTTCGCGTTGTCGTGGACGCCGGGGTTGACCGCCATGATCCCGTACGGGTTCGCGAGGGTCTCCGGCCCGCCCTCGATGGGGCCCTGCACGAGGATCGTGAGGTCGATCTCCGAGCGCTGCGAGATGAACGTGCCGCGGTCCGAGAGGGTGTACGCGCCCTGCTGGTTGGCGATGTTCAGCGCCTCGCCCATCCCGGTGCCGGTCTCCTGGTACCAGTCGCCGCCCGGCTCGGTGCCGGCCGCCTCCCAGAGGTTCAGCTCCTTCGTGTGCGTGCCGGAGTTGTCGCCGCGCGAGACGAACCCCGCCTGCGCCTCGGCGATGGCGGTGAGCGCCTCCGTCGCGGACGACATCCCCTGGATCCCGGCGGGGTCGCTCTCGGGGCCGACGATCACGAAGTCGTTGAACATCAGGTCCCGGCGGTTGACCCCGTACCCGTTGCGCAGGAACTCGTCTTCGAGCCCGCGGGCGTGGACCATCACCACGTCGGAGTCGCCGTTGCGGGCCGACTCCAGGGCCGCGCCGGTCCCCTGTGCGACCGCGTCGACGGTCACGGCGTACATCTCCTCGAAGTCGGTGTGGATCGCGTCGAGCAGCCCCGTGTCGTAGGTGCTCGTCGTGGTCGTGAGCGTCAGGGTCTCGCCGGCCACGCCGGCCCCGCTACCGCTCTCCGACTGGCCCTGACCGAACTGCGTGCATCCGGCCGTGCTCGCTACGGTTCCCGCGCCGAGCGCGGCGACGAACTGCCGTCGATGTATCGGCATAGATACACCGACGGACCGACCCCAAATATAGCTTCTGCCGTCGGTTAATCGCGAACGGTTACCCGCTCTCGGACGAGGAACCCGGAGCGAGCCGTCGGGGCCGAGGCGGTCCCCGATCGCGTTCCGCGGCCGGTCGGGACCGGAACGGGGGGCGACCGCGAACGGTTACGTTGCCGTCAGCGAGGTCGACGCTTCCGGGGAGGGAAAGCGCCAACACCTCCCGGAACGACGGCTTCCGTATGGACGAGAGCGGCGAAGAGGGCGCCGCGGATGGGAGCGCCGCGGAGGAAAGCGCCGCGGAGGGGAGCGCCACCGGAGCGGGCCGCGGCAGCGCGGCGCTCATCGAGGGCGACGCCGAGTTCGACGGGCGCGACGCCGCGCTCCTCAGGGCGGTCCATGAGGCCGGCTCGGTCGCGGGCGCGGCCGCCGAGCTGGGGCGCTCGCGGGCCCGGGCGCTCTCGCGGATCGAGGCGCTGGAGGAGTCGTTCGGCCGGCTCGTCGAGCGGCGGCGCGGCGGCTCGGGGGGCGGCGGCAGCCGGCTCACCGAGGCGGGGCGCGGGCTCCTCGACCGCTACGACCGGCTGCAGACCGTGCTCGCCGCGACCGCGAGCGTCCCCGAGACGGTGCTCGACGGGACCGTGGCGAGCGTCGACGGCGAGCTGGCCGACGTCGACACCGCGGTGGGGACGGTCCGGGGGCTCCGCGGCGGCGCCGGGGATACGGACGGCGGCGGTTCCGACGGCGCGAGAGGCGCGGGCGACGCGGTCGGCGCGAGCGACGGCCGCGACCGGGTCGCCGTCGGCGACGCGGTGCAGGTGCGGATCGGCGCCGACGCGGTGACGATCCACAGGGGCGACGTCGGCGTGGACCCGGACGCGACGAGCGCCCGGAACCGCCTGCGAGGGGAGGTGGTCGAGGTCGACGCCGGCGAGACCGTCTCGACGGTGCGGGTCGAAGTGGGCGAGACGGCGTTCCGCGCGCTGGTCACGGCCGAGAGCGCGGCGCGGCTGGACCTGGAGCCGGGCGACGACGTGGCGATCCGCTGGAAGGCGACCGCGACGCGCGTGGTGGAGCACGTGGGGCGGTCGGTCCGGGAGTGAACCCCCCGACGCTCTTTAGGCTCGGCGCCGAGGGACCGGTATGCCCACGCACGACGTCGACGCGGTCCTCGTCGCGGGCGCCACCGGCGGAACGGGTCGGGAGGTGCTGCGGCGGGCCGGACCGCGAGTCGACACCGTTCGCGCGCTCACGCGTTCCCCGGGGGCCACGGCCGACCTCCGCGCGGCCGGCGCGGACGAGGTCGCGGTGGACGACCTCCTCGACCCGTCCGACCTCGCGGCCGCCGTCGAGGGGGTCGACGCGGTGATAAGCGCCGTCGGGAGCACGACGTCGGCCGTCCGGAGCGGCCCGCCGTTCGTCGACGGGGCCGGGAACCGAGCGCTCCTGGACGCGGCGGTCGACGCCGGCGTCGACGCGTTCGTGATGGAGTCGGCGATCGGCGTCGGCCCCGAGCCGGCGAGCCCGCTGGCGTCGGCGTTCGGCGCGTTCATCGGGCCGCTCCAGGAGGCGAAGGCGGACGCCGAGGCCGCGATCCGCGAGGCGCCGATCCGCCACACGATACTCCGTCCGGGCGTCCTGACGAACGGGCGCCGGACGGGGCTCGTCACGACGGCCGAGCCGGGCGCGAAGCTGTGGGGGACCGTCTCCCGGGCCGACGTGGCCTGGCTCATGACCGCGGCGCCGACGACCGAGGGCGCGGCGGACCGGACGTTCGAGGTCGTCTCCACGCCCCGGTTCCCAGAGCGCGGCGTCGACGTGAACTGGACGCTCCCGCGGTGAGTCCGGGCCTCGCGGCCGTCACGGTGCGCCGGGGCGTCGGTAACGATTATAACCTGGTCGTGCGTAATGACAACGTATGTCACATGACGTGCCGACCGAAGAGACCCGGGGGCGTCGGTGGTGTGAGACCTGCCGTCTCAGCGTCGAGCCCGTCGACGGGGGCCACGGTCCGGAGTGTCCGAGCTGCGGCGAGTCGCTCTGAGGGCGCCGATCCGCCGCGGGCCGGTCGGAGAAGACACGCAGAGCCGTCTCACGCCTCCTCGCGGGCGTCGAGGTAGCCGTTGAGGAGCTGAGGAACGACGACTCCGACCGTCAACAGCGCTCCGATCAGGACGGTGTCGCTCAGCTCCGTGAGGACGCGACCGCCGTAGGCCAGCGCCAGTCCGGCGGCCATACAGAGGAGGATGACGGCGTTCTCGCGAGAGACCATAGCGGACCTTTCGTCGCCCGGCTAAAAGTGTGCTGTGGGGCCGCTACTTCCCCCAGAAGGGGTCCCGCTTCCGCTTCGTGTCGAGGTACGCCGCGAGCGCCTCGCGCTCGTCGGCCGTGATCTCCTCTTTCAGCTCCTGTTCGAGGATCTTCGCGTGCTTCTCGGGCACCTCGGTCCAGAGGGTGTCGCCCTCCTCGATGCCGCGCCCGACGGTGGGGCCGTCGATGGCGATGCTCACGCGCTCGCCGGCGCGCGCCTCGTCGACGTCGTCGCCCTGCTTCTGGATCCCGGAGAGCTGGCCGACGCGGTCGAACTCGTTGCCCTCGAACGTCCCGACGTTCCGGTTGTTCTGGAGGGTCCCGGAGATGACCTCGACGCCGACGACCGCGGGGTCGTTCTGGCGGAACGTGTGGTCGGGGAGGATCCGGAAGCGCGCGGGGCGGACGACCTTGTCGAGCACCGTCTCCTGTTGCGCGCGCTGGCGCTCCTCGACGAACGTCTCGTAGTCCTCGATCAGCTGGTAGATCACGTCGTTCGTGAACAGCTTCACGTCGGCGTTCTCCAGCTCCGCCTCCGCGTTCGCGAGGAGGTCGACGTTGAAGCCGAGGATGGCCTTGTGCTCGTCCTGGTTCGCCGTCTCGGCCACGGCGATGTCGCGCGGCGCGATGTCGCCGACCTCGGCGCGCAGGACGGGCACCTCGGCCTCGCGGAGCGCGTTCGCCATCGCCTCCAGCGAGCCGAGCGTGTCGGCCTTGACCACGACGCCGTCCTCGGCGGTGTCGACCTCGATCTCCGCGAGCTCGGCCTTCACCTCCTCGACGACCTCGACCTCCGGCCGGTCGCGGACGACCCGGACCGGCGCGCCGGCCATCGCCCGGTCGAGGTCGGGCGCGGCGATCTTCACCCCGGCCGCGGCGCCGACCTCCGCCACCTTCTCGAACTCCTTCTCGGTGCGGATCTCCTCCAGGGGCCGCGGCTGCAACAGCGCTCGGATCTCCGTGACGATCGGCTCCTCCTGCCCGCCGACGACGAGCCGGTCGCCGTTGCGCACGACGCCGTCGTACACCACCGTGTCGATGGTGGCGCCGAAGCCGCGCTCGTCTTTCACCTCCAGCACCGTCCCCTCGCCCGGCCCGCGCACGTCGATCGCCATCTCCTCCTTCATGAACCGCTGGGAGAGCCCCATCAGGACGGTGAGGAGGTCGGGGACGCCCTCGCCGGTGAGCGCCGACAGCGGGACGACGCCGATGTTCTTCTGGAAGTCCTGCACGCGCCAGTAGAGGTCGGCGGAGAAGCCGGCGTCGGAGAGCTGGCCGATGATCTCGTAGAGGTTCTCGTTGAGCATGGACTCGGCGCGCTCCGACTGCGCCTCCAGGCTCTTCTGGATCGGCTGACCGTCCTGCGGGTTCCACCCCGGCGTCGTGTCCACCTTGTTGGCGGCGACGACGAAGGGAGTCCCGGTGCGCCGGAGGATGTCGATCGCCTCCTCGGTCTGCGGCTGGAACCCGTCGTTGACGTCGACGACGAGCACCGCGATGTCGGCGAGGGCGCCGCCGCGGGCGCGCAGCGTCGAGAAGGAGTGGTGGCCCGGCGTGTCGATGAAGAGGAGGCCGGGGAGGTCGAAGTCGGTCGGGTCGATGAGCTCGCCGGCCATGCCGGAGATGGTGTCGAGGGGGATGTCCGTCGCCCCGATGTGCTGGGTGATCGCGCCGGCCTCGCCCTCGCTGACGGCGGAGCCGCGGATCGTGTCGAGCAGGCTCGTCTTGCCGTGATCGACGTGGCCCAACACGGCGACGATCGGCGTCCGAAGGGTGTCCGCGTTTGTGTGGTCGGTCATGGGTGATCGCCCCGAGAAGGTCGGTTACCGTGTGTTCCGCCCGGGCGTCAGTTAAGCCTTTCAAAACGCCGCCGGCCGGACCGCCCGGGTTCGGGGCCGCCTCGCTCGGGGGTCCCGGTCGGCGTCCGTCGCCCGTCGGACGCCCCCGTGGCGTTTAAGACCGTTGCCACGGACGGTGAGAACATGGTAGACATCCTCGCGGAGAACCTCTCCGGGAAGGCGGTGATGAGCTCGGACGGCACGGAGCTCGGCGACCTGTACAACATCACGATGGACCTGAAGTCGGGGGAGCTGAACGACCTGCTCGTCAGCCCGCACGAGCAGCTCAGCGCCGATCGGGTCGGCTTCGACGTCGACGAGATGGGCCGACTGAAGGTGCCGGTCGCGAACGTGCAGGCGGTGAAGGACTACATCGTCGTCGCCCGCTGATGGAAGTCCTCGACACCTCGGCGTTCATCCACGAGTACACCACCGACGACGACGTCGTCTCGGTGCCCGAAGTGCACGAGGAGCTCACCGGCGAGGGGGCGCTCCGCTTCGACGCGATGGAGGGCTCCGGGATGACGATCCACGTCCCGGCCCCCGAGGTCATCGACAACGTCCGGCGCGCCGCGCGCGGCTCGGGCGACGAGGCGGAGCTGTCCGACACCGACACCCGGCTGATCGCGACCGCGCTGGAGTTGAGCGCGACGCTCGTCACCGACGACTACGCGATGCAGAACGTCGCCGAGCGGCTCGACCTCGCCGTCGAGCCGATCGCCAGGGACGGGATCGCCGAGGAGCGCGAGTGGCGCTTCCAGTGCGTCGGCTGCAACCGCACGTTCGACGAGAACCGGGAGCGGTGCCCGATCTGCGGCAGCGACCTGACGCGGAAGAACCCGGCCTGACCGGACGGGGGAGTCGGACCGAAGGGTCCGCGGCCGGGGCGGCGGGCTCGGGAGCGACGGCGCCGATCGCTCCCGCGCGGTCAGTCCGCTCTCGACTGTTCTCGGACGTCGCGCTCGACCCCACCGGCCGCGTCGCCGTTAGCCCTCCCGACCGCGTCGCCCTCGGCGATCCCGAGGGCGTCGTCGGAGAGGTCGCTCCCGTCGAGGCGAGGGACGCGCTCGCGGAGCCGCCCGGCGACGGTTCGGGCCTCGGCGAGCTCCGCCTCGGCGACCGCCCGGACGAGGGCGACGGCCCGCTCCGCGCGGGCGCGCTGCCACGACTCCTCGCGGGACTGGTAGGTGCGGATGGCCCGGAGGAACTCCCGCTGCGAGAACTCCGGCCAGTAGGGCGCACAGAAGTAGACGGCGGCCTCGTTGCCGTTGGCGTGCCACGGGAGGAAGTTCGAGGTGCGCTCGTCGCCGCCGGTCCGGACGATGAGGTCGACGTCGCGGACCGGCCGGTCGTACAGCCGGTCCTCGACGGTCCCGGCGTCGACGTCGCTCGGGTCGAGGTCGCCGGCGTCGACGTCGGCGGCGATCGTCCGGGCGGCGTCGAGGAGCTCGGTCCGGCCGCCGTACGCGAGCGCGACGTTCAGGGTGAACCGGTCGTTGTCGGCGGTGCGGCGCTCGGCGTAGTCGACCGCGTCGCGGACGCGGGGCGGGAGCCGGGCGACGTCGCCGATGGCGCGGACCCGGACGCCCTGCTCGTGGACGCGGTCGGCGTCGGCGAACTCGCGGAGCTTGCGCTCTAAGAGGTCGAACAGCGGCGTCAGCTCCTCGTCGGGGCGCTCGAAGTTCTCGGTCGAGAAGGCGTACAGCGTCAGCTCCGCGACGCCGAGGTCGGCGCACCAGTCGAGCACGCGCTCGGTGGTGTCGGCGCCGGCGCGGTGCCCGTCGGGCGCGTCGTCGCCGCGCTCGCGGGCGTACCGCCGGTTCCCGTCCTGGATGATCGCGACGTGGGCCGGCACGTCGTCGATCTCGCGGCGGAGGTGGCGGCGGTAGGCGCGCTCGCCGAGGTCGCGGAGGCGATCCAACATACGTGGGGACCGACACGACCGAGGGATATGTACTTTTACCCTCCGACCGCGCAGATCGCGACCGATGGACGCCGCCTACGTCTTCGCCGTCGCGTTCCGGCTCGACCCGGACGGCGCGGCGGTCGACCCGGACCGGTTCGAGGCGACGATGGAGATCCCAGCGAGCGAGCCCGGCGCCGACGGGTGGCTGTTCTTCCGCGACCGGCTCTGGCGCGGCGAGATCGGCGACGAGCCGACGTTCCGGACCCTCGCGAGCGATCGCCTCGACGTCGACGTCGTCGCCGTCGAGTTCCGCGAACTCCGGACCGACCGGGAGCAGCTCGACGCGCTGCGACGCGAGATCGCCGACGACCTCGCTCGGTTCAACGCCGACTCGGTCGACGAGGTCCTCCGCAAGTACCTCGGGTCGTCGATCCACGTGCGAGGGGAGTGAGGGCTTTCGGAAGGGAGTCCGAGCACCGCGGTACCGTCTCTCGCGACCCCGCAACGCACTTATCGGTCGGCGGCGTACCGGTCGGCCCGTGTTCGTCGCCGACTACGACTTCCACCTGTTCGACCTCGACGGCACGCTCGTCGACGCCGAGTGGGCGTACACCCGCGAGGTGTTCGACCGCGTCGGCGACCGGCTCGGTCGACGCTTCTCCGACCGCGAGGCGCGCGTCCTCTGGAACGGGCTCGGCGGGTCGCGCGCCGAGACCCTCCGCGGGATGGGCGTCGACCCGGACGACTTCTGGCCGGCGTTCCACGCGGTCGAGGACCCGACGGTCCGCGCGGAGGCGACGTTCCTCCACGACGACGCCGCCCGCCTGCTCGACCGCGTGGACGACGCCGGCGGGCCGACCGGGCTCGTCACCCACTGCCAGCGGTTCCTCGCCGAGCCGGTGCTCGACCGGGTCGGCCTCGACGGCCGGTTCGACGCCGTGGTCTGTTGCACCGACGAGACGGGCTGGAAGCCGGACCCGGCGCCGATCGAGCTGGCGATGCGCGAGCTCGGCGTCGACCCGCGCGCCGACCGCGGCTACTACGTCGGCGACGGCGAGAGCGACGTGGGCGCGGCGTGGAACGCCGGCCTCGACGCGGTCCACGTCGAGCGCGTCGGCCACGGCGACCGCGGGCGGTGCGTGCTCGGCGACCGGCGCGTCGGCCGGCTGGACGAGCTGCTGGGGTGCGGGTGAGCCCCCGTGCCGTCCGCCCGCGACCGAAACGGTCGTGAGTCGGCGCGCGCTAACCGACCCATGACGAAGTGGTTCCACAGCGGTCGCCGGCGCGACCTCTGCGCGCTGCTGTACGACGCCGGCGAGCTGCGGGCGCAGTCGCTGAAGAACCGGCTGGAGTCGCACTACGACGAGCGGATCGACCCCGGCTCCTTCTACGCGACGCTCCGGTCGCTGGTGGACTCCGGGTTCCTCGACCGCCGGACCGAGGGGATCGCCGACGTCTACGCGCTCACCGACGCGGGCGAGCGCGCCCTCCTCGACCACTACGAGTGGCTCTCCGAGCGCGTCGGTGCGCCGGGGCTCGCGGGTGACGAGACCCCGGACGGCCGGCCCGCCGACGGGCCGGACCTCAAGGATTAACAACATCGCCGGTCTGGGTTATTACAATGACCGTCGTCAGCGTCTCGATGCCGGAGGAGCTACTGGAGCGGATCGACGGGTTCGCCGACGAACACGGCTATACCGGGCGCAGCGAGGTCGTCCGGGAGGCCTCGCGGAACCTCCTCGGCGAGTTCGAGGACGCCAAGCTGGAGGACAGGGACCTGATGGCGGTGGTGACGGTGCTGTTCGACTACGAGACCACGAGCGTCGAGGAGCGGATGATGCGGCTCCGCCACGAGCACGAGGGGCTCGTCGCCTCCAACTTCCACAACCACGTCGGATCCCGCTACTGCATGGAGCTGTTCGTGTTGGAGGGACGCTTGGAGGAGATCTCCGCGTTCGTCGGGAAGATCCGGGCGACGAAGGACACGCTCACCGTCGACTACAGCGTGACGCCGGTCGACGAGTTCGGCGGCGACGGCGAGGCCGCGGACGGCGGACACGGTCGCGGCGGACGCGGCCACGGACACGCCGACGAGTAGCCGGCGCCGGACCGCGACGCCGACTCACCCGTCGAGGACGACGCCGACGAGCGGGACCGCGACGCCGACGACGTAGCCGGCGAGGTGCGCGAACACGTTGCTGCCGAACGGGACGACCACCAGCGAGCCGATCACCCCGGCGGCGGCGACGCTCGCGCCGGTGACGTACAGGAGCTCCCGCTCCGGGGAGAGGCCGAGCCCGACCACCCGCGGGCGGCCGACGGCGGCGTAGAGCCCGGCGGCGACGAGGGCCGCGCAGAGCGCGAACAGGGAGCCGACCGCCGGCAGCGACGGGAAGTAGCCGACGCCGCTCGGCGCGAGGTACGCGACCGCGAGCGACCCGAGCGCGGCCACGACCGCCCACCGCGCGTCGACGCCGGCGGCGGGCGGACCCCGGTCGGGACCGCTCTCCCCGTCCGTCTCGGTCGCCAGCGCGGCGAACCAGACGACGACGACGTAGCCGAGGAGCGCGCTGTTCACGTCGGAGAAGCCGGCCGTCGGCGCGTCCGTGAGCCCGCCGAGCGCGACGATGGTCGCCCACGCCGAGACGAGGGGGACGACCGCGAGGTATATCGCGGCCGACCCCAGCAGCCGCCCGCGCCAGCCCGCGACGACGGAGAGGGGGTACGCGACGGCGACGAGCAGCCAGTAGTTGACGAGGTTGTCGAGGAGGTGCGCCGGGCTCGCGTGGACGAAGCTCGACGCGAACGCGGTCCACAGCGCCCATCGGCTCTCGAAGACGCCGCCGGTCGCGAGCGAGAGGCGCCAGGCGTCGGTCCCCGGCGCGAGGCCCACCGCGACGAGCAGCGCCGGCAGGGGGACCGCGATCAGGAAGAGGTCCCTCGGCGGGATCGACAGGACGGCCGAGCGGACGCTGGCGAGGAGCCCGCGGAGGGTGGGGGAATTCGGGTCAGGATCGGAGTCGCTCGGCGAACCGTCGACGTCCCCGTCGGCGCGGTCCCCCTCGCCGCGCATCGCTCACGGGGTCGCCGGCCGCACCGTCTCCAGCGCGGCCGCGAAGTCGTCGCTCCCGATCGAGACCTCGTCGGCGTGGTCGTTCGCGGCCGCGCCGTGCTCGTCGGCGACGCGCTCGATGGCGACGAGTGCGGCCTCGCGGCACAGCGAGGCGATCTCCGCGCCCGAGTACCCCTCCGTCTCGTCGGCGAGGCGCTCCAGGTCGACCCCCTCCGCGACGGGCTTCTCGCGGGTGTGGACGTCGAGGATCTTCCGGCGCGCCTCGCGGTCGGGCTCGGGCACCTCGATGTGCGTCTCCAGCCGTCCGGGTCTGAGCAGGGCGGGGTCGAGCGCGTTCCGTCGGTTCGTCGCCGCGAGCACGACGAGGTTCGGGTTGTCGCTGGCGCGGTCCAGCTCGGTCAGGAGCTGGGAGACGACGCGCTCGCCGACGCCGGAGCCGTCCCCGCCCGCGCCGTCGCGGTCGGCCGCGATGGCGTCGATCTCGTCGAAGAAGACGATGGCGGGGGCCGCCTGCCGGGCGCGGTCGAAGAGGTCGCGGACCGCCTTCTCCGACTCGCCGACGTAGCGGTCGAGCAGCTCGGGGCCCGCGACCTGGATGAAGTTGACGCCGCTCTCGCCCGCGATCGCCCGGGCGAGCAGCGTCTTCCCGGTGCCCGGCGGGCCGTAAAGCAGGACCCCCGTCGGCGGGTCGGCGTCGGCGGCGTCGAAGAGCGGCCCGTAGGTCAGCGGCCACGTCACCGCCCGCTCCAGCTTCTCCTTCGCCTCCGGGAGCCCGCCCACGTCGGCGAAGTCGGTGGTCGGCTGCTCGGCGACGTACTCCCGCATCGCGCTCGGCTCGACGTTGGCGTGGGCGGCCTCGAAGTCGGCCTTCCCGACGGTCACGTCGTCGAGCGCCCTCGCGTCCGACTCGCGGGCGCGGCGCAGCGCCGTCATCGCCGCCTCCTGCGCGAGCCCCTCGATGTCGGCGCCGACGAACCCGTGCGTCCGGCTCGCGATCCGGTCGAGGTCCACGTCGTCGGCGAGCGGCATCCGGCGCGTGTGGACGTCGAGGATCTGGCGGCGGCCGGCCTCGCCGGGGACGCCGATCTCGATCTCGCGGTCGAACCGACCGCCCCGCCGGAGCGCGGGGTCGAGGGTGTCGACGCGGTTCGTCGCGCCGATGACGATCACGTCGCCGCGGGCGTCGAGCCCGTCCATCAGCGAGAGCAGCTGGCCGACGACGCGGTTCTCCACGTCGCCGCCGTCGTCGCGCTTGCCGGCGATCGAGTCGATCTCGTCGAAGAAGACGATCGCGGGAGCGGCCTCGCTCGCGCGGTCGAACACGTCCCGGAGGCGCTCCTCCGACTCGCCCTTGTACTTCGACATGATCTCCGGCCCGTCGACCGTGATGAACTCGGCGTCGACCTCGTTGGCGACGGCGCGGGCGATCAGCGTCTTGCCGGTGCCGGGCGGGCCGTGGAGCAGGACCCCCTTCGGCGGGTCGATGCCGAGCCGGGTGAACACCTCGGGCTCGGAGAGCGGGAGCTCGATCGTCTCGCGCACCAGCTCCAGCTCCTCGTCCAGCCCGCCGATGTCCTCGTAGGTCGCGCCCGCGGTGTGGTCCGCGGGGGGCGCGGCCCCCTCGCCCGTCGATCGAGCGTCGCTTCCGGGCGGCGCGGCTCGGTCGGAGCGGTCGCCGCCGGCTGACGCGTCGGTCGTCCCGCGTCGGCCCTCCCGGTCGGCGTCGCCTCGGCTTTCGGAGCGGGCGGACCCGCCGTCCTCCCCGTCCCCGTACGTCACCGAGACGTCGGTCCGGTTCGTCACGCGCACGGTCCCCGCGGGGTCCGTCTCGGCGACGACGAACCGGAGGCCGCCGAGCCGCTCGACGTGGACCGCCTCGCCCTCGGTGACGGGGCGGTCGCGGAGGTCGCGGGCGAGCGCGCGCTCGACCACCTCGCGGCTCACGTCGACGTCGGCGAGCCGCGCGGGGGCGGCGAGGACGACGCTGTCGGCGTCCTCGACGGTGACCGGCGCGACGGCGACGGTGTCGCCGACCTTCACGCCGGCGTTCGCGCGGGTGTCGGCGTCGATGAGGACGGCGCCGTCCGTCGCGTCGGGACCGCCGGGCCACACCTTCGCGACGGCGACGCGCTCGCCGCGGATCTCGACGGTGTCGCCGCTGAGGAGGCCGAGCCGCTTCCGGGCGGGTTCGGGGAGCCTTGCGATCCCCCGGCCCGCGTCCCGCTTCTCGGCGGCACGCACCGTGAGCCGGAGGCCTGCGGAGTCGTTCATGGGTTCCGTACTGGCCGATCACCCTTTACCTTTGTCCGGGGGCGGGGCGACCGGCGGCGGAGAGGGGTGACGGGGGCAGCGGGCGGCGACGCCGGGCGCGGGGCACCGCCGACCGCAACCCCCTTACCTCGCCCGGGCGCGCCTTCGGGTATGCAACCGACAGGGCACCTGCGCGGCGACGCGGTCCGCGTCGCCGGCGACGCCCGCCAGCGCTTCTACGACTCCCGGGGGTACGGTCGCCCGCTCGACGGGAACGAGATCGCGCTCTCGCGCGTCGAGGCGGCTCACCTCCTTTTCCGGGGCGACCTCTCCGGGGTCGCGCTCGCCCCCGACGCCGACCCGGTCGGCTTCGAGCGCTTCTTCGTCGAGAGCGCGGCCGCCGCCGACCGGTTCGCGGTGCGGTACCTCGTCTACGCCGACCTCCGCGATCGCGGCTTCTACCTCTCGCCGGCCCGCGAGCCCTGGCCCGGCGGGGAGGCCGCCGTTCCCGACGCGGTCGACTTCGTCGCCTACGAGCGCGGCTCGACGCCCGACACCGGGAACGTCGAGTACCCCGTCCAGGTCGTCGGCGAGCGGGAGGCGCTCGCGGCCGCCGAGCTCGCCGGCCGCACCCTCGCCGTCGTCGACGAGGAGTCCGACATCACCTACTTCGCGGCGGAGGGCGGGCGGATCGAGGGCGCGACCGGCTACGAGCCCCCGGAGCGGCTCGACGGCGTCCTCCTCGCCGACCGCGTCGTCGTCTGGGACGCCCCCGAGGCCCTCTACGAGCGCGGCTTCTACGGCCAGCCGCTCACCGGTCGCGCCGCGGCGGTCGAGGGCGCGCTCCAGCTCTCCCTCGTCGAGGCCGCGTCGCTCGCGGCCGACGGCGTCCTGTCGCTGTCGGCGTCGGTGGGGGCCGCGAGCGAGGGCGCCCCGGACGAGACGCCGCCGGACGGTCCCGCCGCCGCGGTCGTCGCCCGCGGCCGCGACGTGGAGGGCGAGCGGTTCGAAAGGCGGCTCGCGGTCTATCGGCGCCTCCGCGCGGCGGACGCCGTCCCGAAGACCGGCTTCAAGTTCGGCGCCGACTTCCGGACGTACCTCGACGTGGAGACGGTCGAGGACCTGCCGCACTCCGAGCACCTCGTGCGCGTCGTCGACGCCGACCACCGCTTCTCGCCGCGCGAGCTCTCGCTCGACGTGCGGCTCGCGGGCGGCGTCCGCAAGGAGATGGTGTTCGCGCTGACGACCGTCGAGGGAGACGCCGACAGCCCCGGAGACGCCGGCGACGCGGTCCGCGACGCCGACGTGACGTGGCTCTCGGTCGGGCGGCTGACGCCCTGACGAGCGAGCGACGCCCCGACGCCGCCCCGTCGAGGCGAACGGAACCGTTTTCCGACGCCTGATTCTCTTGCCGGCCATGAGCGAGCACTCCGTGTTCCCCTCCGACTCGGACGCCTACGACATCTCGACGGTCGACCTCAGCGACGACCGCTACGAGGTGAAGCAGTCGATGGTCCGGAACAAGTACGCCGTCCGCGACAGCGCCGGCGACGTCGTCCTCCGCGGGAAACAGAAGATGTTCAAGCTGAAAGAGGAGTTCCCGTTCGTCACCGGCGACGGCGACGACGCGTTCACGGTGAAGGCGGGCGGGATCGTCGACATCGGCGGGAACTACGCCATCGTCGACTCGGGCACCGGCGAGGAGGTCGTCGTCCTCGACGAGGACTACTCGCTGTTCGTCGAGAACTGGACGATCCGCGACCCCGAGACGGGGGAGGCGCTGGCGACGATCAGGTCGAAGAGCAAGCTGATGGCGGCGCTCCGGCACCTCGTCGGCGCCGCGAACCTGATCCCGAACAAGTACGAGATATTCGACGCCGACGGCGGCCACGTCGGCGACATCGAGGGGCAGTTCTCGCTGCGGGACACGTACGCGGTCACCATCGACGACGCGAGCGACGTGCCGAAGGAGGCGGTCGTCGCCGCCGCGTGTATCCTCGACGCCTTAGAGAACCAGTAGCGGCGGTCGGTCGCACCGCGCCGCTCGCCTACTCCCCGCCCAGTTTCGTCTCGCCGACCGCGTCGTGGCCCTCGATGACCTCGGTGCCGCCCATGTACGGGCGCAGCGCCTCGGGGACGGTGACGGTGCCGTCGTCGTTCTGATAGTACTCCAGGATCGCGACGACGATCCGCGGGACCGCGAGCCCGGAGCCGTTCAGCGTGTGGAGGTACTCCGCGGACTCGTGGTGCTCCTCGCGGTACCGGATCCCCGCTCTGCGCGCCTGGAAGTCCTCGAAGTTCGAGACGGAGGAGACCTCCAGCCACCGGCCGCCGCGGTCGGGCCCCTCGTCCATGTCGTCGGCGGGCGCCCACACCTCGACGTCGTACTTCTTCGCCTGCGTGAACCCGAGGTCGCCGGTACACATCTCCAGGATGCGGTAGGGGAGTTCGAGGCGGCGCAGCACCTCCTCGGCCTCGTCGACGAGCCCCTCGAAGCGCTCGTCGCTCTCCTCGGGCCGCACGAAGTTCACCATCTCCACCTTGTTGAACTGGTGGACGCGGACGATACCGCGCGTCTCGGTGCCGTGCTCGCCCGCCTCCTGCCGGAAGTTCGGCGTGTACGCCTGGTACTTGAGGGGGAGGTCCTCGCCGAGCAGGATCTCGTCGCGGTGGAGGTTCGTGACGGGCACCTCCGCGGTCGGGAGCAGCCAGAGGTCGTCGTCGTCGTACGCCTCGTCGTTCGACCCCTCGACGCGGTAGGCGTCCTCGGTGAACTTCGGGAGCTGGCCCGTGCCGCGCATCGACGCGGAGTTGACCGGGATCGGCGGGAACACGTCCTCGTACCCCTGTTCGCGGTGAACGTCGAGCATGAACTGGATCAGCGCGTGCTCCAGTCGGGCACCGTCCCCCTTCGCGACGTAGAAGCCGGCGCCCGCGACCTTCGCGCCGCGCTCGAAGTCGAGGATCTCGAGGTCCTCGCCGAGGTCGTAGTGCGGCTCCACGTCGGCGGGGAGCTCGCGGAGGTCGTCGAACCCCTCGCGGCGCCGCTCGACGTTCTCGGACTCGTCGGCGCCCACGGGGACCGACTCCTGCGGGATCTGGGGGAGTTCGAGCAGTGATTCCTCCAGTTCCGCCTCCAGCTCGTCGGCGCGCGCCTCGACCTCTCGGAGCTCCGACTTGAGCTCCTGCGAGCGCTCGATCGCCTCCTGGGCTTCCTCCTCCTCGCCCGCCTGCTTCAGCTCGCCGATCGTCGAGGAGACCTCGTTGCGCTCGTGGCGCAGGTCGTCGCCGCGGCTCTTCAGCTCCCGCCACTCCTCGTCGACGTCGAGTATCCGGTCGAGGTCCACGTCGACGCCCTTGTCGTCGAGCGCCTCGCGGACAACCTCGGGGTTCTCCCGGACGAACTGTCGAGACAGCATTTACCGGAGGTTCCGCGGGGCGACCCAAAACCGTATCGGAGCGTCGGTGTCGGTCGGCACGGGCGGACCGCCTGGCCGAGTTGAGTTTTCGAGGCGCAGGTGTGCGCTTATGAGCGATTGTAGCCGATTCGCCGGCGAACACCGCCAAAGCTTCAGCCGACCGCAACCGCACAGCACCTCACACCTCCCCGACCTCGCGCGCTCCTTCGCGGCCGCCGGTAGCGGCCGCTCGGCGGCGCGCGCCACCGCACCGCCGGTCGTTCATGGACTCCCGTCGCGGTCGACGCCCGCCAGACGGCGTCGGTCCGGTCGCGCGGATCACCACGGTTTAAATAGCGTGCCGCGAGCGGATGTGGCATGCTCATCACCGGCGCGGAGCTCGCCGACGGGCGGGTCCGCGACGTTCGGATCCGAGACGGGACCATCGACGCGGTCGAGCCGGCGAACGCCGGGATCGACCCGGACGCGGGCGAGCGCGTCGTCGACGCCCGCGGGCGACACCTCCTGCCCGGCGCCGTCGACGCCCACGTCCACTTCCGGGAGCCGGGCGGGAGCCACAAGGAGACGTGGGCCTCGGGCTCGCGGAGCGCGGCCGCCGGCGGCGTGACGACCGTCGTTGACCAGCCGAACACCTCGCCGCCGACCGTCGACGGCGACGCCTACGACGGGAAGGCCGCGCTCGCCGCCGACTCGCTCGTCGACTACGGGATCAACGGCGGCGTCACCGCCGACTGGGACCCCGAGGGCCTGTTCGAGCGACCCCTCTTCGCGCTCGGCGAGGTGTTCCTCGCGGACTCGACCGGCGAGATGGGGATCGCCGTCGACCTGTTCGAGGACGCGCTCGCCGAGGCCGCCGCCCGCGACGTCCCGGTCACGGTCCACGCGGAGGACGAGGCGCTGTTCGACGCGAGCGCGCTCAGTAGGGACCTCGGCGGAGTCGGCACCGCCGCGAACGCCGACGCGTGGTCGGCCTACCGGACCGCCGAGGCGGAGGTCGCCGCGGTCGAGCGCGCGCTCGCGGCCGCCGCCGAGAGCGACGCGCAGGTGCACGTCGCTCACACGTCGACGCCGGAGGGGATCGACGCGGTCGTCGCGGCCCGCGAGTCCGAGGGAGACGAAAGGGGGTCCGAGGGGGACGGAAGCGGGCCCGAGAGGGACGAGAGCGAGGCCCGGGCGACCGCGGGCGCTGCCCCGCCCACCTGCGAGGTCACCCCGCATCACCTCTTCCTCTCGCGCGAGAACGCCGGCCGGCTCGGCACCTTCGGCCGGATGAACCCGCCGCTCCGCTCCGAGGAGCGGCGGGCCGGGGTGTTCGAGCGCCTCCGCGACGGCGACGTCGACGTCGTCGCCACCGACCACGCGCCCCACACGGTCGCCGAGAAGCGGCGGGGGCTCACCGAGGCGCCGAGCGGCGTCCCCGGGGTGGAGACGCTCTACCCGCTCCTCCTGGAGTCCGTGCGCAAGGGCGAGCTGAGCCTGGAGCGCGTCCGCGACGTGGTCGCGGCCAACCCCGCGTCGATCTTCGGGGTCGAGGCGAAGGGGCGCGTCGCCGAGGGCGCCGACGCCGACCTCGTCCTCGTCGACCTGACGAACCCCCGCGAGATCGAGGCGGGCGCGCTCCACGGCGCCTGCGGCTGGACGCCCTTCGAGGGGTTACAGGGCGTCTTCCCGGAGCTGACGCTCGTCCGCGGCGCGGTCGTCTACGAGCGCGACCCCGTCACGGGCGCCGAGTCGTTCGGCGAGCCGGTCGGTCGGAACGTCCGGGAGTCGTAAGGCGGGCGCGATCCGGGGCGTCCGAGGGTCGAGTTTCGGCACGCGCCGGGGCGTCCGAGGGTCGTCGCTCGCGGTCCGAATCGGGCGTGTACGGACCGCACCGCTCGGCGGAACGCATATGCCGCTGCTATCCTAAGCGAGTTCGTATCGATGATCGTGGGAGTCCGTATCACGGGTGAGAGCGACGGGACGGGCGCACCGAGGGAGCGGACCGCGCGGCGGGAACGGTTCGCGGGAACGGAACGGTTCGCGCGATCGGAAGGCTTCGCGCGACCGAGGCGGACCGCGGGAAGCGACCGGGCCGCCGCGCGACGGGCTCCGACATGACGGACGCCGCGGAGACCGGACCGAGCGGGGTCGACGCGGACGGGGCGGGGGCGACCGAACGGCCCCCGCTGGCGCCCGACGAGGTCGCCGCGCTCGCGGAGCGCGTCGCCGACAACGTCGAGGAGGTGATCGTCGGGAAGCGGACGGCGGTCGAGCACGTCCTGATCGCCGTCCTCGCCCGCGGGCACCTCCTCGTCGAGGACGTGCCGGGCGTCGGGAAGACGACGCTCGCGAAGTCGGTGTCGCGCTCGATCGGCGGCTCGTTCAAGCGCGTCCAGTTCACGCCCGACCTCCTCCCCGCCGACGTCACCGGCGTCAACGTGTTCAACCAGCGCACCGACGAGTTCGAGTTCCAGCCGGGGCCGGTGTTCGCCAACGTCGTCCTCGGCGACGAGATCAACCGGGCGCCGCCGAAGACGCAGTCGGCCCTGCTGGAGGCGATGGAGGAGGGTCAGGTGACGACCGACGGCGAGACCCGGTCGCTCCCGGATCCGTTCTGCGTGATCGCGACCCAGAACGACGTCGAGCCCGGGCAGACGTACGACCTCCCGGTGGCAGAGATCGACCGGTTCACGAAGAAGATCCGGCTCGGCTACCCGAGCACCGAGGAGGAGGCCGAGATCATCGGGCGCATGGCCGGCGACCACCCCGTCGACGCCGTCGATCCCGTCGCCTCGATCGAGGAGGTCCGGCGCGCCCGGGCGACGGTCGCCGGCGTCGACGCGACCGAGTCGGTCCGGGAGTACGTCGCGCGGCTGGCGGCGTACACCCGGCGGAACGCGCGGCTCGGCGTCAGCCCGCGGGGGAGCCTCGCGCTGCTCCGGACCGCGCAGGCGCGGGCCGCGCTCGACGGCCGCGGGTACGTGATCCCCGACGACGTCCAGGCCGAGGCGCCGACCGTGTTCGCGCACCGCGTCCGCGCCGACTCCGGAACCGACGGGGCGACGGTGGTCGAAGACGCCTTAGACCGGACGAGCGTGGAGTGATCGCCCGTGTCGTCGCCGACCCTCACCCGACGCGGTCGCGTCGTCCTCGCGGTCTGCGTCGGCGGCGTCGCCATGGCGTTCGCGGCCGGCGGGCGGTCGCTGGAGGCGGTCGTCCTGCCGGGCGCCGTCGCGCTCGCGGCCGGGTACGTCCAGCTCGCCCGGATCGACGAGCCGGCGGTGGACCGGACCCTCCCGCCCGAGGGGTTCGTCGGCGAGGGCGGCGAGGTCCGCCTCGCGTTCGAGGGGCGGGACGCCGGCGGGCTGTCGCCGACGTACGTCGCCGACGTCGACGACGCGCTCGACGACGGGCTGGCCGGCCCCGACGAGCCGGTCCGGACCTCCGTCGGCGACGCGCCGGCGACGTACCGCGTCGACTACCTGCGCCGGGGCGAGCGGCGCTTCGGTCCGGTCACGGTGACCGCGAGCGACGTGTTCGGGCTCTTCGAGCGGGAGGCGGTCGTCGAGGCGTTCGACGAGACCCTGACCTACCCGGCGTGCCGCGAGATCCCGGCGCGGCTCCGCCGGTCGCTGTACGCCGACGACGCCGTGGGAGCGAGCCGGCGGCGCGAGGAGTTCGACCGGCTCCGGGAGTACACGCGCGGGGACCCCCTCCGCGACGTCCACTGGGCGGCGACCGCAAAGCACGACGAGCTCGTGGTGAAGGCGTTCGCCGCGCGGACGGAGCGCGGCCGGGTCGCGATCGCCGGCGAGACCGCGGGCGACCGGGAGGGCGCGGCCGGTCGCGATAGCACTGGAGGTCGGGGGGGCGCGGCGGATCGGGACCCCGCCGACGCCCTCGCGAGCGCGGCCGCCAGCCTCGCGCTCGCGCTGCTGGACGACGGCGTCCCGGTCGATCTGACGCTCCCCGGGGGCGAGGTCTCGGCCGACCCGGGCGCCCGCGGACGCCGGGCCGTCCTGGAACTGGCCGCGCGCGCCGGCCTCGGCGCGGTCGCCGTCGAGGAGGCCGACGCCCGCGTGGTCGCCGGCGAGCGCGGCGCGCGGTACCGGATCGGCGACCGGACGCTCGCGTTCGGCGAGGTGGCCGGTGCGCCCGTCCGCGCGGCGGTCGGCGGCGGCCGGGGCGCCGGCGTCGACGGGACGGCGACCGAAGGCGAATCGCCGGAGGAGGGCCGAGGCGGGGCCACCGCTCGCGGGGGAGTCGCCGCCGCGGCTCGGGGCGAGGCGGCCGGTCGACGAGACGAGGTGATCGGCGGATGAGGCGGCCGCTGACCGGCGACCGCGCCCGGCGGCTGCGGTCGGTCGTCGACCCGCCGGCGCTCGGCGTCGCGGTCGTCACGGCGGCGTACCTCTCGGTGTTCCTCTCCGCGACCGACGTCGTCGGGGGGACGGGCCGGACCGCGGTCGCCGTCGCGGTCGCCGGCGGCGCGGGGCTCGCCCTCGCGCGGCACGTCGGCGAGCGGACCGCGGTCCGGCTGACCGCGGGCCTGTTCGCCGCGACGCTGGCGGGGTACTACCTCGCGATCCCCGCGAGCCGGCGGGCGCTGTTCTCGGTCGAGAACGTCGCGCTCGACGTGATCTCGCTGCTGACCGGGCTCTCGGTCCTCCGGCTCGCGCTCGCGGACCTGTGGGTGCTCGCGGTCGCGCCCGTCCCGACGTTCCTCGTGGGGTACCTCGTCGGCCGCGGGCGACAGATGAGCGCCGCCGGGGTCGCGGGCGGCACGCTGGGGTTCCTCGTGCTCACGGGCGACGCGGGCGGGACGGCCACGCTCGCCGGCGCGGTCGGGGTCGCGCTCGCCGCGGGCCTCTCGACGCTGTCGATGCCGGGCGGGATCCGGGACCACGGCGACACCCTCGCGGCGGTGTTGGCGGCGATGGTGCTCGTGAGCGCGACGCTCAGCCTCCTCCCGGCCGGCGCGGCCCAGCCGTGGGCGCTCGACCGCGGCACCCCCACGTTGGAGTCGTCGATCGAGGCCGACGACGAGGTGGAGGTCGTCGGTCCGACGCGGCTCTCGCCCGAGGTCAGGTACACGATCGAGAGCCCGGTCGCGGCGAACTGGCACGCCGGCAGCTACGACACCTACACGGGCGACGGCTGGGTGCGGTCCGGCGAGCAGTCGCCGCTGGAGGGGCCGCTCGACGGCCCCCCGGGCGACGCGACGCGCGCGAACGTCACGATCACCGCCGAGGGGGAGTCGTCGTCGCTGCCGGCGCCGTGGCAGGTCGTCGACGTCCGGGGCCCCGCGGCGCAGACCGCGCGGGTGGACGAGCACGGGACGGTCCGGCTCGCCGAGCCGCTGGGGGCGGGCGAGACGGTCACGGTCGAGAGCCGTGTACTCGACGCCGACCCCGACGCGCTCCGGGACGCCGGGACCGACTACGACCCCGCGATCGAGGACCGGTACACGCAGCTCCCGGCGAGCACGCCGGAGCGGGTCGGCGAGCGCACCGAGGAGATCCTCGCGGCGGCGGGCGCGGAGAACCCGTACGATCGGGCCGTCGCGATCGAGCGCTACCTGCGCGAGGAGTACGAGTACTCGCTCACCGTCCGGAAGCCCGACGGCGACGTGGCGGACGCGTTCCTCTTCGAGATGGACGCCGGCTACTGCGTCTACTTCGCGACGACGATGACCGCGATGCTGCGCTCGCAGGGGATCCCGGCGCGGTTCGTCACCGGCTACTCCGAGGGCGAGCGGATCGGCGAGGACCGGTACGTCGTCCGCGGCCAGGACGCCCACGCGTGGGTGAAGGCGTACTTCCCGGGCCACGGCTGGGTGACGTTCGACCCGACGCCCGCCGCCGAGCGCGACGAGGTCCGGAGCGCGCGCCTCGCCGACGCGCGCTCCGCGGGCGAACCGGGAGTCGACGTGCCGGCCTCGGAGCCGGCGGTGACGTCGCCGTCGATCGTCCCGGAGTCCGGGGCGGCCCCGGCCGCGACCGGCGCGGCGAACGGCAGCGCCGCGACGGGGGACGACGCCGCGACCGACAACGCCACGACCGGCGCGGACGCCGCCGACCGGCGGCGGACCGGGCTCACCCGCGGCGCGGTCCCCGGCGAGCCGCGATCGGGGGAGGAGGACTCCCCGCTCCCGTCCGGCGAGACCGTCGCGTACTGGCTGTTCGCGGCCGTGATCGGCGTCACCGGCGCCCGCCGCTTCGGCGTCGGCGAGCGGGCGGTCCGGGCCGCCCGGCTCCGGCTCCCGCGGGGCGGCGCCGACCCGACCGCCGACGCGAAGCGAGCGTTCGCGGACCTGGAGTACCTCCTCGCCCGCCGGTACCGGGAACGGCGCGCGGGGGAGACCCCGCGGGAGTACCTCGACGCCCTCCGCCGCCGCGGGCTCGACGAGCGGGCGCTCGCGGTCGGGGAGGCGTACGAGCGGGCGGCGTACGCCGGGACGGTGACGCGCGCCGAGGCCGACGAGGCGCGGCGGACCGTCCGGCGGCTCGCGCTGGAGGCGACGCCGGTCGTCGGGCGGCTGTTCGACTGACCCGTTCGCGTCGTCTCCCGGGCCCGTTCCCGGCGTCGGCTCGACCCGTTTCCGGCGTCGGCTCTCGGGCCGTTTCCGTCGCTCGCCCGCCTGAGCCGGCGGCGAACGCGCGCCGCGGTCGCACTCCCGACACTATTTAATACGGTCACCATGTACGTTCGACCGTAATGTCGGAAGTCTGCTCGACGTGCGGACTGCCCCAGGAACTCTGCGTCTGCGAGGACGTCGCGAAGGAGTCCCAGCAGATCAGCATCCGCATCGACGAGCGCAGGTACGGAAAGGAGGTAACGGTCATCGAAGGATTCGACCCGAAGGACGTCGACATGAGCTCCCTCTCGTCGGACCTCAAGTCGAAGTTCGCCTGCGGCGGCACCGTCGAGGACGGCGCCATCGAGCTGCAGGGGAACCACTCGGGCCGCGTGGAGGAGTTCCTCCGCGACAAGGGCTTCAACGTCGCGTGACCGTCACCTGACCGTCCGCCGTCGAGCGATCACGGATCCGGTTTTTCGAGCGATCCCGTCCGGCGAGCCGCGGCTCAGTGACTCGCGCCCCCGCGAGTCGGGGAGCGCGGCTCGCGGCCCGCGCTCCGGCGGTTTTTAAATGAGCAGCGCCGCCCGCCCGACGACGAACGCGGCCGCCGCGAGGAAGGTGCCGTACTTGAAGCGGCGCTGCGCGGTCGCCGGGTCGCCGAACCCCTCGTAGCAGGCGTACAGCATCGCCGCGTCGGCGACGGCGACGAGGAGGAGGTAGGCGCCGCCGAAGGTGCCGGTGAAGTACGGGACCGGGCTGGCCGCGACGGCGACGACGAGGGCGGCGGCGCCGATCCACAGCGCGCGGCGCTCGCCGACCGCGATGGGGAGCGTGCGGAGCCCCTCCTCGCGGTCGCCGGCGACGTCCTCGACGTCTTTGATCACCTCGCGGGTGAACGTCGAGAGCCCCGCCAACAGCGCGAGAACGACGACGGATCCCGGCTCGCCGACCGCGGCCCCGCCGAACAGGAACGTCGAGCCGACGAGGTACGAGACGAGCGCGTTGCCGAGCCCGGGCGTTCCCTTGAACACCGTCGTGTAAGTGACGAGCGCGACGAGGTTGACGGCGGCGATGGCGACCGCGAGCGGCGGCAGGAGGGCCGCGAACGCGACGGCGACGAGGAACCAGGCGGCGGCGACGGCGAGCGCGCCGCGCGGCGAGACGGCGCCGCGCGGGATCGGGCGGTCCGGCCGATTGACGGCGTCGATCTCGCGGTCGAAGTAGTCGTTGATCGCGTTGCCCGCGGCGACCGCGAACGCCGTGACGACCGCGGCGACCGCGGCGGGGACGGCGGCGCCCGCGGCGCCGGCGACGAACGCGCCCGTCCCCGTGAGGACCGCGGCGGCGACGCAGTTCGTCGGCCGGGCCAGCTCCGCGACCCCGCGCGCTGTGTCGTGCACGTCGTCTCCACACCGCGGCGCGGCACATAAACGACCCGGGATTCGAGGCGGGATCGCGGCGGCCGAGGGCCGCGGTGACCGAGGGCCACCCCCGGCGACGTCCCGGCCGCGATTCTCTCGGCACGGAATTGGCCACGAACGTTTATGACGTGCGCAACGGAAGGGGCGTGTATGGCCAAGGGCCTTGACGTCGGCACGATGAACATCCTCTCCGGGCGACAGGAAGGCGCGGAGACGGTGTTCGTACAGCAGCGCAACTCGTTCGTCGAGATCGAGTACAGCGACATGGCCGAGCAGATGCTCTCCCGCAGCGACGTCCTCCACATCCGGAAGGAGGACAAGGTGTACGTCGTCGGCGACGACGCGTTGAACTTCGCGAACATCTTCAACAAGGAGACGCGCCGCCCGATGCAGCACGGGATCTTGTCCAGCGACGAGGCGTCCGCGATCCCGATGATCAAGCTCATCACCGAGCAGGTGGTCGGCGAGCCCTCGAAGCCGAACGAGCGGCTGTTCTACTCCAGCCCGGCCGACCCGATCGACTCCGGGCTGACGACGCTGTACCACGAGAAGACGCTCGAATCGATGCTCGGCGACATGGGGTACGACCCCGAGCCGATCAACGAGGGGATGGCCGTCATCTACTCCGAGCTCGCCGACAACAACTTCACCGGGCTCGGGATCAGCTTCGGCGCCGGGATGACGAACGTCTGTCTCGCCTACTACGCGGTGCCCGTGATGAAGTTCTCCATCGCCCGCGGGGGCGACTGGATCGACGAGCAGACCTCGCAGGCGACGGGCACGCCGGTCGACAAGGTGACGAGCATCAAGGAGGACGACTTCGAGCTCGACTTCCGCACCGACGTGGGCGGCGTCGAGGGCGCGCTCGCCATCTACTACGAGAACCTCCTCGACTACGTCATCGAGAACATCAGCCGCGAGGTCGACGAGGAGGACGTCGAGGAGGGGCTCGACGTGCCCGTCGTCGTCACCGGCGGCACCTCCAGCCCGAACGGGTTCGAGGACCTGTTCGCGGACCACCTGGAGGACGCGAACATCCCGTTCTCGATCAGCGGCGTGCGCTCGGCCGACGAGCCGATGTACAGCGTCGCCAGCGGCGCGCTGGTCGCGGCCCGCTCGGAGGAGGGCGAGGACGACTCCGCCGGGGCCGCCGAGGAGCCCGCCGCGGAGGAGGCCGCGCCCGAGTCCGAGGACTGAGCGCTCGCGCCAGACGCCGAGCGCCCCGACGCCGAGCGCCCCGACGCCGAGCGCCCCGGCTCCGAGCCGACTCGGGTTTCCCGACCCCGCCGCCCGACCCCGATTTTTCGATCCGTGAGGACGCGCCGAACGCCTAAAGCCGAGGCTCATCGATCGGGCGTATGGTCGAACCCGCCGGCGACGACGGCGAACGACGGCTCCGCGTCGACCTCGAGGTCGACCCGTCCGACGAGTGGGACTGCCCGATCGTCTCGCAGGCGGAGAGCGCGGCCGACGTCACCGTCAACGCGGTCGGCGACGAGTGCACGGTGGAGGTCCGGCCCGCGGACGGGGAGGGGATCCGCCGCGACCGCGGCGAGGTCGCGGACGACTGCCTCTGTCGCGTCTTCCAGGAGTTCGGCTACGTCCCCCACGTCCGGCGGGTCGACGAGGGGACGGTGCTCGTCACGTCGTACGTCGACGACCGCGACGCCGTCCGCGAGCTCGTCGCGGCGCTCAGGGAGGCGCTCGACCGCGTGCGGCTGGTCCGGCTCGCCGTGGTCTCGGGGCCCGAGTCGACCGAGCAGGCGACCGTGGACCTCTCGGCGCTCACCCCGAAACAGCGGGAGGGGATGGAGCTCGCCGTGGTCCGCGGCTACTTCGACGACGGCGCCGACGTCTCGCTCGGCGACCTCGCGGCCGAGCTGTCGATCAGCAAGTCGGCGCTCTCACAGCGGCTCCGGGGCGCGCAGGCGAAGCTCGTGACGGACGTGTTCGACGGCGTCGAGGAGTAGGTCCCCTCAGTCGGCCGGGGACCCGCCGCGGACGCGGCGCAGCGCCTCCGCGCCGTCGCGTTCCGCCTCCGTGAGGTAACACTTCGGATCGGGCGCGAAGGGGTCGCCGTGCGCCGAGAGGGCGCGGAGCCGCGAGCCGCCCCGGCAGATCGACTTGTACGCGCAGTCGGCGCATCGCCCGGTGAGCCGGTCCTCGCGGTCCCGGAGCCCGGCGAGGAGCGGGTTCGACTCGTCCGACCAGATCGCGCCGAACGAGCGGTCGCGGACGTTGCCGAGCGAGTACCCCTGCCAGAACTGCGTGAGGTGGACGTTGCCGACGGGGTCGACGTCGGCGACGCGCTCGCCGGTCGGGTCCCCGCCGTTGCGCCGGAGGTGCTCGTAGATCAGTCGGGCGCGGTCGGTCCCGATCTCGCGGTCGGCGTACTCGACGAGGTGGCCGGCGTCGGCGTAGTTGCCGACGAGCAGCGTCTCGATCTCCTCGCCGGCCGCGTGGTACTCGCGGGTGAGGTCACAGAGGTCGGCGACCGCCTCCCGGGTCGCCTCGGGGCTCAGGTCGACGTCCGAGATGTCGGCGCCGCGCCCGCCGTAGTCGAGGTGGTAGAAGCAGAAGCGGTCGACGCCGACGTCGACGAGGAGGTCGACGACGCCCGCGAGGTCGTCGACGTTGTGCTCGGTGATCGTGTAGCGGAGCCCGGTCTTGAGGCCGACGTCGAGACACGCCTCGATCCCGCGGACCGCGGCGTCGAACGCGCCCTCCTCGCCCCGGATCCGGTCGTTGCGCTCGGGGAGCCCGTCGACGGAGACGCCGGCGTACTTGAGCCCCGCCGCCTTCAGCTCCCGAGCGCGCTCGCGGGTCAGGAGCGTCCCGTTCGTCGAGAGGACGGGCCGGATCCCGGCGTCGTCGGCGTGGGCGACGAGCTCCGCGAGGTCCTCCCGGACCAAGGGCTCCCCGCCGGAGAAGAGGAGGACCGGCACGCCGAACGCGGCGAGGTCGTCGATGAGCGCCTTCCCCTCCGCGGTCGACAGCTCGTTCGGCGCCCCCTCCTCGTCGGCCGCGGCGTAGCAGTGCTCGCAGTAGAGGTTACACCGCTTCGTCGCGTTCCAGACGACGACCGGACGCCGCTGTTTGTCCTCCGTGATCTGCGGCTTCTCCGAGCCCTCGGCGGCGTCGTACCGGAGGCCGTCGCTCTCGGCGTCGAGCCCGCAGAGGAGCTTGCTGACCGAGATCATCGGTCGCCCTCCGGACCGGGAGCGTCGTCGGGGTCCGCCGCTTCGGCGTCGCCCTCGACCGGCGCGCCGCCGCAGGCGACGGTCGGAGTCCCCTCCGCCGCCTCGGAGGCGCGCGGGTCGCCGTCGCGGTCCGGAGACGCGCCGTCGCCCGCGTCGCCGGACTCGCGGTCGTCGCCCGCCAGCGACTCGGCGGAGTAGCGGTGCGTCTCCTCGGCGGGACAGAGCCACACGTCGCGGGCGTACCGGGCGAAGAGCTCGCTCGCCTCCTCGTGCGCGGCGTCCGGCGTCGGCGCCGCGACGGTGCCGACGTGGCGGAGCGGGTCGGCCTCCGCCTCCCTGACGAACACCTCGAAGCGTCGGCCGTCCGCCGAGCGCGGGCCGCCCGGTCCGGCGGTTCGGTCCGTCTTCTCGACCATACGCCGCGTAGGACCGACCCACCGAACCCGGTTTCGCGCGTTCTCACGGGGGCGAAATCCGACCGAACACGTTCGGACCCCCGACGCGTAAATCGCATGCCGGTATAGCGAATCCGGATTCGGGGCGGATTTCGCGAGTGAGACGCACGCGGATTCGACGGCGACGAGGCGGACCGCCCGTGACCGGCTCGAAACCGGCTCGGACGGCGTCCGTGGCGGTCGCGGCGCTTCGGGGCCACCAGTTATGTCCGACCGTCGCCTAGCGGCCCCCATGCGCGAACTCGTCTTCGCCCTGGAGTACGAGCCGGGGCGCAACCGGGTGGCCGACGCGCTCGCGGGCCATCCGGGGACGCGGGTGCGGTCGCTGTCGCTCCACGCCACCGACGACCACCTCTGGCGCGTCGACCACGCGACCGGGACCCCGGAGGCGCTCGCGGCCGTCGAGGACGCCTTCACCGACGGCGACTACTACGCCGACTGCCTCGCGACCGAGGACTGCGGCGCGACGCAGACCACCCGCGTCCTCGACCGGACCGACGACACCCTCGTGTTGTACACCGACTGGGAGCCCACGCCCGTCTGCGCGTCCGTCCCGCACATCGCCCGCGACCACCTCGGCGACGGCGTGCTGTTCGAGACCCGCCACGAGGGGCGACACTACACCTGGCGGCTGATCCACTCCGGCGAGGGCGACGTGGGCGCCTTCTTCGACGCGCTCCGGGACGCCGTCGGCGACGCGGCGCGCACGGAGCTGCTCAGGACCGCGAACGCCTCGGCGGGCGGCGGGACGCGGGCCGACGCGGACGGCGTCGGGCTCTCCCCGGAGCAGGAGGCCGCCCTCAGGGCCGCGGTCGAGCACGGCTACTACGAGTCCCCGCGGGCGGTCGACGCGGGCGAGCTCGCCGACCACCTCGACGTGCCGCGGTCGACGCTCACCTACCGCCTCCGCCGGGCCGAGGAGCGCCTCGCGAAGGCGCACGTCGCCCGGTCGGTCGCGGGCGACGCCGCGCCGGCGCCGTTCGAGTAGCCGAGCCGAGGCGTTTTCGCGGAAGAGTTGGAAGTCTCCAACCAAGGCTTATCGACGCGAGGCCCCTCCCTCGACGTAATGAGCGACAAGTCGGACGGACGCGGCGGGCCCGACGGCGGCGGGGCCGGAAGCGGCGCAAGCGGGACCGCCGGGGACGGGGTCCCCGATACGGGCGCGGACGGCGGGCGGCGCGAGCTGACGGCCGACCTCGCGGTCCCCGAGATGGACTGCCCGTCGTGCGCCGGGAAGGTCGACAACGCCCTCGGGCGCGTCGACGGCGTGGTCGACGTCGCGCTCAATCCCACCGCCGGGACCGCGACGGTCACGTACGATCCCGACCGCGCCGACGAGGGGGACGTGGTCGCCGCGATCGAGGGCGCCGGCTACGAGGTCACGGGGGGACGGTCGGCGGGCGACGGTGACGCGGACGACGGCGACGGGGGCGCCGGCGGGGGACCCGGCGTCGCCGTCGCGCCGCCCGCCGAGGTCTGGACGACGCCGCGCGCGAAGAAGACGTGGCTCGGCGCGGTCCTCGTGGTCGGGGGGCTCCTGTTCGAGTTCGTGCTGACCGCGTCCAATCCCGTCGTCGCGAGCGTGCTGAGCGTCCCGCTCACGCTCGCGGACGCGCTGTTCGTCGGCGCCGTCGCGGCCAGCGGGATCCCCGTCGTCCGCGCCGGTTACTACTCGGCGCTGAACCGCAGCCTCGACATCGACCTGCTGATGGGGACGGCGATCGTCGCCGCGACGGGGATCGGCTACTTCGTCGAGGCCGCCACGCTCGCCGTCCTCTTCAGCGTCGCCGAGCTGCTGGAGGACTACGCGATGGACCGCGCCCGCGACTCGCTGCGCGAGCTGATGGAGCTGTCCCCGGACGAGGCCACCGTCAGGCGGGAGGGCGACGAGGTGACCGTCCCGACCGACGACGTCGCAGTCGGCGAGACCGTGGTCGTCCGGCCGGGCGAGAAGGTCCCGCTCGACGGGACGGTGGTCGAGGGCGAGAGCGCGGTCGACGAGTCCCCGATCACCGGCGAGAGCGTCCCCGTCGACAAGGCGGTCGGCGACGAGGCGTTCGCGGGGTCGATCAACGAGGAGGGGTACCTCGAGATCGAGGTGAGCTCCACCGCGGGCGACTCCACCCTCTCGCGGATCATCGAGCTGGTGCAGGGCGCGCAGGCCGAGAAGACAGAGACGGAGCGGTTCGTCGACCGCTTCGCGGGGTATTACACGCCGGTCGTCGTCGCGCTGGCGGTCCTGACCGCCGCGGTGCCGCCGCTCCTCATCGCGGAGCCGGTGACGGTCGGTATCGCCGGCTACCCGTTCGTCTTCGCCGCGGACTGGGGGACGTGGTTCGTCCGCGGGCTCACGCTGCTCGTGATCGCCTGCCCCTGCGCGTTCGTCATCTCGACGCCCGTCTCGGTCGTCTCCGGGATCACCAGCGCGGCGAGGAACGGCGTGCTGATTAAGGGCGGCAACCACCTAGAGGCGATGGGCGAGGTCGACGCCGTCGCGCTCGACAAGACCGGGACGCTCACCAGGGGCGAGCTCGCGGTCACCGACCTGATCCCGCTCGGCGACGCCGACGAGGCGACGCTGCTGCGGCGGGCCGCGGCGCTGGAGCGCCGGAGCGAACACCCCATCGCCGCCGCGATCCTCGACCGCGCCGAGCGGGCGGGCGTCGGGGACCTCACCGAGCCGACGGGGTTCGAGAGCCTGACCGGGAAGGGGATCCGCGCCGAGATCGACGGCGAGACGTACTACGCCGGGAAGCCCGCGCTGTTCGAGGAGCTCGGCTTCGACCTGTCGCGGGCGCGGGCCGAGACCGACGGCGGCGTCGTCGCGGCGGACGACGAGGCCGATCCCGCGGCGGGCGGAGGCGGCCCCGGAGAGCTCCCGGAGGGGGCCCTCGCCGCGTTAGAGCGCGAGGGGAAGACCGTCGTGCTCGTCGGGACGGCGAGTTCGCTGACCGGGGCCGTCGCCGTCGCGGACGAGGTGCGGCCCGACTCGGAGCGGGCCGTCGAGCGCCTCCGCGAGCTCGGCGTGGAGCGCGTCGTCATGCTGACGGGCGACAACGAGGGCACCGCCAGGGCGATCGCCGAGCAGGTGGGGGTCGACGAGTATCGCGCCGACCTCCTCCCCGAGGAGAAGGTCGCGGCGGTCGAGTCGCTGCGGGCCGAGTACGGGGAGGTGGCGATGGTCGGCGACGGGATCAACGACGCGCCCGCGCTGGCGACCGCCGACGTCGGCGTGGCGATGGGCGCCGCCGGGACCGACACCGCCCTGGAGACCGCGGACATCGCGCTGATGGGCGACGACGTGGCGAAGCTCCCGTACCTCTACGCGCTCTCGCACACCGCCAACGGCGTCATCCGGCAGAACGTCTGGGCGAGCCTCGGCGTGAAGGCCCTCCTCGCGCTCGGCGTGCCGCTGGGGCTCGTGAGCGTCGCCGTCGCGGTCGTCGTCGGCGACATGGGGATGAGCCTCGGCGTCACCGGCAACGCGATGCGGCTCTCCGGCATCGAGCCCGAGTCGTACGAGTGACCGGCGGGGGCGAGGCCCTCGTTCCCGACGCCCGAAACGAACATGAACTATTATTAACGACCGACGTCTCGGGAGAGACGTGCCACCCGTAGTACACGACTGACGCAGGCTCGGAATCGGCGGCGGCGACCCGCCCCGAGGGTCCGAGTGCGCGCGAGGCGAGCATCGAAACGGAGAGAGCGTCAACGGAGACCGTCCCGTCGGCGGCCGACGAGGAGAGCAGCGGCGAGGAGGCCGACGACCTCCCGACAGCGGCGGAGGCGGTCGCGCGGTGCGCGGCGACGTTCGACGCGACGGACACGGAGCGGATCCCGAACGGGACCGGCCGGTGGAACGCGTACGCGGGGTCGTGTCACGGCGGCGAGTGACCGACCGCGTCCCGATTTTCCGAACCGACGAGCAGAGCGCCCGGAGCCGCGCCGCTCCTCCGGGGACCGCGACGGATGCCCAGTCCCCGGAAACGGTGTCGCCGATTTGTAAGGGCGGCGCTCTTACCGCCGGTCATGCGCCCACACGATCGCGAGGCGATCCCGGACGCGGCGGCGCGGACCGCGGTCCGACTGTCCGGGCTCGCGGACGGGACGGTGGTCTGCGGCGCGGTCGACGAGAGCGAGCTCGAACGCGTCGAGGAGGAGTTCCTGTGCGCCAGCGGCGAGCGCTGGGGCGGCGCCTGGCGCGGGGTCCCGGTGGCGGCGCTGCTCGACCGGTCGGACGTCGACGTCGACCCGGAGGCGACCCACGTGCGCGTCGCGGCCGACGGGTACGCCGTCTGCGTGCCGGTCCGGACCGCGCTCGACGCCGTGCTGGCGGTCGAGCGCGCGGGCGAGCCCCTGCCGCCGGCCCGGCGCCCGCGGTTCGTCGCCTCCGTCGACGCGGGGCGGACCGTTCGGGGGGTTCGCGAGCTCGAGTTCCTGCGCCTCGGACCGGACGAGGACCCGCAGGAGCACGAGGAGCTCGGGTACTGACCGCGACGGGTCGGACCCGGTCACTTTAGACGACGAGCCGACTACGAGCCACCGGCCGATGACGACGCACCGCCCCGAGCTGCCTCGGCACCAGCGATGACGAGCCCTATGAGTGCAGAGGCCACCGGTTTTTTCACGTCGACACGGAGCCGTCCCGTTTCCGTCGGTCGCCGGTGACCGCCCGCGCCGACGGTTCGCGGATTCGATATAGCCGGTGAGCGTTTATCGGCGCGGTCGATCCCGGCGAGTCCCTTCGCACTCGCAGCAGCCGCCGAGGACCGAGACCGGCGTCCGGATTGCTCCCGTAGCCGGACTTATTCGGCTCGCGCCCCTCGATCCGGACGGAATGTCAGACTCCGAGTACGCGCTGCAGGCCCGCCTCGAAGCGAAGCCGGAGAAGACCGAGGAGGTCGCCGAGTTCCTCGAATCCGCGCTCCCGGCCGCGGAGGCCGAGGAGAAGACGACGACGTGGTTCGCGCTCAGACTCGACGAGACGACGTTCGGTATCTTCGACACGTTCCCCGACGAGGAGGGGCGGCAGGCGCACCTCGACGGGGAGATCGCCGCCGAGCTGCTGGACCGCGCCGACGAGCTGTTCGAGTCGGACCCCCAGATCGACGAGATCGACGTGTTGGCCGCCAAGCACTCGTAGGGGATCGAGCGTCGGTTCTCGCTCGGCGATCCGTCGGTTCCGAAGCCGTCGGGCCGCTCGCGAACGGGAGAGACGGGCGCGAATCGCCGTGGCCGGTCGGCGAGGCGACCGGATAGATCCGGACCGGTATTTATACGCCGGGCAGCCGGATCGGGGGTATGGAACCAGACCTGGACCGGTTCGCTTCTCGGCGGTCGACGGTATACGGCCGGCGCGGCGTCGTCGCGACCAGCCAGCCCCTCGCCAGTCAGGCGGGGATCGAGACGCTGCGCGAGGGCGGGAACGCGTTCGACGCGGCCGTGGCGACCGCGGCCGCGCTGAACGTCGTCGAGCCGACGTCGACGGGGCTCGGCGGCGACGTGTTCGCGCTCTACCGCACGGCCGACGGCGACGTCGGAGCGATGCGCGCCTGCGGGGGCGCGCCCGCCGACGCGACGATCGGGAACGTGCGGGAGGCGTTGGACGCGAACGACGACGCCTCGGCGTACTACCCGGACGACGGCGGGTACGCGGTCGACGACACCGACGAGGCCGGAATGCCCTTCTACGGCCCTCACGCGGTCACGGTCCCGGGGACGGCCCGCGGCTGGGAGGCGACGATCGAGGAGCTCGGCCGGCTCACGCTCGCCGACGCCCTCGCGCCCGCGATCCGGTACGCCACCGAGGGGTACCCGGTCTCGGAGGTGATCGCCTCGTACTGGGCCGGCGCGGAGGAGCTGTTCACCGACGACCACGCCCGGGAGGCGTTCCTGTTCGGGGGGGACGCCCCGTCGGTCGGCGAGACGGTCACGCTCCCGCGGCTCGGCGAGTCGATGGAGGCGATCGCGGAGCGCGGCGCCGACGCGGTGTACGAGGGCGAGATCGCCGAGGCGATCGCCGGGGAGGTGCAGTCGCGGGGCGGGTTCATGACCGTCGACGACCTCGCCGACTTCGAGGTCGAGTGGCCGGAGCCCGTCTCGACGACGTACAACGGGGCCGAGGTGTACGAGCTCCCGCCGAACAACCAGGGGCTCATCGCGCTTGAGGCGCTCAACGTCGCGAGCGAACTCGGCGCCGGCGAGCACGACTACGACACCGCCGAGCGCGTCCACTACTTCGCGGAGGCCATGAAGCGCGCCTTCCACGACGGCCACCGCTACATCACCGATCCCGACTACGAGGACGTTCCGCCGCTCGAATCGACCGACTGGGCGGCGGAGCGGGCGGCCGGCGTCGGGCCGACCGCCGACGGCGACGTCTCCTTCGGCGTGCCGAACGCGAACGCCGAGGACGCCGACACGGTGCTGCTCACCGTCGCCGACGACGAGGGCAACGTCGTCTCGTACATCAACTCGCGGTTCGCCGGCTTCGGCTCCGGGCTCGTCGCGGGCGAGACCGGGATCGCGCTCCAGAACCGGGGCGCGTCGTTCTCGCTCGACCCCGAGCACCCGAACAGCCTCGAACCGGGCAAGCGCCCGTTCCACACGCTGATCCCGGCGATCGCCCGACTCGGGGAGGACGACTGGGCCGCCTTCGGCGTGATGGGCGGGTACATGCAGCCGCAGGGACACGTGCAGGTGATCTCGAACGTCGTCGACTACGACATGCCCCTCCAGCGCGCGCTCGACGAGCCCCGGTGGCGGTACCGCGAGAGCGGCGAGCTGGGCGTCGAGCCCCACTTCGACGACGACGTCGTCGCGAAGCTGGTCCGGAAGGACCACGACGTCAGGACGCTCTCGCCGGTCCAGTTCGGCGGCGCGCAGATCGTCCGTAACGACGGCGGCGTCCTCTCGGCCGCCACCGAGCCGCGGAAGGACGGCAACGCGCAGGGGTACTGACGACGGGCGGCTCGGCGTCGGGGGCGGCTCGGCGTCTGGGGGGGCTCGTTAGAAACGCCGCGTTAGAAACACCTCATCGGCGGCGTCGAGAGGAACGTCATTATATTCCTCAGACAGTTTGTATGTGGCTAAACGTGATATACGTCGGGCGATTCTGGGTAGAAAACGTCTTATAGGTTGATTCATAGGCTTTGATGAGGAGTGTTATCACGTGAGTGTCTCTGAAACGTACGTCCGGTACCGCCAAACCCTCAGCGAGGAACCGCTCGCCATCGGGGTCATACTCGTGGTCCTGTGGATGGTGTGGTCACTCGTCTCCGGGCTCCTGACCGGAGGGATCCAGATCAGCGGTCTGGCGTCCCTGGTATGGGACGGCCTGCTCAGGGGCCTGGTTATTGGCCTGGCCGGCATTGGACTCTCGATGACGTACAGTATTCTCAACTTCGCGAACTTCGCGCACGGCGACTACCTCACCACCGGAGCGTTCGTCGGGATGGGGACGAGCTACCTCATCGCCGGGATCGGCGAGAACAGCGTCGGCGCGCTCCTGCTCGTGGGCGTGGGCGGGTCGGTGTTCGGCGGCGCGCTCGGCATCGGCGTCACGACCGCCCCGATCGCGGTCCTCGTCGGGGCCATCGTGGCGGGGCTCGCGACGATCGCACTGGCGCTCGCGATCGACCGGTTCGTCTACCGGCCGATCCGCGACGAGAGCGGCATCGCGCTGCTGATCACCAGTATCGGGGTCGCGTTCGCGCTCCGGTACCTGCTCCAGTTCGTCTACGGGGCCGGCGTGCGGGGGACGACCGCGGCGGGGTCGGTCCCGAGCGTGAACGTGCCCGCGATCGACGGGACGTTCCGCGTGACGGCGCACGACATCAGCCTCATGGCCGTCGCGGCCGGGCTCATGCTCGGCGTCCACGTGCTGCTCCAGCGGACGAAGCTCGGGAAGGCGATGCGCGCGATGTCCGACAACGAGGACCTCGCGCGGATCACCGGGATCCCGACGGAACAGGTCATCCGGACGACGTGGATCGTCGGCGCCGGGCTCACGGGCGTCGCCGGGTACATGTTCGTCCTCTGGAAGGGGACGCTCGGATTCAACGACGGCTGGCTGCTGCTGCTGTTGGTGTTCGCCGCGGTCATCCTCGGCGGGATCGGGTCGATCTACGGCGCGATCGGCGGCGGAATCATCATCGGTCTCACCGCCTCCGTCTCCGTGATCTGGATCCCCTCGGCGTTCGGCCGCGCAGCCGCGTTCCTGGTCATGATCGTGATCCTACTGTTCAAGCCTGAAGGCATCTTCAGCGGGAGGACCACAGCATGAGCGCCGAAGGTATTCGCGGGCGGTTCGAGGACCTCTTCGAGCATGACATAACGCTCGTGCTCGCCGTCCTCGGTGCCCTCTACCTGGTGTACATCCTCGCCGGCGTCGCCTTCGGCTACGAGCTCCGCGGGCAGCTGAACTCGATCGCGAACCTCACGTTCTTCATCGGCGTGTTCGGGATGATGGCGCTGGCGCTGAACCTCCACTGGGGATACACCGGGCTGTTCAACATCGGCATCGTCGGCTTCATGGGCATCGGCATCTACACCACCGCGGTGGTCTCGAAGCCGCCGGTCGGGGACGGCGCCGCGCAGGTCGGCGGATTCGGGCTCCCGCTCGTCGTCGGCGTCGTCGCCGGCGTGGCGATGGCGGCGCTGTTCGGGCTCCTCGTCGGGCTCCCCGCGCTCCGGCTCCGGGCCGACTACCTCGCCATCGTCACGGTGGCGTTCTCCGAGATCATCCGGTTCACGATGATGTCCCGGACGTTCCAGACGTTCACGGTGCCGGACACCATCAGCCTCGGACCGATCGCCGTCAACCCGGCGGCCGACACGGTCGGACTCGGCGGCGGCGGCGGGCTCATCCTGAACTACACGGACCCGCTCGAAGCGCTGCTTCGGACCCTCTTCCTCTGGGAGCCGTACCTCGGCTTCGTCGGGTTCGTCGAGGCGAACGTCATCTCGAACAATCCCAAGCCGGTGCTCGACGGGCTCTTCTACGGGATCGTTCTCCTCGTCGGCGTCGGGCTGTTCTACCTGCTGCTCTCCCGGACCGGGAAGTCCCCGTTCGGACGGGTGCTGAAAGCGATCCGCGAGGACGAGGACGTCGCGAACGCCTTGGGGAAGGACACCGACCGGTTCAAGCTCACGGCGTTCGTGCTCGGCGCCGGGCTGATGGGGCTCGGCGGTATCCTCTGGTACTCCGGCCAAGGGAGCATCACGCCGCCGTCGTTCCGGCCGAACATCACCTTCTTCGTCTGGATCGCGCTGATCATCGGCGGCGCCGGCTCGAACACCGGGAGCTTCCTCGGCGGCGCGATCTTCGCCGGGCTGTTGTACGAGGGGCCGCGGTACTTCAAGAACCTCGTCCAGGCCGCCTTCGATCTGGGCAGCGCGCCGCGGAACTTCGGCGAGGCGATGGCCGGGTTCGCCTCGCTCGACCCGGTGCCCCTTATCGTGTACACGCTCGACAATGTCAGCCAACTGCGGCTGGTGATCATGGGCGTGGTGCTGATCTGGCTGATGCACAACCGGCCGGAGGGGCTGCTCGGCCACCGCAAGGAGACCGCGTCGAGCGTCGACCTCGCGCGGCCGGGAAGCGGCGGGTCGACCGGGAAACCGGCCGCCGCCGACGGGGGTGAAGAACGGTGAGCGAGACCGACGAATCCGCCGCGGGCGAGTCCCCGCCGGTCGAGGAGACGGCGGCCGACGCCGACGGTGAGACGGCGGCCGACGTCGACGAGGGGGCGTCCCCGACCGCCGGCGACCGGTCGGTCGACGGGTCGTCGCCCGACGCCGATCTGACGGCGCTCGTCGAGGACGACCCCGACACGCACGCCGGGGACGACGACGGGCGGTACGCTCCCCTCGAAGTCGAGGGGCTCCGGAAGGAGTTCGGCGGGATCACCGCCGTCGACGACGTCAGCTTCGACGTCGAGGAGGGAACGCTCACGGGGCTCATCGGCCCGAACGGGGCCGGCAAGTCGACGACGTTCAACCTCATCACCGGGATGCTCGATCCCACCGAGGGGACGGTCCGGTTCAACGGCGAGGACATCACCGGGCTCCAGCCGCACGAGATCGCGAACCGCGGGCTCGCGCGGACGTTCCAGATCGCCCGCGAGCTGGAGGAGATGACGGTCCTCGAGAACATGATGCTCGCGCCGAAGGGCCAGATCGGCGAGTCGCTGTGGCGGTCCATTATGCCGGTCACCCGCGGCTCGGTCCGCGAGCAGGAGACCGAGCAGCTCGAACGCGTCTGGGAGGTGCTCGACTTCTTCGAGATCGACCACCTCGCCGACGAGTACGCCGGGAACCTCTCCGGCGGCCAGCGGAAGCTGCTGGAGATGGCCCGGGCGCTGCTGACCGACCCCGACGTGCTGCTGCTCGACGAGCCGTTCGCGGGCGTCAACCCGACGCTCGAAAAGCGGCTGCTCGAACACATCCACGAGCTGCGCGAGCGGGGGTACACCTTCCTCATCGTGGAACACGACATGGACCTCATCATGAACAACTGCGAGCGGGTCATCGTCATGCACCAGGGCCGGATCCTGAAGGACGGGACGCCCGCGGAGATCAAGGAGAGCGAGGAGGTCATCGAGGCGTACCTCGGGGGTGAGGTATGAGCCTCCTGGAGGTCCGTGACCTCGACGCCGGCTACGGCGACCTGCAGATCCTCACCGACGTCGACCTCGACGTCGACGGCGAGGAGTACGTCACCATCGTCGGCCCGAACGGGGCCGGCAAGTCCACCGTCATGAAGTCGGTGTTCGGCCTGACGACGCACATGGGCGGGACGGTGACGTTCGACAACGAGGACATCAGCGGCACGAAGCCCGAGGACGTGATCCACAAGGGGCTGGGGTACGTCCCGCAGAGCGAGAACGTCTTCGCCGAGCTCGACGTCGAGGAGAACCTCGAGATGGGCGCGTACATCCTCGACGAGGTCCCGCAGGACGCGCTCCGGATGGTGTACGACCGGTTCCCGATCCTCGAAGAGCGGAAACACCAGCAGGCGGGGACGCTGAGCGGCGGTCAGCGACAGATGCTCGCGATGGGCCGGGCGCTGATGCTCGACCCCGAGCTGCTGCTGCTCGACGAGCCCAGCGCCGGGCTCGCGCCCGACCTCGTCGACGAGATGTTCGACAAGATCGACGAGATCAACGAGACGGGGACCGCGGTGCTGATGGTCGAACAGAACGCCAAGGAGGCGCTCAGGCGCTGCGACCGCGGGTACGTGCTCGCGAACGGGCAGAACCGGTTCGAGGACGAGGGGACCGCGCTGCTGAACGACGAGGAGGTCCGCCGGGAGTTCCTCGGCGGGTAGTCGGTCGCCGGCGGGCGTCGGCGATCGGTCCGCGACGCGACCCGTTCTCGGTCGGATCGTTTGCGAGAGAGCGAAGGCGCGCCTGTAGCGACGCGTCGCTCGCGAGGATTGGGCGCGAGCCGCGCCGCTCGTCGGTCGGGGCGCGCGAAAAAACGGGAGCGTTCGGGAGGCCGCCGGTCGACGCGTCGGCGTCCGAGCGCGCTCAGTTCCCGCTCGAAAGCGCCTGATCGACGACGTTGGAGTACGACGACGAACCGATGTTGAAGCTGATCTGGTCGTACACCGTGCCGTCGAACGACTCCTCGAACACGTTACTGAAGCGGTTCGAGAGCTGCTGACCGTAGTCGTTGTTCACGTACAGCGTCGCGGCGGTCGAGGCGCCGAGCCGCTCGGAGGCGACCTGCGCCATGACCCGGCCCTGGAGCTGGTCGCTCGGGGCGGTCCGGAAGATGTAGTCGTCGTCCTCGAGGTTCGTCACCGACAGCGCGGTGCTGGACGGCGAGCAGCCGACGACCTCGTTCGGGATGAGCGCCTCCGTACAGACCGGGACGTTCACGCCGGAGGAGGCGGTCCCGCAGACGGCGGGGACGCCAGAGTTGATCAGCGACTCGGCCCCGCTGACCCCCTGGTTGGGCGAGGTGTTCGTGTCCTCGAACTGGGCGTTCACCGTCAGGTCGAGGTCGGACTCGTTGACCTGCTGGACCGGGATCTCCGCCGCGCGGATCATCGGCCGCCCCGTTGACGCCAGGTCGCCGGTCTCGGGGAGCAGGATGCCGAGGCTCACTTCGCGACCGAGACCGCCGGGCGACGAGTCGGCAGAGGGACCGGCCCCCTCGGGATTCTCGCCGGAGAAGTTCTGCGTCTCCTGGACGTCGACGGAGTCGGCGCCCTGACCGGCGAACTCCCAGATCTGGTAGGCCGCCGACGCCGGGTCGCCGTTCTGGTCGAAGTTGACCGCGCTCGACGCCCCCTGGTAGTTGATGTTCTCGCCGTTCGCGGCCGCCTCGACGGCGTCGAGGAACTCGCCCGGACCGTACTCGGTGCCGCCGGGGTTCGCGATCCGCCGGAGCTGGTCGCGGACCGCGGTCCCGTCGTTCTCGCCCGCCGCGACGTTCGCGAGGATGAGCGCCGCCGCGGAGTCGTACGACTGCGAGGTGAACACGCCCGGCGTCGCGTCGTACGTGTCCTGGTACAGGGTCGAGAACGCCTCCTGGTTCGGGCCGCCCGCCGCCGGCGCGGTCCCGGTGACGTTGTCCATCGCGTTCCCGACCTGCCCGGGCAGCGAGGGGTCCTGAAGCCCGTCGGGGATGAGGATGTCCTCGGCGCCGTCCGACGCGGAGTAGTAGTCGCGGAACAGCTGGATCCCGCTCTCGGGGTAGCCGATGACGACGAGTAGGTCCGGACCGCCGCCGGACCCGCCGTCGGTGGAGCCGCCGTCCTCGCCGTCCATTCCGTCGCCGCCGTCGCCGCCGTCACCGCCGTTGCCACCGTCTCCGCCGTCACCGCCGTCGCCGCCGGCACAGCCGGCGAGGCCGACCGCGCCAGCGACACCGACAGTTTTCAGCACGTCACGCCGTCGTTTGTGGTATGACATACCCATTCATATAGAGGCCTCTCTGATAAGTATATCCCTGTCAACTTCCCCACAGCTACTGGCATTTGCACACATATTAGGTGTTTTACGGCCGCAGGGCCCGGAGTCGTTTTCCGGACGGTCGTAACAGAACCCGTACACGTTTCCCGGCGCGGGGCGCCGGCCGCCGCGACCGTGGCGGTCACCGGGCCGCGGCCGTAGCGGTCGTCAGTCCCCGCCGGCCGCGCGTGCGTGCTGCCGGGCGTCTTCCGGCGAACGGCCCTCGCGGAGCAGCGCCTCGACGAACAGCTCGCCGGCCTTGTACGACGAGCGGACCATCGGCCCCGAGGCGCAGTAGAGGAAGTCGAACTCCTCCTCGGCGACCGCGCGCCACGTCTCGAAGGCGTCGGGGTGGACGTAGTCGAACACGTCGAGGTGCGAGCGCGACGGCCGGAGGTACTGTCCGAAGGTGACGACGTCGACGCCGACCTCGCTGAGGTCTCCGAGCGTCCGGTACACCTCGTGGGCGTACTCGCCGACCCCGAGCATGAGGCTCGTCTTGGTGTGGACGTCCGACTCCCGGTTCACCCGGTCAAGCACGGAGAGCGACTGCTCGTAGTCGGCCCGCCGGTCCCGCACGGGCCACTGGAGGCGCTCGACCGTCTCGACGTTGTGGGCGATCACGTCCGGTCCCGCCTCGACGATCCGGTCGATCGCGTCGGGGTCCCCCTGGAAGTCGGGGATCAGCGTCTCGACGAGGATCCCCGGGTCCCGCCGCTTGATCTCGCGGATCGTCTCGGCGAAGTGGGCGGAGCCCCCGTCCGCGAGGTCGTCGCGGTCGACGGAGGTGAGGACGACGTAGTCGAGCCCGATCTCGGTCACCGCCTCGGCGACGTTCGCGGGCTCGTCTGGATCGAGCGGCTCCATCCCGCCCGTCTCCACGTCACAGAAGTTACAGCCGCGCGAGCAGCGGTCGCCCATGAGCATGAACGTCGCTGTGCCGGGGCCGTCCCGCCCCGACCAACACTCGCCCATGTTCGGGCAGTTGGCCTCCTCGCAGACGGTGTGGAGGTCGCGCTCGCGGAGGCGCTCTTTGATCTCCGTGAACCGGGAGCCGGAGGGTGGCCGCGACTTCAGCCAGTCCGGCTTCCGACGGCCGCGTTGCATACCCTCACCACGGCGGCCGCGTGCAAAAACGTGCGGGTCGCCGCGGAACCGACGTCCGTCGACGGCGACGAACCGGTAGGACGTCCGACAGCAACAATATTTTGTTATCGTGAACCGATACGAAACTATCCGATGTTCGACGTCGACGGCGACGCGATCACCGACGGGCCGGTGGGGCGCGTGCTCCTGCTGCTCGCGGCCCCGCTCGTCGCGCAGAACCTCGTCTACGTCGCGAACGCCCTCGTCGACACGTTCTGGCTCGGCCGCGTGAGCGAGGACGCGGTCGCGGCGGTCGGGCTCAGCCTCCCCGTCCAGTCGCTCCTCGGCGCGGTCGTCGTCGTCGCCGCGGTCGGGACGCAGATCCTCGTCGCCCAGCGGGCGGGCGGCGACGACGAGGCGGGCGCGCGCCGCGTCGCGTTCAACGGCGCCCTCGTCGCCCTCGCGGTCACGGCCGCCGTCGCGGTCCCCGTCGCCGCCTTCGCAGAGGAGCTGGTGCGGTTCCTCGGCGCGGACCCGGCGCTCGCCGGGACCACGGCCGCCTACCTCGCGATCGTCGCCGCCGTCCTCCCGGTCGGCGCGGTCGGCGAGACGGTCGAGAACTGCTTCACCGCCCGCGGCGACACGAGGGCCGTCCTCCACGTGAGCGTCGCGAGCGTCCTCGTCAACCTCGTCGCGGCGCCGACGCTGATCTTCGGGGTCGGGCCGGTCCCCGCGTTCGGCGTCGCCGGGGCGGCCCTCGCCACCGCGCTCTCGGGCGTCGCCGGGCTGCTCCACGTCCTCGCGTACGCGGCCGGGATCGGCCGCGACACGTTCCGGCTCACCCGCGACGCGCTCGTCGTCGACGCCGGCGACCTCCGGGAGGTCGTCGCCGTCGGGCTCCCGCTCGGCGGCCAGCGCGGCGTCAGCGAACTGGTGCGCGTGCTGGTCGTCGGCCTCGTCGCGGTCGCGGGCGGCGCGGCCGGGGTGGCGGCGTACACGGTCGGCGCGCGGGTCGCGACGCTCGCGATCGTCCCCGCGCTCGGCGTCCAGCAGGCGGCCCAGTCGATGATCGGGCAGAACCTCGGCGCCGGCGCCCCCCGACGGGCCCGGCGAACGACCCTCGTCGGGACCGGGACGGTCGTCGTCGGGTTCCTCGCGCTCGGCGCCGTTCAGTTCCTGTTCGCCGGCGCGATCGCCGACCTGCTCGCCCCCGACCTCACCCCGACGGGGCGGTCGCTCTCCGTCCTGTACCTGCGCGTCCTCGCCGTCTCGTACCCGGCGCTCGGCGGCACGTACACCCTGCTCGCCGGGTTCAACGGCGCCTCGCGCACCCGGACCTCCCTCGTCGCCGACCTGATCAAGTACTGGGCGATTCGGTTCCCGATCGCGGTCGCCGCGGTCCCCGCCACGGCGACGTTCGGCGCCTTCGGCCTCGCGGTCGCCCCCGGGCTCGGATGGGGGGTGGAGGCGGTGTTCTGGGCCGTCACCGTCTCGAACGTCGCCGGCTTCCTCGGGCTGGGCGCGTACTTCGCGTTCGCGACGCGGCGGGGGATGTTCCCGACCGCCGCCGAGCGCGCGGGGGGCGGCGGCACCGCTGAGGACGACGATTAGCGGGACCGCCCCTCGGGGAGGCGATCCCGATCGGGACCGACGCGCTCAGATGAAGAATCCCTTGACCGCGTTGATCACGGTCCACTTGACCCGCTCGACGGGGTTGCCCGTCTCTCCGCTGATCACGATCTCGTCGTCGGCGACGGCGTTCCGGAAGGCCGCGGCGGGGTTGTCGGCCGCGACGAGCTCCTCGACCGTCTCTCGGTCGGTCGTGATCCTCCGCACCGCGTCCTCGCTGCGGCTGTCGTCGAGGTCGGTGATCCGGTTCTGTCGGTCCATGGTGATCGAGTACGTGACCTCGGACGAGCCGTCCTGAATGTAGATGTTGCTCGTCCCGGCGAGGTTGACCGGACCGAGGTCGACCGAGTCCGCGTTCTCGTTGTACGCGGGGACCATCTCCTCCAGCGACTCGTACAGGTCGTCGCCGTCGCCCGTCTGCGCGGCGCCGCCGTCGGACTGCGCGACCGCGACGCCGGCCAGCGCGCCCGCGAGCAGGACCGCGACGGCGAGGATCAAGGGGATACGTCTCATGGTGGTTCTACGTTCGAATGGTCACGCGAGCACATAAGCTATCGGTGCCCGAGCCGCGGTCCGGGGTCCGCTCCCGGATGTCGATCCCGACCGATCGGGAGCCGACACTCGGCCGACTGGCCTCAGTCGCCCGCGACCGCGAACCGCGACGCGTCGCCCTCGGCGGTCGGCGCGGTGAGGAGCGAGACGCCGACGGTGAGGACCGCCGAGAGCGCCATCAGCCCGAGCGCGACGTCCCAGCCGCCGAGGACGGTCCGCGGGAGCGTCGGGACGACCCCGACGACCGCCGACAGCACCACCGCGAGGTAGGCGACCTGCGGGACGAGGATGCCAGCGATCATCCCGGTGCGGGTGGTCCGCTCCCAGTAGAGCGCGCAGATGACCGGGAGCGCGAGCAGCGCGAACCCGGAGAAGGCGGTGTCGCCCACCTCGATCAGCGTCCCGGGCCGGAACAGGCTCGCGACGAACGCCAGCAGCGCGAAGGCGGCGACGCCGATCCGGGCGACCCACGCCTCGCGCTCCGCCGAGGCGTCGGCGTTGATCACGGGCCGGTAGAGGTCGCGGGTGAAGTACGACGACCCCGACAGCAGCATCGAGTCCGACGAGGACATCATCGCGGCCATCGCCCCGGCGATCACGAGCGCCGCGAACCACGCCGGCGCGTACTCGTTCAACACGATCGGGAGCACGTTGGCGTTCTCAGGCACGTCGACCGGCATCCCGGCCGCCCACGCGCCGAGCATGAACGCGGGGACGAACAGCAGGAGGACGAGCACCGGCCACAGCGCGAACGACCGCTTCAGCGTCTCGCCCGACTTCGCGACGAAGAACCGCTGGTTGATCTGCGGGAACATCGTCACGCCGAACGCGATGGTGATCGCCGTGGAGACGATGAACCCGACCGAGTAGGTGCCGCCGCCGAAGCTCCCGAAGTCGGGCCGGGCGTCGAGCATCGCGCCGGTGGCCGCGCCGACGCCGCCGACGGCCGACACCACCCAGACGGCGGCGATCCAGACGACGGAGAGCATGAACAGCCCCTGGATCGTGTCCGTCCACGCGACCCCGCGCATCCCCGCGAGGGCGACGTAGAGGATCATGAAGGCCGTGATGAGCGCCGCGCCGCCCCAGTAGGGGACGACGCCGTCGGTGAGTCCCACCAGGGCCTCGCCGGCGCCCATCTGCTGGAGCATGACGTACGGGAACAGCCAGAGGAGGCTCACGCCGGCGACGAGCGCCCGGAGCCCGGTCGAGCCGAACCGGTCGCCCAGCATCTCCCCGAGCGTCACGTAGCCGTTGCGGTTCCCGATCAGCCACTGCTTGTAGCCGATCGCGTACCACAGCACCGCGAACAGCACCCCGTCGAGCGTCCCCATCACGATCAGCCACTCGGGGCCCGCGAGGTACGCGAGGTTCGGCCCGCCGAAGAAGGTGAACGCGGACAGCAGCGTGGCGAAGGTCGTGAACAGCAGGACCACCGTGCCGATCGACCGGCTCGCGAGGTAGTAGTCCTCCGCCGTCGTCTCCGAGACGCGGTAGGCGACGAGGCCGACCGCGAGCGCCAAGACGAGGTAGCCGACGACGATCCCGAGCGAGAGCCCGAGGGTCACGGCCGATCACCCCCGGCGGGGGGAGCCCTCGCGTCGCCGCCCGCGCCGCGGTCGTCCCCGTCCGCCCCGGGCCGGAGCCCCATCCCGCGCTCCCACGCGCCGCTCCGGGCGAAGCGCGAGAACAGGACCGCACAGAGCCCGAGCCACGCGACGTGCCACCAGATCCACACCGGGAGCCCGGCGGCGACGCGGTCGACGCCCCACAGCGGCCACGGCACGGCGAACGCGACGAGCACGGCGAACGTCGGAATCCACACGATATCTCTCCGAGGTCGTCTCATATCGAAAGATCACTTCTTTGAACGCTTAAATCTTATTGAACGGGTTCGATACGGTAGATTGTAGAATAAATTTCTTCAAAGAGCGTCGACGGTGGCGGGTGCGATAACTATTTTCGGCGACGCGCACAACGACGCACGGGCGGCGGACGCCGTCCGATCATCACCATTCACCTTCCCATGAAAGACACAGAGAAATACCTGATTCACGCCACCATCGCGGCGGACGGCGTCGTGGAGCGGAGCGACGTCGTCGGCGCGGTGTTCGGCCAGACGGAGGGGCTCCTCGGCGACGAGTTGGACCTCCGCGACCTCCAGGAGTCGTCGCGGGTCGGCCGGATCGACGTCTCCGTCCAGTCGGAGAACGGGCAGTCGTTCGGCGAGGTCACCGTCGCGTCGAGCCTCGACAAGGTCGAGACCGCGATCCTCGCGGCCGCGCTGGAGACGATCGACCGCATCGGCCCCTGCCAGGCCTCCGTGGAGGTGACGAGCATCGAGGACGTGCGGGCGGCGAAGCGCCGCGAGGTCGTCGAGCGCGCGAAGGAGCTCATCGCCGACGGCTTCGAGGAGACGAGCCTCGCGAGCGACGACGTCCTCGAAGAGGTCCGCGAGGCCGCCCGCGTCGAGGGGATCGTCGACTACGAGGGGCTCCCCGCGGGCCCCCGCGTCGGCGACTCCGACGCCGTCATCGTCGTCGAGGGGCGCGCGGATGTGCTCACGCTGCTCGACTGCGGGATCAAGAACGCGGTGGCCGTCGAGGGGACGAACGTCCCCGACGCGGTCGCCGACCTCACCGCCGACCGGACCGTCACCGCCTTCCTCGACGGCGACCGCGGCGGCGAGCTCATCCTCCGCGAGCTCGCGCAGGTGGGCGACGTCGACTACGTCGCCTTCGCGCCCCCCGGCGAATCGGTCGAGGACCTCGACCGCAACGCCGTCTTCGAGGCGCTCCGCGGGAAGGTCCCGTACGGCACCCTCGCCGACGAGCCCAACCTCCGCGAGGCGGCCGCGGACGACGGGGACGACCCCGGCGAGACGGACGAGAGCGACGAGGGGGACGGACCGGGAGCCGAGCCCGACTCCGGCGGGGCCGGATCGACCGCGTCCGGCCCCGATCCGCCGACCTCCGGCGAGCGGGAGCCCGACGGCGTCGTCGCGGAGGCGGCCCGGGGCGCGGGTGACGGCGGGCTCGTCGAGGCCGTCGAGGAGACCCCGCCGGCCGCGGCGACCGACGCGGCCGCCGACGGGTCGGTCGCGGTCGACGTCGCCGATCCGGCGGCGACCGAGCCGGACGACGCGGACGGCGGTCGGGAGCGCGACGGGTCGGCGACCGACGAGACCGGATCGGAGGGGGACGCAACGGGGAACTCGGAAACGGATTCGGAACTGCAGACGGATTCGGAGCCGGAATCGGATTCGGAGGCGACTTCGACCGGCGACGGTGACGCCGGAGCGACCGACGCCGACGCCCCCGTCGACGACGAGCCGCGGTCCGTTGAGGAGCACGTGCAGGAGGTCGTCGACGCCGGGAGCGACCGCGCCCGCCTGCTCGGGGACGACCGCGGCGTCCTCGCGGAGGTCGACGCGAGCGACGCCTTCGACGCGATCGAGGGGGCCGAGACGGCCCCTCACACGGTCGTCGTCGACGGTCGGATCGACCAGCGGCTGCTCGACGTGGCGGCCCAGCGCGGGGTCAGCGAACTGCTCGGCCGCGAGCTCGGGGAGTTCGTGAAACGGCCCGTCGGGACCCGCGTGCTCACGGTCGGCGACCTCCGTACGGGGAGCTGAGGGCGGGCGGTACCGCCGGACTGCGAGGCCCTCGGCTCAGACGAGCCCGACCGCGCCCAGCAGCGCGAACAGCGCGTCGCCGTACGTCAGCGAGACGACCAGCCCGACCGCCATCGGGACGACGAAGGGCATCCCCGGCGACACCAACACCCGGTCCTCGCGGGCGACGACCGCCAGACCGCCGCGGAGCGTCTCGGCGTCGGTGCCGTACGCGCCGTGGTCGATCGCCGCCAGGAAGCGCTCCGCGGCCCACGGGTCGTCGGGGCGGTCCACGGAGCGGGCGGCGCCCTCGCCGGCGCCGGTCGCGGTCCCGCCGTCGGTCCGCGGGCCGACGTGGGTCCCGCCGTCGGTCGGATCGAACGTCTCGCCGACGCTCTCCGGGTCGCGGAGCCGGTCCGGGTCGGCGCGCAGGTCGGCGAGCGTCAGCCCGCGCCACCGCAGGTACATCCGGAGCGCGTCTAGGTCCAGCCCGCTCCGGGTCTCGCCCGCGTCGTCCTCGTACAGCCGGCCGTGGCGGTCCGACAGGGACTCGGTCGCCACCGGCCGGGCGAGGAACATGTTCGCCGAGACCTCGCCGCGGAGGAGGTTGAGCCCGGCGAGCCCCAGCGGGTACGCGAGCCCAAGCAGCACCGTGTTCGTGAGGACCGTGAGCGAGAAGACGCCGATCCGCGTCTCGACGAGCGGGAGCTCCGCGCCGGCGACGGCGTACTCCGGAAAAGTGGGGAAGAGGAGCGCGAGCGCGATCAGGGCCTTCGCGTCCGCCCCACCGAAGGCGCCGAGGTACCAGAACGCGTAGCCGAGCGGCGCGACGAACAGGACGCTGATTGCGGCCTGCACGAGGAACAGCCGGCCCTCGACCCCCGCGAGCGGCCACATCGCCGCCGTCTCCCAGACCAGCAGCAGCGCGCCGAGCGCGTACAGCGGCGGCCAGATCCGGTTCGGGAGGCGTCGGGTCCGGACGTCCCGCAGCGCCGCCCACGCGAAGACGGGGACGGCGAGCAGCCGCAGGAGGTCCGGGAGCGTCGCGAACATGTCCCCACGGCCGCCGCGGGCGTAATTAGGCGTTCGGGTTCGGCTATCGCGACCGATAGCGCGAGCCGCCGGCCGGGAAATGTCGGCCGGGGGGTGCCGGCCGGGAGACGCGGGCGCCGGCGGCGGTCCGCGGGCCGAACCGCCGGCGACTTGTGCGTCCCTCTCCGACCGCCCGGCAATGCGCCGCCGCGCCGGAACCAGCCTGTACGCCGGGCTCCTCTTCACCGTCCTCGGCGCCATCGCGTGGGGGACCGGGCAGCCGTTCGTCTTCCCGAGCCTCGGGCCGTCGGCGTTCGTGCTCGCGTTCGACCGCCGGAGCGAGCGCGGGCGCGCCCTCCGGATCGTCGGCAGCCACCTCATCGGCGGCGTCGCCGGGCTCGCCGCGTGGTGGCTCATCGCGCCCGGCGCCAGCCTCACCGCGACGCCGCCCGCGTTCTCCCCCGAGGGGTTCCGGCTCGCGGCGAGCGCGACCGCCTCGCTCGTGGCGACGAGCTGGGCGATGATCGCGACCGACGCGGTCCACGCGCCCGCCTGCGCGACGACGCTCATCGTCTCGCTCGGCCTCCTCTCGACCCCGGTCGAGGTGGCGGTCATCGTCGCGAGCGTGAGCGTGCTCGTCGGGGTACACGCCGGCGTCATCCGCGTTTTCAAGCGGATCGTCGGCGACGCGCACCCGCTCTACCGGACCGAGGGAGGCTAACCCTCGGGGTCGACCGTCGACCGCGCTCGCTCCGGCCGCGCCGCGCGCCTCTCGAAGGCGCCGAGGACCGGCTCGGGGTCGGCGAGCCCGGGGATCCGACGCTCGCCGTCGCGGAGCTCGATCACGACGGTCTCGGTGCCGAGCCGCCGGTCGAGCCGTCCCCGCTCCACGCGCAGGCCGGTCTCGTCCCACGGCTCGACGCGCCACAGGGGCGTGCCGAACAGGCGGTCGCGGGCGACGAGCGCGTCGTCGCCGGCGCGGTACGCCACGAGCCCGTACCGGAGCTCGTGGTCGAGCGCGGCGAGCGCCAGCGGGACCGCGACGGCGACCGCGAGGAGGAGGCCGACGGTCCCCCAGTCGCCGCCGATCGCGAACGGCGCGGCGCCGAGCGCCGGGATCGCGGCGAGGTACCACAGCCCCGGATGACCGATCGGCGTCGCCAGCGCTCCGGCGAGCCGCGCGCGGAGCGGCTGCCGGACCGTCCGCACCGGCTCGCCGACCGATCCGTCCGGAGGCTCGGGCGGGGGCGGCTCGTAGGCGAGCCCCAGGTCCAGCGCCGACGACTCGTCGAACGCCGTCAGCCGGTCGCCGTACAGCCCGGCGAGGTCGAAGGCGGCCTTCGCCGCGACGATCCCGAGCAGGAGCGGGAGCCCGACGGCGTCCGGGTCGACGGCGCCGATCTCGGCCTCGGTGCCGACCGTCGCGGCGCCCACGAGCGTCACCGTGAGTATCGCGCCGAGGAAGACCGCCGCAGCGCGGGCGAACACGCCTCGAAGCGCCGTCTGCGCGCTGTGGTTCCGGTACTCGCCGCGGCCGAAGTACTCGACGGCCGTCGTCGCCGCCCCGCCGACGACGACGGCGACGACCGCGAGCGTCACGGTGTCGAGGGCGTCCGGCGCGAGTCCGCCGTCGGCGACGATCCCGACCGTGAGCCCCCCGACGAACAGCCAGGCGACGGCGAGGACCGGCACGGCGACCGGGAGCACGAGCAGCGAGGAGAGCCGGATCCGGAGGTCGGTTCGGGGGACCGACAGCGCGACCCGTCGCTCCGAGAGCGGGCCGGCGATCAGCGCGTCGCGTTCGATCTCGGACGGGCGGCCGGCGAACAGCGCGCGGACGACGGCGTAGAGGGAGGCGCTCCCGAGCTCGAACCAGTAGAGCGTCATCAGCGCGGCCGCGTTCCAGCCGAGCGCGACGACGCCGACGAGCGGGAGGAGGTTCGAGACGAGCAGCGCGAGCGCGCGAGGGCGACGACCCCGAGAGACCGCTCGCAGGGAACCGTCGCGGACGACGGAGGGCATTCGCCCGAGGGATCCGAGCGCGGGGGTTATAACTTGCCGGCGTCGCTCACGGCGCCGGTCCCGCGTCGCGGTGGAGGTACAGGTACGCGAGCACGGGAACGATGGCGAACACGAGGGTCGCGACCGCCCAGACGACCGCGTATCGGTTCCCGCGCGCCCTCGCATCGCGGTAGATCCACGCGGCAGCGGCGACGAGGATCCCGTAGACCGCGACCGTGAGCGGGAGCGACCACGGCAGGGAGACCCCGGAGAGGAGCGTCATGGTGTCCCGTTCGGCCGGCGACGCTTATAGTTCGCCCGTGAGGTCCGCCCGCATGACGAAGTCGGGCTCGGCGGCGACCGGTACCCGGTTCGCCCCGGTGTCGCTCACGTGGTCGACCGTCTCGGGGATCAGGACGCGGGTCGCGTCCGCGTCGACCGCGGCCGCGTCCGCCGCGACCGACGCGTAGAGCGCGCCCGCCGCGTCGACGTCGCGCCACGCGGCGGCGCCGTACTCGGCGGTCCGCTCGGGCCCGCCCCCGCACTCCTCGTCGCCCGGGCCCTCGGAGACGCGGGTCCGGACGGCGACGCCGGCGAGCGCGTCCGCGTCGGCGACGGCGACCAGGCGGTCCTCGTCGGCCGCGACCCGGAGCCGCTCGCGGGTGAGCTCCGAGCACGCCCACGGCTCCCCGTCGTCGAGCGCCAGCCCGCGCAGGTGGTCGCGGGCGTCGCTGTCGGCCCAGAGCGCCCACGCGGCGTCCGGGTCCGGGTCGGTGACGGGACCGATCCCGTCGGCCTCGGTGGCGCCGGCCCCCGTGGCGTCGGCCGCGTCGACCGCGTCCGCGTCGGGCGTCGGCTCCGCGAACCGGAACTCGGTCGCGGGCTCGAAGCCGACCGCGCGCGACTGGCCGAGCCCGGCGACGTTCCACGAGAAGACCATGTTCCGGCAGACGGTCGCGCCGCGCTCGCGCGCCCAGTCGAGCGCGGCCTCCGAGAGCGCGGTCCCGACGCCGAGGCCGCGGGCCGCGGGGTCGACCCGGATCCCCTGCCCCCACGCCTCCCACTCGGAGAGCATGACGCCCTGGATGCAGCCGACGACGGCCTCCGGCTCGCCCGGGGCGGCCGCCCCCGCCCCGTCGCCGTCGACGAGGGTGTCGCCGGGTTGGCGGTCGGCGGCGCTCACGGTCGCGTCACTCTCGGCGACCGCCGCGGGCGGCAGCGTCGCGACGAACGTCCCGGCGTCGGGGTCGTCGGACGCGGCCCACTCGGGGAACACGCGCGGGATGTAGTCGTCGTGGCGCTCGCCCCACGTGTCCCGCGCGAACGCCGCGACCGCGTCGGCGTCGGCGGGGCGCGCCTCGCGGACGGTCACGTCGAACCCGCCGCTCGACGCCGTCATCGCCAGGGCCGCGACTCCTCGGTCAGCTCGCCGGCGAGGTCGCGGCCCATCGCCTCGGCGGGGTCGGACAGGTTCGCCAGCGCCCACATCAGCTTCACCTTCGCGGTGCCGGGGAGGGTGTCGCCCGCCTCGACGACGCCGGCGTCGAGCAGGTCGCGGCCGGTGTCGTAGACGCGGTCGCAGACGCGGCCCGCGAGGCACTGGCTCGTCATCGCGACGACGGTGCCGCCCTCGACGAGCTCCTCGATCCGCGGGATGAGGTCGGTGTGGACGTGGCCGAGCCCGGTCCCCTCGATCACGACGCCGTCCTTGCCGTCGAGGTAGTCCCACGCGGCCGGGTCCATGCCGGGCGTGAACTTCGCGAGCTCCACGTCGGCGTCGAGGTCGGTCGCGGTCGCGAGGTCGGCGTCCTCGTCCGCACCGTCGACGGCCCCACGTCCGCGCGGGAGCGGCTCGCGGGCCCACTCGATGGCTGCGTCGGCCGCGTCGCCGTCGGCGCCCGCCTCGGCCGCGGCCTCGTAGTCGATGCGGCCGAGGGGCTCGGCGTCGACCGTCTCGAAGGCGTCGCGCCGGGAGGTGTGGTTCTTGCGGACGCGCGTGCCGCGGTGGAGCGCGCAGGCGTCGTCGGAGGGGCTCGCGTGCATGCAGACGAGCGTCTCGGCGTGGTCGGCCTTCGCGGCCTCGACCGCACACACCGCGTTCATCACGTTGTCGGAGGAGGGGCGGTCCGCGGAGCGCTGGCTCCCGGTGAAGACGACCGGGACGGGCGAGTCGAGCATGAACGAGAGCGCGGAGGCGGAGTACTGCATCGTGTCCGTGCCGTGCATCACGACGACGCCGTCGGCGCCGGCCGCGACCTCCTCGGCGACCGCCTCGGCGAGCTCCCGCCAGATGGTCGGCTCCATGTTCTCGGAGAGGATGTTGGCGACGACGCGCCCGCGGTAGTTCGCGCGGCCGGCCAGGTCGGGGACGGCGCGCAACACGTCCTCGGCGTCGAACTGGGCGGTGACCGCGCCGGTCCGATAGTCGACGGTGGAGGCGATCGTGCCGCCGGTCGAGATGAGCGACACCGTCGGCAGGTCGTCGTCGAAGGTGATCTCCGAGGCCTCGCCGCCGCCCGCGTCGGCCCCGTCGTCCACGTCGCGGGCGCCGGATTCCAGCACCTCCACGTCGGCCGCGTCGCGGTCGACGCCGACGTTGTACCCCCCGTCGAGCTTGACGACGAGGTGGTCGCGAGTCGTCGAGGGGAGCAGTACGCCCTCGTTCGTGACGTCCCCGCGCTCGACGCGGACGCGATCTCCCGGTTGCATACCACCCGCTTCCCCTGCGGCGGACTTGAATCCAACCGTTCGCGGGTCCCGTCCGCGAGGGCGACCTTGTCAATTGATATCAACGCGTACGGTTCGTAAAATTCATATAGAATCGCTACCCTATGATCGACCGCACACGAGGTGGTCAGCAATGGCCATGCCGACGCCAGCCAGTTCGTGGACGCAGGGGCTCGACTTCCCGAGCCGACTGTTCGAATCGGGTGGTAACGACTACGAACTGTACGAGGAGGACGACGAGTTCGTCCTCACGGTAGAGCTCCCCGGGTTCGACCCCGCGGAGATCACGGCCTCGTGGGACAGCGGCGTCCTCAACATCGCCGCCGAACACGAGGACGAGGAGCGCGGCACGCGCCGGACCTACCACCGCCGGTTCCGCTTCCCGAAGACGGTCGACGAGGACGGCATCGAGGCCGCCTACCAGAACGGTATCCTCACGGTGCGGCTCCCCGCCGTCGTCGACGCCGCGGTGACCGGAACCGAGATCGAGATCGAGAGCTGACGCGTCGACTCTCTCCCGCCGACGCCACGCGTCGACCCTCTCCCGCCGACGCCGACCGGTCGCGGACCGGGTCCCCGGTCGGTGCGCGTCCCCGATCGGCGCGCCTTCCAGTCGGCGCGCCTCCCTCGGTCGATACGCCTTTTATCGGTCGCGAGGACCGTGAGCGCATGGACCGCGACGCGTTCGCCGCCAGCATCGACCACACCGTTCTCGGCCCGGAGACGACGTGGGGGGACGTCGAGACCGTCCTCGACGAGGCCGCCGAGCACGGGATGAACGCCTGTATCCCGCCCTGCTACGTCGCCGAGGCGGCCGACCGCGACGGCGCCCCGTCGACGATCGCGACCGTCGTCGGGTTCCCGCACGGGCAGCACGCGCCCGCGGCGAAGCGCGACGAGGCGGTCGCCGCGTGGGAGGACGGCGCCGACGAGCTCGACCTCGTGATCAACGTCGGTCGCCTGAAGGCCGGCGAGGACGACGCCGTCGCCGCCGAGATCGCCGGCGTCGTCGCCGCGGTGCCGGTCCCGGTGAAGGTCATCATCGAGACCGCGCTCCTGTCCGACGCCGAGAAGCGCCGCGCCTGCGAGGCCGCCGTCGAGGCCGACGCCGACATGGTGAAGACTTCTACCGGGTTCGCCGACGGCGGCGCCACGGTGGCGGACGTAGAGCTGATGAGCGGCTACCTCCCGGTGAAGGCCTCCGGCGGCGTCGGCTCCTACGAGGAGGCGCGGGCGATGCTCGACGCGGGCGCGACGCGGATCGGCGCCTCCTCCGGCGTCGAGATCGTCGAGGGGTACCCCGAGTGACGGCGCCGGGGGGCGGCCCGACCGCGCCCGCTCGGTTTCCGGGGTTCCAGCCGTCCGCCGCTCGCCCGCAGTCGCCCGTTCCCTCGGCGTGAGAATCCCGTCGTGGGCATTTATTACCGGAGCGTCTACGCGGGGGTATGAGTCACTCGCGCGGATCGCCGCGTCCGGACCTCGACACGGCGTTCAAGGCGTTCGGTGCGATCGGCATCCTCATCTCGGTCGCGCTGACCGTGGGCGTGCTCGCCCTCACGGACCCGTTCGGCGAGTACGTCGCCGTCTCGCCGGCGCTGTACGGGAGCCTGCTGTCGGTCGGGCTGCTCGTCGCCGTCAGCTACGCGACGTACGCGCTGCGCCGGCGCTGAGTCGCGCGCTCGGGGAGGCCGGAGCTCCTACCGAGGGGTTAACAGACCGGCGACCGAACCGGGGGGCATGAGCGACGAGTCGGTCGAGGCCGCCGTCGAGCGGTTCCTCGACGAGACCGAGTCCGCGCTGGACGACTACGACCGGGGGTACGCCGACGCCGACGCGACGCTGTCGGTGATACGGACCCGGATGGACGAGCTGGCGGCCGCCGCCGACGGGGACAGCTAGCGAGCTACGGCCCCGCGCCGATCAGCTCCCGGACGCGGGCGACGTGCTCGCCGAAGGCCGGGTCGCCGCGCTCGCGGGGGCGGTCGACGCCGACGTCGACCACCTCGGCGACGCGGCCCGGCTCGGCGGCCATCACGACGATCCGGTCGGCGAGCGTCACCGCCTCGGCGACGTCGTGGGTGACGAACAGCACCGTCTTCCCGGTCGACGCCCACACGTCGAGCAGCTCACGCTGGAGCATCTCCCGGGTCTGCGCGTCGACCGCGCCGAACGGCTCGTCCATCAGGAGCAGTTCCGGGTCGACCGCGAGCGCCCGCGCGATGGCGACGCGCTGTTTCATCCCGCCCGACAGCGACTTCGGGTACGACTCCCGGAACTCCGAGAGCCCGACGAGGTCGAGCATCTCGTCGACCCGCTCCGCGCGCTCGGCCGCGGACCGGTCGCTCCGTTCGAGCCCGAACCCGACGTTCTCCTCGACGGTGAGCCACGGGAACAGGTGGTACTCCTGGAAGACGACGCCCATGTCGGTCGTCGGTCCGGTGACCGGGGTGCCGGCGACTCGGACCTCCCCGTCGGTGGCGTCGGTGAGCCCGGCGATGACCCGGAACAGCGTCGTCTTCCCGCATCCGGACGGGCCGACGAGACAGACGAACTCGCCGCTCTCGACCCCGAAGGAGACGTCGTCGAGCGCGCGGACGGGCGTCCCGTCGCCGTCGTACGTCTTGCCGACGCCGTCGACGACGACCCCGGACTCCCCGGCGGCCGCGCCCGTGCGACCGTCGGCCGTCATCGGCCCGTCGTTCACGCCCGCCACACTAACACCCTCCGCTGGACGGCGCGGAACGCCACGTCGACGAGGAGGTACATCAGGCTCAACACGAGGATGTACGCGATCACCGTGTCGACGAGGAGGTTGTTGCTCGCGCGCAGGATCTCGCGGCCGACGCCCGGCACGCCGAATATCTCGGAGGCGACCACGAGCATCCAGCAGCGCCCGAGGCCGGTCCGGACCCCGGTGAGGATCCCCGGGAGCGACGCCGGGAGGACGACCGACCGGACCATGTCGAGGTCGCCGCGGACGCCGAGCGTGCGGCCCACGTCGAGCAGGTCCTCGGAGATCCCCTCGACGGCCTCGTACGCCGCGTAGTAGTTGATCCAGAAGGCGCCGACGGCGATGATGAACGCCGCGCCCGCGTCGTTGATCCCGAACCACGCGATCGCGAAGCCGATCAGCGCGAGCGGGGGGACCGGTCGGAGCGTCCGCACGAGCGGCGCAGTCACGTCGTCGAGGAGGTCGCTCCAGGAGAACGCGACGCCGGCGGCGACGCCGAGCCCCGTGCCGACGATCGTCCCCGGGACCCAGTGGCGGACGCTCGACGTCAGCGCGGCCGTCATCGTGCCGGACGCGAGCTCCTCGGCGAACGCGTCGGCGACCGCCGCCGGCGACGGCAGCACGTACGCCGGCTGCGTGAGCGAGACCAGGTGCCAGACGACGACGAAGCCGATAACGCCGGCGGCGCCGCGGAGGAGTCGCCGCGGGTCGCCGAGGCCGAGGCCGGCGCGGAGCGCTCCCCCGTCGAACCGGCTACCGGTGTCGGTCGACATCAGAGCGAGTCGTAGATCTCGAAGTCGAAGATCGCCTCGTTCGACAGCTGTGCCTCGATCTGCCCGTTGTTCGCCGCGAACTCCGAGAACACCGGGGTCGCCTCGGCGATCTCCCGGGGGTCGGTGACGAAGTTCGACAGCGGCGAGTCGAGCGCGCGCCGGGCGCGGTCGGCGGGCATCCCGATCCCCGACTCGACGTGCTGGGCCGTCGCGTCCGGGCTCTCGTCGATGAACTCGGTGGCGCGGACGTGCTGTTCGAGGAACTGCGCGGCCAGCGGCGACTCGCGGACCGCGTCGCTCATCAGCGTGACGGCCGCGGGCTGGCCGGGGAGGATCTCGGCGGCGGTCCGGAGCATCGTGACGGACGAGCCCTCCTCGGCGGCGATCGTCGGCACCGGCTCCATGATCGAGGTCCCGTCGATCTCGTCGTTCGCGATCGCCTGCCAGACCGCGCTGGCGCCGTTGATCTCGATGATCTCGACGTCCTCGTTCGACTCGGGGTCGACGCCGATCTCCTGGAGCCAGTACCGGAGCAGCACGTCCGGGACGCTCCCCTGCGGGAACGTGCCGAAGCGGAAGGGGCGGCCGTTCGCCTCGGCCCACGTCGCGAACGCGTCGCCGCCCTCGGCCTCGAACGGCTCGTGGAACGACTCCTCGGCCATGATCCCCATCGGCTCGCGGATGTTCGCCGCGGTCACCTGCGCGGGGATCCCCCGGTCGATGACGATCATCGCCGGCACGATCCCGAACATGGCGATATCGATGTCGCCGCCCCCGAACGCCTGAACGATCGCCGGGCCGTCGGTGAACTCCTGCCCCGTGACCTCGGCGTCGATCTCGGAGAAGTACCCCTCGCCCTCCATCACGTACCACTGGAGGTCGGGATAGATCGGCATATGCGCGACCGTCAGCTCGTCGAGACCGCCGCCACCGCCGCCGAGACAGCCCGCGAGCCCGAGCGTCGCGGCGCCGCCCGACGCGGCGAGGACGGACCGACGCGACGTCGGTGCGCGTGTGTCGTACATACGTCGTAAACGGCCGCCGCGGGCAACACCCCCGCGTCACCAGCAACGAAGGCCGATTTCGATGACGGCCGGATTCGGACGGATCGGCCCCGATAGCGCTTCGAGTGTCGACTCGCGCGTGTCAAGTCGAGAACGGTCGTCATCGATTGATGCAACATCTGCGAAACCCGCGGCGTCGACGCGACCGACCCGCCGTCGTTTATGCGATCGGCCGCCAACGGGGACGCATGGTCTCGGAGATCTTCGACCCCGACGCGTGGGAGCGGGTGACGGACGAGTTCGACGACGTCACCTATCACCGCGGCGTCGACGTGCCGGTCGTCCGGATCGCGTTCGACCGCCCCGAGGTCCGGAACGCGTTCCGGCCCGGCACCGTCGACGAGCTGTACGCCGCGCTCGACCACGCGCGCAAGCAGGCGGACGTCGGCTGCGTCCTGCTCACGGGGAACGGCCCCTCGGAGGAGGACGGCGGCTGGGCGTTCTGTTCCGGCGGCGACCAGTCGGTCCGCGGCGGTTCCGGCTACGAGTACCGCGACGGCGACGAGGCGGGCGACGGGGACGACCCGCTCGTCAGGGAGGCGCGCGCCGGCCGGCTCCACATCCTGGAGGTCCAGCGGCTGATCCGGTTCATGCCGAAGCCGGTCGTGGCGGTCGTCCCCGGCTGGGCGGTCGGCGGCGGTCACTCGCTCCACGTCGTCTGCGACCTGACGCTCGCGAGCGACGAGCACGCGAAGTTCCTCCAGACCGACCCCGACGTCGCCTCCTTCGACGGCGGGTTCGGGTCCGCCTACCTGGCCAAACAGATCGGTCAGAAGAAGGCCCGCGAGGTGTTCTTCCGCGGCAAGACCTACTCCGCCGCGGAGGCCGCGGACATGGGGATGGTCAACGAGGCCGTCCCGCACGAGGAGCTGGAGGACGTCGCGCTGGAGTGGGCCGACGAAATGACGGAGAAGTCGCCGACCGCGATGCGCATGCTGAAGTACGCGTTCAACATGACCGACGACGGCATGGTCGGGCAGCAGGTGTTCGCGGGCGAGGCGACCCGCCTGGCGTACATGACCGACGAGGCCCAGGAGGGCCGAGACGCGTTCTTAGAGAAGCGCGAGCCGGAGTTCCGCGACTACCCCTGGCACTACTGAGTCGGCCGTCGACCGCGCTCCGGAGGCGCGACCCACGCGCCACGGTTTAACCGCCGCCACGCCAACGGGCGCGCATGGAGAAGGTGACCCTCGCGGACGCGTTCGCGTCGATCGACGAGCGCTGGGACCCGCGCCTCGCCGGCGAGCTGAACGGACAGGCCGTGAAGCTCGCGAAGGCCGAGGGCGAGTTCGTCTGGCACAGCCACGCCGACGCCGACGAGCTGTTCCTCGTCACCGAGGGGCGCCTCCGGATCGAGTTCCGCGATCGCGACGACGCGGTCCTAGAGGAAGGCGAACTGCTCGTCGTCCCCCGCGGGACCGAGCACCGCCCGGTCGCCGAGCCGGAAGCGAACATCCTCCTGTTCGAGCCGGCCGGCACGCGGAACACGGGCGACGTGGAGAACGAGTTGACCAGGGAGGATCTGGAGCAGGTTGACGACTGAGCCGGGGATTCGCTGTGCGGTGGCGCGTGCCGCCGAGCGCCCAGCGGGCGCGAGGAGCACGCGCGAGGGAGTCAGTCGCCGGAGCGAAGCGACGGCGACTGACGAGGCTGGGGAGGTGTGAGGCTGCGGTGCGGAGCGGTCCGGGGCGGGACTCAAAGGGGCAGCCGCGAGGACGAAGGTGGCCGCAGCAAGCACCGCAGCGAAGGAGCGGAAGCGACTGAGCGAGGCGCGCAGCAAGGCCCCCGAGTCGTCGCGGCTGGGGCTTTGGAGGTCGTCACTGTCGTTCTGGAATCAGGAGTGTATCACCGAGCGGCTGGGGCTTTGGAGGTCGTCACGGCGAGCGGACCGATCGCGATCGGACCGAAGCGAGTGGCGCTGAATCACGCTTGCTCCGCGAGCACCGAGTTGGCGCTCCGGAAGCCCGCTTATTAATGGAAGCCGCGGTCGACGTCGTCCTCGTCGATCAGGTCGTCGAGCTCCGCCGAGAGGAGCGCCTCGGCCTCGTCGAAGGTTTCGGAGAGCTCGTCGAGCTCGTCCGGGCGCCCGTCGAACCGGTAGTCCATCGGGCCGAACGCCGGCGCGTCGATCGCCTCCATCACGTCCTCGAACAGGTGGTCGGGGTCGGTCGGCGCCTCGGCGTGGACCTTCAGCGTCTCGCGGAGCCGCGTCGCGGCGTCCTTCGCCGCCTCCTCGTCCTCGGGCGGCGACCGCACCGCGAACCGGCCGGCGGACTCCTCGTCCGGGAGGAGGGGATCGAGCTCGCCGTCGACCTTGCGAGCGACGCGCGCGCCGACGCCGCGGAGGTCGCGGGGGTTCTTCGCGTACGTCTTGAGGTGGTAGACGCCGACGTTCGGGTGGCCGAAGTAGAGGTCCTCGCCGAGCCCCTCGCGCCGGGAGCCGGCGACGGCCCGCCAGCCGTCCGGGTCGGTCGAGTCGCTCGCGACGTCCGCGAGGATGTCGTCCCAGTCTCGTACGCGCATGTCGGCGTATGGTAGCGGAGAGACGCGCTTGAGCGTGTCGGTCGCGGCGGGGAGCGGACGACGGGATCGACCCCCACCGACAGCGTTTTTCGAGGCCGCCGCCGATGACGGCCGTGAACGTTCGGGGGCCGATCCTCTCCGTCGGGGAGGCGCGGACGGTGTCGACGTCGCACGGGGACCGGGAGCTCCGCGAGCTCCGGGTCCGGCCCGAGCGCGGCGCGGCCGACCCGGTCGACGTGACGCTGTGGGGGAAGTGGGCGGAGACCGCCGAGCACGCCGAGCCGGGGATGGAGCTCCTCATCACTGACGCCGAGGCGGACGAGTTCGGCGGCGAGACGGGGTACGCGACGACGGGCGACTCGTGGGTCGTGCTCGAACCCGACTTCCTCGTCGACGTGACCGGGATCCGGTCGTGGGTGCAGTGCCCGCGGATGTACTACCTGAACAAGCTCTCCGGGATCCCGCTCAACTACCCGGTGGTCAAGGGGACGATCGTCCACGAGGTGTTCGGCGACCTGCTCCGCGGGATGGAGCTGGAGGCGTCGGTCGCGGACCGCGTCGAGGAGGCCGGGCTCGAACTCGGCCTGCTGGGGTACGAGCCCGAGGAGGTCGCCGACGAGGTGCGCCGCAACGCGGCCGCGATCGAGGGGTGGCTCGCGCAGGGAACGCTCTCCGACGAGGACACCTGGCGGTCGGAGTTCACCCTCATCTCGCCGACGTTCGGCCTGAAGGGCCGCGCCGACGCGCTCCGCCGGGGGACCCCGGTCGAGCTGAAGACCGGGAAGAACACCAAGCGCGAGCCGCGCTTCCACGACAAGATCCAGGCGGCCTGCTACGCGCTCATGCTCGACGAGCGCGGCGTCGACCCCGACATCGGGACCTTGCTGTACACGAAGAACACCGCCCTCGACCGCAACGAGGAGTCGGGCGACCTCGCGCCCGCCAAGGAGTTCTCGGTGGGCCGGGGCCTCTTGGAGTTCGTCGTCCGCGAGCGCAACGCCCTCGCGGCGATGGAGTGGCGCGCGCTCAACGAGCCCGGCGAGCGCCCGACCGTCCCGACCGGGTACGAGGCCGACGCGAAGTGCGAGTACTGCTTCGAGCAGGACACCTGCATGGTCGTCTCGGGCCGCCTCGACCAGGAGTCGAAGGCGGAGTCGGTCGGGACGCCGGTCCCCGACGCGGAGCGCGACTACTTCGACCGCTTCTACGTCGCCCTCGAAGAGGAGCGCCGCGAGACGCACGCCGAGTACCGGAAGCTGTGGGAGCAGACCCCGGAAGAGCGGGCGGCCGACGACCGCGCGCTGATCGACCTCGAACCGGTCTCGCAGACCGAGATCGACGACGCGCGGTGGGAGCTGCGCGCCCGCAAGCCCGACGACGCCGTCTCGAAGCTCCGCGAGGGCGACGTGGCGCTCGCGAGCGACGGCGACCCCGTGAGCGGCCACGGCGAGCTCGGCCGGATCACCGGGCTGTGCGGCGACGAGGTCGTCGTCGAGACCGACGAGCCGGTCGAGCTCCGGCGGCTCGACGTCTACCCCTCGGAGATCTCGGTCGACCGCTCGCTCACCGCGCTCCACGACGCGATCCTGAAGGGGAGCGACGCGCGCAAGGACGTGCTGTTCGGGCGGCGCGAGCCGGAGTTTCGGGACGCCGCCGACCGTCCGGCTGGAGTGCCGGGGAGCGACGACCCGGACGCCCCCGACGCCTACATCGGCAACAACGACGCCCAGAACGAGGCCGTCGAGCTCGCCGTCGACGCCGAGGACTGCGCGCTGATCCACGGCCCGCCGGGGACCGGGAAGACGTACACCATCGCGCGGACGATCCGCGCGCTCGTCGAGGAGGGGAACCGGGTGCTGCTCTCGGCGTTCACCAACCGCGCGGTCGACAACGCGCTCGAAGCCCTGCGCGATCAGGGCTTCGAGGACGTGCTGCGCGTAGGCACACAGACTGGCGTCCGCGGCGACATGCAGGACGTGCGGCTCGTCCAGCGCGGCGACCCGAACGCGAAGGCCGCCGAGCTGCGCGACGCCCCCGTCGTCGCCGCCACCACGGCGGCCTGCGGCTCCCGGGTCCTCCGGGAGTGCGAGTTCGACGTGGCCCTCGTCGACGAGGCCTCCCAGCTCACGGAGCCGGGCACCCACGCCGCGATCAACCGCGCGGACCGGTTCGTGCTCGTCGGCGACCACGAGCAGCTCCCGCCGGTCGTGCGCGCCGAGAACGACCTCCGAACGTCCCTCTTCGAGCGACTCATCGAGGCGTACCCCGACGCGAGCGTCATGCTCGACCGCCAGTACCGGATGAGCCAGCGCATCCAGGCGTTCGCGTCCGCGGAGTTCTACGACGGCGCGCTCCGCCCGGCGACCCCCGAGGTGGCCGGCCAGACGCTCCGCGACCTCGGCGTCGACCCCGCCGACCTCCCCGACGGGCTCGCGGGCGGCGTCGACTTCGTCGACCCGGACGGGACCCGCGACGGGAACCGGAACGTCCGGGAGGCCGAGCGCGTCGCCGAGGTCGTCGACGCCTACCTCGCTGCCGGCGTCGACCCCGACGACGTCGGCGTCATTGCCCCGTTCCGCGCGCAGGTCGCGGAGATCGGTCGGCGGACGCCGGTCACCGTCGACACGGTCGACCGCTTCCAGGGCTCCTCGAAGGAGGTCATCGTCGTCTCGCTGGTCGCGACCGGTGACCTCGACGGCCCGATCTTCGAGGACCACCGCCGGATGAACGTCGCGCTCACCCGGGCGAGGAAGCAGCTGACGCTCGTCGGCGACGCCGACGCGCTCGTCTCGGAGCCGTTCTACGAGCGCATGCTCGACTGGGCGCGGCGCTGAGGCGGGTATCGGCGCGATTCGTTCATGTCGGTGAGCGACAGCATCGATCGCTTATACACCGGCGCGGTGGCGCGTGCCGATGAGCGCCCGAAGGGCGCGAATCGCACGCGCGAGGGAGTCGCTGGCGGCTGTCGCCGCCAGCGACGAGGTTGGGGAGGCGTGAGGTGCTGTGTGGTTGCGGTCGGGCGGGACTCAAAGGGGCAGCCGGGAGGACGGCGCAGGCGACGCAAGCACCACAACGAGGGAGCGAACACCGTGAGCGACCGAGTGAGGAGCACAGCGAGCGTGCGCCGTCCTCCCGGCTGGGGCTTTGGAGGTGTTTACCGTCGATCCGCAGTCACCGATCGCATAGTACCGAGCGGCTGGGGCTTTGGAGGTGTTCACCACCGGTTCTCTGTCAGTCGCGTTCTGTTATAACTCGTCGACCGCGTCCAGCGCCGCCTCGATGTCGGGGACGTCGAACCACTCGCGGCCGGTGTAGGCGTTCGTCCCGGCGGCGTACATGACCGAGACGGCCTCGACGACCTCGTCGGGCAGCGGGTCGGGCGACTCCTCGCAGAGCTCGCGCCAGTCGTCGATGTCGCGGTCGGCGACCGCCGCCTTCGCGTCCTTCACGGCCTCGACCCAGTCGGGATCGTTCGCCTTGTACCACTGCCGGACGACCTCCTTCGAGACCCCGCGCCCGCCGTACGAGAACCGGTTCTCGTCGAAGGTGCCGACCACGTCGGCGACGCGCAGCTCGCCGTCGGCGTACAGGCACTCGATCTTCCCGTCCTCGTGCGAGAAGCCCGCCGCCTCGGCGCGCTCGGTGACGACTCGGTTCACTTCCCGCGCGAGCGACTCCAGGGCGTCGACGTCGGCGGCGCCCGCGATCCGGTCGGCCTCGGCGCGGGTCAGGTAGCGGTCCTGCTCCTCGTACTTCGTCGAGAACTCCACGACGGGTTCCGGGAGGTCGACCGGCTCGTCGGGCCAGCCGCCGTCGGCGTCGGCCGGGCCGTCCGCCCCGTCGAGCCCGAAGTCGGCGGGGTCGGCGCGTCGGCGCAGGCTGGAGCCGACCGGGACGCGGTTCCGGAAGACCACTTCGAGCGGGACGAGGTAGTTGTCGCCCCCCGCGACGTGGAAGGCGTCGTAGTCGTAGCCCGCGTCGGGGCCCTCGTACGGGAGGTCGGGGACCTGCGTCAGGTCGATCGCCATCTGCGTCGGCGGGGCGGTCGCGTCGGCGAGGGGGACGGCCTCGGGCTCGCTCGCCCCGCCCGCGTCGGCGTCCCGGCTGGGATCCGCGACGCCGCGGTAGTGGGTCGGGACGCCCTCGTCTTCCAGCAGTTCGAAGTTGAACGCGCCCATCGCGCAGAGGCTCGCGCCCTTGCGCGGGATCGCGTCCGGCATCTGCCCCCAGTCGAACACCGAGTACGCGTCCGTGAAGACGAACCGGCCGCGGCCGAGCGCGTCGGCGGTCGCGGGCTCGTCGACGCGGAACTCCTTGACGCTCGTCATACCACAGTCGGCGACCGCCTCCCCCATGAACCTTTCAGTTACGTGTGCACCGCTCGGCTTCGATCGGTCGAACGATCCACGACCGTGCCGTGCTCGCGGCGCGCGCTCGCCGTCTCGGCGCCGCGACCGCATCGAAAGGACCACACCCGTCGCGGGCGCATCGCCGGCCATGCAAGAGGCGCGCGAGGTCGTCGTCCTCCGGTACGGCCACCGGCCGGGACGCGACGACCGCATGACGACGCACGTCGGGCTCACGGCCCGGGCGCTCGGGGCGGACCGCGTGGTGTTCCCCGCCAACGCCGGCCAGTCCGCGGAGACGGTGCGGGACATCACCGACCGGTTCGGCGGCCCCTTCGCGGTGGAACTCCGCGACGACCAGAAGGCGATCGTCCGGGGGTTCGACGGCGTCGTGGTCCACCTCACGATGTACGGCGAGCGCGTCCAGGACGTCGAGGGCGAGGTCCGCGAGGCGGTCCGGGACGGCGAGGACCTCCTCGTCGTCGTCGGCGGCGAGAAGGTCCCGTGGGCGCTGTACGAGCGCGCCGACTTCAACGTGGGCGTGACGAACCAGCCGCACTCGGAGGTCGCCGGGCTCGCGGTGTTCTTGGACCGGCTGTTCGAGGGCGAGGAGCTGGACCGGGAGTGGGTCGACGCCGACCGCGAGGTGGTTCCGGAGCCGACCGGGAAGACCGTGATCGACGCCGGGGAGAGCGACCGCGAGGGGAGCGACGCCGGGGAGCGCGGCGACGACTCGAAGTGACTCCGAGCGTCGTCGGCGCCGTCACTCCTCGTCGAGGGTCTCCAGCCCGGCCGCGCCGTCGACGACCTCCGGCGTCCCGCTCAGGATGCCGCGCAGCCCCGTCATCGGCTCGCCGACCCGAACGCCGTCGGACGTGATGCGGAACTCCCGGATCGTGCGCTCGAAGTCGCTCGTCCGCTTCTTCAGCACGCCGATCGCCTTCCGCATCTCGCCCTGCACCTCCAGGTGCCGGAGGAAGACGATGTTGTCTGCGAGGTAGCTGATGTTCTCGACGGTCGCCTGGAACTGCCCGGTGATGTTGCGCGTCTCGTCGATGAACACCGCGGTCACGCCCATGTTCTTGAGGTAGCGGCCCAGCGCGTGCATCTGCTGGAGCATCATCCCGTCCTCGCCGCGGAGCGTGAGTCGGTACCCCGCGATCCCGTCGACCATCACGATGTCCGCGCCGCGTTCCTCGACCTCCTCGCGGACCATCCGGGCGAACTCCTGTGGCGACCGCTCTAACGCCTCCACCTCGTTCACCCGGAGCGTCCCCCGCTCCAGCATCTCGTCCACCGGGATGCCGACGGCGCGGGAGCGCGTGAGGAACGTCTGCCGGTTCTCCTCGAACAGGTAGATGACGGAGCGCTCGCCGCGCTCGGCCGCCTCCTTCATGAACTGCGTGCTCAGCGTGGTCTTCCCGACCCCGGTGGGCCCGCTGATGATGCTGACCGTGCCGCGTTCGAGCCCGCCGTGGAGCAGGTCGTCGACGCCCTCGATCCCCGACGAGACCTGCTCCGCCGTGAACTCGCCCGTGTGCTTCCCGGGCTGGAGCGCCGGGTACACCTCGATGCCGCCGTCGGTCACGCGGTAGGCGTGGTCGCCGCTCTGCGTCGACGACCCGCGGAACTTCGGCACGTCGATCGTCTTCCCGTACTCCTCCGTGCCAAGCCGGACCGTCCCGTCGGTGATGAACTCCAGGTCGTCGGTCGGCAGCGAGTCGGTGTTCTGGACCGTGAAGACGACGGTCGCGCCCTGATCTTTCAGGAACCGCATGAATCCGACGACCTGCTTGCGGAACTGGTAGTCGTCGGACAGCAGGAACCGGAGCTGCGTCAGCGGGTCGACGACGACGCGGTCCGGGTCGACCGCGGTGACGCCCTCCACGATCCGCTCCGTGAGCGGCTCGCTCTCGACCTCCGAGGGCGCGAACACCTCGTACGACTGCTCCTCGGTGAACACGTCGGCGCTCGGGCTCAGATCGAGGAACTCGATTGCGTCGGTGTCGAAGCCGAGCGCGGCCGCGTTCGCCTTCAGGTCGCGGGCGTCCTCCTCCAGGTTGACGAACAGCGACGTCTCCCCCTCGTCGACGCCCCGCTGGAGGAAGTGGAGGCTCAGGATCGTCTTCCCGCTGCCCGCCTGACCGCGGATCATGTAGCTGCGCTCCGGGATCAGCCCCCCGGACAGTACCTCGTCGAGGCCCGCGATACCGGTCGACAGTCGCTCGGGCAGTGGCTCGGGCATGAGTCCCCGTCCGTGCGCCGGGTAGTTAATAAAAGGGGTAACTCTTAGTGGCAGTGCGTTCACCGTTCACGAGCAATGGATACGGGCCCAGACGGGCTCGCCGGCGGCACGTCCTCCGAAGGCGGCGGGGCCGATCCGGCCTCCGGGGAGGCCGCCGCCGGTGCCGCCGATCGGACCGACGACGACCTCCCGGCGGGAGCCGCGCCTGAACCGGACGCTGACCCCCGCGTGCTGCTGTTCATGCGCCCGGGACGCGACCGGGAGCTGGTGGCCGAAGCGCTGAGCGACCGGTTCCGGACCGACGCGACGACCGACGTCGAGGCGCTCGACTCGACGTTCGACTGCTGCGTCTTCGACGCCCACGAGTTCAACCGGGTCGCCGGGTCGATCCAGCGGCGCCGGGAGCTGGCGGCGCCCGTCTTCCTCCCGTTCGTCCTGCTCGTGAGCGACGACACGGCGGGGCCGACGACGGAGAACACCTGGGACTACGTCGACGACATCGTCGAGCTGCCGGTGCGGAAGCGGGCCCTCCGCACCCGGATCGGGAACCTCGTCGAGCGCCGCCGCACCTCGCTCCGGCTCGCGGCGCGGGAGCGGAAGCTCGAGGAGACGGTCGAGGACCTCCGACTGAAGGAGCGCGCGATGGACGAGGCGCCGGTCGGGATCACGATCGCGGCGGTCGACGAGGACGGCGAGGGCGACAACCCGCTCGTGTACACCAACGACGAGTTCCGAGAGCTCACCGGCTACGGCTCCGAGATGTTCGGCGTCGACTGCCGGTTCCTGCAGGGCGAGGACACCGACCCGGAGACGACCGCGACGCTCCGGGCGGCGATCGACGAGGAGCGGCCGGTCGGGGTCGACATCCTGAACTACCGGCGCAACGGCCAGAAGTTCTGGAACCGGCTCACGATCTCCCCGATCCGCGACGAGGAGGGGGAGGTCACGCACTTCGTCGGGTTCCAGACGGAGATCACCGACCGAAAGATCCGGGAGCGCCGCCTGGAAGTGATGAACCGCGTGCTCAGTCACAACCTCCGGAACAAGATGAACCTCATCTCGGGGTACACGGAGCTCGTTCGCCGGGCGGTCGACGACGGCTCTGACGAGGCGCTCGACGCGCTGGCGGTGATCGACGAGACGGCGGACGACCTGATGGGGATCGCGGCCGCGGTCCAGAAGCTCGACCGGACGCTGTCGGGGCCCGCCTCGACCGAGGAGGGCGTCGCGCTCCGCGACCACCTGATCGAGCTGCGGTCTCGGATGCGGGACCGGTACCCCGAGGCGGCGATATCGTTCGCCCTCCCCGACGGCGACCCGCTCGAAACGACGGCGGTCGGCCTGCTGACGGCGATCGAGGAAGCCGTGGAGAACGCCGTCAAGCACAACGACGACCCGGAGCCGCGCGTCGAGGTCCGCGTCGAGCGGGAGTCGGCGGAGTGGATCGCGGTCGAGGTCGCGGACGACGGCCCCGGGATCCCGGACCACGAGACGCAGGTGCTCGACCACGGCGAGACGTCGCTGAACCACGCGGACCGGCTGGGGATCTGGCTGATCTACTGGGTCGTGGCCAAGGCGGGGGGGGAGTTCGCGATCGACACGTCGAGCGAGGGGACCACGGTCCGGCTGGTCGTCCTGACGCACCCATGACGGGGGTCGGCGTCGGGCGCCCGGGGCGACGCCGAGGCGCGCCCGGCGACGAGTCTCAGAGCGACCGCTTCGACCGCAGCAGCGCCAGGCGGAAGCGGGCCTCCTGTCGGCTCGTCCCGCGCACGCGACCCGTCTCGGCGTCCGCCATCGAGGCGAGCGACAGCCGGTCGAGCAGGGGGGGCCAGTCGGCGGCGCCGGCCGCCTCGCCCGCGAACGCGACCGCGTTCCCGAGCCCGTCGCGCTCGGCGGTCCCGAGGCGCGCCACCGCGGCGTCGGCGTCGCGGCGACCCCCGCCGACGTAGAGGCGGTCGCCGACCGCGGCGGGGACCCACGCCGGCAGCAGGAGCAGCCACAGCAGGACCCCGGCGATCGTGTACGCCCGCGGCGGGACCCGGTCCTCCTCGGGCTCGTACCCGTGGATCCGGTTGACGCGCCGGTCGGCGGCGCTCCGGTCGGTGCGCCGCCCGACGAGCACCGTCGCCAGCAGCGCGACCGTCTCGACGAGCGCCAGCGCCGGCAGCAGGGCCGTCGTGACCGCCGCCTCCCGGGTCCGGAGCCGGACGAGCGCGTGGCGGAGCGCGGCGTCGCGGTCGGCCGCCGGGAGGGCGAGCAGCCGCGTCGAGACGACGAGCCGCGCGCCCCGGTAGCCGTCCGCGACGGCGACGTTGGCCGCGTCGGCGCGGACGACCGTCACCGCCGGGGCGTCGACGCCGACCGCCTCGGCGAGGGTCGAGACGCGGTCGTCGACGAAGGCGCCGTGGCGGTCGTCGACGTCGGCCTCGGGGAGCCGCGCGATCCGGCGGTCGACGAGGACCGGGCCGAGGAGCGCCGAACCGCCGGGACCGAGGACGACCGCGGCGAGCGCGGCGGCGACGACCGGGGGGATCCCCCCGAGGGCGGCGGGAGCGAGGACGCCGAGACCGGCGGGACCGAGGAGGGCGGCGAGGGGGACGAGCGGCGCGGCGACGAGCAGCGCCGGGACCGCCGCGAGCGCGAGCGCGCCGACCGCCCGCCTGAGGCGCACCCGTCGCCCGAAGTCGGGTCGGTCGCGCGGGTCGTCGGAGTCGCGCATCACGCACGGGTGGTGCGAGGGGCCGCGTAAAGCTCTGCCGGAGCCGTCGGCGGCTCCGCGGCGCCCGTCCCGGTCGCGGAGCGTCCCCCCGCGCGACGAGCGCCGCCGGGGCCGGCGGAGCCGGTCGACGGTGGCCCTTTCGGAGCTTTTAACCCGATTCCACCACCAGTTTCGCGTAATGGCTTTTGAGGATCTACTGAACGACCCCGTCATCCAGAAGTACCTCCACGAGCTGGTGGGGCCGACGGGGATGCCGGTCGCGGCCGCGCCGCCGGACGGCGAGGTCACTGACGAGGAGCTGGCCGAGGAGCTCGGCTTAGAGCTCAACGACGTCCGCCGCGCGCTGTTCATCCTGTACGAGAACGACCTCGCCACCTACCGCCGGGTGCGCGACGAGGACTCCGGGTGGCTCACGTACCTCTGGACGTTCCACTACGACAACATCCCGGAGAACCTCGAAGAGGAGATGTACCGCCTGCTCGACGCCTTGGAGGACCGCGAGGAGTACGAGCGCACCCACGAGTTCTACCTCTGTGAGGTGTGTTCGATGCGCTTCGAGTTCGGCGAGGCGATGGACTTCGGCTTCGAGTGCCCCGAGTGCGGCTCGCCGCTCGAAGCGATGGACAACGACCGGCTCCGCGAGGCGATGGGCCGGCGCGTCGAGGAGCTGCGCGACGAGCTCAACGTGGACGTGACGGGCTGATGGTCGTCCTCGCAACCAAGTGCTACGTCGAGGGCGACGCCCGCGACCGCGCGCTCGACGGCATGGACTCGCTCGTCGCCAACGACGTCGGCGAGCTGAGCGTCGACTGGCACGTCGGCGTCCGCGGCGACGGCTTCGTGCAGGTGGACGTGAGCGGCGAGGACGCCGCGGTCGCCCGCAACGTCCTCGCGGAGACGTGGGGCGAGATCGTCGCCCACGACGGCGGCCTCGAAGCGGGCGGGGAGTACGTCGGGACCCTCGAATCGTGGGACGACGACGGGTTCGTCCTCGACGCCGGCGTCGAGGTGCGGATCCCCGCCGACGAGATCGGCCTGGGTCGGGGCTCCCCCGAGCAGGTCGTCGAGCGGTTCGGGCTGGTCCAGCACCTCTCCATCCGGTTCGTCTACGGCGGCGACGCCGGCGACCCGGACGCCGAGCCGAGCCGCCTCGCGGACGCCGAGCGCGACCGCCTGTACGACTGGCAGCGCGGGAACGGCCGGGTCAACGTCAATTCGGCCACCCGCGGCGAGGTGCGCGCGACGGTGAACCGCGCGGGCCACGCGCAGGACATCGTCACGGTCGAGCGACTCGGCCTCCTCGAACAGAGCATCGTCTGTACGGAGAACACCGACCCGCCGGGACTACTCGCTGCGATCGGCTCGTACCTCCCGGCCGAGATGCGCTGCGTCGTCTGAACCCGTGAACAAACGCTTCGCCCTCGCGGTCGCCGTCGTCGCGCTGCTCGCGGTCAGTGCCGGCTGTCTCAACTACGTCAACGACGGCGGCGAGGTCGCGAACGAGACCCTCGACGCGGAGCCGCCCCACGAGTACGACTTCGACACGGAGCGCGACGCCGCGTTCAACCTCTCGACGGGGAATCGGTACACGGCGGTGTACGACGTCTCCGGGGTCGAGGAGCTCAGGCTGTACAGGCAGACGCCGTACGCGGGCGACCAGCCGCTGGAGTTCGAGGCGTTCCGGTACCGGACCGCCGACGGCGAGGTGCTCAACGGCACCGAGTTCCGCGCCCGCGGCGGCGAGGTCGACCGCACGCCCGACGAGACGTGGGTCCGCTTCCCCGAGGGGACGGGCGAGGGACGGGTCGCCTTCTCGGCGGCCGGTTCGCCCCGGCGGTTCACCACGCTGGCGTACGTCGACGGGTCCTACGCGGTGACGCTCCCGCCCGGGTTCAGCACCGACTTCCCGGTCGTGGGGCACGTCGCGCCGCGCGACTACGAGGTCGAGACGGTCGACGGCCGCGACCGGATCACCTGGGAGTCGGTCGAGGGCGGGTCGGTCGTGGTCCAGTCGTACCGCGAGACCGACCTGCTCGTCTTCGGCGTGATCCTCGCCGTCGCGGTCGTCGCGGCGGTCGTGGGAGTCGCGTACTTCCGTCGCCAGCTGGAGGCGCTCAAGGAGCAGCGCCGGGAGCTGGGACTCGGCGTGTACGACGACGACGAGTAGCCGGCCCCCGAGTCCCCCTGGGCCGCTCTCGGACGGAGGCCGGCCGACGCGCCGAACGCGGACGCTTTTGAGTACGCGTCGCCTTGTCGGGGGTATGAACGCCGCCGTCGTCACCGTCGGGGACGAGCTCCTCGTCGGCGACACCGAGAACACGAACGCGACGTGGCTCTGCGACCGGCTCGACGAGCGCGGGGTCGTCGTCCGCCGGGTGACGGTCGTCCCCGACGAGGTCGGCGAGATCGCGCGCGTCGTCAACGAGTACCACGCCGAGTACGACGCGGTGGTCGTCACCGGCGGGCTCGGCCCGACGCACGACGACGTGACGATGGACGGGGTCGCGGCGGCCTTCGGTCGGGAGCTCGAACGGAACGAGGAGGCCGCGGCGTGGCTCGCCGAGCGCGGGTACAGCGCCGACGACCTCGCGGCGGAGACGACGCACCTGCCGGCCGGCTGCCGGCCGCTCGCGAACGAGGCCGGCGTCGCGCCGGGCGCCGTGGTCGAGTCGGTGTACGTCCTGCCCGGCGTGCCGACCGAGATGAAGGCGATGTTCGAGTCGGTCGCCGACGAGTTCGAGGGGACGCCGACCCACACCGTCACGGTCGACGTCGACGAGCCGGAGAGCGCCCTGCTCGACCGGTTCACGGAGCTGCAGGAGGCGTTCGACGTGAGCGTCGGCTCCTACCCGGGCGAGAGCGTCCGGGTGAAGATCACGGCGACGAGCGCGGCGGAGGCCGAGCGCGCCGCCGAGTGGGTACGGGAGCGGTCGACGCTGGTCGAGTCGGAGTGAACCGACCGGCGCGCGACGCGGCGAGGAGGGGAGGGGCGGTCGGACACGGCGGGACGGCTACCGGTAGAGGTACGCGAGCCACACGGCGGTGACGGCGAAGCTCGCGAGGAGCACGGCGATCGCGGTGGCGGAGATCGGAAGCGGCTCGGTCACGGCGGCTTCGAGGAGCATACCCCGAGGTTGCTCCGGGGGCGTCTTAAGTATTGAACTTCGGGGCTCGGCGGCGGTCGAGGCGGTCGGTCCCCTCGCCCGCCGGCGAGCCTCGTCGCCCGCGGGTTCCGGCTCGGCCCGGCTGGCGAGACGCGCCCGCTTAAGTTTCCGCCGCCGTAGGTCGGACCATGCACGTCGGCTTCGTGATGAACCCGGTCGCCGGGATGGGGGGCCGCGTCGGCCTCAAGGGCACCGACGGGAAGGTCGCGGAGGCGGTCGCTCGGGGCGCGGAGCCGCGGGCGCCGGACCGCGCGCGGCGAGCGCTGGAGCGCCTCGCGGCGGTCGCGCCGGAGACCGCGATTTCGGTCGCCGCCGACCCGATGGGCGAGGGGTCGGTCAGGGACGCCGGCTTCGACCCGGTCCGCGTCGTCGACCCGTTCGATGGCGACCCGACCGACGACGCGACCGACTCGACCGGCGACGGCGACCGGCCCGGTCCCACGGAGACGACCGCCGAGCACACCGCGCGCGTCGTCAGGTCGTTCGTCGGGGGCGACGGGACGGAGGGCGGCGACGACGCGACCGCCGATCCGGTCGATCTGGTCCTGTTCGTCGGCGGCGACGGCACCGCGACGGACGTGGCGGCGACGCTGGAGGCGGCGGGCAGCGAGGTCCCGATGCTCGGCGTCCCCGCCGGGGTGAAGGTGTACTCCTCCGTCTTCGCCGTCTCGCCGGAGGACGCGGCCGAGGTCGCGGCGGCGTTCTCGCGCACCGAGCGCCGCGAGGTGATGGACATCGACGAGGACGCCTACCGCGAGGGGGAGGTCCGCCCGGAGCTTCGCGCGGTCGCGCGCGTCCCCGTCGCCGACGACCTCCAGTCGTCGAAACAGACCGCGAGCGGGACCGTCGAGTCGCTCGCCGAGGGCGTCGCCGACGACATCCGCGAGCGCGACGGCGAGGGCGTCACCTTCGTGCTCGGGCCGGGGTCGACCGTCGGCGCGATCAAGGACGAACTGGGGTTCGAGCCGTCGCCCATCGGCGTCGACGTGTGGCGCGACGGCGAGGTAGTCGCGCTGGACGCGACGGAGTCCGAGATCCTCGACGCGCTCGGCGACGAGAACGTCGTCGTCGTCTCGCCCATCGGCGGGCAGGGGTTCGTCTTCGGCCGCGGGAATCCGCAGCTGTCGCCGGCCGTGATCCGGCGCTGCGACCTCCGGATCGTCGCCTCGCGGGCGAAGCTCGACGACGTGCGCGCGCTCCGGGTCGACACCGACGACCCCGAGCTCGACGCCGAGCTCGCGGGGTGGGTCCGGGTCCGCGTCGGGAAGTTCGAGACGCGGATGATGAAGATCGCGTGAATCGCGATCGGGAGAAGGGAGCCGGGAACAACCGTAGATCGAGATCCCGGCGGCAAGCGGGATACGCAGAACTGCGGTGGCGCGCGCCTCCGAGCGGCCGCCATCGGCGGCCGCGAAGGAGCGCCGCGCGAGGGACGCGGCGACCGAAGGGAGCCGCGAGGCTGGGGAGGTGCGAGGTGCTGTGTGGGCAGAGCGGGGCGGGACTCGAAGGGGCAGCCGCGAGGGCGGCCCAGGCGACGCAAGCACTGGAAGGAGCGAACGAAGTGAGTGACTGAAGCGCGTGGTTCGAGAGAGCGAAGCTCTCTCGTCATCACGAAAGGCGCTCCGCGCCTTTCGAACGACAGCGAGCGTGCGTCGCCCTCGCGGCTGGGGCTTTGGGGGTTTTCTCCGCCGATCCGTAATCGACCACGTATCGCCGAGCGGGCGATACTCTGGATGCGTTCTCCAAGTAGTGTGTTCGATCACAGACACGCCAGGGAGCTCAGCGCGGGACCAAATCCGATATCCGTACCATCGTCCCTCGTTCACGATTCATCGACGAACTCGTGCGCCACGTTCTCACGCACAAGCGAACGGTTTTTGCGTCGACCGACGGGAGGAGACGTATGGACGAGGACACCCCCGATGAGACGGGGCCGTCGGCGGCGGGCGGTCCCCCCGACGAGACGGCGGGGTCGCCCCGCGCCGACGGCGGGACGGAACGCGCGGACGGACCGGCCGAGGAGGTCGCGCTCGACCCGTGGGGGTCGGCGTCGGTCGGCGACTACGCGGACCTCTTCGAGGAGTTCGGCATCGAGGCGTTCGACGACGTCGCCGACGACGTGGTCGACCCGCACTACCTGATGCGCCGCGGCGTCATCTTCGGGCACCGCGAGTACGACGCGGTCGCCGAGGCGATGGCGAACGACGAGCCGTTCGCGGCGCTCTCCGGGTTCATGCCCACCGGCGACCCGCACATCGGCCACAAGCTCGTCTTCGACGAGATCATCTGGCACCAGGAGCAGGGGGGCGACGCCTTCGGCCTGATCGCCGACCTGGAGGCCCACTCCGCGCGCGGCATGTCGTGGAACGAGATCGACGAACACGCGCGCAACTACCTCCTGAGCCTCCTCGCGCTCGGCTTCGACGCCGAAGCGGGCGAGATCTACCGCCAGTCCGACAACCGCGAGGTGCAGGACCTCGGCTTCGAGCTCGGGTCGAAGGCGAACTTCTCGGAGTTCGAGGCAATCTACGGCTTCGACGGCGAGACCAACATCTCCCACATGCAGAGCGTCGTCACCCAGACCGCGGACATCCTCTACCCGCAGCTCGTCGACGAACCGAAGCCGACGGTCATCCCGGTCGGCCCGGATCAGGACCCCCACGTCCGGCTGACGCGCGACCTGGCGACCCGCGTGCGCTACTTCAAGGTGACCGAGGCGTTCGCGAGCTTCGAGCTCGACGACGCGGAGCGACAGCTGGTCCGCGCCGCCTACGACGCGCTCGCGGCCGAGGGCGCGAGGGACGACGGCGAAATCGACGACGCCGAGACCGACGTGCGCTGCGAGGACGCCGCCGCGTGGCTCGCCGACTACGAGCCGCCGGCGCCCGCCGACGCGGGCGAGGCCGACGGAGACGCCCCCGACACCCCCGACCTCGCGGCGGCCAAGCCGACCGCCCTCGACAAGCTCCGGGCGGGCGGCAAGGAGCCGCTCCGGCCCCGCGTGCGCTTCTTCGACCGCAACGCCACCGACGAGGCGTTCGAGGCGCTGATCGAGGCGGTCGACGGCGAGAAGCGCGTCTTCGAGGGCCACGTCGACGCCTTCGACCTCACCCGCGGGGAGGCCGAGTCGGTCGCTCGCGAGGTCGAGATCGACCACGGCGGGTTCGGCTTCCGGCAGCCCTCCTCGATCTACCACCGGTTCATGACCGGGCTCACCGGAGGGAAGATGTCCTCGTCGATCCCGGCGAGCCACATCTCCCTGCTCGACGACCCCGAGGACGGCTACGACAAGGTGAAGGCGGCGACGACCGGCGGCCGCGACACCGCCGAGAAGCAGCGCGAGCTCGGCGGCGAGGCCGACGAGTGCCCCGTCTACGAGCTGTACGCCTACCTGCTCGCGGGCGACGACGACGAGCTCACCAAGACCGTCTACGCCGAGTGCGTCAACGGCGAGCGCCTCTGCGGCGGCTGCAAGGAGCAGGCCGCCGAGCTCATGCGAGAGTTCCTCGAAGACCACCAGGAGAAGCGCGAGGAGGCCGAGGAGCTCCTCGCGGAGCTCGACATCGACCTCGACTCCGACCGGCGCGGCACCGGCGGCGAGCACTGACGGGGTCGCCGGCGCGGTCCGTCGTCGGAGCCTACAGCTCCCGTTTCGCGTACGTCCCGATAACGCCGCCGACCGCGCTGAGAGCCATCACGAAGCCGAACGCGACCGCGACGATCCCGAGGACCACCGCGCCGCCGCCGATCGCCACGCCGGGTTCCGGGGCGACCGGAACCAGGAACAGGAACAGGAGGAGGATCCCGAGCGCGGGGAGCGAGGCTATCGCGCCCGAGATCGCGCCGACCCGGAGGCCGTCGCTCGTCTCGCCGCCTTCGAGGTACCCCGCCGCCGCGCCGCCGAGCACGGGCGAGACGCCGGTGAACGAGAGCAGGACCGTCGCGACCGCGCCGATCAACGCGTTGAGGTATGTGTTTCCGGTCACGGAGTGATTGTCACCGTTACCGGGTATAATCCTCCGGGACGAGACGGCGACCACCCGGCCGCGTACTCGCCCGCGCTTCCCCGTGACGGCGCGCTCCGAGCCGATAGTTTATGAGGCGGGCGGTACCTGTCACGAGTATGACCGAGCAGGAGACGATCCACGTCGCGGACGTCAGCGAGGGGATCGGCGGCGACGCGACGGCGGATCCGGGAACGCCGGTGGAGCTCCCGGTGGTCGACGTGCTCACCGGCCGGTCCTTCATCACGGGGAAGAGCGGGTCCGGTAAAAGCAACACCGCCTCCGTCGTGATCGAGAATTTGCTATCTAACGGGTTTCCCGTCATGATCGTGGACACTGACGGGGAATATTACGGCCTTAAGGAAGAATACGAAATTCTACACGCCGGCGCCGACGACGAGTGCGACATCGTCGTCTCCCCGGAACACGCGGAGAAGATCGCCGAGCTCGCCCTGGAGCAGAACGTTCCGATCATCCTCGACGTCTCCGGCTACCTGGAGGAGGAGACCGCGAACGAGCTCCTCTTGGAGGTCGTCAGACAGCTGTTCGCGAAGGAGAAGCGCCTGAAGAAGCCCTTCCTGCTCGTCGTCGAGGAGTGCCACGAGTACATCCCCGAGGGCGGCGGGATGGACGAGACGGGGAAGATGCTGATCAAGGTCGGCAAGCGCGGCCGGAAACACGGTCTCGGCGTCGTCGGGATCAGCCAGCGCCCGGCCGACGTCAAGAAGGACTTCATCACCCAGTGCGACTGGCTCTGCTGGCACCGGCTCACCTGGGACAACGACACGAAGGTCGTGGGGCGCATCCTCGGCTCGAAGTACGCGAACGCGGTCGAGGACCTCGGCGACGGCGAGGCGTTCCTGATGACCGACTGGGACGAGTCTATCCGCCGGATCCAGTTCCACCGCAAGGAGACGTTCGACGCGGGTGCGACCCCCGGGCTGGACGACTTCGAGCGCCCGGAGCTGAAGTCGGTCTCCAGCGACCTCGTCGGCGAGCTCCAGTCCATCTCCGACGAACAGGAGCGCCGCGAGTCCGAGATCGCCGACCTCAGGCAGGAGCTCGACAGGAAGGACCGGCGGATCGCCGAGCTCGAACGCGAGCTGGAGGAGGCGCGCGACCTGAGCAGCATGGCCGACCAGTTCGCGCAGGCGCTCCTCGGGAAGGCCGAGGCACCCTACCGCGAGGGCCGCGGGCGACCCGCGGTCGGCGGCGGAACGTCCGCGGCCGACGGCGGGGGCGGTAGCGGGGGGAACGACGGGGACGAGAGCGACGGCGACGACGACCAGTCCGTCCTCAAGTCGTACGACGAGGCGGTCGCCGCGACCGCGGACGGCGACGGGGGCGCGGACGCCGACACCGCTGTCGACGCCGGCGACACCGTCGGCGACGCCGGCGACGCCGCCGAGGAAGCCGGTGAGGTCGACGACACCGCCGACGACCTCGCCGACACCGACGCGCCTCCGGACGACGTCGAGCCCGTGACGCGCGCCGACGTCGCCGAGAGCGCCCTCCGCTTCGACGACGCCGTCGAGCTCGGCACCCGCGAGGCGGTCATCGAGGAGCTCCGCGGCCGGATCGAGGCGCTTCCGGAGCTGTCTCGCGGGATGCTCCGCCACTACCGGCGCGAGGGCGTCAGCGAGCCCGTCGCCGCCCACATCGACGCCGGCGGCGACGGCGACTCCGGGCACGCGTACAGCCGTCACCGCCCGATCCGGCGGGCGGGACTGATCCGCCACGCCGGTCGCGGACACTACGCCTACGCCGTCCCCGACCTGATCCGCGAGGCGTACGCCGACCGGCTCGACGAGGAGAGCGTCCGCGAGATCGTCAGGGCGGTCGAGACCGCCTTCGTCCCGCCGGCCGAGCGGAGCTATCCCCCGGACGCGGACCCGGCCGAGGTCGAGTCGGACCGGAGCCCGGAGGCCGACGTCGCCGACGCGGAAGCGGTCGACGGTGTCGCCGACGCGGAGGCGACCGAAGACGCGGCCGAGGGGGACGGAAGCGCGGCGGACGCCGCCGACCGATCGAGCGCGAGCGGGCTGAGCGACGCGGCGCGACGGCTCGCCGACCGCGGCCGGACGGCGGACGAGTGAGGTGCGAGTCGAGCGGATGGACCGACGGCTCCCCGTGGTCGCGCTCGGCTCGTTCTGCTGCTCGGCCGCGGGTGTCGCGGCGCTCAAGACCGTCGAGCCGGGGACCGCGACGCTCGGACTCCCGCAGCTCGCGGTCGGAGTCGTCGCGTGCGCCGCGCTCCTCGCGGTCCTCGGCGGCGGGCTCCCGGCCGCGTGGGTCGTCGCGTTCGGGCTGTCCGCGGGGTTCGGCGTCCACCTCGGCGGGATCGGGATCAGCGGCGAGACGCCCGGGATCGCCTTCCGGCTGGCGTGGGCGGCCGTCGTCGGGACCGCCTCCGCGACGGCGCTCGGCCTCCCCGGCGGGGCGATCGGCCTCGGGCTCCGACGGACGATCCGGCGGTTCGGGGACGGGGAGGCGGCCTCGGAGTGAGGTCGGAGCGAGGTCGGGCCCGACGGCGGTCGGACCCGACGGCGGGGCTCAGAACGGGACCGAGAGGTACTCGCTCGGCACCGCGTTCCGCGCGGTCACCTGCGGGTCGACGACCTGACTGATCTCGAGGCCGCCGACGAGGCTGGAGAACAGGTACGCCTCGGTCCGGGAGAAGCCGTGCTCGTGCGCCAGCAGCCGCACGACGTCGCGGTTGGCGAGTTCGACCGCCTCCTCCATCGTCGCGGCGCTCGCGACCGTCTTGACCGCGTCGCCGGTGTCGACGAGCGGGCGGTCGAGCGGGACCGGCGGGTCCTCGATCACGGAGAGCGTCACGTCGATCTCCGTGCCGATCTCGGCGCCGGTCCCGCACATCTCGCCGTCGGCCATCGCGGCCTTCGAGTCGCCCATCGCGAGCATCGCGCCCTCCTGGAAGACGGGGAAGTACGCGGTCGTCCCCGCCGTCATGTCCGTGGTGTCGAGGTTGCCGCCGTGGTCGTCGGGCGTGAGCGTCGAGACCGACTCCTCGGCGGTGGCGACGCCGATCGTCCCGATCACCGGGTCGATCGGGACATCGATCCCCTCGAACTCGATCCGGCCCCCGGCCCCGTCGCCCTCGCCGTCGACCTCGGTGATCCGCGTCGCCGGGTGTTCGATGTCGGGGTCGTCCTGCAGGAGGCCGAACCCGGGCGCCGTGATGACGCGCCCGCGGTCCTCGGCGACGCGCACCGCTTCGATCTCGACCGCGAGCACGTCGCCGGGACTCGCCCCCTCGACGGCGATCGGGCCGGTCGCGGCGTTCACCTCCTCCGGGATCGCGTCCAGCAGGTCGTCGTCGCTCTGGATCGCGCCGTTCAGGCTGTCGATCGTCTCGATCGTGAGCGACTCCCCGTCGGCGGCCTCGTAGACGGGCTCCATCTCGGGCGCGAACTCGTAGACGTGGCCATCGCGGTGAGAGACCAGCTCTCGTGACATATCGGCTTCGACTCCGGAGCGCGAGAACAAAAATCCCCGCACGGACGCGCTCGACGACCGCCGTCGTCGCGTTCACGGCTTCGCGGAGGGACGAACCGTATCCGTTCGAGGTGTCCGTCGCGGCCGCCGAGCCGCCGCTTCGAGCGGACTCGGTCGCGCTCTGCGGTCAATTCACACGGTCGGATTCGCGCGGTGTCCGTCGGGCGTCGTATTGATACCAGTCTCGGCTCCGTGCCGGCGGCCCGTGTGGAGGAGGCCGACGCGGCGATCGAATACAGCCTCGGTCTGAGAGAGCCCTAGCGACTCTCCCGCTGCTCCACCTTGTTCAACTCGATCAGCAGCCGGAAGATCGCCTTCACGAGGTTGGCGTCGACGTCGAACTGCTCGGCGTTCTCGCCGGCGCGCTCCATCACGCGCTCCTCCTGTCCCTCGTCGGTGGTCGGGAGGTCGCGCTCCGCTTTCACCGCCGCGACCGTGTCGGCGACGTAGGTCCGGCGGGCGATCAGTTCGACGATCTCGCGGTCGATGTCCTCTATCTCGCGTCGCAGTTCGTCGAGGCTCCGGTCGTCCGCGTTCGGTGTGTCACTCATGGGTTCTCGTTGTCACTCGACGGTCGCGCCGTCGTTTCTCGTGGTCGTTCGTCGCAGCGTTCCGGGGCGCTCGGCCCACGCGTCGGCGACCGCGTCGAGGTCGGTCTCGGGGTCGGCGGGGTCCGCGACGGCGGCGACGCTCGGGCCGGTTCCCGACAGCGACACCCCAGTCGCGTGCGGCATCGCCTCGACCGCGGGGTCGGCGTCGAACCCGAGCGCGGCCGAGAAGGCGAGCCCGTTGACGGTCATCGCGTCGGCGTACCGACCGTCGAGCGCGAGGTCCGCGACGAGGTCCGCCATCGGCGCGACCGCCTCGCAGCGGGCCGCGTCGGCGTCCGCGCTGTAGGCGCGCTCGGGCGGGGTCCAGACGAGGACGTCCCAGTCGACGGTCTCGCGCGACCTGAGCTCGTCGGCGGCGTTGTCGGTGACGGTCACGCCGCCGAGCATCGAAGCGGTCGCGTCGTCGAACGCGCCGGTGACCGTCACGCCGGCCTCGCGGGCCGCCCGCACGCCGAGCCGGCAGGCCTCCAGTCGGGTGACGTCGACTGACGGGGCCGAGCCGTCTCCGTCGGCTCCGTCCCCGACCGTCAGCCCGAGCGCGTCGCAGGTCGCGAGCACGGTCGCGTTGGCGGCCGCGCTGGAGCTCTTGAGCCCCGCCGCGAGGGGCACGTCGCTGTCGGTCCGAACGGCGCCGCCCTCGCCGTCGCCCCACCGCTCGGTCGCGAGCGCGACGCAGCGCTCGATCAGGGCGGTGTCCGCGTCAGGGACCTCGGCGATCGTCCCCTCGACGCCCTCGGCGGTCGGATCGAGATCGACGCTCGCGCGCGTCTCGACGTCGATACCGAAGGCCGCGCCGGTGCCCGTCGCGAGCGCGTTCAACACGGTGCCGGCGCCGAGCGCCGCGGCCCGTCCCTCCATGCACTCACGGCTCGCGAGCGCGGACAAAGAGGTAGCGATCACGGCGAGACTCTCGCTCAGACCGGCTCCGCGCGCCGCACCGCGGCGTCGATCGTCGTTTCGTACCCATCTCTGGTCACGTCGATCACGCCGTCACCGACCCGACGGCGCCGGTCGCCGCGCCGACGACGGCGGCGGCGACCGCGGTCGTGAGAAGCGGTCCGATCGCGTCCGCGATCCCGTGCGCCTGCGCCGCCGCCTCGCCCTGGGAGACGACGACGAGCGCGACGACGACGAGGCCGTAGATCAGCGCGCCGACCCCGCCGCCGACGCCGGAGGTCGCGGCCGCCTCCCGGGCGTCGTACGCCCGCGACCCGAAGAGCACGCCGAGCACGCCGGCGACGAGCGGCGCGCCGATCAGGGCGGCCGCCGTGACCGCGAGGTACGACTGCGCGACGAACACCGGACCGAACCGGGCGGTCTCGCCGGTCGCGGCGGTCGCGAGCGCGGTCTCGGCCCAACTCGTCCCGACCGCGGCGACCAGCCCGACGCCGACGCCGACGACCGCGAACACCGCCGCCGTGAGGCCGGCTCCCTTCGCGTCCATCAGACCACCGCCCACCCGTCTGCCAGCCGGCCCTGCCGTCCGGTGCGCTCCTCCCACGCGTCTCCGGAGAACCCGGCGACGAGCCCGATGCCGGCGCCCAGCGGCCCCCGGCGCGTCCGTTGCATGAGGTAGACTCTCGTCGGCGGGGACTTAAATGTGGCACGCCCGATTCTCGCGACTGAGTGCGCGCCCCTTTTGAGGCGGGCGGCCCGAGCGACGCGTATGTCAGCGCCTTCACGCAGCGACGTCCCGCCGACGTCGATCGGGATCGACCTCCGCGAGGAGGGGGTCGTCGTCGAGTACCTCGACGGGCGGACTACGCTCTACCGCGGGGTCCCGGACGCGGTCGAGGGGTCGGTGACCGCCGGGCCCGGCAAGGAGACCCACGTGCTCGTCACCGACCCGACCGAGACCGAGGGCGTGATGACGTACGTCAACGACTACAACACCGACGACGAGATCCTAGAGGAGTCCGGGGTCGGCCGCGTCCTCGTCGAGGAGGGCGAGCGCGACGAGGTGTTCCCCGGCGTGATCGTCGGCCGCACCGACCAGCGCAACGAGGTGGTCGCGGACCCCGAGATCGCCGGCGGCCGCGTGTTCGTCTTCGTCGAGGACGGCTGGACCGAGGGGAGCTTCGAGATCGTCGAGGGCCCCGAAGACGGGCTCGACGCGCACCGGTGAGCCTCGCGAAGCCCTGGCGCGACCTCGACCGCTCGACGGTCGGGAGCGCGCCGAGCCGCTACGCCCTCTACGAGCTCGGCGACGCCGACGGCGACACGGTCGGGTTCGGCACGGGCGTCCTCCGAGACGAGCTGAAGGAGGCGCTCGCGTACGGGGACGCGGCGAAGGTGCGGTGGGAGCTCGCCGACTCGGCCGAGCACGCGGAGCGCCTGCTCGCCGAGCACGTCGAGGCGTAGCCGAGAGCGCGAGGGGGACCGGCGCGGGCGACCCGGTCGCCGGGAACGACCGACAGACGAAAGTCCCGCGGTCGCGGACGAGGAGGTATGAGCGACGAGGCGAACCTCGACGACGTGGTACGCGCGAGCGACATCGGCGAGGAGGGGCCGCCGATCGAGGAGAAGCCGTACAAGATCGTCTTCGAGGCGAACAAGTGCTTCGGCGCGGGGAAGTGCGCCGAGGTCGCCGACAACTGGGTGATGGACATCCAGAGCGGGATGGCGAAGCCGCGGTCGTACTACATCGGCGAAGACGAGCTGGAGGAGAACGTGCGGGCGGCCGAGGTGTGTCCCGCGAAGAAGGAACGGGGGGTCATTCACGTCGTCGACCGGCGCACCGACGAGGAGATCGCGCCCGATCCGCACGGCGACGGGACGCTCTCGGTGGACTGGTAGCCCGCTCGCCTCCGGCTTCCGAAAGGCGTTTCACCCCGCCGCCGGAACCGAAATCCGCGCGGGGGTGGCTGAGCCTGGCCAAAAGCGGCGGACTTAAGATCCGCTCCTGTAGAGGTTCGAGGGTTCGAATCCCTTCCCCCGCATGCTGTCGCGAGCATCCCGCGAGCGACAGCACTAGGCTTGGGATTCGAATCAGGGAGCGGAACGTGAGCGAGCCGCATCGCGGCGAGCGAACGAGAGCGACCGTGGTTCGAATCCCTTCCCCCGCACTCCTGCGGCGAGGAATCCGGAGTCGGTTACAAATGGCTAATGAATTAAGTAGGGTGGGGTGAAAGGGTGGCTGAATGGACCAGACGGGGAGCGCCGAGTCCGACCGCGCGCTCGTGCGATACTCCTCGCTCCTCCCGAGGTTGGTGTTCGTCGCCGGCGGGGTCATCTGTCTGTTCGGGATCTCGCGAGTCGCGCTGGAGCTTTTCGGCGGCGGGTCGGTCGTGACCGCGCTCTTCAACCTGGTCTTCGTCGGAATCCCGGGGACGGTCCTCATGTTCGCCGGGTACTGGCTGCCCCGCTCCGACGTCTCGCAGGAGTACTATCCGCGGGTGATCGGGTGGATCGTCGGCAGCGTCGCCGTGATGTTCGGCTTCATCCTGTTGCGTGACCTCCACCCGGGCGTCACCGTCGAGTGGTCGACGGGGACGCAGTCGATCGCGCTGATGATCGGCTCTATTGGGGGGCTGCTGATCGGCGTTCAGGAGTCGAGGGTGCGGATCCGAACGGCGGAACTCGAAGAGCGCACCCGGGAACTGGAGGAGCGCGAGCGACATCTCGAGCGGCAGAACGAGCGGTTAGAACAGTTCTCGAACGTCGTCTCGCACGACCTGCGGAACCCGCTGAACGTCGCGAGCGGGCGTCTGGAGCTGGCCCGGGACGAGTGCGACAGCGAGCACCTCGCGGACGTGGAGCGCGCCCACGGACGCATAGAGGCGCTGATCACCGACCTCCTGACGCTGGCGCGACAGGATCAGTCCCCGGAGCGTCGCAGCGTTCGACTCGCGGACCTGATCGAGAGCTGTTGGATGAACGTCCGGACGGAGGACGCGACGCTCCGTCTCGAGGCCTGCGCGACGATCCGCGCCGACGAGAGCCGAGTCAGGCAGCTGTTCGAGAACCTGTTCAGGAACAGCGTTGAACACGTCGGACCCGCAGTGACGGTGACCGTCGGGGACCTCGACGGCGGGTTCTACGTCGAGGACGACGGCCCGGGGATTCCGCCGGACGAGCGGGACGACGTGTTCGAGACGGGGCACACCACCTCCGACGAGGGGACCGGCTTCGGCCTGAGCATCGCCGAGCGGGTCGCCGAGTCTCACGGATGGGAGATCCGTGTCGTCGATGGCGCGGGTGGCGGGGCGCGCTTCGAGGTCACGGGCGTCGAGTGCCCGGCCGAGTAGCGCCCCCGGCCGACGAGACGTGGCGCCGGACGAACCAGTAGAGAGTCCCGCATACCGGTCGCAAACGACGCACCCGACCCGGGCCGACGAGCGCGGCGGCGCTAACAGCAGAACATGAACGGGTACACCAGGGCGACGCGGTCGCCCTCCTCCAGCTCCGTGTCGAACCCGTTCTCGTTCTCGTTGAAGTGACCGTTCACCAGGATCCGGGCGTACGTCGTCGTCTGTTCCCCGACCGGGTTCTTCGTCCACGTGCCGGGGAGCTCCTCGGGGGTCGGCGCCCAGCCGCTGTGGGTCGCGTCCGCCTCGGTCTCGGCGATGAGCATCTCCTGGAGCTCCGGGTACTCCTCGAACAGCTCGTCGAGGAACGCGCGGAGCGTGTCGCCCGCGAACGTGAACTCGAACTCGTACTCGCCGAGCTCCGTGCGGACGTGGCCGGTACAGCGCACGGTGACGGTCGTCTCGGCCTCGGTCTCGCTCGCCGCCGTCGGCGACGCGTCGCTCTCGGGCTCGGCCGCGGCGTCGCTCTCGGCGTCCGGGTTCTCCTCGACGACGGTCTCCGCCTGCTGACTCGGTGACATGCCCGTCCGTACGTCTTTCCGGGGCGTAAGCGCCCCCACGAACATGTTCGCGGTTCGGTCTCGACGCCGCGGGGCGCGACGGGGGTCCCGGACCGCGGGAACGGCGGCCGAACATGTTGCCGCCAAACGGATAGGACGACCGGAGACAACCCTCCGCCGATGGAGCTCACACGCAAGACCATCGCGAAGGTCATCGTCGCGGCGTTCCTGCTCAACCTGGTCGTGATGGGCGCCGGGGCGTGGTTCGCGTATCAGGAGGCGCCGCCGATCCCCGAGGAGGTCGTCGGACCGGACGGGGAGACGGTCGCGACCGGGGAGTCGATCCGGGACGGGAAGGCGGCGTTCCAGCAGTACGGGCTGATGAACCACGGCTCGATCCTCGGCAACGGGGCGTATTACGGCGAGGACTACACCGCCGACGCGCTCGACCTGAAGGCCGAGCACATGCGCGAGTACCGGGCGCGGGAGCGGTACGGCGCGAGCTACGACTCGCTCGATTCGGCCGAGCGGGCCGCGGTCGCGGAGACCGTCCGCGAGGACCTCGACAGCTCCCACGACGGCGGGGCGATCGAGTACTCCGCCGCCGAGGTGTACGCCCACGAGCGGGTGACCGAGACGTACGTCGAGCGCTACCACGAGGGCGACCACGATCGGGGCGTCCCCGCGGGCATGATCGAGTCCCGCGAGGAGGCCGAGGACTTCGCCGACTTCGCGCTGTGGACGGCGTGGTTCTCGCACACCGACCGGCCGAACTCCGACAACTCCTACACGAACGAGTGGCCCTACTCGCCGCCGGCCGGCAACGACGCCACCGGCGCCGCGATGATCTGGAGCGTGGTCGCGATGGTGCTGCTCGTCGGCGCGGCCGGCGCCGCGATCCTCCTCTACAAGTCGGTGAAGCTCCCGGAGCCGTCTGCCGAGGGGATCTCCGTGCCGGAGCCGGGCGACGTGAGCGTCTTCCCGAGCCAGCGCGCGGCGCTCCGGTTCGTTCCCGTCGCGGCCGGGCTGTTCCTCGCGCAGGTGCTGTTGGGCGGGTTACTGGCGCACTTCTACATCGAGCGGGCCGGCTTCTTCGGGATCGAGCGGATCCTCGGGGTCCACATCCTCCAGCTGCTCCCCTTCTCGATCGCGAAGACGTGGCACATCGACATGGGGATCCTCTGGATCGCGTCGACGTGGCTCGGCGCCGGGCTGTTCCTCCCGCCGCTGTTGACCGGCCACGAGCCGCGGAACCAGGCGCGGTACGTCAACGTCCTGCTCGGCGCGCTCGTCGTCGTGGTCGGCGGGGGGATGGCCGGCATCTGGCTCGGCGCCAACGGCTACCTCCCCGGCGAGCTCTGGTGGCTCCTCGGCAACGAGGGGTTGGAGTACCTCGAAGTCGGGAAGGTGTGGCAGGCCGGCCTGCTGGTGGGGTTCGTCCTGTGGGCGATCCTCGCGATCCGCGGGCTCAAGCCGCTGCTCGACCGCGAGCCGATCTACGGGCTCGCGCACATGATCCTCTACGCGGGCGGCTCGATCACCCTGCTGTTCGTCGCCGGCTTCCTGTTCACGCCGTCGACGAACATCGCCGTCACGGAGTTCTGGCGGTGGTGGGTCGTCCACATGTGGGTCGAGGGCGCCTTCGAGTTCTTCATCGTCGCGATCATCGGGCTCACCCTGGTCTCGATGAACCTCCTCACCCGGCGCAGCGCCGAGAAGGCGGTCATGCTCCAGGCGCTGCTGGTGATGGGGACCGGCGTCATCGGCGTCTCGCACCACTACTGGTGGATCGGGATGCCAGACTACTGGGTGCCGATCGGGAGCGTCTTCTCGACGCTGGAGCTGCTCCCGCTGGTCTTCATCCTCTACGAGGCGATCGGGCAGTACCGGGCGATGACGGAGGCCGGGGGGTTCCCGTACACGCTCCCGTTCATGTTCATCGTCGCCAGCGGGGTGTGGAACTTCGTCGGCGCCGGGGTGCTCGGCTTCTTCATCAACCTCCCGCTGATCAACTACTACGAGCACGGCACCTACCTCACCGTCGGCCACGCCCACGCCGCGATGTTTGGCGCGTTCGGCTTCCTCGCGCTCGGGATGGTGGCGTACATGCTCCAGCTGTCGATCGACCCCGAGCGCTGGGACGGCTCGTGGCTCCGGGCGTCGTTCTGGTGCTGGAACGTCGGGCTCGCGCTGATGGTGTTCGTCTCCGTGCTCCCGGTCGGGTTCCTCCAGCTGGAGGTCGCGTTCACCGACGGGTACGCCGCCGCCCGGAGCCTCGCGTTCTACGAGCGCGACCTCGTCCAGACGCTGTTCTGGGCGCGACTGCCGGGCGACACGCTGATCATCACCGGGACGGCCGTCTACGCCGCCGACCTGATCCGCAAGCGGTTCGTCCTCCGGACCTCCGAGGACGACCCGACCGTCGACGACATGGCCGTCGCGGAGGGGATCGTGGGAAGCGACGACGACTGACGGGGTGCCCGCTTTTTTACACTCCGTACATAGAGCGTCGCCGGGAGGTGACCGCAGGGGAGGCGTCCGCGGTTCCGGCCGCCTAGGTGTACGTCGTTGACCGCGGAGAGACGGCGAACGCCTCCGAAGCCTCTGCCTTGAGGACCCGCACGGCTCGCCGCGCTCCTCGCTCAGTCGCTAACGGTCCTTCCCTTCGTTCCGGTGGCGTCGCTACAGCACCCTCGATTTATAAACCGTCGTCGGTCCTTCCGACCCGTTCCCACGCGAGGTGCGCGACGATTCCGAGCAGGAACGCGACGCCGAGGTTCGTCGCCAGCGCGACGAGGCCGATGGCGACCGAGAGCGCGACGTTCTCCGAGTCGACCGCGTTGCGCGCGAGCGAGACGGCGACGATCGCGAGCAGCGCGCCGAGCATCGCCACCGGGAACGCGCCGAGGAGGGCCGGCGTGGCGAACGGGACGGCGAGGAGGTAGCCGGCGCCGAGGACGACGTTCGCGCCGCCGGTGCGCGCGCCGAACGCGTGCTTGCCGGCGACGCCGTCGCAGCCGTGACACATCGGGATCCCGCCGAGCGGCACCGCGAGCAGGTTCGTCGCGCCCATGCTCGCCGAGAGCTCGTCCGGCGTCACGTCGGCGTCGAACAGGTCGGCGAAGAGGAGCGAGGTCGCGAGCGCGGCGTTGCCGATCGTCATCGCGAACTGCGCGACCACGCCGTCGGCCGTCCGTCGAGTGAGCGCCGCCGAGAACGCCGAGAGCGACGGCGTCGGGGGCGCCCCGGGCCACTGCGGCGCGGGGATCCCGGCGGTGGCGAGGGCGACCGCGACGCCCGCGACCGCCACCGCGAGCGCGCTCGCCTTCGGGTGCCCGGCGAGGGCCGCGAGGGCGGCGATCGCGACGCCGACGGCCGCGAGGACCGGGTCGCCGAGCGCGAGGTCGACGCCGGTTTGGAGGAGGATCAGCCCGACCGCGAACTGCACCCCGCGGATCACCGGCTCGCCGATCCAGCGCTCCGCCCGGGCGAGCGTCCCCGTGAGCCCGACCGCGAGGAGGAGGCCCCCGAGGATCAGCCCGGCCAGCGCGAGCTCGGCGTACGTCAGCGCGCCGGCGATCGCGAGCGCCGCCAGCGCCTTCATCGGCTCGACGGACACCGGGAGCCCGTACCGGACCCCCCAGACGACCTGAAAGACCCCGAAGCCGGCGAGCGCGTGCGGCAGCGACGCGCCGGTCAGCAGCGCCAGCGCGACGACGAGGGGAACGACCGTAATCGAATCCCCTATCGCGCCGGTGAGCGCTCCCGGACCGAGCTCGACCCCGCGCCGCCGCGTTTCGTCGACGATTCCCACCGTGGGCGCCGGTTCGGGTCCGGCACGCTTGAGGCTGTTCAGAAACCGCCGCCGGGATCGCTCTGAGAAAGCGTAACTGGTATAAGTTTATCCATCGGCGTCGAACGTCGGGTCCTCCTCGGAGATCATCGGGCAGTTCCGCACCCGGAACTCGTCGAAACCGACCGCCTCGACGATGCTCGTCCCCTCGTTGTTACACGCGACCTCCGGCGGCGGGGTGAAGTGCGGGCACTGCTGGCAGTACGTCCGCTTCGAGACGACGTGCTCGGCGTCGCCCTCGCCGGGCGCGGACACTGCCTCGCCGGGCGCGTCGGCGACCCCGGCGTCCGAGTCGAGGGACTCCCAGACGTCCTCCTCGGCCGCGCCGCCGACGTCCATCCGCTCGAACGCGTCGTCGAGGTCGCCCGAGTCGGCGGGGCCGAGCTCGTCGAAGGGGTCCGAGTCGCCCGAGTCGTCCGGGTCGAGAGGGTTTCCGACGGCGGACGGACCGGATCCGAGACCGGCCGCGTCGCGGTCGGAGTCGGCGGCGTCGCGGTCGTCCGGACCGAAGCCGTCGAAGTCGGAATCGTCGGATCCGGCCCCCCCGAAGTCGTCGGAGCCGTCGGCGTCGACCCCCGCACCGAGTTCGGCGAAGGGGTCGTCGATCTCCGCGGGCTCGTCGATCCCCGCGCGGTCGTCGCCCTCGGAGGGGTCACCGAGGGCGTCGAACGGGTCGTCCTCGCCGTCCCCGTCGGCGTCGTCCCGCGGTCCGTCTCCATCGTCGCTCATCGGTCGCCTCCGGGGTCTCGGGTGCTCACGTCGCCCGTCTCGTCGTCGACGTCGCCGTCGAGGGCGGGCTGCTCCGCGGCGACGAGCCGCGAGGTGCCGAGGAAGCCGGGGTTCGGCTCCAGCTCGGCGAACTCCCGGCCGCAGTGGGGGCACTCCGGCTCCGTCAACAGCCCGACGTCGACGGTCTCGCCGCAGTCGGTGCAGGCCGCCTTCCGGACCCCGTTCCGGTTCGCGGTCGCCGACAGCGCGTCGAGCCGCTCGCGGTCGGCGCGGTCGCGCTCGGCCGCCTCCAGCCGCCGTCGGACCCGGACGACCGCGCTCGCGACGCGCGAGAGCTTGTCGTCGAGCTCCTCCGCGTCGAGCTCGTCGACGCGCGCCTCCAGCTCGGCGAGGTCGTCCACGCGCGCCTCGACGCTCGCGAGCCGGTCGTCGAGCTCGTCGACGCGCTCCTCGACCGCGTCGTCCGCGGTCGACCGCGCCGCCGCGTCCGCCTCGACCTCGTCGAGCCGCTCGGCGATCCCGTCGAGGTCGGCCGCGAGCGCGTCCAGCCGCTCGGCCGTCTCGGGGTGCGCGTGGTCGGCCGGCGCCGTCGCCTCCAGCTCGCGGTAGAGCTCGACGAACCGCTCCCGGAGGTCCCCGACCTTCTCGTCGACCTCGGCGTCGAGGGCATCCAGCCGGGACTCGAGCGCCGCCACCGCCTCGGCGTCGGCCACGTCGACCCCCTCTGCGTCCGCGAGCGCGACGATCGCGCGCTTCAGGAGCTCCTCGCGGCTCACGCCGGCCTCGTCGGCGGCGGCCTCGACCGCGGCGTCGACCGTCCCGTCGGTCGGATCGAGGTCGCTCATCGGGTGGCCTCCGTCATCTACGACTGATTTAGGGGGGAGACTTAAGTAATCTGTCGCGTCGTTCTCCGGATCGATACTCGGCGTCGGAGCCGGTCGGGCGCGCGGTCCGGTCAGGAGCCGAGACTCCGTCGGGGCCGCGATCCCGTCGGGAGCCGCAACCCCGTCGGGAGCCGTCCCGCCGATCGCCGCGTCGAGGCCTCGTCACCGGATCTTCCGCACGTCGCTGATGTCGAAGCCGCCCTCGTGGATCTCGGTCTCGAACCGGACGATGTTCTCGGCCTCCAGCCGGGACAGGACGCCGCGGAACTCGCGGACGAACATCGTCCGAGCGCGCTGCGAGCCGCCGCTCTCCCACGTGAACTGGAGGGTGCCGCCCGCGGCGTCCATCAGGGCGCCGAACTCGCGGTCGGAGATCGAGTCGGTGTTCACCAGCACGAGGATGAGCCCGCCCCACTCGTAGGCGGCCTTCTTCAGCCCCTTCATCACCATCGCCACGTCGCTCCACTCCGTGTCCTCGTCGACCATCGAGACGAGGTCGGTGACGGAGTCGATACAGACGAGGCTGCCGTCGGCGTTCGCCGAGAGGTAGTCGCCGAACGCCGTGAGCACGTCCTCGTACTCGCCGCGGTCCCCGAGCTCGGTGATCGACGCCGTCTCGTCCTCGTACCAGTCGCGGGGGATCGGGCTCAGCTGGAAGTACTCCGGCGAGAGGTCCCGGAAGGCGATCTCGCCGATCGCGGCGTCGACGATCTCGTCGGCCATCGTGTACCCCATCTCGCGGGTGAGCGCGTCGGTGTCGGCGGTGAACGAGAGGTAGTGGACCTCGCGGGGGAGCTCGGCGCCGGCCGGGAGGTCGCCGTAGTAGAGGTCGAACAGCTCCGCGTCGGCGCGTCCGAGCGCGTTCATCGCCGCGCTGGTGTAGCAGAACTCGCGCGCGCCGGCCCCGGACTCGCCGGCGAGCAGCACGACGTTGCCCGGCGGCGCCCCGCCGCCGAGGATCGAGTCGAGGCGGGCGACGCCGAACGGAACGCTCGTCATGTCCCGTACGGGGTCGCCGCCCCGCTTAGTGTTGTTGCTCGTGGGGAGACGCGGTCGACGAGGGAGGAGTGCGAGGCGGGCGACGACCTCCCTACCCATTCAGCCGCGCGCCGCCGTCGGCCGCGCGGACGACCGCGACCGACCCGGCCACGCCCGCCTCCGCCAGCGCGCGCTCGCCCGCGGCCGCCGCGGCGTCGGCGTTCGCGGCGTCCGTGACGCCGTACACGGTCGGGCCCCACGAGGACTGGCCCGCGCCGAACACCGACGCCGACGCCGACAGCGACGCCACCACGTCGCCGACCGGCGGGCGGTAGACGCCGCCCTGCTCGTCGGCGTACCAGGCGCCGTTGAGTCGGCCGATCTCCGCGACCGCGGCGCCGAACCGCTCGGCGTTCCCGGTCGCCACCGCGGGGAGCACCCGCCGGGTGACGATCCCGCCGATCCGGTCGGCGAGCCCGGGGTCCGCGCGCTCGACCGCGGTCCGCATCGCGTCGTCCTCGGCGTCGCCGCTTCGGCCTGGGGCGACGTCGGGACGCACGAGCAGGAACCGCCAGTCGTCGGGCACGTCGTGGCGGGCCGCCACCGGCGGGACGGTCCACTCGCCGTCCGCGGGGCGGTCGGTCGTGAACCGGGCGGTCGGGTGGCCGGCGTCGAGGACGAACCCGCCCGCCTCGAAGGTCGCGACGCCGACGCCGGAGCGCCCGCCGCGGCCGAGCGCCGGCGCGCGCTCGCGGACCTTCGGTTCCTTCCCGTGAGCGACCGCGATCGCGGCCAGGGTCGCCGCGGCCAATTGGGTCCCGCTCCCGAGGCCGGCGTGACGCGGGAGCGACTCGCGGACGGTGACGCGCGCGCCGTCGACGCCGAGTAGGTCGACGGCGGTGCGGGCGTAGTCGCGGACGTCGGCGGCGATGACTGCGTTGGTAGGATCTGAGTCCGTGGAACCGGCCGCGGGGTCGTCCCCATCGACCGTTTTGACCGTCACCGACTCGGCCGGCTCGGCGTCGACGACGACCCGCGGCTCCGCGAGCCCGAGGCCGAGGGCGCCGTACAGTCGCTCGTGCGAGAGGCTGAGGTTACAGAAGCCGAAGTGGAGCCGGGCCCCGGCGCTCGCGCGTGCCATTGCGTTTCGTCCGCTACGAGAGCGACCGGTAAAGGGGGCGCGACAGTGGCGGGCGTTGCCCCCGACTGCGCTCACCACAATTTGGTCGATCCGGGAATAGCGGGGAATGCCGAATCGGTGACCGCTCGTTTACAAACAGTTGACGACGGATCGACTGTGAACACCTCCAAAGCCCCAGCCGCGACGGCTCGCGCGGCTTGCTGCGCGCTTCGGTCGCTCGCTGCGCTCGCTCCCTGCAGTGCTTACTGCGCCGTGCGTCGCCCTCGCGGCTGCCCCTTTGAGTCCCGCCCCGCACCGCAACTGCACAGCGCCTCACACCTCCCCAGCCTCGCGGCTCACGACTCGCGGCTTCGCCGCTCGCGTTCGCCGCGTCCCTCGCGCGTGCGGTTCGCGGCCTCTCGGCCGCTCACCGGCACGCGCCACCGCACCGCCGTCTGTTAATAAATGGCCGCCTCGTTACTTACTCCTGCCAGTCCGGGTTCGCGCGCGGCGGCGAGAAGATGTCGTACCCCACGACCGTCTCGTCGCCGTCGTTGCGCGCGGCGTGCGGCTCGCCGCCCGGGATGGCGTACGTGTCGCCGGCCTCGACGACCAGTTCCTCGCCGTCGACGACGAAGGTAAGCGCGCCCTCGGTGACCGCGCCGACCTGTTCGTGGGGGTGGTCGTGCTCGGGCACCGTCGCGCCCGGCTCGATGACGAAGCGCTGCACGCTGGTGTCCTCGCCGACCGCGCCCTGGGTGAGGAACACGTCGTCGACCGCCTCGACCGCCTCGACGTCCGCGTCGGGTACGACGTCCATAGGAGAGCCGGCGGCCGGGAGCGACTTAAACGGGACGGGTAGGGGGTGAGTCGGCTACGGGAACGGGTGGTACTCTTTCTCCAGCTCGGGCTCGAACCCCATCGACCGCGGCACGTCGCGGGCGCGGTCGCCGAAGAAGGCGTCGGCGGTGAAGAGGGGCTGCGCGCCCGGCACCAGCACGCGGACCGCCTCGAACCCCATCCCGGCGAGGTCGCGGGTCGTGACGCGGGCGACGAACGGCTCCAACCCGACGGTCTCGACGCGGTCGACGACGGCCTCCAGCTCGTCGATCCCGGAGCGGTCCGGCTCGCCGAGGGCGTCGGCGGCGACGCTCGCGTCCGGGTCGAAGAACGCCCGCGTCTCGTCGGGGAAGTCGGCGTGATGGCCGATCGCGGCGCCCTCCTCCGCGGCCGCCTCCGGCCCCATCGACCGGAGCTCCGTCCAGTTCTGGAGCGCCTCCGCGAGCGCGCTCCGGGCCGCGGCGACCGGGTCGAGGTCGGCGCCCGACCCCGCCGCGAACCGCGGCCAGTCCCCGTCGCGGTGAACGCCGACCGCGACGACGGGCACGTCGACGTCGGTCGTCACGAGCAGCGGCGTCACGGAGAGCGACTCGGCCCGCGCGCGCTTCTCCAGCTCGGCGAACGTCGGGTCGTCGACCGCCAGTCCGAGCGGCTCCGTCGTCGAGTACCAGCTGATCATCGTCGCGTCGCGCTCTATCGCCTCGTACAGCCCCGACAGCGCGGCCTCCGGCCCGGAGTTCCCGAGTCCGAGCCCGGTCGTGATCGCGGGGCGGTACCGGCGCTCCGGCGGCGGGAAGTGGACGAACTCCGCCGGGAGGCTCGCGGGCTCGCCGGTCCCGAGGGACTCGCCAGTCACCCACGCGAGCCGGTCGTCGCGGTCGTACGCCTCGCGGTCGTCGGGGCGCACGAACGCGTCGGGCGTCACCGGGTTCGCGACGTTCGCGGCCGGCGCGCGCGTGAACGACGCCTCGCGGTAGACGCCCGCCGCGTACCGCTCTAACCCCTCGCCGAGCGCCTTCATGAACGCCGCGTCCCAGCCGGCGGCGACGCCGCCGCCGAACTCGGCGGCCCGGGCGTCGGAGAAGGGGGTCGTGTCCGCGACGCGCGCGACGTAGTACGGCACCGGGAACGACTCCCGCTCGCCGACCTCGGAGAGCGCCCCGATCCGGGGGTCGACCGCCCGCTCCGCGCGGTCGATCGACTCGTCGAGCGCGCGGTCCGCGCCGTCCCGCGGGAGCGCGTCGCCGGGGTCGTCGCCGCAGTCGCAGCCGGGAACCGGGAGGAGGGTCCGCTCCGCGCCGGGCACCTCGACGACCGCGTCGGCGACCCGGTCGCCGGCGAGGAGCCGGATGACGCGGCGCCCGGCGAGCGCGCCCGCGTAGCGCACGGCCGACCGGCGGCCCTGCGCGGCGTCCGCCGGCTCCGCCCCGCCGCTCGCGACCCGAGCGCGGAGGCAGTCGTAGCAGGCCTCGTCGAAGACGGTGACGGCGGCGTCGACGCCGTCGAGGGGGACCCCGCCGAGCCCGCCGACCTCGATCGCGACCCAGCGGTCGAGGGCGTCGTTCGCGGCCGCGAACGCGGACGAGCCGGCGGTGTCGGCGACGACGGCGAGGTCGAAGCCGTCCAGCAGCCCCGGCTCGACCGGCATCACGTTCACGTCGACGTCGCCGAGCGCGGCCCCGACGGCGTCGACCGCGGGGCCGTCGCCGACAAGTGCGATGTCCATGCCCCGTCCGACGCGAAGCAGCGAAAAAAAGGCGCGGGTCGCGGCGTCGGCGGAAATCGAGGTCCTCTACGCCAGCAGGTCGCTCGCGACCGCGGCGAGCTCGTCGGCGTCGACGCCGTGGAGGCGCTCGTCGCCGAGCTTGAGCCGGAGCCGCGGGCGACCGACGTCGATCGGGACCTTCTCGGTGTCGATGACCCCCTGGTCCTCCAGCCGGGTCTTCGTCCGAGAGAACGTCGCCTTCGAGGCGATCCCGACGTCCTCGCCCCACTTCGAGATGTCGTAGAGGAGCACGTCGTTCTTCGCGGCGACGAGCAGCGCGACGGTCACCTCGTCGAGCGCGGCGTCCGCCGACTCCATCGACGCGAGCACGGCGTCGAAGTCGTCGCGGGCGTCCTCGCCGATCTCGGCCGCCATCGTCTCCCGGACGCGGCCGAGCGCCGGGGTCCGGAGCCCGTACTCCTCGGCGGCCTCGAAGGCGTCGCGGTGCGTCGCGAACACCTCGTCGACGAAGTCGCCGTCCTCGGTCGAGAGCGCGGCGACGTGCTCGCCCGCGCTCACGAGGACGACCACCCGCGAGGGCGAGACGAACAGCGCGTTGTCGACGTCGGCCGAGAGCACGCGGAGGCCGAGCGAGCCGTCGGCGACGAGGTCGGCCGCCTTCGACGCGACGAGGAAGTCGTCGGTCACGTCCTTCAGCGTGCGTTCGTCCGCCAGCATCGACAGGGTCGGTAGGTCGTCGCGGCCGGTCGCGGCCTCGACGAGCGATACGATCGTCTCCGCGGACGGGTCGACAACGAGGAGCTCCTCGTCGGCGCCGGCGAAGGCCGTATCGAGGACGTTCTCGACGTCCGTCTCCAGTAAATTCGATACCATATTTATCTCTCCGGATAAAAGCCAGATGTCTATTTAATATTAACGGGATTCGAAGAGTGAACAACGGGCTTTCAGCCTCTGAGCCGCCCGAAAACGGCGGATTCGCGGATTAGGGCTGATATCGGCGGGAGGGGTGGGTCGGAGGTCGGGAACCGGGCGGCGCGCGGCGAGAGCGGAGACGGCGCGCGGCGGGGGAGGGGACCCCCCGAGCGCGGCGAGGGCGACGCCGCGACGGAAGGATTAATGCGCGATCGCACCCGCGTTCGTACATGGACAACGAGCACGTCCGGGAGGTCGATCCGGCGGTCGCCGACGCGCTGGCCGGCGAGCGCGACAGACAGGAGCAGACGCTCGCGATGATCGCCAGCGAGAACCACGTCAGCGAGGCGGTACTGGAGGCGCAGGGGAGCGTCCTCACGAACAAGTACGCAGAGGGGTACCCGGGCGCCCGGTACTACGCCGGCTGCGAGTACGCCGACGAGGTCGAGGAGCTCGCGATCGAGCGCGCGAAGGAGCTGTGGGGCGCCGACCACGTCAACGTCCAGCCGCACTCGGGGACGCAGGCGAACCAGGCGGTGTACTACGCGACGCTCGACCCCGGCGACAAGATCCTCTCGCTGGAGCTGAGCCACGGCGGCCACCTCTCACACGGCCACCCCGCGAACTTCACCGGCCAGATGTACGAGGTCGAGCAGTACGAGGTCGACCCCGAGACGGGGTACATCGACTACGAGGGCCTCCGGGAGACGGCCGAGGAGTTCGAGCCGGACATCGTCGTCTCCGGCTACTCCGCGTACCCCCGGACCGTCGACTGGGAGGAGATCCAGGCGGCCGCGGACGCGGTCGACGCCTACCACCTCGCCGACATCGCCCACATCACCGGGCTCGTCGCCGCCGGCGTCCACCCCTCGCCGGTCGGCGTCGCCGACTTCGTTACCGGCTCGACCCACAAGACGATCCGGGCCGGCCGCGGCGGGATCGTGATGTGCGACGCGGAGCACGCCGACGACATCGACAAGGCCGTCTTCCCCGGCGGGCAGGGCGGCCCCCTGATGCACAACGTCGCCGGCAAGGCGGTCGGGTTCAAGGAGGCGCTCGAACCCGAGTTCGAGGACTACGCGCGCCGCGTGGTCGACAACGCCGAGGTCCTCGCCGAGACGCTTCGGGGGCACGGCCTCTCTCTCGTCTCCGGCGGCACGGACAACCACCTCGTGCTGGTCGACCTCCGCGACTCGCACCCCGACCTGCCGGGCGGCGACGCCGAGGACGCGCTCGCGGCCGCGAACGTCGTGCTCAACGGGAACACCGTCCCCGGCGAGACGCGCTCGCCGTTCAACCCCTCGGGGATCCGCGCCGGCACGGCCGGCCTCACGACCCGCGGGTTCGACGAGGCGGCGATCGAGGAGGTCGGCGACCTCATCTACCGCGTCGTCGACAACGTCGACAGCGACGACGTCATCTACGAGGTCGGCGAGCGCGTCGTCGAGCTCTGCGAGGCGAACCCGCTGTACGAGTGAGGGCCTCGTCGGGGTCGCCGACGCGTCGCCGTCGGGCGAGACCGCTCCGCCCGACCGAATCCGTGCGTACAAAGTAGGGGCGTCTCGGACTGGTCGACATGGCCGACTCGTCGTTCCTCTCGAACCGCCTCGACCGCGCCGCCGCCCCGTTCGTGATCGGCGACCTGCTCGCGCTGATCGTCATGCTGACTCTCGGAACGTTGAACCACACCTCGGTCGAGTTCCTCGCGGCGAACCCGTTATACCTGCCCGGCGTCTACGCGCCGTTCCTGATCGCCTGGGGCCTGGTCGCGCCGGTCGTCGGCGCGTACTCCGCCGGCGCCGCGGAGACGGCGAAGTCGTCGGTGCCGCTCGCGGTCCGGTCGTGGATCCCGGCCGCCGTCCTCGGGCTGGCGCTCCGCGCGTTCGTCTTCCGGGGCGGCGCCGAGCTGAGCTTCGCCGTCGTCATGCTCGTGGCGGGATCGGTGTTCCTCGGCGGCTGGCGCGCGCTGTACTTCCGCCTCCGGTAGACCGCCGGGATCGGCGGCTTCGACCGTCGACCGCGCGGGTTTCGGATCGGCCCGCTGCGTCGCTTTCGGACTTCAATTCTCGCGTCGCTCTCGAACTCCATTCCCCGCGTCGGTCCCGAACGCTATCCCTCGGGTCGGCCCCGGCTCAACCCGAGTGTAGTCCCCACCTCTCTGTCGCCGCTTCGCGAGGAATACGTCTGCATAACTTATGAGAACGTTTGAAGTGATCACGTGAGGTGTCACGGGGAACCCTGAGAAAAATTTAATAGTGATTCCGTAGTAGTGTCAATCGGAGCATGACTGGGTACTACGACTACGTTCTCGGGCTCATTCCGGCCGCGTTGATCGGTGTGACCGCCTTCCTCAACCTGGTCGGGCTGTCGTTGACGGCCGCGCTTCCCGGGGGCGCGCTCGTCGCGGGGGGCGTCATGGTCCACGCGATGTTCGTCCGGAACCCAGTCGAGGACGTTCGCGGCGGCGTCGACCGGTCCGCGGCCGGCTCCGTCGGCGACTCGCTCGACCGCGCGGTCGAGGGATCGCGGACCGGCCGGTCCGGGGCCGGCGGGTCCGACTGACGGGCTCGGGGCCGCGTGTCGACGAGCGCGCTCGATAGCGACCGGTCCCCGGCGCGCTCGACCGCCGGGCCGGCGACGCCGCCTCGCGTTCCGGTTCCCTGTACGGTTTAGTCCCCCGCACCCGAGGGGACCGGTATGACAGAGACGCTGTTCCTCACGAGCGCCGACGTCGACGACCTCGCCGAGCCGGCGGAGTACGTCGCCGCCGTCCGCGACGCGTACCGCCAGGTCGGCGAGGGCGCGCCCGCGGAGCCGCGGACGAAGCTGCTCAACCGCGACCCGCCGGGGATGCTGACGACCTACGCCGCGCTGCTGCCGGAGACGGGCGCGATGGGCGGCTACACCTACTCCGCGGGCTTCGGCGCCGGCGACGCGTGGTTCGTGACGCCGCTGTTCGACGCGGAGTCAGGCGAGCCGCTCGCGGTGCTCGACGGCGCCTCGATGAACCCGTTCAAGACGGGGGCCGCGGGGGCGACCGCGGTCGACGCGCTCGCCCGCGACGACGCGACGGAGGTCGCCGTGATCGGGAGCGGCGCGCAGGCCCGCGGCCAGCTCGCGACGACCGCGACCGTCCGGGAGTTCGAGTCGGTCCGGGTGTTCTCGCCGACCGCCGAGCACCGCGAGGCGTTCGCCGAGGAGTTCGCCGACCGGATCGACGCCGCGGTCTCGGCGGTCGACAGCGCGAGCGCGGCGGTCGCCGGCGCCGACGTGGTGATCACGGCGACGAACGCGAGCGGCCCCGTGATCGACGACGCCGACGTCGAGCCCGGGACGCACGTCACGGCGATGGGGCAGTACCACCCGGAGAAGAACGAGCTCCCGCCCGAGCTGGTCGCCCGGGCGACGTACGTCCCCGACATCCGCGAGCGGGCGGCGCAGGACGCGGGGTCGTTCCTCGCCGCGGTCGAGGCCGGGCTCGTCGACGAGGACCACGTCGCGGCAGATTTGGGTGAGGTCGTCGCCGGCGAGCATCCGGGCCGGACGAGCGAGGAGGAAATCACGGTCTTCGACTCCGGCGGGACCGGAATCGAGACCGTGGCCGCCGCGCATATGCTATATAAGCGGGCGAGCGAGAGGGGACGGGGTCAGACGATCGAGCTCGCGCCCGCGAGCGAGGCGCTTACTGGAGAGTGAACTGACGGGGATGTCGCTTCGGTGACTGCGAGGCCGCTCCGAGTGCTCATTTACAAATAACCGACAATGAGTTGACGGTGAACACCTCCAAAGCCCCAGCCGTGAGGCGTGCGCACGCTCGCTGCGCTCCTCGTCACTCGCGTTGCTCGTTCCTGCGGTGCTCGCGTCGTCATCAGAACGCGAAGCGTTCTGATTGGCTCACGAGAGCGGAGCTCTCGTGAACGCCTCCGCACGCCTCACGGCTGCCCTTTGAGTCCCGCCCAGCACCGCCCCGCACCGCTCCGCACGGCACCTCACTCCTCCCCAGCCTCGCGGCTCCCTTCGGTCGCCGCGTCCCTCGCGCGGGCGGTTCGCGGCCCTACGGGCCGCTCACGGCACGCGCCACCGCACATCATATATAAACAGGCGTTGCGTCGCTCTCGACGCTCACTCCAGCCGATATCGCAGGATCGCGGCGATCCCGCCGAGGTTCGAGAGCTGCTCGCCGGGGGCGAACTCCGAGGAGAAGACGACCACGTCGCCGCCCTGCTGCTCGACCGACTCGATCACCTCGTTGACGTCGATCGGCCAGTCGCCCTCGTTCTGTCGCTCCTGCCGGAGTCGCTCGTCGACCACGAGGAGCGTTTCGATCGCGCCGAACTCGGCGGCCTCGGCCACGTCCTCGGGGCCGTACGTCGCCTTCGCCCCCTGCGCGATGTTCTCGGTGAGCTCGTCGATGAGGCTCGCCTCCTTCGAGATCCGCGTCTCCTTCTGCACCTCGTCGACCGCGCCGCGCTTCAGGACCTCGTGGACCCCGCGGTCGCCCGCGGCCGAGGTGTCGACGGTGGTGATCCGGTCGGGGAGGTCGCGGTACTCCTCCTCGACGTAGTCGCGCGCGTCCTGCTTCGTGAACCCCGGCCCGGCGAGGATGACGGCGTCGGCGTCGAGGTGCGCGAGCGCCTCGCCGAGCTCCGCGAACAGCTCCTCGCGGGGCCGCGAGTACTCCCCCTTCCCGGTCGGCTTCGTGAACGAGGCGTACTCCTCGGTGCCGTACTGCTGGACCGTGTGGACGTAGGCGGCCCCCTCCTCGACGGTCGCGATGGCGACGTCGGGGTTCTCGGCGGCCTCCGTCGCCTCCTCCAACCGCTCCGTCTGGTCCGGCTTGAAGTGCTTCTCGACGGTTATCTCGTCGTGCGCCTCGACGTTGAGCGTGTGGTGGGCGTTGAGCTGGTCCTCGCGGGAGCAGGCGACGATCACGCCGGAGACGCGGAGCCGGTTGGCGAACCGGGCGAACTCCACGTCGTCGACCTCCAGCGTGACGAACAGGTGCTCGCGCTGGCCGCCGGTGTCCCGCATCTGGTCATCGTTCCGCTGGATCCGGCGGGTGGTGTCGCCCTCGACGAGGTCCCCCGGTTCGAGGACGTGCGCGAGGTGCCAGAGGTCGTCGACGTTCTCGGGGACGAGCGTGAGCCGCTCCCGGCCCTCCTCGCCGTAGCCCCGGTCGGAGATGCGCATACGCGACCGTTCGCCGCCGCTCGTATCAACTCTTGTCTTCCGGGCCGACGCCGGCGCCCCACTCGAAGCCGCCGTCGACCGGCGGTCGCCGCCTCTCACCGTCGCCGCCGGTCGAGGGGCCGCGCTCCTCGCCGTCGACCTCGACGTTCCACTCGAAGCCGTCGGCGTCCCCGACGCCGCCCGCGTCGCTCGGCGGCGCTCGGTCGTCCCCGAACGGGACCGTCCGGCCGGTCTGTACCGACGCCGGCGCCTCGGACATCGCCCGGCGGAACCCGCCGTCGAGGCGGTCCGGAGCGCGTTCGACGACCGGTGCGGACGACGCCGAAGGGGCGGCCGTCTCGACCGGCTCCGCGGCGCCGAACCCGATCGCTCCCGCGGCGCCGCGGCCGTAGAGGGCGTGCGCGACGACCCGCGCGGCGAAGACGAACGCGACGCCGACCGCGAGCGGGACGAACGGCGCGGCGAGCGCGTACCCCGCGCCGAGCGCCGCGACCGCGACGGCCCACGCCGTCGCGTACTCGCCCGACCCGGCGACGGCGGCGACCCGCCCCGGACGGAGACCGTCGCGGAGCCGCCCGGACGCGGCGAACGCGGCCAGCGCGGCCGGCCTGACGTACGCGAACGCGAGGAGGTACGCCGCGGCGGCGACCGCCAGGGACCCGCCGCCGGCGACGGCGACGGCGGGGGCTCCGGCCGGGCCGAGCGCGCGCTCCGCGAGGTCGAGCGCCGGCCCGAGGTCGACGAGCCCCGCTTCGGCGACGAACCCGGCGAGCGCGGCGGCCGCGACGAACAGCGCCAGCGGCGCGAGCAGCAGCGCGCTCAGCAGGGCCGACTTGAGCCCGTGTCGGTAGAGCTCGTTCCACCCGACGAACGGGGGCGCGCCGTCGCGGTTCCCGGCCGCGCCCCCGGCGGCGACGACCCGGGCGAAGTACCCGCGGGCGACGAAGGCCGGCGCGAGCGCGAGCGGCGCGAGGACGGCCAGCGGGGGGAACAGCAGGGCGCCCGCGACCCACGCGGGCGTGACGACCCACGTCAGGAGGGTCAGGAGGCCGCCGACGACGAGGACGCCGAGGGCGTCGGGAGACCGCGACAGCGCCGACGACACGCCCCGGATCATATCCGATCCTGTTTCGCGACGGCAATAAAGGATGTCCGGTCGGCGACCGCGTCGGGTCGACGCCCGTTCCGATCGCGTCGGATCGGGGACCGTCCCGGCCGCGTCGGGGGGCCGTCCCGATCGCGTCGGCTCGGCGAGTCCCGGAGCAGCGAACCCGAAACGCTGCCTCCCGAGCGTTTATATGATTTCACGGAGTACGACAGACCGGCCGCGCGGGACAATCGTGTGCCTCTGACAACTCCGATTACGGCCGCCGTCCGCGGCGGCCGCTCCCCGTCCGCGGCTTTCGCCGGACCGGCCCGCTCCCTCCCCCCGCGAGCGACGCCGGTAGCGATTTATCCCGCCCGGTCGACCGTCCCGTATGACCGGCGACGAGCAGACGGCCGAGGTGGAGCCGGCGCTCCGCAGCTACGGGATCAGCGTCGAGGAGATCGACGGGGGGGACCCGCTGGATCTCACGTACATGACGGCGTTCCCCGGGCGCGAGGTGCACCACGGGGAGATCGGGCGCGCCCTCAACGCGCTCATCGACGAGGCCGAGGCCGACGAGTGGGAGCCCGTCCGGGTCGAGGCGACGGTCGTCCGCGCGCCCGGCGACGTCCTCGGGACGTGGCGCGCCGAGCCGGAGTGGTTCGAGGCGCTGGCCGCGTACGAGATCTCGGAGACGGAGTTCTCCTCGCGCGTGCTGGAGACGCTGTCGCACGCGGACGAGCCCGCGGAAGCGAACGGCGACGCCGACGACTCCGCCGCGGCGGACGGCGACGTTGACCCCGCCGACGGCAACGACTCCGCGGCGTCCGGGGACTCGACGTGACCCGACGGAAGCCGGTGAACCGCGCGCAGCGCCGGCTCGACCGGCCGCCCCGCGAGCGGTTCGCCACCCGCGCGCTCGCCTTCGAGGTCGACGGCGACACCTGCCGCGGGACCCTCTACCTGCCGGGCGGCGACGCCGGCGATCCGCCGGCGATCGTGATGGCCCCCGGGCTCGGCGCGGAGCGGACCTTCGGCTACCCGGCGGTCGCGGAGCGGTTCGCCGACGCCGGCTACGCCGCGTTCTGCTTCGACTACCGCGAGTTCGGCGCCTCCGACGGCGACTCGCAGGCGGTCCGTCCCGCCGCCCAGCGCGCCGACTACGCGGCCGCGATCGACCGCGTCCGCCGCGTCGACGCCGTCGGCCCCGACCTCGTGCTCTGGGGCGCGTCGCTGTCGGCCGCGCACGTGCTCACGCTCGCCGCCGAGCGCGCCGACGTCGACGCCGTGATCGGCGCGGTCCCGATGCTCGACGGGCGGGCGATCGCCCGTCGCCGAGGCTGGAAGTACCTCGCGCGGTCGGGGGCCGCCGGGCTTCGCGACCTGATCGGGAACCGGTTCGGCCGCGGTCGGACCGTCCCGATCGTCGGGAGCGCCGAGGAGCTCGCGGCGATCACGGAGCCGGGGACGAAGCGGAAGTACCTCGACCTGGTCGACCGGGAATCGACGTGGCGCAACGAGACGCCGGCGCGGTCGCTGCTGCGCGTCGCGAGCTACCGTCCGGTCGAGCGGCTCGGCGAGATCCGCGCGCCGACCCTCCTCCTGGCGGGGACCGACGACGCGATCGTCGACAGCGAGGCGGTCGTCGACGCGGGCGAGGCGCTCTCGCGCGGGACCGTCGTCACGATGCCCGCGGACCACTTCTCCCCGCTCGGCGAGGACTTCGAGCCCGCGGTCGGGCATCAGCTGTCGTTCCTCAAAGACGCGCTGGAGTGACCCCCTCCAGTGGTTCGACCCGAGTCAATCCCCGGCGGTGGCGCGTGCCTCCGAGGCCGCCTCGCGGCCGAGGCGCGACGCGCCTCTGGCAGCCGGCGGCTCCGCCGCCGGCGACGAGGCTGGGGAGGCGTGAGGCGCGGTGCTGTGCGGGCGGAACTCAAAGGGGCACCGCGAGGAGTGCGCAGGCGACGCAAGCAGCGTGGCGCTACGCGCCACTGGCAGCCGGCGACGGAGTCGCCGGCGACGCCGCAACGAGGGCGCGAACGAAGTGAGCGACCGAGTGAGGCGCACAGCGAGCGTGCGCACTCCTCGCGGCCGGGGCTTTCGGAGGTCCTAGCAGTCTCGTCGGTAGCAACGGTGTATCGCCGAGCAGTCGGGGCTTTTGGAAGTATTGACCGCCGATCCGCCATCACTCACGTATAGTCGACCGTTCGTGACTCGTTCGCGTGGTCGCTCCCGTCTCTGACGACCGCTTAAGTGCTCGGACGACGCACTCACGCCCATGACCACGGTCGCGCTGCTGAGCGTCGCACCGGTGATCGAGGGGAGCATGGCCGGCGAGGTCGCGAAGGCCGTCGCCGCGCTCGACGAGTTCGACGTGAGCTACGAGACGAACCCGATGGGCACCGTGATCGAGGCCGACGACGCCGAGACGGTGTTCGCCGCGGCCGCGGCGGCCCACGGCGCCGTCGACGGCGACCGCGTCTCGACGGTGCTGAAGATCGACGACAAGCGGACCGCGGAGACGAGCGCCGACCGGAAGGTCGAGGCCGTCGAAGAGGAGCTCGGGCGCGAGGCGAAGCGGGAGCGCTGACCGGGTCGGAACTCCGACCGCGACCGAGCGAATTCGCCGGTGTGTATTCGTTAGTGGTATTAGTAAGTAATTACACGTGCGGGTATGGCGATACTGGTCACCGGCGGCAGTCGCGGAATCGGACGGGCGATCGCGGTCGAGCTGGCCGAGCGCGACGTGGTCGTCGACTACCGGTCGGACGAGGAGGCCGCGGCCGAGACGGCGGAGCGCGTCCGCGAGGCGGGCGGCGAGGTGGTCACGGTGCGGGCCGACGTCTCCGAGCCCGCGGCCGCGGACCGGCTGATCGAGCGGGCGGTCGAGGCGTTCGGGTCGCTCGACGCGGTCGTCAACAACGCCGGGATCGCGCGCCCGAACCGCCTTGAGGAGACGAGCGACGCGGAGTGGGAGTCGGTGATCGACACCAACCTCTCCGGGGCGTTCCGCGTCACCCGCGCGGCGGCGCCGCACCTCCGCGAGAGCGGCGGCGACGTCGTCTTCCTCTCCAGCGTCGGCGGCACGCTGGGGACGGTCGACGCGAGCTACGCGGCGAGCAAGGCCGGGCTCCACGGGCTGACTCGCGCGCTCGCCCGAGAGCTCGGCCCGGACGGCGTGCAGGTCAACGCCGTCGCGCCGGGCCCCGTCGAGACCGACCTCAACGACGTCATCTTGGAGTACCTCGAAGCGATCGAGTTCCGCGGCCACGAGAACGTCGACACGCACCTCCCCGAGTACGCCTGCGAGCCGGACGACGTGGCCGACGCGGTCCGCTACCTGATCGACAACGGGCACGTCCACGGCGAGATACTGGAGGTCGACGGCGGGATGCACCTCTGACGGCCCGGGGGGACTGGCCGGACCGGATCGATGCGGACCGCACCGACCGGATCGATGCGGACCGCACCGACCGGATCGATGCGGACCGCACCGACCGGCCCGATCCGGCCCGCCGATCGGTCGAGTCGCCGCGTCAGCCCTTGATGTTACAGACGGGGAACGTCCGCGCCACCTTGTCGCCGATTCCCAGCTCGTCGCTCACGCGGATCACCTCGTCGATGTCCTTGTAGACGCCGGGCGCCTCCTCGGCGATCGTCGCGCCCGACTGCGCCTTCACGTAGATCCGCTGTCCGTCTTCGAGGTCGTCCTGCACGTCGCCGCCCCAGAACTCCTGTTTCGCCTGCGTCCGGCTCATCAGCCGGCCGGCGCCGTGGGCGGTCGAGCCGAACGAGACCGACATCGACTCGTCGCCGCCGCGGAGGACGTACGACCCGGCGCCCATGCTGCCGGGGATGATCACGGGCTGGCCGACGCCGCGGTACGCCTCGGGCACGTCCCCGTGGCCCGCGGGGAACGCGCGCGTCGCGCCCTTCCGGTGGACGTACAGTTCGCGCTCCGCGCGGTCGACCGCCTCGTCGCCGACCGCGGGGAGCCCGTCGGCGTCGACGCCGACCTCGTGGGTCTCCTTCTTCGCGATGTTGTGCGCCACGTCGTACAAGAGCTCCATCCCGAGGTCGTCGATCGGGTCGGCGTCGAACACCTCGCCGAACGTCTCGCGGGTCTGATGGGTGATCAGCTGGCGGTTCACCCACGCGAAGTTGATGCACGCGCCCATCGCCCCGTAGTACTCGTCGGCCAGCTCGGAGCCGGCGGGCGCGGCCGCGAGCTCCTTGTCGGGCAGCGAGTCGAGCAGGTCGCCGTGCTCCTTCTCGATCCGCCGCAGGTAGTCGTTACACGTCTGGTGGCCGAGCCCGCGACTCCCGCAGTGGATCAGGACGACGATCCCGTCCTCCGCCAGGCCGTACGCCTCCGCCACGTCCTCGCGGAACACGTTCGTGACGCGCTGGACCTCCAGGAAGTGGTTGCCCGAGCCGAGCGATCCCATCTGGTTGCGCCCGCGGTCCATCGCCTTCTGGGAGACGTACTCCGGCCGGGCGTCGGGGCGGCGTCCCTCGTCCTCGCAGCGCGCGAGGTCGCTCTCGATCCCGTACCCCTCATCGACGGCCCACTCGACGCCGCGTTCTAAGGCGCCCTCGATCGCGTCGGCGTCGCCGCCGATCACGCCGCCGCCGCCCAGCCCCGAGGGGACCGCCTCGAAGAGGGCGTCGACGAGCTCCTCCTCGCGGCCGCGCACGTCGTCGTAGGTGAGGTTCGTGTTCACCATTCTGACGCCGCAATTCACGTCGTAACCGACCGCTCCGGGCGAAATACAACCGATACGGGCGTCGATGGCTCCGACGCCGCCGACGGGGAAGCCGTACCCCTGGTGGCCGTCGGGCATACAGAGCGCGGGCTCGACGATCCCCGGGAGGTGCGTCGCGTTCTTCAGCTGCTGGAGCGAGTCGTCGTCGCCGATCGCCTCCAGCAGCGACTCGCTGGCGAGAACCCGCGCGGGAACGTTCATGTCGCCCTCGCGGGGGATCTCCCAGACGTGCTCGCGCACCTTCTCAAGCCGGATCCCGTCGAACTCGCGCGTGGTCATACCCCGCCGTTCGACGCGGGGGGGCAAGGGCGTTGCGAGAGGCGGACGCGGGTCGACGGCCGTCACGGGTCGCTCGCGTCGAGCGCGGCGACCCGCCTACCGGTCGACCGGGTCGAACGGCAGCCAGCCGATCGCGCCCTCGGCGAGCGTGAGCGCGGCGAAGACGCGACCGAGCACGAGCCCGTAGATCAGGTGCGCGACGGCGATCACCGCGCCGAACTCGAAGCTCGCCGTGAGCCCGGGAACCGGCAGCGTGGGGACCGGCAGCGACGTGGCCCCTTCGAGCGCGATCGCGGTCGGCAGCAGCAGTCCGCCCGTGATCACCCCGAGCAGCGCCGAGTGGACGACGCCCAGTGAGAGGCAGCCGCCGACGTCGGCCCGGAGGTCGTCGAAGAACGCGCGGTCGAAGACCGCGGCGAACAGGGCCCCGAAGAGGGCGCTGTTGAACAGGTGGACCGCCCAGCCGACGAGGACCGCCTCGACGCCGACGAGCGCGCCGATAGTCGGCATGAGCCCCAGTATCCCGTGTAACACGACGCCCATCGCGACGCCGGCGACGAGGCCGCCGAGCGCGCCCGCCCGCCAGCGCCGGTCCGCCGTCGCCGTCGCTCCCGTTTGTGACATACGGTAACAAGGAACTCGGTACTGAAAATCGTTTCCACCGATCTCCGTTCTATCGGGGTTCCGTCCCCGTTCAGACGTCGAACACGACGTATGCGTACCACCCGTCGTCGCGGCGGTCGAGGGCCATCTCCGAGTAGGTGACCGCCTTGATCTCGCGGGCCGCGACGTCGCCGAGCGGGACGCCGCGGGCGGACGCCTCGACGGTCCAGGCGTCGGTGTCGTCCGGGTCGTTCGGGTCGTCGCTCTCGGAGCCCTCGTCGTCGGGCCCCGAGACCGCACACCGGTGGTCGGCCGGGAGGACGAGCCGCACGTCGCGCTCGTAGATAAGACGGTCGAGGTAGTCGAAGAGGAGCGCCTCGCGGCCCTCGGCGGTCACGGTGAACTTGAACCGCTCGCCGGTCTCCGGGACCGCCTCACAGCTCGCGGCGGTGAGCCCGTCGGCGACCGACTCGAACAGCGCCGCGAGGGTCGGCGCGGTCGCCTCGACCGCGACGTCGGCCGTGTGGTCCCGGAGGTCGAAGGTCACGTCTCGTCACCGGGCTCGTCGGGCGCGATCCGCTCGTCGCTCCGTCCGCTCCGACCGCCGTCGCGGGGACCGCGACCGCCGCCCCGGTCGCCGCCCGGCGCGTCGCTCGGTCGGTCGGTCTCGCCGCCCGACCGCTTGGCGACGTCCGACGTGGAGGAGTGGTACGAGCCGATCGGGCCCTCCGGATCGGGCTCGCGAACCTGCGACGGCGACACGCCGTCGGCGTCGGCGGCGGCGCGTTCGAGGGCGACGCCGCTCGTCACCAGCGCCCGGATCCCCTCCTCGACGCTCAGGTCGACCTCGACGATCCGGCGCTCGGGGACGAACAGGACGTGCCCGCCCATCACCGGGTTCGGGGCCATCGGCATGAACAGCGTCCGCATCTCCCCGCCCTCGGCCGGACCGGCGACCCTGTCCGGGGTGTCGCTCGTGACGAACGCGAGGGTGTAGACGTCCTCGGTCGGGAACTCGACGAGGACCACCTCCTGAAAGTTGCCGCCGTCCGACTCCAGCATGGCGTCGCTCATCTGCCGGAACCCCTGGTAGACGGAGCCGACGCCGGGGATCTGCTCGATGGCGTAGTCGGCGTAGTCGACCGCGCGCTCGCCGTACCGCGTCGACTCGACGGCGAGGCCGATGAGGAGGATCGTCCCGACGAAGACGACCGGCGTGGCGACCTCGATGGCGACCTCGCGGTCGACCGGGAGCGCCGACGGCGGCAGCAGCGGCAGGATCGCGGTGGAGAAGGCGTCCAGGTAGTCGTAGATCGCGTTGAAGACGAACCCCAGCACCGCGAGCGTGATGACGGAGGGGACGATGACGGCGACGCCGGTCAGCAGGGCCCGTCTGAGGCGCCCGCGGTCCGGCGGGGACTCGGCGGCCATTATCAGCTTCCACGAACGACCGACTCAAAACGCTTCCGTCGGTGAGCGGGGCCACGAGGGCGCTCCCCGGAGCGGTCCGACCGCAACCCCACCCGGGTCCGACGCGCCTTTTTAATTGATGACGCGGTGGCGCGTGCCGGTGAGCGCCGCAGCGCGGCGCGAACCGCACGCGCGAGGGAGTCGGTCGCCCGGAGCAACGCGGAGGGCGACCGACGAGGCTGGGGAGGCGTGAGGCCGCGGTGCTGTGCGGGGCGGGGTGGGACTCAAACGGGCAGCCGCGACGACTCGCGCGGCTCGGTGCGCTCCTCAGTCGCTCGTTTCACTCGCTTCTTGCGGTGCTATCGTCGCCGTGCTTCGTCGTCGCGGCCGGGGCTTTGGAGGCGTTCACCACCGATCCGAAGTCATCTATTTACGAATAAGCAGCCGGGATTTCGTGGGCGTTCTCCGCATCGTCGTCACCGGTTACTCTTAAATAAACAGCATATGCGATCGAGCGCAGTCAGGGAAGCTAAACCGCTCGACACCCTATCGCGACGCATATATGCAGTTCTGCGACGACTGCGGCTCGATGATGGTCTCCGTCGACGGGGAGATGGTGTGTCAGAACGACGACTGCGGCGCCACGACCGAGCGCGACGAGTCGCTCGCCGCCGACTTCGAGTCGACCACGGAACAGACCGGCGACGAGGTGATCGAGACGGAGGAGGGCGCGAACTTCGAGGGGAAGCCCACCGCGACCGACGTCGTCTGCGACGAGTGCGGCCACGGCGAGGCGTGGTACACGATCAAACAGACCGGCGCCGCCGACGAGCCGCCGACGCGATTCTTCAAGTGCAAGGAGTGCGGTCGCCGCTGGCGCGGCTACAACTGATACGTTCCGACCCGCCGCCCTCGGCGGCACTCAGTCGGGGCATCGTCTCGATACCGTCACGCGATCGCTCTCGGTCCACGAGGCGATCCCCCGCTTAGCCGAGCCGGCCGACGCCCTCCCTCAGTCGAACCGACCGCGCCGGTACTGCACCGGCCACTCGACGTCCGCGCCGAGCTCGTGGGCCGCCTCCAGCGGCCAGTACGGGTGCCGGAGCATCTCGCGGCCGAGCGCGACGAGGTCGGCCCGCCCGTTCCGGACGAGAGCGTCGGCGTGCGTCGGCTCCGTGATCCCGCCGACCGCGGCGACGGGCACGTCGGTGCCCTCGCGGATCGCCTCGGCGTACGGCACCTGGTATCCCGGACCGGTTTCGGGGAGCTGCTGGTCGGGGTGGATCCCGCCGCCGGAGACGTCGACCAGGTCGGCGCCGGCCTCCGCGAGCAGCGGGGCCAGTCGCACGGAGTCGTCGACGTCCCACGAGTCGCGGTCGGGCAGCCAGTCGGTCGCGGAGATCCGGACGAACACCGGCTTGCCGTCGGGCCAGACGTCCCGCACGGCCGCGACGACCTCGCGGACGAGCCGCGTCCGGTCCGCGAAGCTCCCGCCGTACTCGTCGTCGCGGTCGTTGGTGACCGGCGAGAGGAACTGGTGGAGCAGGTAGCCGTGGGCCGCGTGGACCTCGGCGATCTCGAAGCCGGCGTCGAGGGCGCGCGCCGCGGCGTCGGCGAACGACTCGATCACCTCGTCGATATCGCCGTTGTCCATCCGGCGCGTCGCCGCGGGCTCGCCGGTCTCCGCGCGGTCGCCGTCGGGGTACGGCGCGTCGCTCGCCGATATCGTCTCCCACCCCGCCGGGTCGTCCTCCGGGATCGGGTCGCCGCCCTCGGCCGGCGGCCGATGCGACCCCTTGCGGCCGGCGTGCGCCAGCTGGATCCCGGGCGTCGCGCCCTGCGACCGAACGAAGTCGACGATCGGCTCGATCGCCTCGGCGTGCTCGTCGGACCAGATCCCGAGGCAGCCCGGGGTGATCCGGCCGCGCTCCTCGACGGCGGTCGCCTCGGTCATCACGGCGCCGGCCCCGCCGACGGCGCGCGAGCCGAGGTGGATCCGGTGCCAGTCGTTCGCGAGCCCGCCGTCCGCGGAGTACTGGCACATGGGCGACAGCATCACGCGGTTCCGAAGCTCGGTGTCGCGCAGCGTCAGCGGCGTGAAGAGCGAGTCCGTCATCGTCAGTGTCGAGGGGCGCCGCCGGGTAATGGGCTCCGATCCCCCGCGCGGGTCGCCGCGATCGGACCGGACCGCCGACCGCGGCGCGGCGGACCGCGGCGCGGCGGGCCCGGCTCCGCGCGTCGCGGTCGCGGCGCGCGGGGTTTAGGTCGACCGAAACCTATAACCTCCCGTACCCCTGACGAGGTGGTAATGAGCACTGGGGACCGGATCGAGCGCGGCGCCGAGGAGTCGGCGGACGCACGGCCGATCGTCGCGGCGAGTCGCTGCTCGCCCGACCGAACCGTCTTCGCGGAGCAGGGCAACACGGACGCGTGGATCGCGACCGACCTCACGGTCGATCTGGAACGGTAGCGCGAGCCGAACGGAGCGGCCTCTCTTCCCCTTCCGACCGACCGATCGAACGGTTACTCGGCGGCCTGAGGACCCCGGGCGACCGCTCGACGATCCCCGTTACTCGATGTCGGGCGCGCGCTCGCCGGCCGGCACGACGATCTCCAGCCAGTTCTCCTCGGGCGGGAGCGGGCAGGCGAACGCCTCGCTGTACGCGCAGAAGGGGCTGTACGCGAGGTTGAAATCGAGGGTGACGACGTCGCCGTCGGCGAGCTCGCCCTCCGGCTCCAGCTCCATGTACCGGCCCCGATGGTACGTCTGCTGGCCGGTCGTCTTGTCGCGGAAGGGGACGAAGATCTCGCCGTCCTCGCCCGCCTGCCGGTAGCCGGCGAGCGCGTGTTCCTCGCCGTCGACCTCGAACGCGAAGGTGACGACCCGGAGGTACCGGACCGGGTTGCTCGCCGTGGTCTCCATCTCGACGGGCTCGGGGTCGTCGTGGACCGTCACGGTCGCCTCGACGCGGTACGTCTCGTCCGGCGGGAAGTAGTCGAGCCCGTCGAACCCGTCGCGGTGCTCGGGCGGGATCGGCGACTGCGGGTGGTCGGCGAAGAACTCGTCCTTCTCGCGGCGGTTGGCGCGGAGGCGCTCGGCGTACTCGTCGGTCATACCTGGCCCGAGAGGCGCCGGCGGCTTCAGGGCCGCGGTTCGGGCGGGCCCGGAGGCTCACGGGGTGCGCCGGCTCTCAGGGTCGCCCCCGCCGGATCCCGGAGTCGCCCTCGCCGACTCCCGGAGTCGCCCTCGCCGACTCCCGGAGTCGCCCCCGCCGGATCCCGCGCCGTCCCGCTCCCTCCGAAGGAGGGCGGCACCGCGTTTTTGTCTCCGAAGCGCGTAGATTCGAACGGTGGTGGTACCATGATCGGCGACCAGTGGCAGTTCGGGATCCTGATCGGATGGATCGCGATCAACGCGCTGCTCGCGTACTCCGGGTATCGCCTCCGCGAGCGACGCGCGGCGACCGGAACCGGCGCGCCCGGCGGCGGCGCCGACCCCGTCGACGCCGACGACGGCGTCGTCGAGTGCCCCGACTGCGGCACCGCGAACGAGCTCGGCTATCGCTTCTGTCGGTCGTGCGTGAGTGAGCTGCCGGGGACGATGGCGTTCGACCGCGACGCCGACGGCCCGCTCGGTCGCGTCGCCCGGTGACGACCCGTCGCCGTCGTCTTCTTCGTCGCGGACCGACGACGGTCAGAGCGTCCGCCGGCGGTCAGAGCGCCCGGCGGCGGTCAGAGCGCCTGCAGGTCGGCGAGGCAGTCGTCGAGGTCGCGGGTCGACGTCGCCAGCGAGAAGCGGTCGACGCGCGCGAGGTCGGCGGCGTGCTCCCACAGGTCCTCGGCCTCGATCCCGTGGAGGACGACCGCGTTCGGCGTCGGGCTCACGACGCGGAGCGCGACCAGCGGCGACTCGCCGCGGGTCACGCCCGTGAACACGAGCGCGCGGTCGGTCGACTGGCCGTACAGCCGGTAGAACTCCTCGCTTGAGAGCCGCGTGATCGCCTCGATGGAGTTGATCACGGTGTGGCCGTTGACGGTGTCGCGATCCCCGCGGACGACCTCCGTGGCGTCCATCGCCTCGTAGAACTCCCCGACCGGCACCGCGGTGGCGTACTCGCGGAGGTCGTGGACGATGTCGCTCTCGAAGCCCGCCGAGAGCACGCGGGCGTACTGGCGGAGGCGCCCGCCGCCGCGCCGCTCGTCGATGTCCAAGAGCCCGTCGACGATCCGGCGCACGACGCCGATCCCGGGGCTCTCGCGTCGCCCGCTCTCGTAGTCGGAGATCACCGACGAGGAGACGTCGAGCTGGTCGGCGAGCTCGGTCTGTGAGACGTCGAAGTCGGTCCGCCACTTCCGGAGCGTCGCCCCGGGGTCGTCGCTGAGCGTTATCTCGCCGGCGATCCGGCGAGAGAGCTCCTCGCGTGCGTCGCTCATTACCCGGTCCGAGGGCGGAACGCCGCAAAAGGCTACCGAAAACGGGGTTCGTCGGACGTCGACATCCCTCCGCGGACTCGACGGTGGTCCCGGGGCGAAACCACGCCCCCCAAGAGCGACGCCGACGGCGTCACTCCACGTACAGCGAGTAGACGATGACGCCGAAGCCGACCGCGGTCAGCAGGCTGTTGATCGCGATCCCGACCGCCAGGGACGCGCCGATGACCTGGTGGGAGACGCCGCCGATCAGCGCGCCGACGGTCACGATCCCGAAGCCGATCCCGAGCGCGCGCAGCGAGGGGTCGCCCGTCCTGCCGTACGCGCGGAGCGCGTAGTAGGTGATGCTGCCACCGAGCACGAGGATGGCGGTCTTTGCCACGATGATGGCGAGGTCGATGTGCGTTGTCATGTTTCCTCTCGCAGTTCCGACCACAGGTCGGCCAGCCGTTCGTCCCGCGTGCGCTCCGGGCGGGAGAACTCGACGGTGAGCTCGCGGGGGGCGTCTCCCCCCTCGTCCGCGTCGTCGATCGAGACCGTCACGGCGTCGAACGAGACGGAGTAGCGCGTGGTGTGCTGTCCGTCGCGGCGGATGTCCGTCGACTCCCGGAGCAGGGAGGCGTCGGTGAGCTTCTCTAGCTTCCGGTACGTCGTCGACAGGGGGATGTCGCACTCCTCGGAGAGGTCGCTCGCCGTCTTCGGCTCGGTGAGCGCCGCCACGATCCGGCGCGCGGCGTCGTCGGCCAGCGCGTCCAGCACGTCGTCGACCGACGGGGGGTCCTCCTCGCGCGACGGGTCCCGCACCATGGCTTCCACTTGGATCCCCCCGCGTCTTAAACCATCGAACTTCGGCCGTGCCGCGCGCGGCGCGGCGTCGAGCGCGCGCGGCACCGTCGGCGACGCCGCCGGACCGCGGCGTCATTTGACCGCGGCGTCGCCGGACCCGCGACGACGCCGGACGCATCCCGTTTTTGTGAGTGGGTCGCGTACGTCGGGTCGATGGACTCGTGGAAGCGCCGCGTCGGCGGGTACTTCGGCTTCGTCCTCTTCGTGCTGATCTTCACCGCAGTCGTCTACCGCTACGGGATGCGGGTTTACGAGGGCGACGCGGTCACGATGATCGAGGCGCTGCGCTTCTCGGTCGAGATGTTCACCACCACCGGGTTCGGCGGGGACGCGCCGTGGGAGAGCCAGCGGATGAACGCGTTCATCGCCGTGATGGACCTCGTGGGCATGGTCCTCCTCATCGGCGCGCTCCCGGTGGTGGTGACGCCGCTCCTGGAGGAGGCGTTCTCGACGACGGCTCCCGCGTCGCTGGACGACGGCCTGTCCGGCCACGTCGTCGTCTGCTCCGACACCTCGCGGTCGGCGGCGCTCATCGCGGAGTTCGACTCCCACGGGATCCCCTACGTGATCGTCGAGCCGGACGGCGACCGGGCCGCGGCGCTTCAGGAGGCGGGCCGGACGGTGATCCGCGCGGACCCGGAGTCGACGGAGGGGCTGGCGGCCGCGAACCTCGCCGACGCGCGGGCGCTGGTGACGGACGTCTCCGACCAGGTGGACGCGAGCATCGTGCTCGCCGCCAAGGAGCTGTCGCCGGACGTGCGCGTCATCAGCGTCGTCGAGGACCCGGACCGCGAGCGGTACCACCGGCTCGCGGGCGCGGACGAGGTGCTCTCCCCGCGGTCGCTGCTCGGCGAGAGCCTCGCCGCGAAGGTGACGACCGCGCTCCGGACCGACCTCGACGAGGCGGTCGCGATCGGCGACTCCCTGCGGCTCGCGGAGGTGGCGGTCCCGCACGGGAGCCCGCTCGCCGGCTCGACGCTCGCCGACAGCGGGATCCGCGAGCGCGCCGGCGTCAACGTGATCGGGATGTGGGTCGACGGCGAGTTCGACGCGGCGCCCCCGCCGGACGCGACGCTGTCGGCCGGGACGGTGCTGCTCGTCTCCGGGCGGTCGGACCAGCTCGAACGGCTCGTCGAGCTGACGAACTCCGCGACCCGGCGGTTCGGCGCCGGCGAGACCGTGGTCGTCGGGTACGGGCAGGTCGGCCGCGCGGTCGCCGAGACGGTCACGGCGGCCGACCTCCCCGTCACGGTCGTCGACCGCGAGGACGCGGAGGGCGTCGACGTGGTCGGCGACGCGACCGATCCCGAGACGCTGCGCGCCGCGGGCGTCGAGGCGGCGCAGACGGTCGTGCTCGCGCTCCCCGACGACACCACGACGGAGTTCACGACGCTCGTGGTCCGCGACCTGGCGCCGGACACGCAGGTGCTCGCCCGGGTCGAGGAGCCCGCGAGCGTCCGGAAGATGCACCGAGCGGGCGCCGACTACGTGCTCTCGCTCGCGACCGTCACCGGGCGGCTGTCCGCCTCCACCGTCATCGAGGACCGCGACGTGCTCTCGCTCGACCAGCGGATCGAGGTCGTCAGGAGGCGCGTGCCGCGCCTCGCCGGCCGGACGATCGGGCGGGCGAACGTCCGGGAGGCGACCGGCTGCACCGTCATCGCGATCGAGCGCGACGACGAGACCGTGACGGAGATCGGTCCCGACACCCGGGTCGGTCCGGACGACGAGCTCGTCGTCGTCGGCACCGACGAGGGGATCCGCGAGTTCGAACGACGGTTCGCGTGAGCGCCCTCCGCTCCCGAGGGCCTCGCGCCGCGCCGTGACGGGGCGTCGACCCGTCACGCGGCGGCTCGGCGCCGGGGCGAGTCGAACGCTTCAAGTATTCGCTGGCTGTTCGTCCCTGTATGAAAGACCAGGGACGCTCCACGCGCAAGCGGACGGGCGGCCGACTCAAGCACGCCTCGAACAAGAAGCGCCACCAGCTCGGCCGCGAGCCCGCCGAGACCACGGTCGGCGAGACGCGCGTCCAGTACATCGACTCCCGCGGCACCGAGAAGAAGGTCCGCGCGCTCTCGACGAACGTCGCGCAGGTCGCCGACGGCGGCGAGGTCAGCGAGGCCGAGATCGAGAACGTCGTCGACAACCCATCCAACGTCAACTACGCCCGCCGGAACATCGTCACCAAGGGCGCCGTCATCGACACGTCCGCCGGCCGCGCCCGCGTCACCTCCCGCCCCGGCCAGACCGGCCAGGTCAACGCGGTCCTCATCGACTGAACGGCGTCCCGGTCGACCGCCGCCGACCCGCTTTCTGAACGTATTTACCCCTCGACGACGACGAGCGACGCGTGTACCTCGGCGTCGACGAGGCGGGGAAGGGCCCGGTGCTCGGGCCGATGGTCGCCGCGGCCGTGCTCGCGGCCCCGTCGAGCCTCCCGGCCGACGTCGACGACTCGAAGCGGCTCTCCTCCGAGCGGCGCGAGGCGATAGCCGAGGCGGTCCGCGGGAGCGACCGCGTCGCCGTCGGCGTCGCGACCGTCGAGCCCGCGGAGATCGACCGCCCCGACACCGACATGAACACGCTCACGGTCCGCGGACAGGCGCGGGCGGTGCGGGCCGCGCTCGCCGGGATCGGGGGACTCGCCGGCGGCGAACGGCCAGAGCGCCCCGTCCGCGTCGTCGCCGACGCGGGCGACACGAGCGAGGCGCGGTTCGCGCGGCGGCTCGCCGAGTTCGTGGAGAACGGCGACGGTTCCGACGACGGTGACCCCGAGAGCGACGACCCCGGCGGCGGTCCCGGGGGCACCGCCGGCCCCGCGGTCGACGTCGAGGCCTTCCACGGCGCCGACGAGGCGGACCCCGTCGTCGGCGCGGCGAGCGTGGTCGCCAAGGTGGCCCGCGACGCCCGGATGGCGGCGATCGACGACCGATACCCGGCGTACGACGGCGTCGGGAGCGGCTACCCGAGCGACCCGACGACGCGGTCGTTCCTGCGCGCGTACGTCGCCGACCGGGGCGACGTTCCCGACTGCGCCCGGCGGTCGTGGGCGACCTGCGACGACGTGCTGGAAGCGGCCGAGCAGTCGGCGTTAGACGAGTTCTAGCCGGGGGTCGACCCGGGCCCTACGCCAGCGTCGAGACCGCCCCGTTCACGGCGCCGATGAACGTCTCCCAGACGGAGACGCCGGCGACGATCGAGAGGACGGTGTCGGCGCCGAAGAAGGCGAACAGCGCCGCGGACGCGATGTGCGCCCGCCGCACGTCGAACCGGTGGGCGAACGTGTGGAAGAAGTAGGCGTTCGCGAGGCTGATCGGGATGATCGCGAGCATCTCGCCGACCCAGATGGCGGAGGTCACGCCGTACTGCGCCGCCAGTCCGATCGTGACGAGCTGCGTCTTGTCGCCGAACTCGCCCGTGGCCATGAGCACAAAGATCGGGAGGAACCCCCCGAGAGACCCCCGGTACCTGTCGAGCGGTCCCGGAAGCGTCACCGAGTCGAGGTCGGCGTAGTCGGCGTCGGCCGCCGAGGGGCTCGGGGCGTCGGCGCCGGCGGCCGGTGCCTCCGTGCCGCCGTCGCTGGACGCGATCCGGGCCGCGTCGCGGTCGGGCATCGACCGGTACAGCAGGTACGCGAACGCGAAGAACAGGGCCGCGGTCACCGCGTCGAGCACGACCCCCGGCAGCGTCGCCTGCAGCGCCTGTCCGAAGGCGATCTCGACGGCCGTCCAGCCGGCGAACGCCGACGCGGCGGCCGCGACGACCACCTTCGGGTCGTACCGCGTCGACAGCGCGGCGATCATGAATTGCACCTTCTCGCCCGGAAGCACGGCCAGCTGAGCCGCGAAGGCGACGATCAGTATCTCGGCGTATGTCATGCGTTCCCGTCCTCCCGACGCTCGTCGGTCGAGCCCCCCGCTCCGGGGCGGCCGCCGGTCCTCATGGGCGGTTTAGAGGAGTCTAAATTAAGAGTTTGTCGGCTCTCTATTATCGGTGGTGACCCGATCGACATGGTCGAAACGCGACGGAGCGGCGACGGGGCGGTCGACCGCTCCCGCGACGCCTCACCGGATCGTCAGCAGGCGGCGCAGGATGTCGCCGTACGCCGGTCGGGTGATCAGGACGCCGATCAGGACGCCGAGGATGGTGAAGATCGCGAACCCGGAGAGGTCCCCGAGCGAGAGCACCATGAGCGGCGACATCGCGACGATCGTCGTCGCGGCGGCGGCGCCGATGACCCAGAAGGCCCGGCGGAACCGGGAGTTGAACACCTTCCGGGAGTTCACCTCGCCCTCGCTCATCACCTCGTCGGCGATGATCACGAGGTCGTCGACGCCGGTCCCGACGACCGCGATGAAGCCGGCGATGACCGCCAGCTCGATCGGGTAGCTCACGAGGGCGGCGAAGCCGAGCAGCGCGTACACCTCCGCGAGCGCCGTGACGATCATCGGCAGCGCCACCGCGGGCTCGCGGTAGCGCAGGAACACCATGCCCGCGACCGCGAACACCGCGAGGATCCCCGTCACCAGCGAGTAGTTCTTGTAGTTCTCCCCCTGCGCGGCCGAGATTGTGCTCGACGTCCCCTCGCCGCTGATGTCGAGCTCCGCCGGCAGCGCGCCGGCGCGCAGGTTGACCGAGATCTCCTGGGCCGTCGAGAACTCGGGCGTGGTCAGCCGGAAGTTCGGGGTGTCGGCCCACGAGCCGCTCGCCATGCTGTCGGCGAGCTCCGGGTCCATCCCGAAGGAGTTGACGACCTCGCCGTCGACGGTGAGCAGGAGGCACGGGTTCGAGTTCTCGATCTCGCCCGTCTCGGGGTTGTACTGACAGCGGTCCGCCTCGGACTGGTACGCCGAGGGGAAGCCGCGGTCGACGACCGCCTGCTGGAACGTCGCGGCGGGCGACTGCTGACCGCCGGAGGCGGTGTTCCGCACGTTCACCGGCACGTACGAGCCCGTGCCGCGGTCCCGCTGGGAGGCCGTCCCGATGTTCTCGAAGTCGTCCTGCGTGAGCACCCCCTCCTCGACGGCGGTGCCGTTCCCGCTCGGGTACGCGATGTCTATCTGCACCGTCCCGCGCTCCTGGAGCAGCGAGACCACGTCGCTCCGGTTCTCGCCGGGCACCTCGACGAGGATGAAGTACTCGCCGCCGAGGGACTGGACCTGCTGGACGCTCCCGCCCGAGAGCCCCGCCTCGTTGATCTTCCCCTCGATGATGCTCTGCGTGAGGTCGCGGGTCTCCGCGGTCACGCCGGGACGGATGCTCTCGTAGGAGTACCCCGAGGCGTCCATCGCCGCTCGGAACTCCTCCTCGCTCACGGACGGGTCGGTGACCTCGACCGCCCGCACGTCCTCGCCGACGCTCGACCCCACGTCGCGGAGCTGCACGCCGTCGAGCTCGTCGGCGACCGCCTGCTCGACCGTCACGGGATCGTCCCCGCCGAAGTCGACGCCGGTGGCGGTGTACCCTTCGAGCGGGGCCCGGACGCGGGTGCCGCCCTCCAGGTCAAGCCCGTACTGGAGGTTCGTGATCCCCTGGCTCACCTCGCTCTGGTTCTCGCCCGGCGCGGTCTCGGGACCGAACTGCGGGGCGAACAGCGCGACCGACGCGCCGACCACGACCACGACCAAGAGCAGGATGCGCCAGTTGTTCCTGATCGGCTCAAGCATTAGCGCTTCACCCCCTCGAACTTGTACCAGCGGAGCAGCGAGACGTTCAGCAGGTACGTGTTCATCAGGTCGGCACAGAGCCCGACCGCGAGGATGATGCCGATGTTCCGCAGGAGGTCGACCCCGAAGACGGTCGCGACGATCGCCATCACGATCATCGCCGCCATCGAGGTGAGCGTCATCGTGACCCCGGTCCGCATCGCGCGGCTCACCGACTCGTAGAAGTCGCCCGTCCGACGCAGCACGGAGTTGTTCAGCAGGATGTCGGAGTCGACGCTGTACCCGATGATCATCAGCAGCGCGGCGATCGTTCCCAGCGTCATCTGGATCCCGAGGAGGTTCATCACGGCGACGGGGATGACCAGGTCGGAGAACGCAGAGGCGACGACCGCGAGCGACGGGACGAACGTCCGGAACAGCGCGAACACGAGCACGCTCATCCCGAGGAACGCCAGCGCGACCCCGAACACCGCGGTCCGCGCCGTGTCGCCCGCGAAGCTCGGGGACACCTGGTCGATCGCCGTCGTTGTCAGTCCCGCGTCGTCGGCCTGTTGCGAGAGCCCCTCGGCCAGCCCTTCGGGGTCCTCGTCGGCCGCGCGGAAGGTGACGACGAACACGTCGTCCGCGGGGATCGACCGGATCGAGTCGGGCTGCCTGTCGAACTCGGTCTCGATTCGTTCCTCGACGTTACCACCGTCGTCGGCGATCCGGAGCTCGACGCCGCCCGTGAACGCCAGCCCGAGGTTCGCCGGCGCCCCCGTGACGAGGTACCAGCCGAGGATGATCGCGAGCGCGAGAACGAGGACCGCGAGCGGGATCGCCACGAGCTGCCGGTTCGAGTACTCGGTGTAGTTGACCTCCGGTACGTCGATCGCTACCATAAATAGCGGTTCCTGCGCGGGCGCGAATAAGCCTTCTCACTCGCCCGCGACCCGACGCCCCCGAGACCGCCTCACGGCATGTACCGAACGCTGACGATCCCCGGCTCGGAGCGGACCTCGACGCGGTTCACGCCGAGCCGGGCGGCCCGGGACAGCGTCGCCTCGCGGTCCTCGATCACGTCGGCGACCGCGTCCTCGGTGTCCGACTCGGGCGGCGTCAGCACGTGGACCTCGCCCTCGCCCGCGCGGGGCTCGCGGGCGAGCTCCCCCGTCGGCGTCTCCGCCGCGAGCTCGCGCTCGTGGACGGTCGGCGGCTCCTCGCTCTCCTCGATCGAGAGGGGTCGCCGCTCCGTCACGTCGACCACCCGGTACGTGACCTCCATCGGCGGGTCTGGGGCGACGGTCGCCTCGACCGCGTCGTCGACGTCGAGTCCGGGGTTCGAGCTCAGCGTGTGGACCTGGCCGTCGTGAACGTCTTTCAGCACCGCCGAGTCGCTCTCGACGTGCGTGACGAGGAAGGTGCTCTCCTTGCCGTCCGTCCCGTCGCTCGTTTCCGTTCCGTCGGCCGTCTCCGTCCCGCTCGCGCCCTCCGATGCGTCCGCGTCGGTGCGCTCTGGCTCGTCGGTCATTGCACCGTGGTATGCGACCGACCCTTTTCGGGGTTTCGAGGCGCGTCAGTCGTCGACCGCGGGATCGTCGGCCGCGGTCGCCGGCTCGTCCGCGGCCGCCGCGTCGGCTGCCGCGCCGCCCGCGCCGCCCGCGTCGTCGGTGCCGTCGCCGGTCACGCGAAGCCGGTAGTGGACCGCGAACACGACGAGCGCGGCGGCGACCGGCGGGACGATCCCGACCGGTTGCGGGAGGGCGTAGAGCGCGCCGACGACCGCGGACTCGGTCGGGTCCCGGAGCTCCGCCGGCGCGGAGATCACGAGGCCGACGTACAGCGAGCAGAGGAAGAGGAAGCCGCCGTACGCCAGCTTCCGGTCGTACCCCGGCTTCACCGGGTCGCCGCGGCGGTGGCGGCGCGCGACGAACAGCAGCGGCGCGAGCAGCGGCGCGACCGCGGCGAAGCCGGCGATCACGTACAGCGAGCGCGAGAACAGGAACGTGCCGCCCTGCACGTCGGCCGTCTCCGCCATCCAGACGACGAGCGCGAGGGTGACGACCGTCGCGATCAGCCCGGCCGCGAGCGCGCCGACGACGCCGTACACGCGCATGGTCCACGAGTCGGTGTGGCGGATCGCGTAGGGGATCGCGCCGAACACCCCGCGGTAGCTGTCTGCCATCGCCGCAGTTAGGGCCGACGGCGAATTAAACCCCTCGTCGGTGGACGTGAGCTTTTAGCCCCGGCGACGGGACCACCCCACGTGGGCCTGTACGACGCGTACCTCGCCGTTCGCCACCGGCTCCACGACGGGGAGCCCCCGGAACACGTCGCGATCGTCGTCACCGAGCGCGACCTCCTCGCCGACGGGGCGTTCGACACCCTCGCCGAGGCGCTCGGGTGGGCGCTGGAGTACGGCGCCGAGCGAGTCACCGTCTCGGTCTCGGTGCTCGACGAGTCCGTGGTCCCCACGCTCATCCGCGAGCTCCGTCGGCTCGACGCCCCCGTCCCGTTCGTCGTTCGGGGTCCGGACGACGTCGACGGCGGGAGCAACGACCACGCCGACGGCGACGAAGGGGACGACCACGCCGACGGCGACGAGGGGGACGTCCCCGTCAGGATCACCGTCGGACTCGGCGGCAAGGCGGAGTTCGCGGCCGCGGTCCGCGAGATCGCGAGCGACGTCGACGCGGGCGAGCTCGACCCGGCCGAGATCGACGCGGACGACGTCGCCGACCGACTCGTGTTCCCGGAGGAGCCGGACCTCGTCATCAAGACCGGCGCGGAGCGGCTCTCCGACTTCGCGATCTGGCAGTCGGTGTACGCCGAGCTCTACTTCACCGACGTGAACTGGCGCGACTTCAGGAGGCGGGACTACCTGCGCGCGGTCCTCGACTTCCAGGACCGACAGCGTCGGTTCGGTCGGTGAGGGGGAAAGGGCCGCCCGCCTCACCAGACGAACCGGAACAACAGCGTGAACGTGACGAGCGCCCCGACGGTCGAGAGGATCGGGACGACGTTCTGCATCAGGACGACGCGCGCGCTCGTGCTCGGATTGAACAGGTCAGACGCCGAGGGGACGTCGGTCGGGTCCCCCTCGCCGATCGGGGCCGTCTCGTCGGTCTTCAGCGCGCCGACGGACACCTTCGGCTCCTTCTCCCCGCTGATCCCCTGTCTCACCGTGACGCTCCGCGTCGCGCGCCCCCAGCCGAGCCCGACGATCGACATCGTCGCGATGATGACGAACGAGGCCGGGATCCCGACCGCCGAGAGGCTGATGACGATCCCGGAGGAGACGCAGGCGACGACGATCGCCGCGGTCAGCGGGAGGTCGGTGATGTCGTTGCCGAGCGTGTCGAGCGTCCGCCGGGCGATCGTGAACGCGCCGACCGCGACCGCGGCGCTCCCGAGCAGGATCATCGGCGTCATCTCGACGTTGTCGAGCGCGACGAGCGGCGCGATCGCGTTCGCGATGTTCGAGGTCCCGGAGGAGAAGGCCATCAGACAGCCGATGGCGATGACGACGAAGCCGCCCACGAGCTCGCGCCGGGTCGTGTTCGGGCCCGGGACGGGCTTCGGGATCGGGCCGGAGCGATCGAACTCGAACAGCGCCCCCTCGGTGCTGTCGATCGCCACCCAGCTGTCGATGGCCGGGTAGAAGTAGCGCCCGACGACCCCGGAGACCCAGAAGCCGATGATCGGCGCGACGATCCACCAGATGGCGATCTCGCCCATCACCGCCCGGTCGAGGGTGCCCGTCGCGAGCCCGAGCCCCGCGATCGCCCCGACTGCCGTCATCGACGTCGACGCGGGGACGCCGGCGAAGTTCCCGACGAACAGCGCGCCCCCGATGAAGAAGAGGACCACGATGCTCGTCTCCAGCGTGAACACGCTGCCCCCGGTGACGAGGTCCTCCCCGAGCGTCGTCACGACGCGCTGCCCGAGCGTGCCGGCGCCGACGAAGAAGAACACCGACATCAGCGCCGCGGCACCCGACTTCGAGAGCACGCCCGACCCGACGGCCGGCCCGAACGCCGGACCGGTCGTGGCGCCACCGATGTTGTACCCGACGAACGCCGCGACCGCGAACCCGATGAGAAGTAAGGCCTCAACCATATACTCGCTACAACACGGCACGACCGGTTAAGCGAACAGGTTCGCGCCGGGGACGGAAGTTCGAGAAATGCACCGGCCGAGACTCCCGCGAGCAGAGAGGGACCGGAGATCCCTCTTGCAGCCGGCGCGTAGCGCCGGCGACGCAGCGAGTGGGAGTCAGGCCGGTGCACGACCGCAGGGAGTGCACCGGCCGAGATTTGAACTCGGGTTGCAACCATGGCAAGGTTGCGTGATACCACTACACTACCGGTGCGTGCGTCGCGTATCCAACTTGCTCGGAGGTCCACTTAAGCTTGTCACATCGGGACCGCGCCGGGGGCGGGCCGCGCGCTCCGGGGGGTTCACTCCCTCCTCGACGCCGCGATCTCCCCGCCGTGCGCCCGGACGAGGGCGGCGAACGCTTCGACCTCCGCGTCCTCCTGCGTCGCGTCGTCCCGGCGGTCGCGCACCCGCCGCTTGATCGCCCGCAGCGCGTCCGGCTCCCCGGTCGCGATCGCGTCGGCGACCGCGCGCGGATCGTCGACGACGCGGGAGACGAGCCCGGTCCGGAGCGCCTCGTCGGCGTCGAGGACGCGGCCCGAGAGCGCGAAGTCGAGGGCGTCGCCCTCGCGCATCACCCGCGGGAGTCGGACCGTGCCGCCCCACGCGCCGAACAGCCCGAACTCGACGCCGGGCTCGGCGAACGTCGCCGCCGGGGTGGCGATCCGGACGTCGGCGGCGAGCGCGATCTCGACGCCGCCGCCGCGGGCCGCGCCGTCGACCCCGCAGACGACGACCGCGTCGGCGCCCGCGATCGCCGCGGCGGTGCGCTGGCCCTCCCGGGCGAACGACGCCGGGCCGTCCGCGTCGCCGCCCTCGACGTCCGCGTCGGCGAGCCCGGCGACGGCGTCGAGGTCGGCGCCGGCACAGAAGGCGTCGCCGGCGCCGCGGAGGTACGCGACCGGGGCGTCGGCGTCGGTGACGGCGCGTCGGAGCGCGCGCAGGTCCTCGGGGCGGAGCGCGTTCCGCCGCTCGGGGCGATCGATCGTGACGACGCGGACGCGGTCGTCGGTGCGGGTGCGGATCACGGCGTCGTATCCCGGTCGTTTCCAAAGGTCTTTGCCCTTCGCTCGACTACCTGACGGCAATGGACGATGCCGCGCGAGCGCGTGAGGCCGCTCACGAGGCGCTCGCGGACGTCGAGCCCGAGCAGCTGCGCGAGGCCCTCGAACGCCGCATCCTGGACGCCGCCGTGACGCCCGGGGTGCTGGCGCTGGTCACGGCCCGCGCGGTCGACCCCGAGGTGAACCCCGACGAGGTCGTCGACCGCGCGGCCGGCGTGCAGCTCATCTACGAGGGGCTCCGGCTCACCCGCGCGGTGGCCCACGAGGAGCCGTGGGTGACCGCGCCGACGCGCGAGACCGACATCGACGCCGACATGGACGTGCTCACGGCCGACGTGCTCGTCTCGCGCGGCTTCTCGCTGCTGGCGTGCACCGAGGCGGCCGGCGCCGCGGTCGAGGTCGTGCGCGCGTTCGGCCGCGACCAGACCCTCCGCGACCGCGAGGGGACCGACCCCGCGGCGGCGACCGCGCTCGACCGGAACCTGGAGGTCGACGCCCTCGAACTGGCGGTTGTCGCCGGCACCACCGCCGTCGGCGGCGAGCCCCCGGAGGAGCTGCTGACGTACGCCCGCGAGCTCGCGGCCGACTACGACGGCGAGTTCCCGCCGCCGGGGCGCGCGCTCCCGGACGCGACCGCCGACCGGATCGCCGACATCTCCGACCGCGCTGTGAGCGCGACGGACCGGTAGGCGAGCGGAACCCGGCGACCCGTCGTCACTGCCTCGGATCGGGCGACGACTCGGCGGCGGATCGAAACCCATAAAGTCGAATCCGGTCAACGACAGGTTGCGCGCCTGGGTAGCTTAGCGGTAAAGCGCGTCCTTGGTAAGGACGAGACCCCGAGTTCAAATCTCGGCCTAGGCTCTTCCGAGTTTTGTCGTCCCGACAATGACCTTCGCCGACCTCTTCGATCGAGCCGCCGAGCACGACGCGGACGCCGACGCGGTGAGCGCGGCGCTCGCGGAGCGTCGGTCGGTCGCTGACGACTCCGAGGACTCGGCGGGCGACACCGCCGAGAGCGACCCCGACGTCTCCCCGCTCGACCGCGAGCCCAGCCCCGCCCGGGTCGTCGCCGACGCCGACGCCCTCGCGGCCGACCTCCTCGTCGGCGGCGCGGCCCGCGAGGCGCTCGACGCGCTGCGCGCGCACTCGTGGACGACGCTCGTCGCCAGCGACGCGCTCCTCGACGACGCCGAGGCGGTGATCGCCGCGCTCGCGGACGCCGCTCTCGCGGCCGACTGGCGCGAGGCGGTCGAGGCGTGGCGCGAGCCGGTCGCGCATCCCGCCGGCGACCACCCGGCGCTCGGGTCGGCGTACCGCGGCGCCGCGATGCAGGTCGTGAGCCTCGACCCGTCGCTCACGGGAGCGCGGGCCGCGGCCGGGCTCCGCGACCGACTGCCGGTGAGCGTGCGGGAGCCGCGGGCGTTCGCGACCGTCTTCTCGGCCGAGAAGCTCCACCCAGAAACGGTCGGCGGCGAGTACCCCGGCCCCGACCGCGACCCGCGCTCGATGGCGCCGGTCCGGGGCGACGGGGACCAGCACCGATAAGCGACCGCCGACCCCAGCACCGGTAATGACCGATCCGGACGCGACCGCGGGGGAGACCGGGAGGGGCGACGGGATTCCCCGCACCGACGGCGGCACGGAGGGGATCGCCGAGGGCGACGCCCCCGAGCTCCCGGCCGACCTCGACGCGGTCCGCGAGGCGCTCGTGGAGTGGTACGAGGCCGACCACCGCGACTTCCCGTGGCGGCGCACCGAGGACCCCTACGAGGTCCTCGTCAGCGAGGTGATGAGCCAGCAGACGCAGCTCGACCGCGTCGTCCCCGCGTGGGAGGACTTCCTCGACGAGTGGCCGACGACCGCCGACCTGGCCGCCGCCGACCGCGGCGACGTGGTCGCGTTCTGGTCCGACCACTCGCTCGGCTACAACAACCGCGCGAAGTACCTCCACGAGGCCGCCGGACAGGTCGAGGACGACTACGGCGGGGAGTTCCCGGAGTCGCCCGACGAGCTGCGGGAGCTGATGGGCGTCGGCCCGTACACCGCGAACGCCGTCGCCTCGTTCGCGTTCAACGACGGCGACGCCGTCGTCGACACCAACGTGAAGCGCGTGCTCCACCGCGCCTTCGCGGTCCCCGACGACGACGCGGCGTTCGAGCGCGTCGCCTCGCTCGCCATGCCCGACGGCGAGTCCCGGGTCTGGAACAACGCGATCATGGAGCTCGGCGGCGTCGCCTGCGGGACGACCCCGCGATGCGACGAGGCGGGCTGCCCGTGGCGCGGGTGGTGCCACGCCTACGAGACGGGCGATTTCACCGCGCCCGACGTGCCGGAACAGCCCGACTTCGAGGGGAGCCGCCGGCAGTTCCGCGGTCGCGTGGTCCGGACGCTCGGCGAGTACGACGAGCTGGCGCTGGACGAGCTCGGCCCGCGGGTCCGGGTCGACTACGCGCCGGACGGCGAACACGGCCGGGAGTGGCTCCGCGGGCTCGTCGACGACCTCGCGGACGACGGGCTGGTCGCGGTCGACGAGAGCGGCGACGAGCCGGCGGTTCGGCTCAGGGACTGAGTCGGTTCGGGTCGTCTCGCGGCCGGATAAGTACCCCCGACGTGTGAACCGTCACCCGTTTATCAGCGGAGCCGGAACCGACGGGTATGAGCGAGACCGTCGACTCCGACCTCTACGCGCGGACGAAGGCGCTGCTGGAGCCGGGCGACATCGAACTCCTGGGCTGTATCGTCCACACGACGCTCGGCGGGGAGGAGGACCTGGAGATGCACGAGCTCACGGTCGCGATCAACGAGGTCATCGCCGACCACGCCGGGAAGGGCGAGGCGTACATCGAGGCCGGCAACGACGACACGAGCTTCTCCTCGAACCAGTTCCAGGGGCGCACCCTCGACGGCGAGGAGTTCGTCTGGGAGTGCCAGCAGCTCCTCCGGGACGGCAGCTTCGACATCGTCTTCTACTACGAGGCCGGCGTCGACCAGGCGGCCCTCGCCGACGACCTCGCGGCCCTCAACGACGTCGACCGCGTGACGCGGGTGCCCTGAGGCGGCGGCGGTTCCTCCACTCGTGAGCGACACCGTCCTCGTTCCCGGCGGCCGCGACGTGCGCGCCACCCTCGACGCCGCCGCGAGCGACGGGGCCGGATCGGACCGCGACGACCCCCGGGCCGACGCGGTCGTCGTCGCCTGCCCGCCCCACCCGCAGCAGCGCGGCCACCGCGGCGACGAGCGGCTGCGGGCGGTGAGCGACGCCCTGACCGACCGCGGGATCGACTGCCTCCGGTTCGACTACGGCGACTGGGACGAGGGGTACGGCGAAAGCACCGACGCCGACAACGCGGTCGGCTGGGCGGCCGAGCGCTACGACCGCGTCGGGCTGTTCGGCTTCTCGTTCGGGGCGACGGTCGCGCTCGTCGCGGCCGCCTCGCGCCCCGGCCTCGCCGGCGTCTGCGCGCTCGCGCCGACGGCCCGGCTGACCCCCGACGTCGACGCGGTCGCGGCGCTCGGCGACCTGGTCGGCATGGGCGTGCCGACGCTGATCGCGTACGCGACCCGCGACTCGACGGCCGACTGGGCGCCCGTCGCGGAGCGGGCCGAGGAGCTGGGGATCGAGACGGCGGCGTTCGAGTCGGACCACTTCCTCGTGGGACGCGCGGGGGAAGCGGGCGAGCGCGCGGCGGCGTTCTTCGAGCCGCGGCTGCGGACGGATCGCGGGTGACCGCCGGTCGTCGCCCGGGAAGACTTATTCCGCTCCCGCGAGCCGACCGCGTATGGAGTACCGACCCTTCCCGGAGGAGCGCGCCGACGAGTTCGGCGCGTTCATGCGGTACGCGTTCGCCCCCGCCGAGGGCCCGTACGACCCCGACGAGGCGGAGGGCCACGACACGATCGCCGAGCGGCGCGGGCTCTTCGACGCGGCCGACGACCCCGTGGCGGTGTGCGCGCACCACTTCTTCCCGCTGCGGATCCGCGGCGCCGACCGCGAGGTCGCCGGGCTCTCGGCGGTCGCCTCGCCGCCGGAGCACCGGCGGCGCGGGAACGTCGCCCGCGTGCTCCGGGAGTCGCTGGCGGAGTACCGCGAGCGGGGCGTCGCCGTCTCGACGCTGTGGCCCTTCGAGCACTCCTTTTACGCGGGCTACGGCTGGGCGACCGCGAGCCGCTACCGCTCGCTCGCCGCGCCGCCCGATCAGCTCGGGTTCGTCGACGACCTGATCGCGACCGACGGCGACGCGGCCGGGTCCTTCCGCCGGCTCGGCGAGGGCGACTACGGGGCCGTGCGACCCCTGCTCGCGGCGACGGCGGAGCGCTACGACCTCACGATGGACTGGAGCGAGGCGTGGTGGCGAGAGCGCGTCGTCCGGGGCTGGAAGACCGACCCGTTCGTCTACGGCTGGGCGCGCGGCGGGGAGCTCCGGGGGCTCTGCCGGTACTCGTTCGACGACGACGCGGACGAGGCGGACGACACCGTCATGCGCGTCTCCGACGTCGCCGTCGCGGACGACGAGGCGTGGTTCCAGCTCCTGCGCTTCTGCCGCAACCACGACTCGCAGGTCGCCGAGGTCCGGATCCGGGCCCCGCCGGACGCCCCCCTGCTCGACCTCGTCGAGGACCCCCGCGCGGTCGACTGCGAGGTCCGGACCGGCCCGATGGTCCGGCTCGTCGACGTCGCCGCCGCCCTCGGAGCGCTCGACCCGGACCCCGGCGTCGAGGCGGCGCTCTCGCTCGCGGTCGACGACCCCCTCGTCCCGCGGAACGACGCGACGTTCCGGGTCGCGGTCGCCGACGGGAGCGTCGCGGTCGAGCCGGTCGACGGGGGCGAGGGTGACGCCCTCGACGACGCCGCGGACCCGGGCGCCGCCGGCGACGCCGCGGACCCGGACGCCGCCGGTGCCGAAATCGACGTCGGCGCCCTCTCCCAGCTGTACGTCGGCTATCGGTCCGTCGACGAGGTCGTCCGAGCGGGCCGGCTCGGAGGTCCCGGCGACCGCCCCCTCGACGGCGACGCCGCCGCCTCTCTCCGCGCGCTGTTCCCGCCGCGAACGACGCACCTCCGCGAGGGGTTCTGAGCCCCGCTTCGGCGCCCTCGCCGGCCGGGCTTTTTATTCGCGCGCCGCGTACCCCGTGACATGAGTTCCCGCGACGACCGACGCGAGGACGAGCTCGAAGAGCGGCTCGACGAGCTCGAAGACGTGCTGGGCGAGCTCCGCCGCGACCTCGAGGAGACCGACCGGGACCGCCGCGGGCCGCCGCGGCCGCCCAGCCTCTCGGACCTGGTCCGGTTCACCGAGCAGTACACCATCCCGACGGTCATCGCCCTCCTGGAGACGACGATCAAGTCGCTCGAACTGCTCCGTGGGACCCTCCGGCTCGCCGACCCCGGGCGGAGCGTCGCCGGGGACGCCGACGGGACCGCCGACCGCCTCGCCGACGTCCGCGACGGCGCGAGCGCCGGCCTCGCGCGGTCGCTCTCGGAGCTCCGGACCGCGCTCTCCGAGGCCGACCTCCCCGAGGAGGCCGCCTCGCGCTCGATCATCGCCGACGCCCGCGACCTCACGGCCGAGATCGAGTCGCGGATCGAGGAGGGCCGGAGAGAGGCCGACGCCGCGCGACGGGAGGACCGGCGCGACGACCGCCGAAGCGGTCGAGACGACGACGGCGAACGCGAGACCGGCGGACGCGAGACGGCCGACCGGGACGAGCGCGGCGGGCGCGACGACCCCTCCGCCGGCGGCCGCGGGATCCGGATCGACGTGACCGATCCCGACGCGGACTCCGGGGAGGCGGCCGACGACGAGCCCGAGGACGACCCGGCGCCCGAGGTCGACGTCGAGTCGGAACTGGAGTCGATCAAGCGGCAGATCGACGGCGACGCCGCGGACGGCGAGCCCGACCCCGACGGAGACGGCGCGGACGGCGAGGCCGGCGACTCCGCGACCGAGGGGGAGGCCGGCGGCGACGACCCGGACGACGCGGGCGACCGCGACGCGGACTGATCCCCCGCGAGACGCACCGTCACGGTCGTTCGCCCTCAGAACTCCGCGCCGAGCCGGTCGGCGACGCGCTCCGCGGAGTCGACGAGCAGGGCGTCGTCGTCGGTGAACACCTCCAGCGCGACGGTGCCGTCGAACCCGTCGAGCTCGGCCGCCACGGCCCCGTAGTCCACCTCGCCGGCGCCGATCGGGAGGTGGGTGTCGCCCCGGCGGCGCACGTCGTGGCAGTGGAGGTGCGAGACGCGGTCCCCGTGGGCGCGGAGGAACCGCGCGATCGCCTTGTCGCCGCCCTCCATGTACGCGTGGCCCACGTCGAAGCAGATCGGGGTGTCGGTGTCGCGCGCCGTCTCGCCGAGCACGGAGAGCTGGAGCCCCGCGTGCTGGTGGCCGACGTTCTCGACGACGACCTCGACGCCCGCCTCGCGGCCGGCGTCCGCGACCCGGCGGAGCTGCTCGGCGGCGACCTCGCGGAACGCGACGTCGTCGCGGTCGGCGGAGGTGGCGTGGAGGACGGCCTTCTCGGCGCCGAGGCCGCCCGCCGCTTCCAGGAGCCGCCGCTGGTAGTCGACGATGGCGTCGTTCACCTCGGGGACGTAGGTGGCCAGCCGCTGGCCGTACGGGAGGTGGACGAGCAGGTCGCGACCGTCGAGCGCGTCCGCGAGCCGGTCCGGGTCGATCTCCCCGGGCGCGAGCGTCGGCTCGCCGACGCCGAGCTCGCAGAAGTCGAACCGCGTCGGCGACGCTTCGAGCCGGTCGAGGTCGTCGCCGACGGTGAGACCGATCTCCATGTCGGCGGTGGGGACGGCGGCCACGTATAGGTGGCGCCGGGGCGACGCGTGACGAGGAAGAGCTATCCGGTCCGCCCACGGAATGGTACCATGACACAAAGTGACCGCGAGGCGGTCGAGCGGACGGTCAAGCGGCTCGTCGACGACGTCGGGTCGTGGCCCGGCGTGACCGTCGGAGAGCATCGGTTCGGGGGGACAGAGTGGCTGGTCGGACCGCGAGAGGTCGGTCACGTCCACGCGTGGGGGATGCTCGACATCGCCTACCTCCGCGCGCTCCGCGACGCGCTGGTCGAAACGGACCAGACGGGCGTCCACCACCTCCTCGACGACTCGGGGTGGACCACGTTCTACATCGAGCGTCCGGGGGACTACGATCACGCCCGGTGGCTCGTCAGGCTGTCGTACCTGTACCACGTGAACGTCCTCAAGAAGACTCCCGCCGGCGCCGAGGAGTACACCGCCGTGGACGTCGATTCCGAGCTCGACGCCCTCGACCCCTCGGAGTCCGTCCGGAGCGCTTTCGAACGTCGTCGCCCCGGGAGAGTCGGCGCACCGGAAGAGTAGCCGCGCCGGCCCGGGATTCGGGGCCTCCGACGTCACCGATCCGGAAGCTACCGAAACGGCGCCTCAGTCGTCGAGCGGATTATCCACGTCGATCGCGCCGGAATCGATCTCGGCCTCGACCTCGCGGACCGCGGTCACCATGTTCTCCGTCTTGCCGTACGCGACCTCGCGCGGCAGGAGCTTCAGCCCGCAGTCGGGCGAGACCGTGAGCTTCTCCGGCGGGACGACGCGCAGCCCCTGCCGGATGTTCTCCTTGATCTCCTCGATCGGCTCGACCTCGGCGGTGTGAGCGTCGACGACGCCGAGCGCGAGGTCGGGCTCGAATGTCGGCTCGGTGAACGTCGGGATCTGCTCGTACTCGCCGTTACACAGCTCGACGTCGAACTCGTCGATCGGGTAGTCGTTGATCTCGGGGTAGATCCGCGAGTAGTCGCCGTAACAGACGTGGAGGCCGATCCGGACCTCCTCGTCGATGCCCGAGACGATGCGTTCGAGGGCCTCGCCGACGATAGCGTGGTCCTCTGGCGTCGTCGCCAGCGCGGGCTCGTCTATCTGGATGTAGCGCGCGCCGGCCTCGACGAGCTTCTCGACCTCCTCGTTGACGAGGTCGGCGAGGTCGTAGACGAGCTCCTCGGTGGAGGGGTACGCCTCGTTGAACGCCCAGAAGCCGAGCGTGTACGGCCCCGTGATCGGGACCTTGACGGGGCGCTCGGAGACGTCGGACGTGAACTCGAACTCGTCGACGAGCCACGGCTCGTCGTACGCGACCTCCTCGACGACGCTCGGCTTGTCGAAGTAGTTGTGGCCCCACACCTTCACGGGGCCGTTGAACTCGTAGCCGTCGATGCGGTCGGCGAAGAACTCCACCATCTCGTTGCGGCGCATCTCGCCGTCGACGACCGTGTCGAGCCCCGCGCGCTCGTGCTCGCGGGTGATGAGCCGGCAGGCGTCGTCGTGGGCCTCATCGAGGTCGGACTCGTCGAACTTCGAGTCGGGGTCGTCGACCAGCTCGTCGGCGCGGTTCAGCCACTTCGGCTTCGGGTACGAGCCGACGACGGTCGTCAGCAGGAACGCGTCGTTCGGGTGGTCGTGCGGGCGGAACTGGTCGCGGTTGGCGTCGGGGTTTCGGACCATCAGTCGAGCACCTCCGCGGCGGCGGCCAGCGCGTTCAGCTTCGCGCGGTACTTGTTGGCGGGCAGGTAGAACAGCTCGGTGTTCGGCGTCAGGTAGGTCCGGTCGAACCCCTCCGCGGGGACCTGCGACTCGAACCACTCGACCCGCTCCGCGACCGTCTCCGGCTCCTCGACGAGCGTGTTCTGCCCGTCGACGAGCCCGAGCGACAGCGAGTCGGTCGCGCCGAACTCCTGGACGTTGTAGACGGTGTCGTCGCGGTCGCCGGCGACGAGGTCGAGCCCGAGCGCGTCCGCGCCCGCCTCGTCGACGAGGTGGGCGTACAGCTTCTCGCCGAGCGCGCCGTACGAGGTCTGGACGACCACGTCGGCGTCGGTCGCGTCGGCGACCGCCGCGATCGCGTCCGTCGCGGTCGACTCCTCGCCCTCGGCGGGCGGGCTCGTGACGAGCGACGGTTCGAGGAGGAACAGCGTCTCGTGGGCGGGGAACGCCGCCACCTCGCCCGCGAGGAACTCGGCGACCGCGGCCTGGAAGTCGGCCTCGTCGCCGTAGCGCTCGTCCGTCGCGAGGTCGGCCAGCGAGTACGGGCCGGGGAGCGTCGCCGCGAGGGGCGCGTCGGCGGCGCCGTCGGCGTCGGCGAGCAGACCGGCGGCCGCCTCCAGCTCGCGCGCCACGTCGCCGGAGAAGCCGAGGTCGTCGACGACGCGGGGGTCGCGGTAGAAGTTGTTGTTGTCGTAGTACCGCACGATCCCGCCGGTCTCGACGCCGTCGTGCACCGTCAGCGGGTGCGCGATCATGTCGTCCCAGCGGCCCTGCCCCTCGACGACGCGGTCGAGGCCGGCGTCCAGCTGGTCGTCGACGAACTCCGCGCGGACCTCGTCGTACTGCTCGACGATCGCCTCGCCCTCGTCGCCGCTCAGCAGGTCGCCCTTCTGGTGGCCCTTGAGGTCCGAGAGCGTCTCTTTCGCCCGGTCCGGGAGCGGGTACAGCCCCGGCGTGGCCGCGACACGTTGAGTCATCACCAGAAGTTCGATATGCCGCCGTATAATATTTGCTAATGTATTTTATGCTCAATAGTTATTTCTCCACACACGGCCGAACGGTTAAGCCGACCCTCGCGGATCCGTACCCATGACCGTCGTCTCCCTGTTTCCCTCCGCCACCGAGCTGGCGGCCGCGCTCGGCGCGGTCCCGGCCGCGGTCTCGCACCAGTGCGACCGCCCGCCCGCGGTCGACGACCGGCCGACGCTCACCGGGCTCGTCCGCGACCTCGACGGCGACCCCGGCGACCTCGACCGGGTCGCCGCCCGCGACGACACGTATTACCTCGACGGCGACCGCCTCGCCGCGGCCGACCCCGACGTGATCTTAACCCAGGGCGTCTGCGCCGTCTGCGCGCTCGACGCGGGGCTCGCGCGCCGCGCGGTCGAGCGCCTCGACCTCGACGCGGCGGTGCTCGACGTCCACGCCGCCGACCTCGACGACGTCCTCGCGAACGTCGAGCGCGTCGGCGAGGCGGTCGGCCGGCCGGCGGCCGCGGCCGCCCTCCGCGACGACCTCGACGCCCGGATCGACGCTGTCGCCGACGCGGTGCCGTCGGACGACCCCGCCTCTCCCGGCAGCTCTCGCCCCCGCGTCGCCGTCCTCGACTGGACCGACCCGCTCCGCCACGCCGGGCTCTGGGTTCCCGATCTGGTCCGGACCGCCGGCGGGGAGCCCGGGCTCGTCGCGTCGGGCGAGCGGTCGCGGAGGATCGATCCCGACGACCTGCGCGCCTTCGACCCGCAGGTCGTCGTGGTCGGTCCCTGCGCCGCCGACGTCGACGAGGCCGAGCGCGCGGCCCGCGACCTGCTGGCCCGCGAGCCGCTCGACGGCGTGTCCGCGGCGCGCGAGGGTCGGGTGTACGCGATGGACGGCACCGCCTACCTGAACCGCCACAGCCACCGCGTCGTCGACGCGCTGGAGGCGCTGGCGGCCGTGATCCACCCGGATCGATTCGAGGGATCGGACGAGAAGGTGCGGCGCGTCGACCCGGCGGCGGCCGAGGCCTCGCGCGACGCGTGAGCGCGCCTCACTCCCGGCGTTCGAGCCGCAACACGGTGAGCGTCTCGAACGGGAACGACTCCTCGACGACGGGCTCGCCCTCGAACCCCGCGTCCTCGATCAGCGCGAGCACCTCGTCGTAGCCCGTCAGCGAGGAAACGAGCAGGAGGACGACGCCGCCCGGCGCGAGCACGCGTCCCACGTCGGCGAGGAACGGCTCGATCAGCTCGCGGCTCGACTCCCCGCCCGAGAGCGCGCGCTCCATCCAGTCGCCCCACTCGTTGTCGGGGTCGGTCGGGAGGTACGGCGGGTTGAAACAGACGGTGTCGAACGCGCCCGCGCGGAACGGGGCACAGAGGTCGGCGACGACGGCCTCGACGCCGCGCTCGCGGGCCTCCCGCGCCGCGTGCGGGTTGAGGTCCGCGCCGACCACGTCCAGGTCGCGCTCCGCGGCGATCCGCGCCGCGACCCAGCCGGAGCCGGTGCCCACCTCCAGCACCCGACCGCGCGCCGCTTCGAGGGCGGCCTCGGCGAGGAGCCCGGAGTCCTCGGCGGGCTGGTAGACGACCGCGTCGTCGACGCCGCGGCGCGCCGCGAGGTCGGACCCGGAGTCGGGGGCCGCGTCCGGACCGTTCGAGTCGCTCACTCGTCCGTCCCCTCGCCGCCGTCGCCTCCGCCGTTCGCGTCGCCGCTCCCGTCGCCCCGCTCGCCGCCGTCGCTCCGCCCGCCGCCGCGCGTCGCCGCTCGCCCCTCGACCGACGCGTCGAGCTGGGGGCCGGACGTCCCCTCCTCCCGCGCCGAGAGCGTCTGCTGCGGGAACGGGATGACGATGCCCGCGTCCTCCAGCGCCGACTTGACCGCGCCCATCGCGGCCGTCTGGGTGCGCCAGCGCTTCCGCATGCTCGGGTTCCGGATCCAGTAGCGGGCGCCGAGGACGACCGCCGAGTCGTCGAACCGCTTCGTCACGACGTCCGGCTCCGGCATCGCGGCGATGTCGTCGATATCGGCGATCGCCTCCTCGATCACCGCCGCCGCGCGGTCGAGGTCGGTCGCGTAGTCCACGCCGACCTCGACCTCGATCCGCAGGCGGTTCCGGCGCGACCGGTCGATTATCGACCCCGAGCGCACGTCGTCGTTCGGCAGCGTGACGACCTCGCCGTCGAACGACCGGAGGCGGGTGCTCATGATCGAGATCTCCGTGACGGTCCCCTCGTGGTCGCCGACCTCGACCCAGTCGCCGACCTCGAACGGGCGGGAGAACATCAGCACGAACCCGGCGAGGATCGCCCCGAGCGTCTGGCGCGCCGCCATCCCGACCACGATCCCGAGGAAGCCGGCGCCGACGAGGAGGCCACCGACGTTGTCGGTGAACAGCCCGACGACGACGAGCAGGGCGAAGGTGTACACCGTCAGCTGCGTGAGCCGCCGGACCACCTCCTCCTGGTGGTCGGTGAGGACGCTGCTCTCGGCGGATATCTCGCGGATGACGCCCCCGAGGAAGTCGGTGATCGCGTAGGCGCTGGCCAGGAGCACCACCGCGATCACGACGTTCGACAGCTGGTCCGTGACCGCGGCCGCCTCGAACGCGCCCAGCAGCGCGCCGCTCCGGTCCCACACGAACAGAAGCGAGAGCGCCCCGACCGCGGTGGCGGCGCCGACGGACGCCGAGAGCAGCAGCCGCCGCGTCGAGGAGATGTCCCCGTTCCGCCGCTTCGCCCACGCGGTGAGCACCCGCACGCCGAGCACGGCCGCGACGATCAGCGCCGAGGCGATGGTCCGCCTGACGTTCTCGGTCAGCGCGCCGTAGAGGTCGCCGAGGGGACCGCCGGCGGTCCCGGCGGCGAGGAGCTCCGGGACCGGGGCGACCGAACCCGCCGCCGCGGCGAGGGACCCGATCGCGAGCGCGACGTCTGCGAGCGTCATCGGCGCGGTCACACCTCGGTCGGCGCGCCGTGCTCGCGGGCCAGCTCCGCCAGCGCGGCGAACGCGCTCGGCTCCAGCGCGCCGGGCCGCCGGCGGAGCACCGCCTCGTCGGCGGCCTCGACGACGGCCTCGGGCTCGTCCAGCCCGGAGATGTGGCCGGTGTTCCGGACCGCGTTCCGCACCGTCTTGCGCCGCTGGGTGAACAGCGCCTTCACGAACCGGAGGAAGAACGCCTCGTCGCCGACCGCGTAGTCGGGGTCGCGCGGCGTACACCTGACGACGGCGCTCTCGACGGCGGGCCGCGGGTCGAACGCCTCCTTCGGGACGCGCTCGACGATCTCGACGGCGGCGTAGTGCTGGGCGGACACCGAGAGCCGACCGTACTCCGACTCGCCGGCGGACGCCACCATCCGGTCGGCGAACTCGGCCTGAAACATCAACACGAGCGGCTTCTTCGCCGGCAGCAGCCGGAAGGCGATCTCCGAGGAGACGCCGTACGGGAGGTTGGCGACGCAGGCGGTAAAGGGCGGGAGCTCGACATCGAGCGCGTCCCCCTCGATCACGTCGAGGCGGCCGTCGTCGACCGCGGTCGCGAACTCCTCGCGGAGGAAGTCGGCGAAGGTCCCGTCGCGCTCGATTACGGAGAGGCGACCGGGGACGGCGCCGCGGTCGCCGGCCGCGTCGCGGTTCCCGGAGGCGTCGGCGTCCTCCGCGACGATCGCCGCCAGCAGCCGGTCGGTGAGCGCGCCCGCGCCCCCGCCGATCTCCAGGAGGTGACTCCGGTCCGCGTCGTCGGGGAGGTACCCCGGGATCCGGTCGAGCACGCGGTCGTCGACGAGGAAGTGCTGGTCGCGGTCCGGGTCCGCGCGCTCCCCGGCCCGCCGCGCGAGGGCGTCGGGGTCGCGGTCCCCGTACCCCGCGGTCTCACCCGTCGATAGGTCGGTCATGGCCGCGATACGCCGGCGTTCCGGGTAAAAGTCCCGTTTCGGCTCACTCCTCGCGCCCGGCGAACGTCCGGTACTTCAGGTCGTCCTCGCGGATCTCCTCGACGATCCGCTCGACGATCACCTCCCGCGGGCGGTGGAGCCCGGAGACGCGCTCGGACACCTCCTCGAAGCTCTCGAAGGGCCCGCGCTTGCGCTCGTCGAGAACGTTGTTCCGGAGCTGCTTGCCCACCCCCGGGAGGAGGTTGAGCTGGTGGAGCCGGAGCGTGATCGGGCCGGCCTCGTTGTAGAAGTCGACGAAGCGCCTCTCGTCGGCGTCGACGATCGCCTCGACGGCGTACTCCACCTCCGCGGCCGCGTTCCGGGTGAGGTCGTCGTACTCCACCTCGCGGTACCGGCCGACCCCGGGGCCGTCGAGTTCGACCCGGTCGCCCACCGACGCGTCCGCGCCCTCGTCGAGTCCGAGCTCGTACAGCCGGAACGAGTCGGTCCCGAGGCCGTACGCCACCGGCGTCTTCCGCGACGGCGGCCGGTCGTCGTCCGGCCGCCCGTTCGGGAGCACGTCCAGCAGGACGGCGACGGGGCCGCCGTCGTCGTCCGCCGCGTCGGGCGCGTCGGAGTCGGGGTCGCTCATACTCGTTTTACGCCACCGAACGGTGAAAAAACCGCTGCCGCGTCGACCTATCGCGAGAACTCGATCGCGGCCCCCTGCCCGAAGCCGACGCAGAGGGTCGCGAGCCCGCGGTCGGCGTCCCGCTTCTCCATCTCGTGGAGCAGCGTGACGGGGAGGCGCGCCCCGGAGGCGCCGAGCGGGTGACCGAGCGCGATGGCGCCGCCGTTGACGTTGTAGACGTCCTCGTCGATCTCGAGCTCGCGCCGCGAGTACTCGCACTGGGAGGCGAACGCCTCGTTGAGCTCGACGAGGTCGTAGTCGTCGATCGACCGCCCGGCGCGGTCGAGCAGGCCCCGCGTCGCGGGCACCGGGCCGATCCCCATCACGGTGGGGTCGACGCCCGCGACGTTGTTCGCGCCGACCTCCGCGAGCACGTCGAGCCCGTGGTCCTCGGCGAACGCCTCGCTCGTCACCAGCGTCAGCGACGCGCCGTCGGAGATCTGCGAGGCGTTCCCGGCCGTCACCGTCCCGTCGCCCGTGAACGCGGGCGGGAGCTCGGCGAGCGTCTCGGGCGTCGTGTCGGGGCGGATCCCCTCGTCTTCCTCGACGAGCCCCTCCTCGGTCTCCACGGGAACGATCTCGTCGTCGAACCGGCCGGCGTCGGTCGCCTCCGCGGCGCGCCGGTGGCTCCGGGCGGCGTACTCGTCCTGGGCCTCGCGGCTCACGCCGTACTCCTCGGCCACCTTCTCGGCCGTCATCCCCATCTGGAGCTGGAAGACGTCGTACTCCTCCGACAGCTCCGGGTGGAGGTGCTCGTAGGCGTCGCCGTCCATCGGGACGCGGCTCATGTTCTCGACCCCGCCGGCGATGACGCAGTCGCGGTTCCCGGCCGCGACCGCGTCCGACGCCGAGATGATCGCCTGCATCGAGGAGGCGCACCAGCGGTTGATCGAGGTCGCGGGCACGGACTCGCCGAGCTCCGAGAGCAGCGCGATGACCCGGGCGACGTTGTTGTCCTGCTCGGTGCGCTGCTGGGCGACCCCCCACATCAGGTCGTCGACGTGGTCGCCCGTCAGCCCGGTCTCCGCGAGGACGTGGTCGATGAGCCGCGTCGAGAGGTCCTCGCTGCGGGTGTCGGCGTAGACGCCCCCGTCTCTCCCCTGCGGCGTCCGGTAGGCGGCGGCGATCACCGGCGTGGTCTCGTCTGTCATGACCGATCAGAGACCGGTGACGTTCTTAAAGGGCCGTGGAACCGCCGGGAATCCGGCCGCGGTTTACGGCCCGTCCGCGAGGAGCGGTTCGCCGGTCATCTCCGCCGGGCGGTCGAGCCCGATCAGCTCCACGAGCGTCGGCGCGACGTCGCAGAGCGAGCCGCCCTCGCGGACCGCGCGCCCGCCGCCGTCGCCGTCGGGGGTCAGGTAGACGAACGGGACCGGGTTGAACGTGTGGGCGGTGTGGGGGTCCTCGGGCGTCCCCATGTCGTCGGCGTTGCCGTGGTCGGCGGTCACGACGGCGTGCCCGCCCGCGTCGGCGACCGCGTCGAGGAGCCGGTCGAGCTGCGCGTCGACCGCCTCGACCGCCGCGACGGCCGCGTCGAAGTCGCCGGTGTGGCCCACCATGTCCGGGTTCGCGTAGTTGAGGACCATCAGGTCCGGGTCCGCGTCCCCGATGATCTCGATCGCCTCGTCGGTGAGCTCGGGCGCCGACATCTCCGGCTGTTGATCGTACGTGGAGACGTCGGGGCTCGCCACGATCTCGCGCAGCTCGCCGTCGAACGCCACCTCGCGGCCGCCGTTGAGGAAGTAGGTCACGTGCGGGTACTTCTCCGACTCGGCGATCCGGAGCTGCGTGAGCCCCGCGTCGGCGACGACCTCGCCGATCGTGTTCTCGGGGACCTCCGGCGGAAACGCGACCGGGAAGTCGAACGTCTCGTCGTACTCGGTCACCGTCGTCATCCGGATCTCGGGCTGGTCGAGCTCGAACGCCCACTCGGGCCGGGTGTCGGTGAGCAGCCGGACGAGCTGGCGGGCGCGGTCCGCCCGGAAGTTGAAGAAGATCACGGCGTCGCCGTCGGCGAGCGCCGGCCCGTCGCCGACGAGGGTCGGCTCGATGAACTCGTCCGTCTCGCCCCGGGCGTGGGCCTCGGTCGCGGCCTCGACCGCCGTCTCGGCCTCGTGCGGCGCCTCGCGCTCGACGATCGCGTCGTACGCCGTCCGCGTCCGCTCCCAGTTCTCGTCGCGGTCCATCGCGTGGTACCGCCCCGTGACGGTCGCGACGTCTCCGGTCCCGCGCTCCGCGGCCTTCGCCTCCACCTCGGCGAGGAAGCGGTCGGCGATCTCCGGGGCCGTGTCGCGGCCGTCCGTGAACGCGTGGGTCGTCGCCGGCACCCCCGCGTCGGCCGCGGCGTCGATCAGCGCGAGCAGGTGTTCGACGTCGGAGTGGACGCCGCCGTCGGAGACGAGCCCCATGAGGTGGACCCGCCCGCCGGTCGACTTCGCGTGTTCGAGCGCCCCCGCGATCGCGTCGTTGTCGGAGAGCGACCCCTCCGCGAGCGCGTCGGTGATCCGGGTGTACGCCTGCTTGACGACGCGGCCCGCGCCGATGTTCAGGTGGCCGACCTCCGAGTTCCCCATCTGGCCCTCGGGGAGCCCCACGCGCCGCCCGTGGACGACGAGGCGGCCGTCGGCGCCGCGCGCGGTCGCGTCGTCGAACGCGGGCGTGTCGGCGGCCGCGACCGCGTCCCGGCCGGCCGGCCGCCCCGAGGGGTCGACCGTCTCGCCGTCAGCGCCGTCGCCCCCGCTAGCGCCGCTCCCGAGTCCCCAGCCGTCGAGGACGATGAGTGCCGTCTCCATACGCCCCGTTCCGCTCCCCGGGGTAACTACCCTTCGCTCCGGGGGCCTCCGAGCGCCGGTCGGCGGATCCCCCGACAACGAGCCGACCGCGGCCCGGAAGTCAGCCTTTTACCCTCCGGAGGCTAACCATACGTTAATGGACTCCGCGGTACTGCTCGATCTCCTCGGGAACGAGAACCGGCGGCGCATCCTCCGGCTGCTCGCGACCAAGCCCTGCTACGTCACGGAGATCTCGGAGTACCTCGACGTGAGCCCGAAGGCCGTCATCGACCACCTGCGCAAGCTGGAGGAGGCCGGCCTGATCGAGTCGACGACCGACGACCAGCGCCGGAAGTACTTCCGGATCACCCGCAGCCTCCGGCTGGAGGTCAGCGTCTCCCCGTACGGCTTCGGCGCGAAGAGCGCCTACCCCGCCAAGAACAGCCTCGACATGTCGGGCCGCTGTCCCCACCTCACCATCGAGGCGCCCGACGGCTCGGGGGCGTCGAACGACATCGCCGACCTCGCGGGCGAGTACGCCCGCCTCCAGGACCTCGACCGCGAGCTCTCGCTGGCCCAGCGGTGGGTGCAGGGCCGGGTCGAGGACACCCTCGCGCGGATCGACGAGCGGCTCGGCACCGAGGCCGACAGCCGCTTCTACGCAGCGATCCTCGCCGCGGTGATCGAGACGGACGGGACGCCCGCGGCCGTGGCCGACGAGGTCGGGGCCCGCGAGGCGGCCGTCGGCGACGCGCTCGGCCGCCTCGCCGACGTCGGCGTGCTCGCCCGCGAGGCCGACGGCGACGCCGAGCGATACCGCGTCCGGTAGCGGGCCGGCGCCCCGCGCTCTCCCTCGCCGCTCGCGCTCCCGTCGCCCGCGTCCCCGTCGCCTCCGGTCTTTCGCATCCCCGGTCCCTCGCATCCCTGTCTCCCGTGTCCCCGGTCCCTCGCGTCCCCGTCTCCCGACCCTTCCTCTCCGCACGGCCGGCCGCTTCCGGAACCTTTTGGACCGCGCCCGGAGGAGGACGCGTGTGAGCAGAGCACGGGACCTCGCGCTGTTCCTGATCCTCGCCGCGGTCTGGGGCTCCGCGTTCATGGCGATCAAGGCCGGGCTGGCGTACTTCCCCCCGGTGCTGTTCGCCGCGCTCAGGTACGATGTCGCCGGCGTCGTCATGCTCGGGTACGCCGCGTACGTCGTCGACGACCCGGTCCCCCGCGGGCGCGACGAGTGGACGGTCGTCGCGGTGGGCGCGACGCTGATCATCGCCGCCTACCACGCGTTCCTCTTCATCGGCGAGACGGACCCCGCCGTGACGAGCGCGGTCGCGGCCGTGATCGTCAGTCTCTCGCCCGTGCTGACGACCGTCTTCGCGCGCGCCTTCCTCCCCTCCGAACGCCTGACCGTCGTCGGCGTGATCGGGCTCCTCGTCGGCCTCGTCGGGGCGATCGTGCTGGCCGCGCCCGACCCCGGGAACCTGACCGGCGGCGGCACGGTCGCGAAGCTCCTCGTGCTGCTGGCGGCGGCCTCGTTCGCGCTCGGGTCGGTGCTCACCCGCGCGTCGGACGCCGACCTCCCGATCGAGACGATGGAGGCGTGGTCGATGCTCCTCGGCGCGCTGCTGATGCACCTGCTGGCGGCCGGGCTGGGCGAGTCGGTCGCCGACGTCTCGTGGACCACCGAGGCGATCGCGGCGCTAGCGTACCTGTCGATCGCCGCCAGCGGCCTCGGCTTCCTCATCTACTTCGACCTGCTCGACCGGCTCGGGCCGATCGAGATCAACCTCGTCTCGTACGTCGCGCCGATATTCGCCGCGGTCGCCGGCTGGCTCTTCCTGAGCGAGGTGATCTCGCTCAACACGGTCGCCGGCTTCCTGATCATCTGCGTCGGGTTCGCCCTGGTGAAGCGGGCCGCGCTGCGGTCGGCGCTCCGCGAGTACGGCGTCGTCGACTGAGCCCGCCGGTCGCCGGCGTGCCACCGCGACGCACGCCCGGGAACCATTTTTGTCGGCCCCCCGAGACGGGCCGTCGTGTTCCCCGAAGCGATCGAGACGGACCGGCTGCGACTGAAGCCCCGGCGACCCGAGAACGTCGATCTCGACGCGTGCTACCGGATCTGCTCGTCGGACCCCGGGATCGACGAGGTGACCGCGCACGTCGCGTGGGACCCCCACGAGACGAAGAAGGAGACCCGCGAGTTCCTCGAACGCGGCCGCGAGCGGTGGGAGAGCGGGGAGGCCGCGAGCTACGTCATCCGCCCCCGCGAGGGCGAGGACGGCGCCGGGGAGATAGCCGGTTTCGGCGGCCTCTCCGTCGACTGGGAGACCCGGACCGCCGAGCTCGGCACGTGGCTCCGCAAGCGGTTCTGGGGCCGGGGGTACTCCGGCGAGCGCGCCGCGGCGCTCGTCGGGGTCGCGTTCGACGACTTAGACCTGGAGGTCGTCGCCGTGAGCCACCACCCCGACAACGACAACTCGCGGCGCGCGGTCGAGAGGTACGTCGACCGGTTCGGCGGGCGCCGCGAGGGGCGCCTGCGGAACACGCTCGCCCTCCCCGACGGGAGCGTCCACGACGAGGTGCGCTACACGGTCTCGCGGGCGGAGTGGCGCGAGGCGACGAGCTGACCCAGTATCGGTCTGAACGGTCGCAATCAGCTCTGAAACGCCACGTTCCGCACTCCGTCCCGAGCCAACAAACACTTACCACCGCCGAAACGACTCGGGGTATATGTCAGTCCCCGACCGAACGAGCGGCCCGAACGCAACGAGCGGAATCGTCGGCGGCGCGGCCGCGGGCGCCGCCGCGTACGTGCTCGGCTACCTGTTCGCGTACCTCACGCAGCGGTCGGCGGTCGAGAGCCAGCTGGAGGGGTTCAACTTCTTCGCCGACCTGTTCGGCGGGGACCCGATCCCGACGTGGCAGGCGATCGGCTGGGTGTTCTACAACGGGCACTTCGTCGACACGCAGATCCCGTCGCTGGTCGGCGGCTCGCAGCTCACGAACCTCATCTCGCAGGCCGACGGCGGGTCGCTGACGCTGCTGTTCGTCGTCCCGCCCGTCCTGTTGACCCTCGCCGGGCTCGCCGCGAGCCGGGTCGCCGGGGCGAGTGAGCCGGCGGACGGCGCGAAGGCCGGCGCGGCCGTCCTCGTCGGCTACCTCCCGCCGGCCGTGATCGGCGCGTTCCTCTTCCGCTACTCGGTCGGCGACGGGGCGGTCGCGCCCGACCTCGTCACGGCCGTCCTCCTCGCCGGCGCGGTGTACCCGGCGGCCTTCGGCGCGGTCGGCGGCGCGGGCGCGACGCTGCTGAGCGACTGACCGATCGAAACGGCGGCCCGGCGAGCGCCGGGCGCTCAGTAGTCGCCCTCGTCGGGCTCGACGCGGTCGCCGTACTCCCGGACGGGATCGACCGGTCGCCCCTCGTCGGTCTCGGGCGCGACGTAGTCGACGAACGACTCGACGTCGGGCTCGCGGACGCGGACGTCGACGTCGATCTCGCCGAGCTCGTCCGACTCGCCGACGGCGAAGTTGACGATCCCCTCGAACGCGGCCTGCTTCTTCAGCGAGAACGAGAACCCCTCGTCGTCGCTGTTCCGCAGGAACACCCGGCGGGCCGTGTCGAGGATCTCCTGCTCGTGGAGCACGTCCGAGAAGGCGTCGAGGGTGTGCGCCTCGGCGACGAGCCGACCGTCCTCGTGGACCGGCTCCGCGTCCGGGAACACGTTCCGCACCGCGTCGTCGACTCGGTCCGTGACCTCCGTGTCGCGGACCAGGACCTCGATCCGCACGTCGATGCTGTAGATCACGCGCCGTCACCCCCGGCGTTCGCGGTCGCCGCCGACCCCTCGCCCGCATCTCCTTCCTCTCCCTCCTCCCGCTCCGCGTCGACCCCCAGCACCGCCCGGACGCGGCTCCGGAACTCGTCGAGCGTCCCGGTGTTGTCGATCTCGACGTCGGCGCGCTCTAGGGTGTCGCCGAGGCCGAGGTCGATCTCGCGCGCGTCGCGCTCGCGGAGCGCCTCCAGATCGGAGTCGGAGTCGTCGCGCCCGCGGGCGTCGAGGCGCTCGGCGCGCAGCTCGAACGGCGCCCGGATCGCGACGAGCGTGAAGCCGTCGCCGAACGCCTCGCGGAAGCGCTCCATCTCGACGGTGGAGCGCAGCCCGTCGACGAGGACGGTCTCGCCGCGGTCGCTCTCGGCGGCGGCCTCGCGGATGCGCGGGAGCGTGCGGGCGGCGATGGCGTCGTCGCCCTCCTCCTCGCGGAGCGCCCCCGCGATCCGGCCGTGGTGCTCGGCGGGGTCGAGCCCGCGGCGGCGGCACTCCGCGCGGATCACGTCGCCCATGACGACGACCGGGATCCCGGCCGCCTCGGCCACGTTCGCCGCCTCCCCCTTCCCGCTCCCGGGGAGCCCGACGGTTCCGATGACGTTCATTGGCGGCGAGTAGTCCCGTGCCGGACTTAGGTCTGCTGTTGGCGCGATCGGCCGGTTCGAACCGTCGGCGTTTTTTATATCGGGCGGTAGAGAACGAGGCGAGGGCACGTAGCTCAGCCAGGATAGAGCGTCGGACTTCTAATCCGATGGTCGTGGGTTCGAATCCCACCGTGTCCGTTCGTTCCCTGCGGTCACTCACGGACACGGTTTACTCCCACTCGCTCCCTGCGGTCGCTCGCGGGAGTCCCACCGTGTCCGCTCTCCGCGAGCGGAGCGAGGGGTAGCGGCACGGGGATTCGAGTCCCGCCGTGGTCGTGAAGCCGCGAGACGACACGACGCGCACCGGGTGAACCGGGGCGTCACTCGTTTCACACGAATAACGTATTTACCGGAGCCCGGCGTCATCAGTTGGTATGAACCCTCCAGCCGGATTCCTCGCCCGTCAGAAGCTAGTCGCCGGGGTCGTCACCGCGGCGTTGTTAGCGCTCGGGGGCGCCCTGTACGGCGCGCTCCCGGATCAGATGGCGATCCACTGGAACGCCGCCGGCCAGCCCGACAACGTCGTCGAGAAACCGATCGCGGTCCTGATGATGCCCGCGATCGTCGTGTTCGTGAGCGTGCTGTTCGAGGTGACCGGCAGCGACGTCGGCGAGCGCATCGTCGGCTCGCTGGCGATGATCCTGCTGTTCGTCGTGCAGCTGATGGTGTTCGGGGTCAACCTCGGCTACGACGTGCCGATCGTCCCCGTTGCGCTGGCGCTTGCGGGCGGGCTGGTGGCCGTGGCCGTCTGGTTCGAGACGCGGTAGAGAGGGTCGGCGCCGTTAACCTTGGCGGCGGAGTCGAGACGTTCGCGTCTCAGTCCGCTACGCTCGGCGTCCCCAGATACTCCTCGTTGATCTCGTACTCGCCCTCGTCGTTCTCGACGAGGTACTCGCCGTAGTAGGGCACGCGGTTCGCCACGACCGCCTCGAACGTCTCCGCGATCTCCGCGCGGGTCATCTCGCCCATCGACCGGAGGTCGTCGTTGCGGTTGAGACACCCCTTCAGGTACCCCTCGTGGGTGACGCGGACGCGGCCGCAGTTGGCGCAAAAGTCCTCGTTCTCGACGGGGTCGACGATCTCGACCATGCCGCCGCCCTCGCCGTCGGCGTCCTCGCCGACGAAGTACCGCTTGCGGTCGTGCATCTCGCGGTGCTCGACCCGGTCCGCCTCCTCGGCGAGCCAGTCGTGGACGCGCCCGATGTCGATGTTCCACTCCGGCTTGCCCGTCAGTTCGGGCATGTACTCGATGAGCTGGAGCTGGAGCCCCTCGTTGTCGGCGACGTGCTCGACCATCTCCTCGACGTAGCCCGCGGTGTGCGTGAACACGACCATGTTGAGCTTCACGGGGTCGAGCCCGGCGTCGACGGCGGCTCTGACGCCCTCCAGCACCTGCTCGTAGGCGCCGGACTTCGTCACTTCCGCGAAGTCGTCGGGGTCGAGCGCGTCCTGCGAGACGTTGACGCGGTCGAGCCCGGCCGCCTTCAGATCCTCGGCGCGCCCGGGGAGGAACGTGCCGTTCGTCGTCATCGACACCTCCATCGAGTCGGGCGTGCGCTCGACGATCTCCTCGAGGTCCTGCCGGAGCATCGGCTCGCCGCCGGTGAACTTCACCGAGTCGACGCCGTACCCCTCGACGACCTCCAGGAAGCGGACCACGTCGTCCGCGCTCATCTCGTCGTCGCTCGGCTCCATCGGCCCCCGCGTGTCGCCTAGCCCCTCGTTGTGACAGTAGACGCAGTCGAAGTTACAGCGGTCGGTCAGCGAGACCCGCACCCCCGTCACCTCCCGCCCGAAGTCGTCCGCGAGTGGCCCGGTCATGTCCGAACGGAGCGGGTGGGATCGCTTAAGGGTCCGGGTCGATCGCGCCGGCGCGTAACTCTCGGCGGTTACGTCCTCTCGCCGGCGGCGTCGACCTCGCCGGGCGTCCCGGTCACGGGTCCCCTCCGTCGACGGCCTCGGTCGCCCACTCCTCCCCGGCGTACGCCATCTCCCAGAACGCGAGTTCGAGGCGGGCGCTCGTGAGGAACGCCTCGCGCATCGCCTCTCGGTGTTCGGGGTACGTCTCCCCGTAGTCGTCGAGGAGGTCGCCAATCGACGCGGTCTCGGCGCGGAACGCGTCGCTCGTGTACGTCTCGATGAACGGCGTGTACCGGTGCTCAGCGTCGGCGAGCTCCGCCATGTGGTCCGCCACGTCGAGATACCCTCGCATGCAGGGGAAAAGCGCCGCGACCGCGACCGGGACGGGCCGCTCGTACGCCGTCCGAACGAGGAAGCTCGTGTACGCCTCGCAGGTCGGGCGCTTCCGGACGGCGGCTAACTCGTCCGGCGTGACGCCGTACTCGCCGGCGAACGACCGGTGGAGGTCGAGCTCCTCGTTCAACACGGCGTCCGCCCCGCCGAGGAGCGTCGCCATCGCCGCCTCGTCCCTCGCCTTCGCGCCCGCGACGGCGTACGTCCGGGCGTAGTCGAAGAGGTACCGGTAGTCCTGTTCGAGCCACCGGCGGAACGCCGCCTCGTCGAGGTCGCCGGCGGCCAGCTCGCGGACGAACGGGTGCTCGAACTGGGCCGCCCAGATGTCCGCCCCCGCCGCCAGCAGGTCGTCGCTGAACGCCATGGGCGCCCCCTCGGCGCGCCGGCGTATAAGTCTGTGGTATTACTTACTAATCACCGTCCGCGAGCGCCAGGCGCAGCCCGTCGCTCGCGACCTCGACCTCGCCCTCGAACCCCGCCTCGCGGACGCTCCGAGCCATCTCGCGCTCCCGGCCGCCCGTGTGCGGGTAGAGGTGCGACAGGAGGAGCGTGTCGACGTCGACGCCCGCGAGCGACTCGCCGAGCGCCGTGGGGTTCGGGTGGTTCGACACGTCGGTGCCGTCCGGGAACGAGCAGTCGTGGACGAGGACCTCGCTCCCGTCGGCGAACGACGCCATCCCCGCGAACGCCTCGGTGTCGCCCGAGAGCGTGAGCGGGCCGTCCGCGGGATCCGCGTCGGAACTCGGGGGCGAGAACCGGTAGGCGAGCCCGTCCATCGAGTGGCGCGTCTCGCGCGCGGCGACGCCGAACCCGGCCGCCGCGAAGGGACGCGCCGCCGACACCTCCCGGACCGCGAGGTCGACCCGCCCGTCGAGGTAGTCGTGGACGTCGAGGAGCCCGTCGACGAGCGACTTCGTTCCCGCCGGACCGACCACTTCGAGGTGCTCGGCCCCCGCGAGCCACCGCGCTTTCAGCAGGGGGAGGAGCGCTGCGACGTGGTCGAGGTGGTGGTGCGTGAGGAGGACGGTCGAGGCGCCCTCGTAGCCGGTGTCGGTGGCCGCGAGCCGCTGGAGGACGCCGCTGCCGCAGTCGACGAGCAGCGAGCGGTCGCCGTCGTCGAGGAGGTAGCCCGCCTGCGCGCGGTCGGGGACGGGCATCGCGCTGCCGGAGCCGAGGACGGTGAGCTCCATGCGAGTCACTTGATCAGGAACACCGGGACGCTCGCGTCGTCGGCGACGCGGTCGGAGACGCTGCCGAGCGACCGGATCCGCTCGCGGGGCGACTTCCCCTCCGGGCTCATCACGATCACGTCGATCCCGCGCTCGTCGGCGTACGAGACGATCTCCGTGTCGGGCGTCCCCCGCACGACGCTCGTCTCGACGGCGAGGCCCGCCGCCTCGGCGCGCTCGGCGACGGCGCCCACCGCCTCCCGCCCCTGCGCCTCCAGGTCCTCGACGATCTCGTCGTGGAGGTCGCCCGAGTTCGCCGTCGCGATCCGTCGGTCGACCACGTACAGCGCGTGGACCGTCGCGTCGTGGTCGCTCGCCAGCCGCAGGGCGTGATCGAGCGCGCGGTCGACCGCCTCGCTCCCGTCCGTCGGCACCAGGATCTCGTCGTACATACCCGACGGTTTGACGGGCGGCCCATTAACGATGGGGCCTCGCGCTCGGAGATCGAGACGGCGGTCGATCGGATCAAAAGCGGATCCGACTGGCCCCGTCGAAACCCCTCGCCGACGTGGTACGAAACCGACCGCGAGCGACGGGGAGCATCGAGGATAAAGGACGATGCGGTCGGCGCGTGCCTCCGAGCGCCCAGCGGGCGCGAGGAGCACGCGCGAGGGACGCGGCGACCGAAGGGAGCCGCGAGGCTGGGGAGGCGTGAGGCCGCGGTCTCGTGAGCGACCGGAGGGAGCGAGCGAGAGCACGGAAGTCGCAGCCCGCGCAGCGAACGGAGTGAGCGAGCAGGAACGTCTTCCGGCGGTGCTGTGCGGTCGGGTGGGACTCAAAGGGGCAGCCGGGAGGACGAAGCACGGCGCAGTAAGCACCACAGCGAGGGAGCGAACGAAGTGAGCGACCGAGCGAGGAGCGCAGCAAGCCGCGCGAGTCCTCCCGGCTGGGGCTTTGGAGGTGTTCTCCGGCGTCGAGTCACTGATCGCGCACAGCCGGGCGGCCGGGACTTCTAGGGTGTTCACCGTAGAGCGAGCGGTCACGTACGAACGACCGCTCGACCGATTCGCGCTCCGATTCCTCTCTCAACCAGGAGTCACCGCACGGTGACCGGCCGTTTCAGACGAGGACCCATCCGAGGAGGCGGACCGTAACGGAACCCGTTTTATTTCCTATTCGACGCGCCACTCGCCGCCGAGCTCGTGGCGCCGCATCGACGTCGCCTCGCCGTCGCGGAAGACGCTCACGCGCCCCGTCTCCTCGCTCAGCGTCACCGTCGCCACGACCTCCGGGCGCACCGAGGTCTCGATCGCGCTCATGTGTCGCGACCCCATCCACGGCTCGTACGCCACGTCGTCGACGAGGTCGGACTCCCCGCTCCGGGTGCCGAGGTCGCGGAACCGGACCATCTGCGCCTCGATCTCGCCGTCGACGGCGACGACGATCCCGCCGTCCTGCTCGACGCTCACCGTCCCGACGGCGTCGACGAACGCCCCCTCGTCGAACACGGACGCGCAGCCCTCCCGCGGCCAGCGGTTGTCGCCCATCGGGTCGGCGTACTCGCCGTAGTCGCGGTCGGCGACGACCGCGAAGTACAGCCCCGGCCCCTTGACGTGCGGCTCCTCCCACCCGTCGAACGCGACGCTGACGTGCTCGGCGCAGTAGGTCAGCCGGTCGACGACCTCACGGACGCGCTCGTGGTCGCCGTACTCGATCGCCAGCCGACTCATTCGCCCCCCTCGCCGTGCCGCCCGTGACGCTCCTGAACGCTCATACCGGAGAGAGGCGACGGGCGTATTTAAGCGACACCGAGTCGCGTCGGGGAGTCACCCCCGCGGCGAGTCATCCCCACGGCGAGAACACCCGCGCGTCGAACCGGTCCGCGCGGACGAGCCCGAGGCCGAACGCGGCGGCGACGGCGACCGGCAGGGGGTTCCCGTACCAGAGGTTGATGCCGCCCCAGAGGATCACGAAGCTCACCATGTCGTCGAGCATGAACTCGCAGTCGCGCAGCCGGTCGCGGAGCGTCGTCCCCGCGAACGCGCGGTCGAGGGTGACGACCGCGACCGTCGCCGACACCACCCAGCCGGCGTAGTTCGAGAGCGGGACGCCGTAGAAGCTCCCGCCGCCGAAGCTCCAGAAGCCGAGCGCGACCGCGCCCGGGTCGAGCACCACGTCCATCGCGACGACCGCGGCGATCACCGTCGCCAGCCGGAGCCAGCCGTTCGACGCCCGCGAGCCGAGGAGGAGGAGGCAGAGCAGGTAGGCGTTGACCACGAGCGGGATGAAGAAGACCGGGAGCGCGACCGGCACGCCGGCGAGCATCGGCCCGAGGTCCACGGTGTACTCGAAGCTCCCGTACGGCCAGCCCGTGGCGACGCCGACCAGCTCGACGGCGTAGGTGTACGCGATCAGGACGCCGACCCACCCGACCGCGCGCCGGTCGATCGCGGGGAGGGTCCCGACGACGAGCGGCGAGCGCATCACCAGCACGCCGAACAGCACGAACCACGGGTGGAAGGCGAACGGCTCCGGCACCCACCCCTCCGCGCTGCCGACTAAGGCGAGCGCGCCGACGAGCGGGAACAACACGGCGATGGTGAACCGGTTCTCGCGGACGGTCCGGTCGAGCAGGGCCTCCGCGCCGCGGCGGGTGTCGGGGAGCCGCGCGCGGAGCGCGTCGACGCCGCCTACGGTCGACCCGGTCGACTCCGGCGACCCCGCCGAGCCGGCCGACCCGTCCGGGTCGCTCACGCGAGCACCTCCGTGACCGGGTAGACGCGCCAGAGGCCGCCCATCGCCAGCAGGGTTCCGACGGCGGTGTTCAGCGCCGGGAACCACCAGTACGCGCGGTCGACCGACACCGACGAGGCGGCGACCCACGCGACGAAGACCGGGTAGACGCCGAGCAGCGCGCCGAGCCGGAGGTCGACCGCGGCGAACGCGGCCGCGGCGGCCGCCCAGCAGGCGAAGCAGTAGGCGTACGTCCGCCCCTCGCCGAGCAGCGTCGCCGTCGTCCGGATCCCGGCGGCGCGGTCGGGCTCGATGTCGGGGATCGCGGAGAACGTGTGCATCCCCATCGTCCAGAGCCACGCCCCCGCGAGCGCCGCGAGCGGCGGGTGGGCGCCCGCGACGGTCGCGTACGCGGCCGCGCCGGGCAGGATGTAGAGGCCGTTCGAGACGGAGTCGAGGAACGGCGTCGTCTTGAACCGCACCGGCGGGGCGCTGTAGCCGACCGACAGCAGGAGGAAGCCGGCGAGGTACGGCCACGCGACCCGCGGCGTGAGCGCGAAGGTCGCGAGCCCCGCCAGCGCCGACGCGAGCACCGCGACCGAGACGAGCCGGTCCCCCTGCCAGCGCGCCTCGCGCTCCTCCTTCTTCGGGTTCAGCTCGTCGATGTCGGCGTCGAACGCGTCGTTGACGCCGTAGAGGAACACGTTCGCGGGCACGAGGAAGTACGCCGCCAGCGCCACCGTGGTCGGCGTGAACAGCCCGCTCACGTCGCCGATCCCGTACGTGACGCCGACCGCGACGGGGCCCGCGAGGTACAGCCAGAAGCGCGGCCGCGACAGCACCAGCAGGTACCGGAGGTCGGCGGCGATCGACCGTCGGTCGGCGTCGGTCGCTGTGTCGGTCACGGCGTTCCTCACGTCGGCTTCGAGACCGCCTCGGCCGTTATCTGCCCGCTGATGAGACACATCGGGACCCCGATGCCGGGCGTCGTCGTCGACCCCGTGAAGTAGAGCCCGTCGACCGCGTCGGACTCGTGGGACGGCCGGAGCAGCGAGGTCTGTCGCAGCGTGTGCGCCAGCCCGAGCGCGCTCCCGCGGTAGCTGTTGTAGCGGTCGGCGAAGTCGTCGACGCAGAACGTCTCCTCGAAGACGATCCGGTCGCGCAGCTCCGTCCCGGTGTTTTCCGCGACGTCGTCCAACACGAGGTCGCGGTACTCCTCGCGCAGCTCGGGGGTGTCCTCCAGCCCGGGCGCGATGGGGACCAGCGCGAAGAGGTTGCTGTGGCCCTCGGGCGCCACGGTGTCGTCGGTCTCGGAGGGGACGCAGAGGTAGTAGGCGGGGTCGTCGGGCCACGAGGGGTCGTCGAAGATCTGTTCGAAGTGCCCGTCCCAGTCGGTCGGTAGCACGAGCGTGTGGTGTTCGAGTTCCGGCACGTCGCCCTCGACGCCGAGGTACAGCAGGAACGCCGAGGGGGCGTACGTCCGCGACTCCCAGTACTCCTCGGCGTACTGCCGCTTGCGCGGCGGGAGCAGCTCCTGCTCGGTGTGCGCGTAGTCGGCGTCGGAGACGACGACGTCCGAGAGGTAGCGCTCCCCGTCGGCGGTGTCGACCGCGAACCCGCCGTAGCGCCCCTCGATCCCCGTCACCTCGGCGTCGGTGACGTACTCCACGCCGAGGTCGGCGCCGAGCTCGGCGATCCCGTCGACGACGGCGCCGATCCCGCCCTCGGGGTAGTAGACGCCCATGTTGTAGTCCACGTGGCTCATCAGGTTGTACAGCGCCGGCGTGTTGTACGGCGAGCCGCCGAGGAAGACGAGGGTGTACTGCATCAGCTGCTGGAGCTTCGGGTGGTCGAAGTAGCTCTCGACGTGCCCCTGCATCTTCCCGAGCAGCGAGAGCCCCCACGAGTACCGGAGCACGTCTTTGTCCACGTAGTCGCGGAGTCGGGGGCGGTCCTCGTAGACGAAGTGCTCCATCCCGATCTCGTAGGTGCGCTCCGACTCCTCCAGGTAGGCGTCGAACGCGTCGCCCGCGCCGGGCTCGTACTCCTCGAACAGCTCGCGGTTCGCCTCGCGGTCCGGGAGCACGTCGACCATGTCGCCGTCCTTCCAGAACACGCGGTAGTGCGGGTCGAGCCGCTCCAGCTCGTAGAACTCGTCCGGCGACCGGCCGAAGTGGCCGAAGAAGCGCTCGAACACGTCCGGCATCAGGTACCACGAGGGGCCCATGTCGAACCGGAAGCCGTCGGCCTCGAGTCGGCTCGCCCGCCCGCCGAGCTGCTCGTTCTTCTCCAACAGGGTCACGTCCGCGCCGGCGTCCGCGAGGTAACACGCGGTCGAGAGGCCGCCGAACCCGCCGCCGATCACGACGACGGACTCGCCGGCCGCGGCGTCGATGTCCGGGGCCACGTCCATGGGGGATCGTAGGGGCGGCGACGGTATAAATACCGGCCAGACGCGGCGACGGCGGCCCGGTCTCCGGCCGCGGCGCGGGCCCGCCGGCGCCGCGAGTGAGTACGCCTAAGTCGCGGCCGCCCCTACCGATCCCCATATGGAACCGACGGTCGCGATCACCGGCGCAACGAGCGGGATCGGGCGGGCTGTGGCCGAGGCGTTCGTCGAGGCGGGGGCGTTCGTCGCCGTCTCCGGCCGCGACGGCGACGCCGTCGATCGGACCGTCGCGGAGCTGAACGGTGAGGACGGCGACGGGGACGACGGCGACGGCAGTTCCGACGGTCCCGGAGACGGCGCCGGGGACGCCGAGAGCGCCGGGGATGCCGCGGACGCCGATGACGCCGATGACGCTCCCGACGCCCCCGACACGGCCGGCACCGCCTGGGGCGAACGCGTCGACGTCCGCGACGAGTTCGACCTCGAACGCTTCTTCCAGCGGGCCGCCCGCGAGGGCGGTCCGATCGACGTCGTGCTCGCGAACGCCGCGGTCTTCCACGGCGCGCCCGGCGGGCGGCCGACGGACGAGGTCTCGTACGCCGACTACGACGACACCATGCGCACCAACGCCCGCGGCGTCTTCGCGACGATCGGCGAAGCGGTCCCGCACCTCGCCGACGGCGCGCGGGTGATCGTTCCCTCCGGGTCGGTCGCGCACGAGTCGACGCCCGGGATGGGGGCGTACGCGGTCTCGAAGGCCGCGGCCGAGGCGGTCGCGCGGGGATTCGCCGCCGACCTCGACGCGGCGGTCGGCGTCGTCGACCCCGGGCTCGTCGCGACCGACCTCACCGGGAAGGAGCGCGCCCGCGACCCCGAGAGCGTCGCGCCGCTGTTCGTCTGGGCGGCCACCGAGGCGCCCGCCGAGGACCTGAACGGGGAGCGGCTCGGGCTCCGCGAGTGGAAGTCGGCGACGCGGTAGGTGCCCTCCGAAACCCGGTGGTGCGGTCTCAGACCTCCTCGACCCGCGACGCGAGGTCGGGCGCGGGCCGCTCCGCCGCCACCGCGGCGACCGCGTCCATGAACGCCGTCCGGTAGCTCGCCGGTCCCGCCGGGTCGGACGCCGCGGCGCGCTCCCCGGCCAGGCCGTACGCCGCGCACGCGGCGAGCGCGGCCTCGGTCGTCGACGCCGGCGCCCCGTCGCCCTCGCCGACGACCGCCGCGAACGTCCCGAGGGTGCTCGCGAGCATGCAGCCCGAGCCGACGAACGACCCCATGCGCTCGTGGCCGGCCGTCACCCCGAAGGCGCGCTCGCCGTCGGCGACGACGTCGGTCGGGCCGGACGCGACGACGACGGCCCCGGTCTCCGCGGCGAGCGCCCGCGCCGCGTCCGCGACGTTGGCGTCGCCCTCGTCGACCGACTCCACGCCCCGGACCGCCGCCTCCTCTCCGGCGAGCCCGCGGACCTCGCCGACGTTCCCCTTGATCGCGTCGAACGCGACCGCGTCGAGCAGCCGCCCCGCCGACTCGACGCGGTGCGGAGTCGCGCCGTATCCCACCGGGTCGAGGACGACCGGGACCCCGGCCTCGTTCGCCGACCGCCCCGCGTCGACCATGGCGCCGATGTCGGGCCGCGACGCGGTTCCGGTGTTGATCACGACCGCGTCCGCGCCGGCGGCCATGTCGCCCGCCTCCGCCGGCGCGTCGGCCATCACCGGGAGCCCGCCCCAGTGGAGCGTGACGTTCGCGGTCTCGCTCGTCGTCACGGCGTTCGTGAGGTGGTGCACCAGCGGCGAGGCCGCCCCGACCGCCGACAGCGCGTCGGCGACGAGCGCGCCGTCGATCGGGGCGTCGGTCGGATCGTCGGTCGTCGGGTCGCCGGTCGTCAGGTCGTCGCCCGTCGGCTCACCGCTCATCTCCTCCCCGCCCGTCTGCTCACCGCGCATCGTCGACCACCTCCCGGAGCGCCGCCGTCGCCGCGCGCGGGTCGTCCGCGGCCGTGATCGCCGAGACGACGGCGACCCCGGTCGCGCCCGCCGCCGCGACCGCACCCGCGTTGTCGGCGTCGATCCCGCCGATCCCGATCACCGGAAGGTCGACGGCCTCCGCGATCTCCCGGATCCGGTCCGTCCCGATCCCGTCCTTCGCGTCCGGCACGTCCTTCGTCCCCGTCCCGTACACCGCCCCGACGCCGACGTAGTCGGCCCCCGCCTCCGCGGCCGCCCGCGCCTCGCCGACCGTCGACGTCGAGCGTCCCACGACCGCCTCCTCGCCGAGCCGCTCGCGCGCCACCGCGACCGGGAGGTCGGACTGGCCGAGGTGGACGCCGTCGGCGTCGACCGCGCCGGCGATGTCGACCCGGTCGTTGACGAGCAGCGGGACGCCGGCGTCGGCCGTGAGCTCGCGGAGCCGTCGGCCGAGTTCGTACCGCTCCGCGTCGCTCACGCCCTTCTCGCGGAGCTGCACGGCGTCGACGCCGCCGTCGAGCGCCGCCTCGACGATCGCCTCGGTGTCGCGGCCCGCCGACCGACTCCCCTGCGTCACGAGGTACGTCCGCCACTCCTTGGGATTCATTGGTGATACCTTCTGGTGGTCGCCGTGAAAAGCTGTCGTTCGCGCGGCGGCTCCGGGTCGGTCGCCGCGGGTCCCGGCGGCCTGCCGAGGTGAACAGACCCAAGCCGCCCCGGTCCGTACCGCAGTCGATGCGATCACGACTCCGGGCGGCGGCCCTCCGGCTCCGCGTCGCCCTCTCCCGGATCGGGTCGGCGGCGGCCGGCGGCCTCGACCGCGCCGGCGTCATCGACCGAGACCGGCTCGGCGAGACGCTCGACCTGGCGTGGCCCCGGATCGTCACCGGGTTCGCGATCATGTCGAAGAACACGGTGGACCTGGCGGTCGTCGGGATCGCCCTGGGGGCGCCGTCCGTCGCCGGGCTGGCGTTCGCGTTCGCCTACTGGCAGCTCGCGAAGTTCGTCTCCATCGGGCTCGCCGGCGGGACGGTGTCGCTCGTCTCGCAGAACTACGGCGGCGGCGAGGGCGGCCGCGCCGCGCTCGTCGTCAAGGGGTCGCTCCTCGTCGCGCTGGCGCTCGTCGCCCCCATCGTCGTCGGCCTCGTCGCCCTCGCGGAGCCGCTGATCGCGCTCGTCGGCGGCGAGGGGACCGCGCTCCGGGCCGGCACCGTCTACCTCGTCGTCACCGCGCCGGCGCTCGCCTTCGAGTTCTTCAACATGATCGCGAGCCGCACCTACGCCGGCGTCGGCGACACGTTCACGCCGATGGTGGTCCGGGCCGGCGGCGCCCTCCTCAACGTCGTCCTCACGGTCTGGCTCGTGCTCGGCGTCGGCCTCGGCGTGCTCGGCGCGGCGCTCGGCACCGCCGTCTCCATCGCCGCGGTCGGAGTCGCGCTCTCGTGGGGGATGACCGGCCGGTCGTACTTCGGCCGCGGCGCCTCGCCGGTCCCGATCGGGCGCGCCGGGCCGTGGGTCGACGCCGGCCTGATCCGGCAGCTCCTCCGGGTCTCCGCGCCCCTGATCGGGCGCCGCGTGGCCGAGGGGGTCGCCGTCTTCCCGCTGTTGTGGGTCGCCTCCTCGTTCGGCTCCGCGACCGTCGCGGCCCTCGAAGTCGGCCGCCGCGTCCGGGCGCTGCTCGGGAGCTTCAGCTGGGGCTTCTCCATCGCCGCGAGCACGCTCGTCGGCCAGCGGCTCGGCGCGGGCGAGGAGGCGCTCGCGACCGAGTACGGCCGCGACGTGATCCGGCTGTCGGCGGTCGTCTACGTGGCCGCGTCCGCGGTCGTCGCCGTCGCGGCCGACCCGATCGCCGGCGTGTTCGTCGACGACCCGGCCGCCGTGGCCGCGACCGCCGCCTTCGTCGTCGTCGCCGCGGTCTCGGCGATCCCGCTCGGCGTCGACGGCTCCGTGACCGGGTCGCTCCGGGGCGCGGGCGACACCCGGTGGCCCTTCCTCGCGTCGATGGTCGGGCTGTACGTCGTCGCGCTCCCGGCCGCGCTGCTCGGGCTGGCGACGCCGCTCGGCGTCGGCGGGCTGTACGCGGCGGTGATCGCGGAGAAGCTGGTGCCGGCCGGACTCAACCTCTCGCGGTTCCGGTCGGACCGGTGGCAGGCCGTCAGTCGACAGTACCGGCCGGACGCGGCCGAGGGCGACGCGTCGACGGAGTGAGGGCGTTCGCCGCGGCGGCCCTACTCCCCGTCGACGGCCGATTCGAGGACCTCGACGCTGCCGGTGAGCTGCCGGTGGACGTACGGCATGTCGATGCCGGCCTCGTCGAACGCCTCCTTCACCGCGGTGACGTACTCGGAGCGCACGCGGACGAAGTCGCCGCGGTCGGGGTCGGCGATCCACCAGCGCGACTGGAGCCCCACGGCCGAGTCGCCGAGCTCGACGAGCCGGACCGAGACGCCCGGGTCGTCGAGGATCTCCCCGTGGGCCTCGGCCTCCTCGACGATGATGTCCGTCGCCTCGGCGATGTCGTCGTCGTAGCCGATCCCGAAGACGAACTTCTGTCTGAGCGTGTCGTAGGCGACGGGGTTCGTGACGGCGCTGTTCGCGAGGTCGCCGTTCGGCACCGTGACCAGCTCGTTGTCGAACGTCCGGACGCGCGAGACCCGCAGGTCGATCTCCTCGACGCGGCCTGACTCCCCGTCCCACTCGATCCAGTCGCCGACCTCGAACGGCTTGTCCTTGAGGATGAACACGCCGGCGACGAAGTTGCCGAGGAGGTCCTGCGCCGCGAAGCCGACGGCGAGCGCGATGGCGCCGCCGAACACCGCGAACGCCGAGAGGAAGCTCCCGTAGCCGGCCACGGCGAAGCCGATCGCGATCGCGGCCACCCAGACGACGGCGTTGAGGACGTTCGTCCCGAGGCTCAACACGGCCTCGTCGAACCCGCGCGACCGGACGACCCGCCGAAGCCCGGGGATCAGGACGAGCTTTCCGAGCAGCAGCACCGCGAGGAAGCCGGCGACGAATCGGAGCGCCGTGGTCGCGATCGCCGCCACGTCGACGGCGTTCGCGATCGCGTCGAGCTGTAAGGGGTACATCGTCCCGTCCTTGCGGCGACTATATAAAGAAGGTACTGGCACCGCGGTTGTTTACGTCCGGTTCGGGAGTCGGACGCTCCGCGTCACGGGCACTCAGTCGCTCCGGACCGCGAGCGGCCCGTCGCCGCGGGCGACCCCGCGCAGCCGCCGCCCGTGGACGTCGCCGTCGCGGATCCGGTCGCGGACCGCCGGCGGGAGCCACGCGTCGCGGTCCGTCGGCGGCGGCGCGGGGTCGACGCCCGCCGGTCGGAGGTCGTCCGGGAGGTATCGGGCGTGGGTCGGGAGCCGCTCGCGCAGGGGCATCCCGCCGGCGTCGGCGACCGCGCGGAGCCCGTCGAGGTCGGGCCACTCGTAGGCGGGGTTGATGTAGTCGTCCGTCACCGGCGAGACGCCCCCGAGGTCGTCGATCCCGCAGTCGACGAGGTCGGCCGCGGGCGAGAGGTTCGGGGGGACCTGGACCGACACCTCGGGCGGGAGCGCCGCGCGCGCCATCGCGACGACCCGGCGCATCGTCGCGAGGTCGGGCCTCGCGAAGTCCGACCGCTCGTTCGGCACGACGTTCTGGACGATCACCTCCTGGACGTGGCCGTGGCGCTCGTGGAGCTCGCGGATCGCCAGCAGGCTCTCCGCGCGGTCGCGCCACCCCTCGCCGATCCCGACCAGGATGCCGGTGGTGAACGGGACCCCCTGCCGGCCCGCCGCCCGGATCGTGTTGAGCCGCTGGCCGGGAGTCTTTCGGCGGCCCCCCGAGTGCGCGTCGACGTCGGCGGTCGTCTCCAGCATGACGCCCATCGAGGCGTTCACCTCCCGCAGGTCGGCGAACCGCGCCTCGGTGAGGTCGCCCGGGTTCGAATGCGGGAGCAGCCCCTCCTCCAAGGCGATCTCGCAGGCCCGGTAGAGGTAGTCGTGGACCGAGTCGAACCCCCACTCGCCGAGCCGGTCGTGAATCGCGGTGTACCGGTCGTCCGGCTCGTCGCCGAAGGTGAACAGCGCCTCCGTGCAGCCGGCGTCGGCGCCGACGCGGCAGCGCTCGCGGACCTCCTCGGGCGAGAGCAGGGAGGCCTCGCCCGGCACGTCGTAGTAGGTGCAGTAGGTGCAGGTGTACCGGCAGGCGGTCGTCAGCGGGACGAAGACGTTCCGCGCGAAGGTGAGGCGGTCGGCGGGCTCGACGTCCGCGGGCGTCACCGAGAGCAGTCGCTCGACCGCCCGCTCGTCGATCGACAGGTCGATCCCGTACTCGTCGGCCGCCGTGAACACGTCCGCACCTCGCGCTCGCGGTTCAAAAAGGATCGCGGTCCCGGATCCGGGCGGGAACCGTCGGCCGGCCCCCTACCCCCGCTCGACGCCGACCCGCCCGTTTCCCGCGTCGAGCGCGAAGCCGGCGTCGCGGAGCCACCGGGCCGCGCGCCCGCCGTCGGCCGCGTCATCGGCTTCCGCGTGGATCAGGAGCTCCGCGAGGTCGGCGGGCTCGTCCACGTCGGTCGCGAGCCGGTGGGAGTCGACGACGGCGACGCTCGCGCCGATCTCCGCGGCGATCCGCCGGTGGTCGAGGTAGGAGGCGCCGTGGTAGTCGACCCGGAACTCGGGGCGGCTCGCGACGAACGCGTTCGTCCCCCCGCCGCGGCCGGGGGCGATCGCGATATCGGCCTCGCGGCCGGCCGCGAACAGCTCCCGGAGCGCTTCCGGGGTGGCGAGGGCGAGGTCGGCCATCGCGACCGCGACGGGCTCCGGGCCGTCCGCGTTCCCCTCGCCGCCGTCGCCTCCCAGCCGCGCGTCCAGCGCCGCGTTCACGGCGTCGGTCAGGGGACGCCCGTCGACCGCGACGGGACACCCCAAGTCGGCGTCGACCGGTCCGGTAGCGAGGACCCGCGGGTCGCCGCCGGCGCCCTCGACGGCGGCGAGCACGTCGCGGAGCATCGCCCGCGCGAACGCCGCCCGCTCGTCGGGGTCGAGGACGGCGGAGAGTCGCGACTTGGGGCGGTCGGTCGAAAAGGGGACGATGACCTCCATCGGGAGGGTCGCCCTAGAACAGGGATTCCAGCTCGTCGCTGTCGTCGCTGACGAGCTCGTCGAGGTTCTCCTCGCTCTCCTCGCGGATCTCGTCTAAGTTGTCCTGCGCCTCGATGGCGACCTGCTGGAGCTCCTTGATCCGCGGGACGTTCGTGACGCCCGCGAGCAGGATCACGGTCGCGACGAAGCCGGCGCCGCGGTACGGGTAGTCCCCGCCCCGGACCTCCATCGAGCCGGTCTGCTCTTCGAGCCACTTGCGGCCGCGCTCGATCCCCTTCCGGTTGAGGTAATCCGGCGGGCCGGCGAGCACGAGCAGCGCGCGCTCCGCGCCCTCGATCTCGCAGGGGAGTGTGAGCCGGCCGAGCGCCGCCTTGCGGACGAGGCTGGTGATGCGGTTGGTCGTGTGCGCGCTGTCGAGCTCGTCCTCGTCCCCGTCGTCGTTGCGCAGCCGCGAGAGCAGGCCGCCGGAGGAGCGCTCCTCCACCTCCTCCTCCGCGTAGCCGACGGTGGAGACGCCCCCGCCGGAGAGCGTGTTGATGATCTCCGAGGAGTCGACGACGCTCTCGGCGACCTCCTGACCCTCCCGGATCTCGCCGGCCCCGAAGAGGATGCCGAACCGCCGGACGATCTCTTCGTTGATCTCCTCGTAGCCGCCCTGGACGGACTCGCCCGTCTTCCGCCAGGCGTCGTTGTCGAACACCATCAGGTTGTCCACCTCGCGGACGAACGTCTGGAACGAGCGGGCCGCGTTGAGGGTGTAGATGCCCCCCTCGTCGCTGCCCGGCAGGATGCCGAGCCCGTAGACGGGCTCGGTGTAGATCCGCTTGAGGTGTTTCGCCAGCACCGGCGCCCCCCCGGAGCCGGTGCCGCCGCCGAGCCCGGCGACGACGAGGAACGCGTCGACCTCGTGGACCGGGATCGAGTCGATCGCGCCCTGGACCTCGTCGATGTCCTCCTCGGCGATCTCCGCGCCGAGCTCGTTGTCCGCGCCGACCCCGTGGCCCTTCACGCGGGACTGGCCGATGAGGACGCGCTGCTCCTCGGTGATGTGTTCGAGTCCCATGAGATCGGCCTTCGCCGTGTTGACGGCGGCGGCCGCGCGGACGATCTCCGACCCCGTCCGCTTGTCGTACTCCAGGAACTTGTCGACGACTTTTCCCCCCGCCTGTCCGAATCCGATCATTGCAAGTTTCATCGTGTGCTCCCTCCGCCTTTGAAATGAACAGAACGTGATGGCATACTTAATCCTTCGGTTGCCGTTACCATCGCTGATATCCGACTGAGTGACACGAACGACCCCGCGCCCTCGGGTCGGCCCGCAGAACCGCCGCCCCGCCTCGCGATCGACCGCGTCATCGGACCCCCAGATGCGCGCCGAGCGTGGTCAGTTCGTCCGGGTCGACGCCGAACGCGGCGACGTCGTTGTCGGCCGTCGTGTTGTCGAACTGTAACGACCGGTACTGGTCGGGCCCCATCGGGAAGCCGGGGACGGCGCCGAGCACCGTCAGCCCGACCTTCGCGAGCGGCATCGGCAGCGGGACGATCGTGACGCCCTTGCGCTCGGCCTCGTACACGAGGTCGGTCACCTGCCGGAGCGTCAGCGTCTCCGGGCCGCCGATCTCGTAGGTCTCGCCGACGTGCTCGTCGCCCTCCAGCGCCGCCACCAGCATCGGGACGAGGTCCTCGACGTGGATCGGCTGGAACCGGGTCTTCCCGCCGCCGGGCAGCGGGTACAGCGGGACGACGGGCGCGAACATCCCCTTCAGCCGCTTCGTGAAGGAGACGAACTCCCCGCCCTCGCCGAAGACGACCGAGGGCCGGAATATCGTCCAGTCGAGGCCGCTCTCCCGGACGATCTCCTCCGCCTGTCCCTTCGCGCGGATGTAGGCGGTGTCGCCGTCGGGGTCGGCCCCGAGCGCGCTCAGTTGGAGGAACCCCTCGACGTCGGCCGCCTCGGCGGCGTCGACGAGGTTCGCCGTCCCGCCGCGGTGGATCCGGTCGTGCATCACGTTGCCGCCCTTCGGCTCGAACAGCGGCGAGAGCGCGACGAGGTTCACCACGGCGTCCTGCCCCTCGACGGCCCCGGCGATCGAGTCGTAGTCCGTGACGTCGCCCGTCGCGACGTCGACCCCGTCCGGCGTCTCTCCGCCCGAGCGGGAGAGGGCCGTCACGTCGTGACCCCCGTCGGCGAGCGCGCGACAGAGGTACGACCCGATGAACCCGGTCCCGCCGGCTACCAATACCTTCATGCACGGCTCAACGCGAGGAACCCCCGTAAACCTACCGCGGCGTCAGACGCCGCCGAGCGGAGCGGTGCCGCGGTTTCGAACCGGCGACCGACCCCGGTCGACCGCGGTGGCCGGCGTCAGTCGACGGGGCGACCGTCCTTCTGTCGGGTCCGCCGCCGTTCTCACTCCGACCCGTCGCCCGGCACGGTCAGCACCGGGACCGGCGAGGTCCGGACCGTGCGCTCCGCGACGCTCCCGAGCAGGTAGCGCTCGACGCCCGTCAGCCCGCGGGTGCCCATGACGACGAGGTCGACGTCGCGGTCCGCGAGGTACGCCCGGATCCCGCGGACCGCCGACGAGCCGACCTCGACGTGCTCGACCGTCTCCACGCCCGCCGCCTCGGCGACGGCGGCGGCCTCGGCGACCGCCTCCTCCGCCGCCGACACGAGCGCGTCGGTGCCCGAGTACGCCTCGGCCCCGACGCTCCCGACGTCGACGACCGAGAGGACGTGGAGCGTCGCGCCGCTCCGCGCCGCCAGCGACGCGGCGCGGTCGACCGCGTCGCCGGCCCGCTCGCTCCCGTCGGTCGGGACGAGGACGTCCCGGTACGGGTACCGCGCCGGCTCGCCGTCCGGCCGGAGGCTGAGCACCGGGACCGTCGACCGGCGCACGACCCGCTCGGTCGTGCTCCCGAGGAGCAGTCGGTCGAGCCCCGTCCGCCCGCGCGTGGGCATCGCGACGAGGTCGACGTCGCGCTCCGCCGCGTACGCGACGATCGTCTCCGCGACGCCGCCCTGGAGCACCGCCGTGACGGTCTCGACGCCGCGGTCCGCGGCCCGCTCCGCGGCCGCCTCCACGACGCCCTCGCCCTCCTCTTCGAGCACGTCGACCACGTCGCGGCCGACCCGCGTGACGCTGTCGTGGGTCGTGTCGGCGACGTTGAGCACGTGGACCGTCGCGTCGTGGTCCGCCGCCAGGTCGAGGACGTGGCCGAACGTCGCCGCCGCGCCCTCGCCGCCGTCGGTCGGGAACAGGATCCGGTCGAACATGGGCGGAGGGTCGCGGTCGACCCGTAAAAAACGCCCGTGCGGCCCCGGGTCGCTTCGCGTCCCACCGTCCGACTCGCTCGCGCCGTCTCGCGTCCCGCCACCCTACTCGCTCGCGCCGCCTCGCGTCTCGCCATCCTACTCGCCGCCGCGCTCGTCGGCGTCGCTCGCGCCGCCGCCCGCTCCGGGGCCGCTCGCGCCCCCGTCTCCGTCGCCCTCGATCCGGTCGATCCGAACCGTCGAGATCCGCGCGCCGTCGACCGCGGTGACCTCGAAGCGGTGCCCGCCGGCCTCGACGACGTCGGCCGCTTCCGGGGTGCGACCGAGCCGGTCCAACACGAGCCCGCCGAGCGTGTCGTAGCCGTTGCCTTCGAGGTCGGTCCCGAGGGCGTCGTTGACGGCGGGGAGGGAGACGGAGCCGTCGGCCTCGTACGCGCCGCCCTCCAGCGCCCGGATCGTGTGCTCGCCGCGGCCGTCGTCGAACTCGTCGCGGAGGTCGCCGACGAGCGCCTCCGTCACGTCCTCGACGGTGACGATCCCCTCGAAGGCGCCCCACTCGTCGACGACGGCGGCCATCTGCCGGCGCTCCTCGCGGAACTGGACGAGGAGGTCGCCGACCGCCGTCGTCTCGGGCACGACGACGAGCTCCCGCGCGAGGTCCGCCGCAGTCGCCGACTCGTCGCCGGCCTCCCCGGCGCGCAGCACGTCCTTCACGTCGACGAAGCCGACCACGCGGTCGGCGTCCTCGTCGGCCACGACCGGGTAGCGGGTGTGGCCCGCCTCCAGCACGGTCTCGCGGATCTCGGGGAGCGCCCGGTCGGCGGCGAGCGTCACCACGTCCGGCCGCGGCACCATCACCTCGCGCACGACGGTGTCGTCGAGCTCGAAGACGCCCTCGATCATGTCGACCTCGGCGGGGTCGATGCGGCCGGCCTCGCCGGAGCGCGCGATGACGCGCCGGATCTCGCGCTCGCCCATCGTCTCGTCGGTCTCCGAGGCGGGCGGGATCCCGATGGCGCGGGTGAAGGCGTTCGCGGCCCCGTTGAAGACGACGATGCCGGGCGAGAAGAGGCGGTAGGCGAGCTTCATCGGCGGGGCGAGCAGCAGCGCCATGCGCTCGGCCCGCGCGATGGCGATCGTCTTCGGCGCCAGCTCGCCGAACACCACGTGGAGGAACGTGACGACGCCGAACGCGATCGCGAACGCGACGAGGCGGACCGCGCTCTCGGGGAGCACCGAGCCGAGCGCCGGCTCGATGAGCGCGGCCACCGCGGGCTCGCCGATCCAGCCGAGCCCGAGCGAGGCGAGCGTGATCCCGAGCTGGGTCGCCGCGAGGTAGTCGTCGAGGCTCCCCATCACGTCCCGGAGCGCCGCCGACCCGGCGCGGCCCTCGGCGGCGAGCCCCTCGACCGACGTCGACCGGACCCGGACGAACGCGAACTCCGAGGCGACGAAGAACCCGTTCAGGGCGACCAGCGCCAGCGCCGCGGCCACCCGAGCGACCGAGACCGCGACGGCTACCATCGGTGCCTCCGTGTCGCCCGCGGCGCGGGGGAGTCGCCGACCATGGCGCCGGTTCGCCGCCCCGCGGTAAAAATGGCCGCGCTCGCGCCCCCCGGGAGCCTCGGACGCGCGCTCGCGTCCCCGGAACCCGGACGGTTTATTCCCCGCCGCGTCCGAGCGCGACCATGCTGATCACGCTGGAGGGGCTCGACGGGAGCGGGAAGACGACCGTCTGGGAGGCGCTCCGCGAGCGTCACCCCGACGCGACGTTCACCCGCGAGCCCACGGACAGCTGGTACGGCGAGGCGGTGGCCCGCTCGATCGCGGCCGACGACGCCGATCCGCTCGCGGAGCTGTTCCTGTACACCGCCGACCACGCGAACCACCTCTCCGAGACGGTCCGGCCCGCGCTCGACGACGGCGACCTCGTCGTCTCCGACCGCTACTCCGACTCCCGGTTCGCCTATCAGGCCGCGACGCTCGCCGCGAGCGATATCGCCCTCGACGGCCGGGACCCCCTCGAATACGTCAAATCGATCCACGCCCCCTTCTCGCGGCCGCCCGACGCGACGATATACCTCGACCTGGACCCCCGGACCGCCGCCGAGCGCGCGGGCCGCACGAACAAGTTCGAGCGGGACGGCTACCTTGCCGCGGTCCGCGACAACTACGAGCGGCTGATCGACGCGGAGCCGGAGCGGTTCGTGCGCGTCGACGCGACGCGGTCGCCGGAGGCGGTCACGGCCCGGGTCGCCGAGGTCGTCGCCGACCTGATCGAGAACTGATTCGCAGTCGTCCTACCGCGTGTCCGGCAGCTCGTACTCCTCCGGCGAGGGGACGTAGAGGTAGTCGATGGCCGCGCCGAGCACGACCGGGAGGAAGACGAGCAGTCCGAAGAGGACGGTCGTGCTGCCGAGGTTGACGCCGGCGCCGACGTTGAGCGCGCCGGTGAACACGAGCGTCGAGACCAGGAGGAGCATCGGGGTCAAGACGATCGTGTACACCACCGACCCCCACGACGTCGACAGCCGAAGCCGGAAGAAGCGGGTCGTCACCCCGGCGACGAGCGTGTGGAACGCCACCAGCGCGAGGAGGCTGACGAACCCGATCAGCGCGAGCATACCTCCGGTACGGGCTCCCGGCATTTGCCCCTATCGGCCGACGCGCCCGACGCCTCGCCCGCCGATCGCCGACTCCGACCGCCGATCGCCGACTCCGACCGCCGGCCGCGACCGCCGGCCGCGACCGCGGTCAGAACGCGCCGTCGTTCCCCTGCTGGCGCGCCGCCGACAGCAGCCCCGCAACGGGGTCGACGTACTCGTAGCCGGGGATGACGCCCTGCACGTAGGTCCCCTCGACGAAGTCGATGAGCGCCCCCGCGTCGTCGACGCCGCGCCGCTCGTTGATGTCGGTCAGCTCGAACTCGACGGCGATCTCGTCGTCCCCCACGGTGACCGCCGGGTCGAACTCGCGCTCGGCGCGCGTCACACCGCCGACGTCGACGACGCGGAGCTCGAACGTCTCGATCCACCCCTCCTCGACCACGTCGGCGACCTCGTCGGCGGTCGCCGCGGAGAGGGTCGGTACCCGGACGGTCACCGCGAACCGGACGCGGCCGTCCGCGGCGGGCTCGGCGCGCACTTCCCCGTCGAACGCGGTCGTCTCGGAGGTCCAGGCGCCCGCCTCGCCGGCGGGTTCGAAGGAGCCGTGGTCCGCGAACGCGCGGCGGACCCGGCCGGGCAGCTCTGTCTCGCTCATACCGAGGGGAAGGCGCGGCGGGACCAAAAGCGCGTTGCGTCACCGGTAGTGGCACGCCGAGCCGATACTGGTGCGCCTTTGTGTCCGGACGGCCAACGCCGGGTATGGCAGACCAGTTCCGCTCGACGGAGGCGCTGACCGACGCGCTCGCGGACGCGTCGTTCGACCGCCCGCCGGCCCTCGTCAGCAACGCCCACGTGACCGGACTCGGCGTCGCCCGCGCGCTCGACGCGCACGGCGTGCCCGTCATCGCGCTCGACCGCGCCGGCGACGGCGTCGGCGAGGCGGTCGGCGCGGACGACGGGAGCGGGTCGGTCCGCCACGACGGCCTCGCCCCGCCATCCGACGCGGTCGACTTCGCGGGCGCGGTCACGTACCCCCTCGACGACCTCGACGGGTTCCGCGAGGACGTGGAGGCGGTCGTCGACGCCGCGGGGACCGAGGCGGTCGCGTTCGGCTGCATGGACGAGTGGGCGCTGGCGTACGCCGAGGCCGACCCCGACGGCGTCCGGCTCCCCTTTTCCGGGAGCGACACGCTCGACGACGTGTTGAACAAGTCCGAGCTGTACGCGACCTGCGAGGCGCTCGGCGTGCCGTACCCCGAGACGTACCGGCTGACGGAGACCGCCGCGGCGGCGACGCGGGAGCCCGACGCGACGGTCGACGAGGCCGCCGACGCGCTCGGCTTCCCCTTGGTCGTGAAGCCCGAGCTCAAGCGCGACTTCGAGGAGGCGTTCGGCACCAACGTGATCGAGGTCGCCGACCGCGGGGAGTTCGAGGACGTCGCCGCGGCCGCGAGCGACGAGGGGATCGCCGTGATGGCGCAGAAGCGCGTCGACATCGCGACGGGGCGGGACCACTCGCTCGCGTCGTACGTCCCGCCCTCCGGGACCGGCGACGCGCTCGCGGTCGTCGGCAACGCGGCGGTGCGGTACCCGCGGCAGTTCGGCACCTCCTGTCTGGTCGAGACGGCCGACGAGCCGGCGATCGAGGAGCGCGCGCTCGCGGTGCTCGACGACGCCGGCTACCACGGGATCAGCGAGTCGGAGTTCGTCTACGACGCCGACCGCGAGGAGTTCCTCCTCCTCGACGTCAACACCCGCCCGTGGAAGTGGATCTCGATGCCCGTCGCCGCGGGCGCGAACCTCCCGATGGCGGCGTACGCCGCGGTCACCGACGCCGACTACGAGTCAGAGGGCGTCGAGCCGACGCGGTGGGTGTACCTCCGCGACTACCTCTCGCTGCTCGCTGGCGACGACGCCTTCTGGGACCGGCTGTCGGCCGCCGACTGGCGCCGGCTCGTCTCCGGCGCCTTCGAGCGCGAGGGCGACCTGACGACCGGGGCGTACCGCCCCACCGACCCCGGCCCGGCCGCGAAGCTGTTCGAGACCGAGTTCGTCGACCGGGAGTACTACTGCTCCTGTTGACGGGCCGGCGGCGACGTCGAACGGCGGCGGCGACGTCGAACGGCGGAAAATAGCGGTCGGCCGCGACCTACGACGACGACGGCGACATCTGGATGTTGAGGCTCTTCTGGACGAGCTGGGTGAACGCCATCGAGCAGAGGAAGTACCAGAGGATCCACATCTGGATCGGGCCGACGATCCCCGTGTCCCAGGTGACCTCGCCGGCGAGCGGCACGACGATCGCCTGCCGAGCGACCATCTCGTACTCGGCGGTCGAGCCGCGGTAGCCGATCACCCAGAACATCCAGAGGAACGCCGGGATGGTGAGGAACATGATCCACACCATCGGGCGGAACTGCTCTTTGAACATCCCGAGCTGGTCGCCCATCGCGTCCATCTGCTCCTCCTGGATGGCGTCGAGCGCCGCGTCGTCGTCGCGCTCCTTCGCCTCCTTCCGGCGCTCCTGGATGTCCTGCATCCGCTCCTGGTACTGGCTCATCTTCTCCATGTCCATGAGCCCCGCGCGCAGCAGCGTGGAGTACAGCCCGGTCCCGAGCGCGATCACCATGATGACGACGTAGAAGGGGACGACGTTCAGCAGGGGCCCGAGGACGACGTCGATCGTGCCCGCGATCGCGTCGCGGACGGGACCGACGGCGTAGCCGACGAAGGCGCCGATGGTCGCGACGGCGGCGAGCTTGTCCCACTTCGTCCACGAGGTCGTCTCCGGGGTCTCGACGTCGCTGCCGCCGCCGCTCCCGCCGTCCTCGCTCATGCCCGCCTCGATCTCGTCGGGGTCGGCGAGCGCGAAGCCGGACTCGCCGTCGTCGACGAGGATCTCCTTCTCGATGAGGCGGCCCCACTGGCCGCTGGTGATCTCGTCGCGGACGTCGACCCACTGGACCTCGCCGTCGGTGGCGCGGTCGAGGACGACCTCCAGGGCGTCCCGCATCTCGCCGTCCTCGTTGACGAGCGAGCGGACTCTCCGTTCGACCTTGCTCATTATCGGTCGGTTGGCGGCCGACGGTTAAGAACCTTGTAGGATCGGCGGCGCGGATCGCCGCCGACGAGGCGCGGCCCGCTGCGGCGAGAGCCGCGTCCCTACGCCTCGACGACGTCGCGGATCCGGTCGAAGACCTCGTCCGGCGTCGCCTCGCCGTCGACCTCGACGAGGACGCCCTCGTCGCGGAAGTGGTCGACCACGGGCTCGGTGTTGTCGTAGAACACCTGGAGGCGCTCCCGCGCGGTCTCCTCGGTGTCGTCCTCGCGCTGGATCAGCTCGCCGCCGCAGTCGTCGCAGACGCCCGCCTCCTCGGGGGGTTGGAAGTCGACGTGGTAGTTCGCGCCGCAGTCGTCGCACACCCGGCGGCCGGTGAGCCGGTCGACGAGCACCTCCTCGTCGACGTCGAGGTAGATCACGGCGTCGAGGTCGCTGATCTCCGAGAGGTACTCGGCCTGGTCGAGGTTGCGCGGGTAGCCGTCGAGCACGAACCCGTCGGCGTCGTCGAGCGCGGCCCGGACGATCTCGTTGACGACCGGGTCGGGGACGAGCTCGCCCGCCTCCATGAACGAGCGCGGCGTGCCGTACTCCGTCTCCATGTCCTTGTTCGCGCGGAGCGCGTCGCCCGTCGTGACGTGCTCGACCCCGTACTCGTCCGCGAGCTTCGCGCTCTGCGTCCCCTTCCCGGCGCCGGGCGCCCCCAACAGAAGAATTCGGTGACCCATACCGGAGCGCTCGCCCGCCGCACGTAAAGGCTTGAAGATCCCGGCGAGCGAGGGCCGTCGGGTCGACAGTCCTGCCGCGTTCGTCCTCTCACTCCCCGCCGGCATCGTCGTCTCCGGCCTCGTCCTCTCTGCCCTCGTCGTCCCCGTCGTCCGCGTCCGCGTTCAGCCGGAGCCCCATCTCCAGCTCGAAGCTCTCGGCGTCCGAGGTCTCGAAGCCGATCTTCTTGTACAGCGAGACGGCCGCGCGGTTCCAGCGCTCGACGGTGAGCCACACCTTCTCGACCCCCTCGGCCTGCCCGTGGCCGAGCAGCCCGCGGATGAGGTGGGTCCCGATCCCGGCGCGCTGGTACTCCTGGTGGACGAAGATCGCCAGCTCGTAGGCGTCGCCGTCGGGGACCAGCGTCGCGTGGCCCGCGACCTCGTCGCCGCACCACGCGATCACGTTGTGGCAGTCGTCGGCGAGGATCGCGTCCAGCCACTCGCGGATGCGCTCCTCCCCGCCCGGCGGGATCCCCTGCGCGCGGTCGGACGGGTCGAAGTCGTCGTACATCCCGACGAGCGACTCGTAGGCCGCCTCGCTGCCGTCGTACGGCCGGATCTCGACGGTCCGGTCCTCCCGGTCGGTGAACTCGGTGGGGGGGACCGGGAACGCGTCGGCGACCGCCGCCGGGTAGCGTCGGTCGCTCATCTGACCAGCGTGACCGTCGTCTTGGCGTTCAACAGGACGAACTCGGCGATCGATCCGATCGTGATCTTCCCCATCGGGCTCGTGTGCCCGCCGCCGAGGACGATCTCCTCGAACGCCTCCCGCTCGGCGATCTCTATCAGCCGGCTTCCGGGGTCGCCCTCGACCCGCCTGACCTCGGCGTCGATCCCCGCGTCGTCGACCGCCTCGCGGGCCCGTTCCATCACGTCGTCCGGCGCGACCGAGGAGTCCTCGTTGTCGACCACCGCCACGGTCAGGTCGTCGTTCGCGACCGCCGCCCGCTCGACGGTCCGGTCGAGCGCGCGGAACGAGTCGTCGCTGCCGCCGATCCCGCAGAGCACCTTCATACGAGCCGTGTCTGCACGGCGGTACAAAAGTGGATCTCCCCGGGACGGGCCGGGACCGCGCCGCCGATCCGACCGCCCGCAGCGACAACCCTTTTGGTCGGGCGCGGGGTTGGTACCGACATGAACGACCAGCCCGGTCCCGCGTCGGACGACGCCGACGGGGGGGCGGACCCCGACCGCGAGCCCTCTGCCGGCGACGCGGGGGCCCCGGGATCCCTCGACGAGGCGTCTCCGCCGAGCGATGCCGACGGCGACGCGACCGCCGCCACCGACGGCGACGGGGCCGACGCGGGCACGGACGACGACGGGGCCGACGGGGTCGACGCGGGCACCGACGCCGACGGCGCGACCGGCGAGGACGGGGGCACCGACGACGCCGGGACGGCCGCCGACGCCGACACCACCGCGGACGCCGACGCCGCCGACGACGTCCCCCCGGAGGTCCGCAAGTACGAGCGGTTCAAGAAGATGGACGGCGCCCGGTACGAGCGCGTCAACGAGTTCCTCCGGGACCGGACGTACGTCACGGCGCGCGAGTGGGCGATCGCGCGGCTCTGCGCCGACTTCCGCACCGAGACGGGCGTCGAGATGACGAAGATCGGCGAGAACCTTCCGGAGCTCGTCCCCTTCATGACGGACACGTACACGCCCCAGGCCGTCAACCAGGCGCGCTACTCCTTCGAGGAGAAGGTGACGAAGGCGGGCGCGACGTTCCTCTACGGGGCGATGTCGGGCTTCTTCACCGCCGAGGACCTCGACGAGATGATGTACGAGGTGACGGAGGTCGCGAAGTTCCTCCTGGAGGTCGAGGGCGTCGACCTCGCGGTCGCCGACGAGCTGGAGGCCGAGGACAAGATCAGCGAGGTGATGCGCGAGGTGCGCGCCTCCTCGGCCGACCTCCGCGGCGAGGAGGTCCGGTGCCCCGAGTGCGGACACGTCCACGAGCCGGCAGAGGACTGAGATGGAGCGGTTCCCCGAGGCCCTCGACGGCATCCCGGACGCGGTGCTGATCGTCGACGGCGAGGGGGTCGTCCGGGCGGCGAACGAGCGCGTCGAGCGGGTGCTCGGGTACGCCCCGGACGACCTGGAGGGAAGGGACTTCGAGTCGCTGCTCTTCGACCCGGGCGACGGCGCCGCCGGCCGGGAGCTCCACCGCTACGTCGTCGACCCGGAGCCCCGGTCGATGTCCGCGAGCCTCGACCTGTGCGTCCGCCGCGCGGACGGCACCGATGCGCCCGTGACGCTCAGCCTCGGGCCGTTCGAGAAGGGCGGCGAGACGTACCTCGTCGTCACGCTCGTCGACGTGCGGGCGGAGCGCGCCGAGCAGGCCGAGCTGCACCGCCGGACGCAGACGCTGGAGGCGCTCCACGAGGCGACCCAGGACCTGCTGAAGACGACCGACCGGGAGGTCGCCGCGGCGGCGGCGGTCGAGTACGTCGAGGAGGTGCTCGGCCACCCGATCGCTGGGATCTGGCTGTACGACGAGGAGCGGGACGCCCTCGATCCTCACGTGTGGACCGACGCGGCCGACGAGGTCGTCGGCGAGCACCCCGTCTTCGCGGCCGACGGCCGGAGCATCTCCTGGCAGGTGTTCGACTCCGGGACGCCGGAGTACGTCGCCGACACGCGCTCGGACCCGGACCGGTACAACCCCGACTCGCCGATCCGGAGCGAGCTCGTGCTCCCGCTCGGCCGGTACGGGATCATCAACGTCGGCGCGACGGAGCCCGACGCGTTCGACGACTCCGACCTCGCGGTCGCGCGGATCTGGGCCGCGACGGTGACGATGGTGTTCGTCCGGATCGAGCGGGAGCGCCAGCTCCGGGCCCGCGAGGACGAGGTCGCCCGCGAGCGCGACCGGCTGGAGGAGTTCGCCAGCCTCGTCTCCCACGACCTCCGGAGCCCGCTCAACGTCGCGGCCGGGAACCTCGACCTGGTCCGTGACCGCCTCCGCGCGGCCGACGTCGAGGTCGACGAGGTCGACGCCGTCGCCCGCGCGCTCGACCGGATGGAGGCGCTCGTCGACGACATGCTGACGCTCGCCAGGCAGGGGTCCGGGATCGACGAGACGGAGCCCCTCTCGCTCCGCGCCGTCGCCGAGGAGTCGTGGGAGAGCGTCGACGCCGCGGCCGCGGCCCTGGTCGTCGCCGGCGACGTCCGGTTCCGCGCCGACCGGAGCCGGTTCCGGCAGGCCCTCGAAAACCTGTTCGCCAACGCGGTCGCTCACGCCGGCGCGGACGTCCGCGTCGAGGTCGGGCCGCTCGGCGACGCCGGGGACGCCGCGAACGCCGGCGACGGCGACGCCGACGGTTCCGGCGCCCCCGGCTTCTACGTCGCCGACGACGGACCGGGGATCCCCGACGACGTGCGCGATCAGGTCTTCGACGCCGGCGTCTCGACCGACCCCGACGGCACCGGTTTCGGGCTGAAGATCGTCGCGGAGGTCGCCGACGCGCACGGCTGGTCGGTCGCGCTCGGCGACGCCGAGACCGGCGGCGCGCGCTTCGAGTTCCGCGGGATCGAGACCGTCGACGCCGACGAGGTCCCCGAGTCCGAGGGCGTCGGCGCCCCCGACGACGACGCTTCCGAGCCCGACGACGGCGAGGAGTGACTCACGGGTCGAGCTCGTGGTGCGTCACCGCGTCGGCGCCGTCGGCGTCCGCCCCGACGTCGAGGACCGCGACGCGGAAGACGTCGTCCGCGCCGTCGACCGGAATCGGGAGTCCGCCGGGGTTCACCCGGACCGTGCCGTCGCGCTCCTCGGCGGCGTGCGCGTGCGTGTGGCCGTGGAACACGTAGTCGTAGTCGCCGCAGTCGACGAGGGCGTCGACGACGACGCCGCTCGTCCCGTGGGTGACCGCGACGTCGACGGGGTCCGCGGCGTCGTCGCCGTCCGCGCCGCCGAACGAGAGCGTCCCGGCCTCGCCGAGGTAGGTGCCGAACGCCTCGACGGTCGACGCCACCGCCCACTCCCCGTCGTTGTTCCCGCGGACGGCGTAAAAGTCGAAGCCGGCGTCGGGGTCGTCGTCACCGCCAGCGGAGTCGCCGTCCCCGGAGTCGCCGCCGACGTCGAACGGGGTGACGGAGAAGGGCGCGACGAAGTCGCCGCAGTGGACGACGGCGTCGACGCCCTCGCGGTCGAACAGCGCTACGGCCGCCTCGACGGCGGCGAGGTCGTCGTGGGTGTCGGAGACGATGCCGACGCGCATTGGTCGCGTCGACACTCGCGTCCCGGGATAATAAACCTCGGCCGCGCCGTTCAGACGCTCGACGGTACATAAACGAACCGACCGGAGACCGCGTTCTCACGATCCGTGGATCCGCGTCTCTTCTTAACCCGATTCCCCGTTCATGTTCGGGCATGGCAAGAGAAAACGACGACGCGGGTCGGCGCACCGGTTCCAGACGCGGGTTCCTCTCGGCGGCCGCGGCGCTCGGGACGGTCGGGCTCGCGGGCTGTGGCGCGCCGCGGGCCGACAGCGCCGGGGGCGCGGAGAACGCGGCCGGCGGCGGGGCGGCGGCCCAGCAGGTCGAGGAGTGGGCCGGCAGCGACTCCACCGGCGTGGAGACGGACCACCCGTACACGACCCCGCGGACGACGATCGACCTCGACGAGCGCGACGGGCAGCTCACGGTGTCGACGACGCCGTGTCGCCACCAGTTGCTCGGCGACGAGTCGCAGGGCGGCCCGTGGGAGCTCCCCGAGGTGTGGGCGTGGCAGACGCCGGACACGGACCCGAGCATCCCCGGGCCCCTGCTCCGGGTGACCGAGGGGACCGACCTGGAGATCACCTACGACAACTCGGACCACAACCGGCCGCACACCTTCCACGTCCACGGGCTCTCGAAGAGCTGGATGGACGACGGCGTCCCGACGACGACGGGGCAGCAGGTCGCGCCGGGCGAGGAGTACACCTACGAGATCAGCGCGAACCAGCCCGGCACGCACCTCTACCACTGTCACTACCAGACGCAGAACCACCTCGACATGGGGATGTTCGGGATCCTCCGCGTCGATCCGGAGGGGTACGAGGCGCCGGACAAGGAGGCGTTCATGACGATCAAAGACTGGGACACGCGCCTGTCGGCCTCGATGGCCGGCGGCGACGTCGACTTCAGCCACCGCGACCGCAACCCGGACGCGTTCACGGTCAACGGCCGCTGCGCGCCGTACACCTTCCACCCCGAGCAGGGGTCGCCGCTGATCGTCGAGGAGGGCGACCGAGTCCGGATCCACTACGTCAACGCCGGCTACGAGTCGCACGCGATGCACACGCACAACCACGGGTTCACCGTCGTCGAGAAGGACGGCGGCGTCATCCCCGAGGCCGCCCGGCACCGCGAGGACGTGGTCCCCATCGCGCCCGCCGAGCGGAAGACGATCGAGTTCACCGCGAGCGCCGACCCCGGCGTCTACGCGCTCCACTGCCACAAGGTGAACCACGCGATGAACGGCGACACCTACCCCGGCGGGATGATCGGCGGGATGGCCTACGAGAGCGTCACGGACACGGAGCAGTTCGCGTCCGTGATGGAGCTGGCCGGCTACGAGGCCTGACGGGAGCGACCCCGGAGGGTCGCCCGCCCCGCCCGCGACCGGCTCGCCGCCGCGTCGCCCCGTTCGGCCCGATACCGCCGACCTCGATCAGGCCGAGTCGGCGCCGGAGGCGACCTCAGTCGGGTCCGGTTCCGCGCTGGTCCCGGCTCCCTCGTTGCCTTCGAGGTCGGCCTTCCGACGGTTCCGCAGGGCCAGCAGCGCGAACAGCGCGAGCCCGGCGCCGCGCAGCGTCAGGTCGAGCAGGAGCGCGTCGACCGAGACGGTCACGCCGACGAGCCCGAGCACGTCGAAGACGCTCTCGGAGAGGAGCCCCGGCGCCATCAGCAGCAGCGAACTGAGCGCGAACGCGCCGCGGGCGACCCGGCCGACGCGCGCGTACAGCGTCCCGATGACGGTCGCGCCGAGCGCGATCACGCCGAGGAAGACCCCGACGACGGGGACGAGGATCTCGGGGACCGAGTAGGAGAGCTCGGCGAGGTCCTCGAACCCGATCACGCGGTACCGCTCGCGAAGCGGCAGGTCGGCGGCGTTCGCCTTCTCGCGCAGCAGGACGATCCCCGGCGCGAGCACGAACGCGAAGGGGACGATCGCCTTGTTCAGCGACAGCGAGAACGCCTTCACCCCGGTCTCGAAGGGGTCGGACTTGGCGACCCCGCTGGCCGCGTACGCCGCCACGGCCACCGGCGGCGTGATGTCGGCGATCACGCCGAAGTAGAGGATGAACAGGTGAGCGGCCAGGAGCGGGATGCCGAACTCCACGAGCGGCGTCGCGAGCATCGAGATGAGGATGATGTAGGTGACCGTCGTCGGCATCCCCATCCCGAGGATGATGCTCGACACGGCCGTCACGAGCAGCATGACCACGATCGACCCGCCCGAGAGGGCCAACAGCAGCGAGGTCAGGTTGGGACCGAGCCCGGAGACGCTGATGACGCCGGGGATGATCCCGGCGGCCGCGACCGCGACCACGACCGGGACCGCGGTGCGCGCGCCCTGCTCCATCGACGTGACAACGAAGGCGCCGAGCTTGAACGGCTGGCTGTCCCCCAAGTCGCGGCCGGTCCGGTCGCCGATCGTCTCGGCGGTGTCCCGGACCGAGGGGTTCAGGTCGAGCAGCGACGCGTCGAGGTCGGGCTTGGACAGCAGCGTGAGCGCGCCCGCGAGCATCGCGTACCACTCGATCCCCGCGAGCAGGGCGGCGGCCGCCTCGCGGGGCGGGAGCCCCGCTCCACCGGAGCCGGCGAGGAGGCCCCCGACGTTCACGCCGGCCAGCGCGTGGCTCGCGAACTCGACCCCGACGATCGCCGCGAAGACGGCGAGGAGGCGCAGCCGCGTCTCCTCGCTGTACGCCGAGACGAGCGCGATCAGCCCGACGAGCGCCACGAGCGTGAACCACGCCGACCGGGAGACCGAGAGCCGCTCGACGATGAGGTAGTAGAGGAGGAGCCCGATCGGGACGAGGTAGAACCAGCCGCGCTTGAGGTGGTTCCAGAGCCCGACGGTGTCCTCCCCGGAGACGCCGCCGATCCCCTCCTGTACCGCCTTGAGGTGGACCATCACCCAGACGCCGAAGAAGAAGACGATCGCCGGGATCGTCGCGATGATGATGATGTCGGCGAACGGCGTCGCCGTGTACTGGACCATGAGGAAGGCGGCCGCCCCCATCACCGGCGGGAGGATCTGCCCGCCGGAGGAGGCGGACGACTCGACCGCCCCGGAGAACTCCGGCGAGTAGCCCGACCGCTTCATCAGCGGGATGGTGAACGCGCCGGTCGTGACCGTGTTGGCGATGGACGACCCCGAGATCGTCCCCATGAACCCGCTGGCGAGGATGCTCGCCTTGGCGGGGCCGCCCTTGCGTCCCCCGGTGAGCGCGTACGCGAGGTCGATGAACCACTGGCCGGCCCCGCTCATCTCCAGGAACGAGCCGAACAGGATGAAGATGTAGATGAAGCTCACCGACACCGTCACCGGGATGCCGAACACCCCGTTCTCGGTGTTGTACCAGAGGTTCTGGACGATGTCCGGCCACGTGAGCTCCGGGATCGCGAGCAGCCCGATAAACGGCGTGCCCGAGCTGATGAGGTACCCCCACCGAGCGTAGACGATGAACGTGGCGACGATGATCATCAGCGGGAGGCCGAGGGTCCGCCGGGTGCCCTCCAACACCAACAGCACGCCGGCCACGCCCAGAAGCATCGCGTAGGAGTACTCGCTGATGAAGGGGACGCCGCCGAGCAGGGGTTGGAGGAACGCGTACACCTCGGTGACGGGGCGCCCCGAGTCGACCCCGAAGACGCGCATGTTCTGGATCTCCGAGAACTCCGTCATGAAGTAGAACGCCGAGAGGAACGCCACGGCGACGAACGCCAGGTCGACCGGGGTCACCCGCTCTCGGTCGGGGTCGAGGAGAGCCCAGCGGACCCCCGCCCGGACCCCTTCGAGCGCCCGCGTGACGGGACTGCGCTCGCCGAGGCGGCGCGACGCCGCGGGGACGACCCGACCGAGGTTGCGGGCGAAGAGCCCGTCGCCGGTGCTCACCGGGAACAGCAGGAAGGTGAGGACGAGCGCGAAGGCGACGTGGATCGCGTTCGCCTGCAGCAGCTGGAGCGAGACCTGCCAGGGGGCGATCGAGATCCCCGCGACCTCGACGGTCGGGAGCCAGACCGTGAACGTGTAGCTCCGGGCCGCGAGGAACAGCTGGAAGACGGAGAACGCGATCCCGATGACCGCGACCGCCACCGCGGCGACCCCCCGGAGCGAGCGGCGGCGCTCGATCTCCTGTATCAGCTCGTCCGCCTCCTCGCGGGAGAGCCCCTCGTCGCCGCCGTCCGGCGGCTCGTCGCCGCTCCGACCGCCGCCGGAGCCGCCGGGAGGCGGTCCCCCCGGGCCGCCGTCGTTCGGGTCGTCGATACCGCCGTCGGTTCGGGTGGTCGTGGTCATAGGATCCTCTGGAGAAGCGACCGTCGTTCGATGTGCATCCTCACGTCGTTGCCGTCGGTCACCGCGACGAGGTCGTACCGCCGGTCGTCGACGATCAGCGCGTGGTCGGCGATCCGCCCCGGCGAGACGAGGAGCTCGTCGAGCTCGGTTATCGGCTCCGCGGGGTCGTACACGAGCGTCCCGTTGACGTTCGTGACGTCGACCCGCGCGGGGAGCCCCCAGCCGTAGGACTCGAACTCCATCCGCGTGTTCACGAGCGTCCGTCCGTCGACGCGGTACTCGTCGTACACGCGGGACTTCTCGACGCTGTGGGTGTATTCGAGCGCCACCGTGCTCCCGTCGTTCACCGGCTCGGCGACGTACCGCTCGCCCGTGTCGATATCCTCGACGACGAGGACGGCCCCGATCGGCGCGGTCACCGCGACGGCGACGAACGCGAGCACCGCGAGCGCGAGTACCGCGGCCCCGAGGGTCGACTGAGAAGAGCGGCCCATGTGTTCGGGTGGTCCTTGTTGTGGTGAGTTCGAACGGCCGGCGAGCCGGGGTCAAACGAGGGGCGGCGCGTCCTCTGGGACGCGTCCGGCAGCCGTCGGGGGTCTACGCGTCGAAGTAGGCCGCGGCGCCCTCGTGCAGCTCGATCGACATCCCGTCCTGCGCGCTGTCGACGGTGATGAAGTCGGTCTTGATCGTGAGCTCGTCGAGGTTGTCGAAGATGGCCGCGGTGACCGTCTCGACGGTGTCGGCCGGGACCTCGGCGTTCGTGGCGATCATCGCCTGCACGGCGACGGTCTCGACGTCCTCCTCGACGCCGCTGTACGTGCCGCCGGGGATGGTGTCGTCCGCGAACCAGGAGGCGTCCTCCTTGACCGCCGCGCGGTTGTCGCCCGCGATCGGGACGATCTCGATGTCGTTCGTGTTCGCGAGCTCCTCGATCGCGCCGACCGGCCAGCCGCCGACGACGAAGGCCGCGTCGATGTCGCCGTTAGCGAGCTGCTCGGACGCCTGCGAGAAGCCGGCGTTCTGCTCGTTGTAGTCGGAGATCCCGAGCGACTCCAGGATCTGCTGCGCGTTGACCTGCGTCCCCGACCCGAGGTCGCCGGTGTTGATCGTCGCGCCGCTGAGGTCGCCGACGGCGGAGATGTCGCTCTCGGCCAGCGTGACGAGCGTGATCGTCTCCGGGTACAGCGTCGCGACGCCCTGGAGGTTCTCGATCGCGTTGTCCTGGAAGGCGTCGATGCCCGTTCCGTTCTTCGCGAACGAGGCGATGTCGTTCTGGATCAGCGCGAAGTCGGCCGACCCGTCGGCGAGGCTGCCGACGTTCTCGACGCTCGCGCCCGTGGACTGGACGTTCAGCGTGAAGTCGGTGTTGGCGTCGACGACCGTCTTGAACTCGTTCGAGAGCGGGAAGTAGGTCCCGCCGGTCCCGCCGGCGTGCCAGCTCAGGCGCGTCCCGGAACCGCCGTCGGAGCCGTCGGAGCCGTCGGACCCGTCGTCGCCGTCCATGCCGTCGCCGCCGTCGGAGCCATCCGAGCCGTCGGACCCGTCCGAGCCGTCCGAGCCGCCGCCGTCTCCCGAACACCCGGCGAGGCCGATCAGGCCGGCGGCCGCGGTTCCCTTGAGGATCTGACGACGATCGATGCTGTCGACGTTGTAATCGCGCGACATAGAGTTGTAGACTGATCGCTTCCGTATGTAGCTGTCGGTGGAATCCCACCCGAAAGGGATTAGTTTGCGCACATACGATCCGTCCGCTATCGACCGCCTCCGCCGCTAACACCGGCGATCCCCCGTCGACGACGACGGGTTCGCGGACGCCGGGAGGGGAGGCGCCCTCGTTCCGGGCGCCGGTTCGGCCCCCCTCGCCGCCTCAGGCCTGCTCGGCGCCGTAGACGACGTTGACGCTGACGCGCACGCTCACGTCGCCGGTCTCGATCCCGGTCGCGGCGTCGCCGCCGCCGGCGTCGGCCGTCGCGGCCTCGGCGACGCGGTACGGCGTCACCCCGGCGTCCGCGGTGGAGACGCTGTACGCGCCCGTGACCTCCAGCCCGCTGGAGTTCGCCAGCACGGCCGCGTCGGCGTCGGCGTTCGCCATCGCGTTCTCGATCGCCGCCGCGCGCACCTCGCTCTCGCGCTCCTCGCTCAGCCCGAACTCGATCCGCTCCACCTCGTCGGCGCCCGCGCCGATCGCGACGTCGACGACCTCGCCCACCGCCGCCACGTCGTCGACCGTGAGCTCGTAGCTGTGGACGCCCCGGTACGTCGTTCGGTTCGGATCGTCCCGCGTCTCGAATGACTCGCGCACGTCGTAGCGCTCGGTCCGGATGTCGTCCTCGGTGAGCCCCCAGTCGGTCAGCGCCGCCCGGAGCGACTCGTCCGCGGCGGAGAGCTCGTCGCGGACCGCCGCCGAGTCGTCGCCGGTCGCGGTCACCGCCACGACCAGCGTGGCGCGGTCCGGCTCGGCCGTGGCCTCGCCGGTCGCGGTCACCTCGATGCTCCTGTCGAGCGCCTCGCCCGGGGCGTTCGCGCCCGGCCCGCCGTCGCCGGTCGTCCCGGCGAGCCCCGCACAGCCCGCCAGCGCGACGAGCAGCGCGAGCCCGGCCGCGGTCGCCAGTTTTCGGTCCATGTTCGCCCCCTCGCCCGGAGGCCGTAATAAGTCGCCGATGGGACAAACAGCCGTTTGCGCTATCGCGCGCACAGCCCCGCGGCGGGGTCGGTCGCGCCGCCGCGGGGTCCGAGCCGGCCACGCGGCGTCGCCCGGCTTTCACCCTCCGTCGCCGTCCCGCTCGACGTCGTCGCTCGCCTCGTCCGCCTCCGCGTCGTCCGGGTCGTCGTGGTCGGTGACGACCGACCGCTCCGGCGACGGGCCCTCGCCGCCGTCGACGTCCGCGCTCCCGTCCGCCGCCGCGTCGTCGCCGCGCTCCCCCCCGTCCGGGTCGTCGTGGTCGGCTATCACCGTCGAGTCGGCGTCGCCGTCCGCCTCGGCGGACGCGTCGCTCCCGTCGTCCGAACCGCTGACCGCGAGGGGCGCGGGGCCGGAGTCGTCCGGGCCGGAGAGCGCCGCCCCCTGCGACGCGTCGGGGTCACGCTCGACCCCGCCGTCCGGGGGCCCGGTGACCCGCCGTCCCGAGCCGAACAGCCGGTTGCGGATCGACCGGCTGCTGGGGCGCTCGGCGAGCAGCACCGAGCAGTCCACGTCGTGGATCACGTCCAGGTGGAGCGAGTCCGCGACGAGCCGCGAGAGGAGCCCCTTCTCCGTCGCGCCGATGACGACGAGCGTGCTGTCCGCCGCCTCCCGCGCGATGGCGCCCTCGACGTCACCGCCGTCGTCGACGACGCGCTCCGCGTCGGCGAGGCCGTGCTCGGTCGCCCACCCGGCGAGGAACTCCTCGCCCGCGGCGCGCGCTCCGGCCCCGTCGACGACGTGTAACAGCGTCACCTCGGCGCCGGCCGTCCGCGAGAGCACGCCCGCCACCTCCGCGCCGAGCGCCGAGTCCGGGCCGCCGGAGGTCGGGAGGAGGACCTTCGAGGTGTCGAGGTCGCTCTCGCTCAGGATGAGGAAGTCGCAGGGGAGCTGGTTGGTGAGCTCGTCGATGGGGCGCTCCGCGCGGGCGGCGCTCCACAGCTGGTCCTCGCCCCACCCCATCAGCACCGCCTCCGGACGGGTCCGGCGGGCCATGTTGAACACCTCCTCGAACGACCGGTGCGAGACGACGGTCGACGTTGAGACGTCGACGCCGTGTCCCTCGGCGGTCTCGCGGAGCCCCTCCATCCCCTCCTCCGAGACGTCGGCGATCCGGCCTGCCCCGGCCGCCAGCGACATGCGCTCCGGCGCCTGCACGACGTGGACGATGTGGACGAGCCCGTCCTCGTGGTCGCTGGCGAGGCGGCTCGCGAGCTCGACGATCGGCCCGTCGGTCCGCGGGTTCGTGATCGGGACCATGATCCGGTACCCCTCGTTGGCGAACAGCGTCGCCTCCGTGGCGTCCAGGATCGGGACGTACGAGCGCCCCGCGGCCCGGCCGAGCGCCCACTCGGGCACTGTCAGCCGGCGGGTCATCCCCTCGAAGCGCGCCTCTTCGAGCCGCTCCTCGCTGGTCTGGAAGTAGTTCACCAGCGTGACGAGGACCACCCCGCCGATCGTGTTCCCGAGCAGCACCGGGAGGACGAAGCCGCCGAGCCCGCCGACGAGGGTGACCTCGCCGGCGTACAGCCCGAGCCGCTGCGCGAACAGCAGGTACAGCACCTCGGTGAAGGAGACGACGACGTGGTAGAGGTCCCCGAGCGGGATCGCGAGGAACGCGAGGTAGACGACGAGCAGGCGGGTGACGGAGTTCGTGGAGGCGAACCCGACCCAGACGACGCCGGCGACGATGAGCCCGGCCATCGCGGCCTTGAAGAAGAGCGGCCAGAAGCCGACGTCGAGCCCGCCGGCCGAGATGTAGATCGCCGAGTCGACCGTGTCGCCCGAGAAGACGCCGCCGTACGAGAGCACGACCGCCCCGAACGCGCCGCCGGTGAAGTTCCCCGCGAGCACGATGGTCCAGTGGCGGAGCAGGGTCGGGAGGCTCGCGAGCCGCTCCAGCGTCAGCGCGACCGGCGGGAGCGTGTTCTCCGTGTACAGCTGGTAACCCCCGATGATGATGTAGACGAACCCGAGCGGGTACAGCAGGACGCTCAGGATGGGATGGCCGTCGGTCGACGCCGTCAGCGAGGCGTACAGCATGAAGGTGATCGTGATCGCCAGCCCCGCGGCGACGCCGCTGAAGAACAGCTCGCGTCCGCCGGAGGTCACCTCCTCGTCGGCGGCGGCGATGATCCGCTGGAACACCTCGTCCGACGAGAAGCGGTCCCGGACCGCCTCGCCGACCGCCGGTGCTCCGCTCTGCGAGCGCTCGACGACCTCGCGTATCGAGTCGTCGTCGTCGGGCCCTGTCGAATCGGTCACTGTCCCTACCGTCTGCGGCGGCGTTGAAAAGTACTTCCTCTCACGCTACCGGCCGGCGGAACCGTCGAACGTCGCGTTTCGGCGCGAGAACGCGTCCGTTTCCACACAAACGCGAACCGATCGGGGTCGAACGCCCGAACTCGGGGGCGCCCGATCGTCGACGAGCCCGGGCGTCAGGCGCGCTCGACCGTCACGAACCGCACCTCCACCCGCACCTCCTCGCCGGTCGTCGCCTCGATCCGGCGGTCGAGCGCCTCGGCCACGCCCCCGACGCCGGCGCCCGGCGGCGCCCCGACGGTGACCACCACGCGTTCGGTGTCGAGCGGCGGGACCGTTCCGCCGCGCTCGACGTCGAGTTCGAGGAGCTCCATCCCGGAGCCCGTCGCCGCCAGCTCGTCGCCGACGGCGCTCCGGACGTCGGTCTCCGTCGTCGAGGCGACGTACGACTCGTAGGTGACGCCGCCGAGGAACACCGACAGCACCGCGATTGCGGCGACGAGGACCGCGACGCGCTTCACGAAGGCGGCCCGGGCGTCGTCCTCGCGGAACCACCGCTGCGGCCGGTACCCCTCGTACCACAGCACGACGAGCGCGGAGAGGTTGATCGAGAGGACGTTCACCGCGACGATCACGCCGGCGCCGACCACGAGCCGGGGGATCCGAAACGCGATCCCGATGCCGACGGCGGCCGCCGGCGGGATGAGTGCCACCGCGATCATCACACCGACCAGCGTCGCGGAGACGCCCGTCATCAGCGAGACGATCCCGGCAATTCCGGCGCCGATCGCCACGACGAGCACGAGGACGTTCGGGGCGACCCGCTCCGAGACCTCGGCGAGTTCGAGCGGGTCGAGCCCGGGCGGGACCAGGGCGAGGGTCCGCAGGGCGAACGCGAACAGCGTCGCGGCGGCGACCGCGACGACGACGCCGAGCACCTGCATCCGCACGCCGCGCCGGAACATCTCCTCGTCGTCGACGACGGTGCCGATCGCGGCCGACATCGCGGGGCCGATCAGGGGGGCGATCACCATCGACCCCACCACGGTCGCCGGCGAGTCGAGCAGGAGGCCGGCGGTCGCGATCACCGCCGAGATCACCGTCATCAGCACGTACGTGCCGAGCCCGGAGGCGAGGTCGTCCGCCTTCGCCTGCAGCTCCTCCCGCGAGATCCGGTCGCCGCCGCGCTCGGCGTCCGCCTCGTACTCGTCTTCGAGCGCCTCGAACCGGCGCGAGATGACGGTCTCGGCGGCGACGATGACGGTGTAGGTGCTCTCGTCGATCCCCGCCTCGCGGAGGCGTTCGAGGACGGGCTCGACCGCGGCGGTCGGGAGCGGGAACGTCGCGACCGCGGTGTACTCGCGCCCGCTCGTCTCGTCGGTGACCACGTAGTCCACCCCCTCCTCGTCGAGCGCGCGCACGACGGCCGCGCGCTTCCCCGCCGGGATCATGACCTGAACGAGTCGCACGGTTGGCGGTCACGCCGCCGGTCCTTATAACGGGCGGTGGGGGACGCGGACCGGATCGAGGCGGACCGAGCCGCGGCGGACCGGGCCGCGGCGGACCGAGCCCCCGCCGGTCTCGCGAGAAACGGAACTTTAATGCGCGAATCCCTCGCACCTTCGGACAAGAATGCTCTCGCCGCTGGCTATCGACACGTTCCTGCTCGACTACCACCTCGGGCACGTCATACTGCTCGGGTTCATCCTCTCGCTGCTGGGCGCCGCGCCGCTGAAGTCCCAGCGCGTGATCGCCTCCGTCTTCGCCGGCTTCGGGCTGATCTTCTTCATGTCGCCGTACACGACGATGCCCAAGACGTACATCCTGATCGGCATCCCGCTGATCCTCATCGGGACGCTGCTGTGGACGATGGCCGACGGTTGACCGGCGCGCGCGGCGCCGATTCGGTTCTCCCTCAAGTTCTCTCGTTCCTCGCTATTTCCTCGCCGGCGACGCGTCCCGGATCGGTCGCTCCCGGCGCCGCCGTTCGATCCCGCTCCTTTTTGCACCCCCGGCGACACTCCCCGGCATGGTCACGGTACGGGCGCCCGCCACGAGCGCGAACCTCGGCAGCGGGTTCGACGTGTTCGGGGCGGCGCTCACGCGGCCGGCCGACGTCGTCACCGTCGAGAAGGCGGCGGAGACGACGATCGAGGTCACGGGCGTCGGCGCGCAGTACATCCCGGAGGACCCCGAGAAGAACACGGTCGGCGCGGTCGTCGAGGCCCTCGACGCGCCCGCGCGCATCCACATCGACAAGGGGGTCCGCCCGGCATCCGGGCTCGGCTCGTCGGCCGCCAGCGCCGCCGGCGCCGCGGTCGCGCTCAACCGGCTGTACGACCGCGGGCTCTCCCGCTCCGAGCTCGTCCCGGTCGCCGCGGAGGGCGAGGCGGTCGTCTCCGGCGTCGCCCACTCGGACAACGTCGCGCCCTCGATCCTCGGCGGCTTCACGGTGACGACGAGCGAGACCACCCACGCGGTCGACGCCGCGGTCCCGCTCGTCGTCTGCCTCCCCGACGTCGCCGTCTCCACCCGCGACGCGCGGCGGGTCGTCCCCGAGCGCGCGCCGATGGAGGACCTCGTCGAGACCGTCGGCAACGCGGCGACGCTCGCGATCGGGATGTGCCGCTCCGACCCCGACCTCGTCGGCGCCGGCATGAGCGACCCCGTGGTCACCCCGGAGCGCGCCCGCCTGATCACGGGCTACGACGAGGTGCGCGCCGCCGCCTTCGACGCCGGCGCCGCGGGCGTCACCGTCAGCGGCGCCGGCCCCGCCATCATCGCGGTCTGCCGCGAGGACCGTCGCCGGGGGGTCGCCGCCGCGATGCTCGACGCGTTCGCCGAGGCCGGGATCGACGCCCGCGCCTACCAGACCCGGATCGGGAAGGGATCGACGGTGCTGGAGGAGTAGGGACGGGCGACGAGACGGTAACCGAGCCGCGCTCAGCAGTTGCTCTCGGTCTCGGCGGTGTCCCACACCCCGTCGACGAAGGCCTCCCGGTCGAGTTCCCCGCGCCCGAATGCCGCCGCGGCGTCGGCGCAGACGTGCCACGTCCCGGTCATGCACTCGTGGAGCGACGTGGCCCGCAGCGACGCGCCGTCGGGCCGGTGCGACGCGAACGCCGCGGCGAGCGCCGCGACCTCCTCCCGGAACCGCTCCTCCCCGGCGTGGGGGGTTCCGCGATACCTGAGCACCCAGACGTCCCCCGCGTCGCTGAACCCGATCCGCTCGACGCCGTCGTCGCCCGTGAACCGGGTCGGCCCGTCGGTCTCGGCCTCGACGGTCGCCAGCAGCTCTCGGGCGGCGGGGCTCTCCGGGGTCTCGCCCGCCTCGAGGAACCGCTCCTCGGAGTCGGCGGTGGTCGCCAAACTCCGCGCACAGCCATCGTTAGGGGGTCCGCCGTCCGCTCCGCTCCCTCCGAGACACCCGGCTAGCGTCGCCGCGAGACACCCCGCGGCTCCGGCGAGGCAGGCTCGTCGGTTCATACGCCTGCCGTTCCATCTCCGGTAAGTAACCGATTCCGGTGGCTAAAACGTCCGTTTCGGCCTCGTGACGACGGGTCGCTCGTCTCCGGCGCTCCCGTCGTTCGCGGATACCGCACCGAAATCGAGAGACGCTAGCTAAACGCCGCGGCCCTGCAGCTTCTCCTCTTCGGCCATGTCGGCGTTCGACTGGCCCTTCATCCCCTTGCCCGGGCTCTTCGCAATCTCCTTGAGCGTCTCGGGGTCGTCGTAGTTGTTGACCGCTGCGACGACGGACTCGCCCATCGCCGGGGGGTTCTCCGCGCCGAAGATGCCGGAGCCGACGAAGATACCGTCACAACCGTGCTGCATCATGAGCGCGGCGTCGGCGGGCGTCGCGATACCGCCGGCCGCGAAGTTGACCACCGGGAGGCGACCGCGGTCCGCCGTCTCGTGGACGAGCTCTCTGGGAGCGCCGTGTTCGCGGGCCCACTCGTCGCGCTCCTCGTACGCCATCCCCTCGAGCTGGCCGATGGCGCGCTGGATGTTGCGCTGGTGGGTGACCGCCTGGTTCACGTCGCCGGTCCCCGCCTCGCCCTTCGTGCGGATCATCGCCGCGCCCTCGTCGATGCGGCGGAGCGCCTCGGGGAGGTTCCGGGCCCCGCAGACGAACGGAGCGGTGAACTCGCGCTTGTCGATGTGGTAGCGGTCGTCGGCCTGCGTCAGCACCTCGGACTCGTCGACCATGTCGGCGCCCGCGGCCTCCAGGATCTGTGCCTCGGCGGTGTGGCCGATCCGGGCCTTCCCCATCACCGGGATCGACACCTCTTCGATGATCTCTTCGAGTTTCCCGGGATCGGCCATCCGAGCGACGCCGCCGCGCTTCCGGATGTCGGCCGGGACCGATTCGAGGTGCATCACGGCGACCGCGCCGGCGTCCTCGGCGATCCGGGCCTGCTCGCGGTTGACGACGTCCATGATGACTCCGCCCTTCTGCATCTGTGCGAAGCCGCGCTTGACTAGGTCAGTCCCGCGCTTTAGCCCCTCGAGATCCGTGTCCTCTGCCATACGAGATCCATGGGTCGCCGACCACTTAACGGGTCGCTTTCGGCCGGAACGGGACGCGTCCGGGATCGCCGCGATCGCCGCTCCGTCGCCACCGCAACGCCGAAGTCCTCGGCCGACGGAGACCCGTCTGTGACTACCGGAGCCGTCGTCGCGGGCGGGCGCTCGACCCGCTTCGGCGACCGCGACAAGGCCGTCGCCGAGCTCGCCGGCGTCCCCATGATCCGCCGGGTCGCGGACCGGCTCGCGGGGACGGACGATCCGGTCCCGCCGGGCGCGGCCCGCGCCGCGGGCGGCGACCCCGTCGTCGACGAGCTCGTGATCAACTGCCGGCCCGACCAGCGCGAGGCCATCGCCGCGGCGCTGGCGGGGACCGCCCTCCCGGTGACGTGGGCGCTCGACGACGAGCCCGACCTCGGGCCGACGGCCGGGATCCGCAACGCCTGTCGGGCGGCCCCGTCGGGGTACGTCGCCGTCGTCGCCTGCGACACCCCGTTCGTCGACCCCGGGTTCCTCGCGTCGCTCCGGGAGGACGCCGCGGGTCACGACGCCGCGGTGCCGCGGCTCGACGACCGCTGGTTCCAGACGACGCAGGCCGTCTACCGCGCCGACGCGATGGCCGACGCCTGCGATCGCGCGCTCGCCCGCGGCGACCGGAAGGTGGTGGCGGCGCTCGACGAGCTGGACCGCGTCGTCGTCGACGACGAGACCATCCGGTCGCGGACGACGGACCGGACGTTCACGAACCTCAACACGCGGGAGGAATTCGCCGAGGCCGAGGCCGCGATCGCCGAGGCGCTCGGGACGGGCGACGACGACGGTCGGGAGTGATACCGATCACTCCTTCAGGAGCTCGTACGCCTCGTTCAGCTCCTTGAACGCCTCCTCGTCGCCGTCCTCGCCGTCGGGGTGAAGCCGCTTCGCCCGCTCGCGGTAGGTCTCGCGGATCGCCTCCTGGTCCGCGGTCCGGTCGAGGCCGAGCGCCTCGTACGCGTCGCGCTCGGTCATCCCGCGGGCCGGCGGCGCGCGGTCTCGGGGGTCGCGTCGCCCGCCGGCGGCGCCCCCGCCGGGACCGCGCGCGCCCCGGGAGCCGCCGGCCGCCGCGCCGC
>NZ_JBHTBL010000010.1:94350-94910 GCF_042665015.1 Halorubrum rutilum | reverse complement strand
ACGACCACGGCTCACATCAGATTTCCGCTTACGCCGGAGCGCAGGGGGCGAAATCCTCATCTTCGCGGACCTGATTGTACCCTTCGAGGGGTCATAAACCCATCGAAGCGTTCCGGGTCCAGCGAAACCGGGCCGAGTTGAACGGCCCGAGTTCGCGGATGCGTTCTTCGCATTAGTCACGATGCCCGGGTCGTATTTAACCCCGTCGAACTATCGACGCCACGTCATGCGGTTTCATGCCGGAGAACTGTGAACGAACCCACAGCTACGCGGTGGGAGTTCCAAAAAGATCGAACGACGTCGCCGACTACTCCTCGTCGATGTACTCAATTCCCTGCTTCGACACGTTGGCCTTCGTGATGTCGTCGAGGTCGTTGAGCCAGAAGTCGTCGTCCGCCTCGTCGACTTCGGGGGCGCTGTCCTTCCAGGCCCAGCCCTCGTACTCGTGGACCTTTTTCGTCCCCTTCTCGCGGAGCCGGAGCGTGGTTCGATCCGCCTCCTCCTCGGAGGGAGCGGGGTCGAGCGTGCGAGCCGCCTTGAGCGCGGCCTGACGAGGCATG
>NZ_JBHTBL010000010.1:0-94299 GCF_042665015.1 Halorubrum rutilum | reverse complement strand
TCGCTTACCGTCTTCACGTACCATGGTTTATGCTCCATGCGAACCCAGCACATAGTGTGTAATAAATATATCGGGGAAATGAAAGCTGCCCGGCAAAACATTTATATACTGACTCCGCTCGGGCTAGCGGTTTCGTCCGGTCAACGGGAAGTGGTTCGGGGAAGCGGGGTCAGATACGGGTCGGAACGGCCGACCGGCGCGTCGTGCGCGGGCGGACTGAATCGGAAGTGAGACGGGGCGGAGGGCGACGGAGCGGAACCGCCGCGAGACCGACCGTGGGCGGGTCGCGGGTGGGCGGGTAAACAACACTTATGTGTCTGCTATAGCGAAGTGCGACCAGTACAACCGCGATGGTCCGTAAAAAGAAGCTCAGCCCCAGTGGCGCCAAGGACGACGAGGGGGAGTACCACAACGTCCACGTGAATCTCCACGAGGACGAACTCGCCGTCGCCGGCATGGAGATCGGCGACGAGGTGTTCGTTCGGGTCCGAGACGGGAAGATAATCATCCAGAAGGCCGACTCCAACCCCGAACAGCTCGAACACGACTTCTGAATCGGGTCTCGTTTTCCGTCGTCCGCCGGACCGTCACCGCGAGCGACGGCGACGCCGCGAGGCGACCGGACGCGCGTCGACGCCGTCCTCGGTCGGCGGATTGATGCCGACTCGCGACGAATCCGAGACGATGAGCGCGTACGATCTGCTGAAGCCGGCGCTGTTCGCCCTCCCGCCGGAGACGGCACACGGGATGACGCACCGGCTGTTGCGAGGCGTACAGGGGACGGCGGTCACGGGCGCGCTGCGCGAGCGGTACGTCGTCGACGACCCGCGACTGCGGGTCGAGGCGTTCGGGGAGACGTTCCCGAACCCGGTCGGCGTGGCCGCCGGCTTCGACAAGAACGCGGAGGTGCCGCGCGCGCTCGCGTCGCTCGGGTTCGGACACGTCGAGGTGGGGGGCGTGACGGCCGAGCGGCAGCCGGGGAACCCGCGGCCGCGGCTGTTCCGGCTCCGCGAGGACGAGGCGCTGATCAACCGGATGGGGTTCAACAACGAGGGCGCGGACGCCGTCGGAGAGCGACTCGACCGGGAGCCGCTGCCCGACGTGCCGGTCGGGATCAACGTCGGGAAGTCGAAGTCGACGCCGCTCGCCGACGCGGCGGACGATTACCTGTACACCTACGAGCGGGTCGCGGACGCGGGCGACTACTTCGTCGTCAACGTGTCGAGCCCGAACACGCCCGGGCTCCGGGAGCTGCAGAACCGCGAGGCGTTAGAGGAGATACTCGGGGGCCTCGACGACGCGGGCGCGAGCCCGCTCCTCGTGAAGCTCTCGCCGGACCTCCCGGAGCCCGCGGTCGAGGACGCGCTCGGCGTCGTCAACGACCTCGGGCTCGACGGGGTCATCGCGACCAACACCACGACCGCCCGCCCGGAGTCGCTGGAGAGCCCGAACCGCGCCGAGCGCGGCGGCCTCTCTGGGAAGCCGATCGAAGCGCTCGCCACCGACCGGGTCCGGTTCGTCGCGGAACGCACGGATGTCCCGGTAATCGGCGTCGGGGGAGTCTCGGACGCGGCGGGGGCCTACGAGAAGATACGCGCCGGCGCCTCGCTCGTCCAGCTGTACACGGCGCTCGTCTACGAGGGGCCGGGCCTCGCGCGCGACATCAACGAGGGAGTCCTCGAACTGCTCGACCGAGACGGGTTCGACTCCGTCGACGAGGCGGTCGGCGCGGACCTGTAGGAGAGAGGGGGAGCCGATCCGACCTACGCCTCGTCGCGGACGATGACGACGACGTCGTCGGCTTCGAGCAGCTCGCCGTCGCCCCGGTACCGCCGCTCCTCCTCGATCGAGAACTCGTCGCCGACGAGCGTGACGCCGGCCGCGCGAAGCTCGTCGCCGTTGATCTCGTACTCCTCGCGCGCGATGGCGGCCTCGATGTCGCCGACCCGATCCCCGTACTTCGGGCCGATCGTCGCGTAGTCGAGGTCGATCCCGGTGACCACCGTCTCGACCGGCGCGTCGGCGTCGGGGTGGACCGCGAGGTCGGCGACGTGCATCACGCCCGTGATGTCGTCCTCGAACCCGCGGACGTCGGCGTACACCTCGACGGCGTCGAGCTCGGCGTTCAGCGGGAGCTGGTTCTCGCTCTTGTGCTTCCGGAGCGCGCCGACGACCGCGGTGGCGGCGGCGCCGGCCTCCCGGTCCGCCTCCAGCCCGAGCGGCTCGGGCCAGTCGGCGAGGTGGACCGAGTCGCTCGCGCCGTCGGAGACCGCGGCGTCGACCGCGTCGGGGTCGGTCGCGCCGTCGGCGTACATGTCGTGCCAGAGCTCTTCCGTCACGTGCGCGAGCAGGGGCGCGAACAGCTTCAGGAACCGGCGGTGCGCCGTCCGGAGCGTGTACGCCGCGGCGTCGTCGTCGCGCTGCTTGGCGATCTCGAGGTAGTCGTCACAGAACGTGTTCCAGAAGAAGCTCCGGAGCTCGTCGCGGGCCTTCGAGAACGCGCGGTCCTCGAACAGCCCGGTGAGCCGCTCGACCCGCTCGTCGAGCTCGGCGAGCAGCCAGCGGTCGAGCTCGCGGAGCTCCCCCTCGTCGGGCTCGTCCGGGTACGGCTCCGGGGCCAGCGACTCCACGAGCTTCGAGGCGTTCCAGAGCTTGCGGATCAGCTTCTCGCCCGCGCGGAGGTCCTTCTCCTTGAACGGGAAGTCGTCGCCGACGGCGGTGCCGGCCGCCCAGTAGCGCGTGGCGTCGACCGGGAACTCCGCCAGCACCTCCTCGGGCTCGACGACGTTACCCACCGACTTGGACATCTTCTCCCGGTTCTCGTCGAGGACGTGCCCGTTGATCATCGCCTCCTCGAACGGGACCTCGCCGGTGTGCTCGTAGCACTTGACGAGCGTGTGGAACAGCCAGAAGCTGATGATGTCGTGGCCCTGCGGCCGGAGGTCGAACCGGTACAGCTCCGGATGCTCCATCGTGAACTCCCCGGCCTCCGCGTCCCAGTCCCAGCCGGCGTTGATGAGCGGGGTGAGGCTGGAGGTGGCCCACGTGTCGAGCACGTCGTCCTCGGGCTCGAACTCCTCGTGCCCGCACGCGGGACACGCGTCGACCGGCGGGTCGTCGGAGAGGGGGTCGACGGGGAGGTCGGCCTTCTCGGCGATGACCTCCTCGCCGCAGTCCTCGCAGTACCACACCGGGAACGGGATGCCCGAGGAGCGCTGGCGGGAGATGAGCCAGTCCCACTGGAGCCCCTCGACCCAGTGCTCGTACCGGGTGAACATCTTCTCGGGCGACCACTCCATCTCCCGGCCGACCTCGAGGTACTCGTCCGCCTTGTCGAGCATCTCGATGTACCACTGCTCGGTGACGAGGAACTCGACGCTCGTCCCGCAGCGCTCGTGGACGTTGACGGCGTGGGAGATGTCGCGGCGGTCGAGCAGCGCGCCGGCCTCGTCGAGGTCCTCGACGATGGCCTCGCCGGCCTCGTCGGCGTGCATCCCCTCGTACCCCTCGGCGACGTCGGTCATGTGCCCGGACTCGTCGATGGCGACGCGGAGGTCCAGGTCGTGGACCTGGTACCACTCGATGTCGTTTTTGTCGCCGAACGTACAGCACATCACGATCCCGGAGCCCGTCTCCCTGTCGACGCGCTCGTCGGCGATGATCGGAACCTCGTGACCGAACAGCGGGACCTCGGCGGACTCGCCGACGAGACCCTGGTTCTCGTCGTCGTCGGGGTGGACGAAGACGGCGACGCAGGCCGGGAGGAGTTCGGGCCGCGTCGTCGAGATCGTGAAGGTCTCGGCGGCGCCGTCGGCGTCCTCCGCGTCGCCGTCCGCGACCGTGAACGCGATGTCGTTGAAGTGGCTGGCCTGCTCGTCGTCCTCCGTCTCGACCTGCGAGATGGCGGTCTCGCACTCGGGACACCAGATCGCGGGCGCCTTCTCGCGGTACTCGCGGCCCTGCTCGTAGAGGTCGACGAACGACAGCTGGGAGACGCGCTGGACGCGCGGCTCGATCGTCTGGTACGTCTGGTTCCAGTCGACGGAGACGCCGAGCGACTGGACGTTCTCGGTGAACTGCTCCTCGTACTGCGCGCAGACCTCCCGGCACTTCGCCTGGAACTCGCGGCGCTCGAAGTCTTGGTGCCGGATGTCGAGCTCGTCTTCGGTGAGCCGCTCGGAGGCGATCCCGTTGTCGTCGTAGCCGAACGGGAAGAACGTCGCGCCGCCGTTCATGCGCTCGAAGCGCGCGACGAAGTCCTGGAGGGTGAACCCGTACAGGTGGCCCATGTGGAGGCTCCCCGATACCGTCGGCGGGGGCGTGTCGATGGAGAAGACGGTGTTCGGATCGACCGGGTCGTCGTCGGGGTAGGCGTACGTCTCCTCGTCGACCCATCGCCGCTGCCACCGCGGCTCGACGGTGTCGGGGTCGTACTCACCACTGGGCATTTCACGCTCACGTTCCGCCGGTTCCCCCTTAACGGACTCGGTTGTGGGGGAGGGGTCGGGGCGGTCGGGCGGAGGGAGGTCGAGGAGGTCGGGTGGAAGGAAGCGGGCGGTCGGGGGTCGCCGAGCCCGGTCAGACCGTGTCGTCCGGGTCGTGTTCGGCCGCCATCCGCGACGCCTCGGACGCGAACCGCTCGACCTCGTCGGCCGGGCTCTCCCCGAGCGCGCTCTCGTCGACCTCGCGGCCGGCGGTGATCCCGTCGCCCGTGACGAGCCGCTGTTCGGCCAGCTCCTTCGTGTGCATCCGCTCACCGTCCTCGGTGGCGTAGGTGAGCCGCACGAGCCCCTTCGAGTCGAACTGCCGATCGACGAGCCAGACCGTGGTCATACGCGGTGATGGGCGCCTGCGACGCTTAAAAAGGACGGTCGGGCTGTGGGAGATCGGGGGAAGAGGTCAGTTCCGGAGGGCGGTTGCGGTGGTGCGTGCCGACGAGTGCCCGAAGGGCACGAGTCGCACGCGCGAGGGAGTCGGTGGTCCGAAGCGAAGCGAAGGACTACCGACGAGGCTGGGGAGGCGTGAGGTGCGGGGCGGTCGCGGTGGGGGGCGGGACTCAAAGCGGCAGCCGGGGGAAGTTCGGAGGCGACCCAAGCACCGCGGCGAAGGAGCGGAGCGACTGAGCGAGGCGCGCAGCGAGCGTCCGAACTTCCCCCGGCTGGGGCTTTGGAGGCGGTTATCGGTGATCGACCGTCGGGTCCGAGCCGACTGGATCCTCACACGCCTCCCGTCGCCACGGCTTTGTACCGTCTCACCTAACCGAGAGGCATGTACGTCGAGTTCGACCGCGACACCTGCGTGGGGATGTTCCAGTGCGTCGCCGAGTGGGACGCCTTCGAGAAGAACCTGAACGACGGGAAGGCCGACTTGGCGGGAAGCACCGAGGAGGACGAGGACCTGTTCGTCGTGGAGGTGCCCGACGGCGAGGAGTTCGACGCGAAGTTCGCGGCGCGGGTCTGCCCGGTCGACGCTATCGAGGTGTACGACGACGACGGCGAGCAGGTGGTCTAACGGGACTTGGTGATGACGACCTTTGAAATTCCAGCCGCCCAGTTATAAACTAATGTCGCCGGATCGACGGCGAACTCCTCCAAAGCCCCAGTCGCTCGGTTGTACGTGTCCAGCTACTCCACGGTAAACCCCTCCAAAGCCCCAGTCGCTCGGTTGTACGTGTCCAGCTACTCCACGGTAAACCCCTCCAAAGCCCCAGTCGCGACGGCTCGCGCACCTCGTTGCGCTCCTCACTCGGTCGCTATCGCTCCCTCGCTGCGGTGCTTACGTCGGTGTGCTTCGCCCTCGCGACTGCCCCTTTGAGTCCCGCACCGCATGGCAACCGCGCCTCACGCCTCCCCAGCCTCGTCGGCCACTCTCCGCGTCGCTCCGAGTGGCCGACTCCCTCGCGCGTGCGACTCGTGCCCTTCGGGCACTCGTCGGCACGCGCCACGGTGACTGAGTAGCGAGAGCGTCGGTCTCCACCGGCTCCTACTTATAACCGCTCGGCCAGGTCCTCAGCGAAGTACGTGACGATCAGGTCCGCGCCCGCGCGCTTGAGCGACAGCAGCGACTCGTGAGCGGTCTCTTCGAGGTCGAGCCATCCCTTCTCCGCGGCCGCGTGCAGCATCGCGTACTCGCCGGAGACGTTGTACGCGGCCACCGGGCGGTCGAACTCGCGCCGGACGTCGGCGACGACGTCGAGGTAGGGGAGGCCGGGCTTCACCATCAGCACGTCCGCGCCCTCCTCGGCGTCGATCCGGGCCTCGCGGAGCGCCTCGCGCCGGTTGGCCGGGTCCATCTGGTAGTGGCGGCGGTCGCCGAAGGCGGGCGCGCCGTCGGCCGCGTCGCGGAAGGGGCCGTAGAAGGCGGACTCGTACTTGACGGCGTAGCTCAGCAGCGCCACGTCCTCGTGGCCGGCCGCGTCGAGCGCCTCGCGGATCGCCCGGACCTGCCCGTCCGTCATCGCCGAGGGCGCGACCATGTCCGCGCCCGCGTCGGCCTGCGAGATGGCGGTCTCCGCGAGCAGCTCCAGCGTCTCGTCGTTTTTGACGGTGAGCGTCGGGTCGGTCTCCGCCGACTCCTCGATCACGCCGCAGTGGCCGTGGTCGGTATACTCGCAGAGGCAGACGTCGCCGATCACGTAGGCGTCGGTCTCGGCGGAGATCCGGCGGATCGCGCGCTGTATCACGCCGTCGTCGGCGTACGCCCGCGACCCCTCGGGGTCCTTCGACTCGGGGATCCCGAAGAGGATCACCGCCTCGACGCCGGTCTCGCGGACCTCCTCGACGCGGTCGACGGCCTCGTGCACGGGGACGCGCTCGTGGCCCGGCATCGTCTCGATCGGGACGCGCTCGTCGGTCGTCGCGTCGACGAAGACGGGCGCGACGAGGTCCGACGCCGACAGCGAGGTCTCGCTGACGAGGGGGCGGACGCCGTCGGTCCGGAGCCGCCGCGGCCGGTCGGTGGGGTGCATACCGGGGCGTTGGCTCCGGGCGGTCTTTTATGATCCGTCCGCGGCGAACCGATTCCGAAGCGAGAGGAGACGCGAGGAAGGCGCGGGGACTGGGAAGGAACACGGAGGAGGCGCAGGGACTGGGAAGGAACACGGAGGAGGCGCAGGGACTGGGAAGGAACATGGAGGAGGCGCAGGAACTGGGAAGGAACACGGAGGAGGCGCGGGTGCCGAGGGCGAACCCCTACTCCGACGACTCGACGTCGATCCGGTCGCGGAGCGACGCGAGCTCGTCCGACTCGGCGAGCTCCTCGACGCGCTGCTTGAAGTGCGCCTCGCAGAGACCGACGACCACGCCGCTCTGCTCGGCCTCGTACGTGGCCTCCCGCTCGCAGTAGTGACACCGCATGGTCGGTACTCTCTCGGCAGCGGGCTTAATCCTGTTCGTCGATCGGGGAAGATTCGGCTTCCCTCGGAGTCGGATCCGGCAGCCGGTCGCGGACGGGCTCGAAGGCCTCGGCGGTCAGCCCCGCCTCGGCGAGGGTCCGCTCGTGGGCGTCGCTCCCGCCGGTCAGGAGGAGGTCGCTCTCGGCGGCGACCCGCTCGACGCGGGCGTCGTCGACCGGGCGGCCGTACGGGTAGAACCGCTCGACCGCGTCCAGCTCGCGGGCGACGTCGAGCGCGGCGTCGACGTCGTCGTACCGGAACGGGTGCGCGAGCCCGACGAGCGCGCACGCGTCCCGGAGGAGCTCGACTCCCCGGTCCAGCGCGGTCACGTCGCGGGCGACGTAGCAGGGCCCGTCGTCGCCGATCAGCTCGTCGAAGGCGTCGGCGTAGTCGTACGGGGCCGGCGACTCCTCGATGGCGCGAGCGATGTGCGGGCGGCCGAGCCCGGGACGGGGCTCGACGCCGAGGTCGACGCCGAGCCGCTCTTCCACCGCCTCGAGCATCGCGGCGCCGCGGCGCTGGCGATCCGCCTGGAGGCGCTCGATCTCGTCGTCGAGCGCCGGGGTGCGCTCGACCGCGTAGCCGAGGAGGTCGAGCCGCCCGAAGCCGGCGTCGACGCGCAGCTCGATCCCCCGGACGACCCGGACCCCCTCGCGCTCGACGACGGGGGCGCCGAGGTCCGGATGGACCCGGTCGTGGTCGGTGACGGCGACCCAGTCGAGCCCCGCGTCGGCGGCGGTCGCCGCGAGCTCCGCGACCGTCATGGTGCCGTCGGAGACGGTGGTGTGCGCGTGGAGGTCGGCGACGATCCGGTCCGTGACCATGCGTCCCGTTCGGCGACCCGGTACTAATCGACCGCGATAGTCCCGTGTGAACGCGGGCCAATATAAGGAGATATAATCCGATACCTCGAACTAAGGTTGTGCATGGACAATCATTAAGAACCGTCGGCGATTGCGACTTGTTGATGCGCTTGAACGGCGTCGACGACCGACTCGAACGGCACCAATATCCGACGACCTCGGAGGAACTGATCGCGGCCCACGGGAACGCGACCGTAGAGCTCGCGGAGGGCTCCGAGCGTCTCGGCGACGTGCTGGAGCGGTTCGGAGACCAGACGTTCGACGACGCGGAGGACGTGTTCACCACGCTCCGCGCCGGCGTCTGCCACCGCGGAGTCGGTCGGCGGTTCTACTCGGACCGCGACCCGACGACCGACGCCGAGGACGGCCCCGCGCCGGTCTCGTTCTGAACGGCGCCGCGATCCGACGGGGTTTTTTCGTCGTAATCTCACGTCGCTAGCGACGGCGACGGCCGACCCCTACACCCAGTCGACAGCCGGGGACAGGTCGATCGGGACCGACCCCTTTCGATACCCCTCCACGTGCCCGTTCGGGCGCGCGCGGAGGACGACCGCCGGGCGGTGCCGGACGTCGGGTTCGGCGTCCCGGACCGCCGCCCAGTCGTCCGCGGGAAACGAGGTGCAGTCGACGAGCAGGGTGACGCCGCCGCCGTGCGCCTCCAGCTGGCCGCTCGTCTTCGTCTCGGCGGTGTCGCGGACCGCCGCGACGGGGCCGCTCGCGGACCGGTTCGAGGCGGGCTGCGGGCGCGTCACCTCGACGAGGGAGGCGCGTCCGGTGTCGGGATCGGTCGCCCGGAAATCGAGCGAGTGCCCGGTCGTCACCTCGATCTCCGGGGTCACGTCGTAGCCGGCGTCGGTGAGGATCCGCGCCGCGGTGAACTCCGCGATCGCCGCGCTCATCCGCACGAGGTCGAGCGACGCCGACGTGCCGAGCTTGCCGGCCATCGTCTCGCGGTAGTCGTCGAGGGTGCCCGGCCGCAGCGTCTCCTCGACGAAGCCCGTCCCCTCCTCACGGGTCGCGTCCGGGAACCCGGCCGCGTGGTCGCGGAAGAACGCCCGCGTCGTCTCCGCGCCGTCCTTCGAGCAGAACACGGGGAGGAAGTACCACGAGACGTGCGGGTACGCCGCGAGCCACGGCTCGTCGTCGTGGAGCGCGGCGAGCAACTCCCGCTGGACCCACCGGGAGACCGGGTACGGGACCTCGTCGAAGCCGTACTTGTCCGTGCGCCACAGCTCGCTCGGCGTCTCGGTGTTGCCGACCCAGTACCCCGCGGGGCCGCCGCTCGCTCCCGAGGGCGGGTCGGCGTCGTCGTCGGTCCAGCAGAACAGGGCGAACGAGCCGTCGTCCATGTCGAACCGCCGCGCGTCGTACCCCGGCGGAGGACTGAACCACGGGTCGCTCGCGGTCGCTCCGAGGTTGTCGTCGAGCGGCCGTTCGAGCTGCGAGCGGACGCGGTCGGCGCTCCACCGACCGGGAGCGCGCCTGAATCGGAGCGGTTGTGCCACGGCGGTGCTACCGGACGGCGGGTCTAATCGGTTCCGGTGGCGGGGAGACGCCGTACGCGACCGCGTCGCCGGGGTCGTCTCGGCGAACGGACAGCTCACCGACACATATATCAACAACTGTTTCCAAGGTATGGTGTACCATGTCAATGGGTGCCTACGACGAGGCCGAACACGAGCGTCGCGAGAAGAAGACCAGCGAAGTCGACGCCGACTTCGACGCCGAGCGGCCGGAGTACTCCGGGTCGCTCACGTACGACTCCGGCGACTCCGCGGAGGCACTCCTCGACAAGTTCCAGGAGCTGCAGGGCGAGTGAGACGGCGACGCCAGCTCGCGTTTCTGCGGACGCGTCGGGTTTGCTCCCGAATCCGTCGACTTCTCCCCGAACCACTGACTACGGTCCGGTCCGGTCAGGTCAGGTCAACGCGATCGCGGCCGAGCAGACGATCGCGACCGCGAGGACGTGGCCGACGACGGCTCCGAGGAGGATCGGCTCCTCGAACAGGAACGGGACGAGCGCCAGCTGGAGCGTCGAAAAGCCGATGTTCTCCGCATCGAGCCGCCTGACGCGCGCCGCCTCGCCCGGACCGAGGTCGACGTTGATCGCGCGCCACAGCGCGACGACCGCGCTCCACCACGACGTGCCGATCCGGTAGGTGAGGTCCCAGAGGATGAGCAGGGTGAGGTACACCACCGGGATCGGCGGATCGGGGCCGAACAGCCGCTCGATCAGGGTCCCGTCCCACGCGATCATGTACGTGAGCAGCGCGATGAACGCGAGCACGCCGAGGACGATCTCGACGCTCGACCCGAACAGCAGCCGCTTGTGCTCCGGCGGCGTCGAGAGCCGGCGGTTGGCGGCGCCGAGCCGGTGCATCTCCACGCTGCCGATGGCCGCGACGAGGACGGCGACCGTCCCCGCGACGACGGCGTTCCACAGCCCGTAGTACCAGCCGAGCGCGACCACGCCGACCTGGAACAGCAGGAACTGGATCGCGACCGCGAGCCTGCGCGAGACCCCGAGGCCGGGGATCCCCCCGACGAGGCTCTCGTACACCCACGTCTCGCCGTAGTTCCGGCTCACAGCTCGACCTCCAGCTCGGTCGGGGCGACCTCGTCGGTCGGGTCGCCGCGGCGGGGGCGGTCGATCGCCCGCGCGACGGCGACCTCGAACGGCGTCTGTTCGATCGGGACGAGGTCGCGGATCCGGTCGTCCTCGACGATCACGGTGTTGCGGAGCCCCTCGACGAGCGAGCGGGCGAGATAGGGGTTCACGTCGGTCACCAGTCGGAGCCACTTCGCCGACAGCTCCGGGCTCAACACCGGCACCCGGATGATCCACAGCGCGTGGCCGAGCTGCCGGCGGGTGCGGCGGAGGATCTCGGCGTACGTCAGGACGTTCGGCCCGCCGATCTCGAACGTGTCATCCCGGGTCTCCGGCACTTCGAGGACGCCGGTGAGGTAGCCGACGACGTCGTCGATCGCGATCGGCTGACAGAGCGTGTCGACCCACTTCGGCGTCGTCATCACCGGCAGCCGGCTCGCGAGCCCGTGGATGACCTCGAAGCTCGCGCTCCCGGCGCCGATGATGATGGCCGCCCGCAGCGTGGTCAGCGCCGGGGCGCCCGACGCGAGGATCCGCTCCACCTCGCGGCGGGACCGGAGGTGTTCGGAGAGCTCCTCGCGGTCCTCCCCGAGGCCGCCGAGGTAGATCACGCGGTCGACGCCGGCGGTCGACGCGGCCTCGACGAAGTTGGTCGCGCAGTTGCGGTCGCGCTCCTCGTACCCGGGGCCGCCGTCCATGGAGTGAACGAGGTAGTAGGCGGCGTCGACCGGGTCGCCGTCGACCTCGAACGCCGGCGGGAGAGTGTCCGGCTCCAGGAGGTCGCCCTCGACGACGCGGACCCCCGCGGGCGGGGCGTAGCCGTCGGCGTCGCGGACGAGCGCGACGACCTCGTGGCCGCGGTCGAGGAGGGTCGGAACGAGCCGGCTCCCGACGAACCCCGTCGCGCCGGTGACGAGCACGCGCATACCGATCGCTGGGGCGGGAGAACCATAAGCACCGGTCACGGCGACGCGGGTCCGGTCCGGGGCGTCGGTCCCGTCCGTCGCCGGGACCGATCCCTAAAAGGGGCCGGGCGGCGCTCGTTGGGGCATGCACGCAGGCGAGTTCGAACCGGTCCGCGGGGTCCCGGACCTGTACGTCCACGACACCGGGATGTTCGACACCGACGAATACGGGGCCGTGTACGTGTACGACGCCGAGCGCCCGATCGTGATCGACACCGGCACCGGCGCGAACCGCGAGGCGCTGTTCGAGACGATAGCCGAGGTCGGGATCGACCGCGAGGAGCTCGCGTGGATCCTGCCGACGCACGCCCACCTCGACCACGCGGGCGGGGCGGGCCACCTCGCCGAGCGCTACCCGAACGCGGAGGTCGTCGTGCCGGAGAAGGGAGTGCGACACCTCGTCGACCCGGAGGCGCTCGTCGCGGGGACGAAGTCCGCGGTCGAAGACCAGTGGGAGTACTACGACGAGCCCGAGCCGGTCCCCGAAGACCGTATCTCGGGGCTCGCGGAGGGCGACCGGATCGACCTCGGCGACCGCGAGCTGGTCGCGTACGAGGCGCCGGGCCACGCCCCGCACCACGCGATCTACCACGAGCCCGACGCCGACGTCGTCTTCGCCGCCGACGCGGCCGGGATCTACGTCCCCGCGGTCGACGGGATCGAGCCGACGACGCCGCCGCCGCAGTTCGACCTCGACCAGTGTCTCGCCGACGTGCGGACGATCGAGGAGCTCGACCCCGATACCCTCTGTTTCGGCCACTTCGGTCCCCGCGAGTACGAGCCGGAACTGGCCGGCGAGGTCAAGCGCGCGTACGTCGAGTGGGTGGAGGCGATCCGGGAGCAGCGCGAGGCGCTCGGCGACGACGACGCGGTCGTCGAGCACTTCGAGGCGGCGAGCCGGGACGTCGAGTTCTGGAACCCCGAGCGCGCCCGCGCCAACGCGAGCCTGAACGTCCGGGGCGTCCTCGCGTACCTCGACTACGTCGCGGAGAGCGGCGAGGAGTGAGACCCCGGGTCCGTCGCCACCGACGGAAACGTCCTAAACCCCGCGTCGCCTAGATCCGCTCATAGATGGGTATCTTCGACACGATCCGCGCCGTGCTCGGGACGAACGCCGAGACGGGCGCGACCCGCGAGGCCGACCCCGAGGACCTCTTCGGGATGTCGACGGCGTACATGACGATGGAGGCCGACCTCGGCTACGACCACTGCGGGGAGGCCGCGCTCTGCTTCTCCGGGGTGGACAGCACCCGGTTCGACGACGCCGTCGAAACCGTCGAAGCGATCCTGGAGGCCGGCGAGATCGAGACCGGCACGGGGTTCCACCGCCACGAGGACGACCACGGCTACCGCTGGTTCGTCCTCGAAGACGACGACCCGGAGGATCTCGTGACGAGCGTCCACTTCGCGGCCGACCAGTTCATCGAGGAGGGGTTCGGCTCCCGGCTGCTCGCGGCCGTCTTCGGCTTCGAGCGCGGTGACACCGCCGCCTACTGGATCTACTCGTTCCGGCGCGGCGCCTACTACCCGTTCTCGCCGAAAGGCACGAGCGACCGGAACCAGCAGGTCGAGTTCAAGCTCCAGTCCGTCCTCGACGGCGAGCTCGGGCTCGAAGACGACGAGTCCTACTGGTACCCGTTGTGGCCGGACGCGCCCGGGAACCACCCGTGGGAGTGACCCGATGACCGCGCCGGCGTCGGGAGGGGAGTCCGGCGGTGTCGCTTCCGAGGCCGGTCCGGACGGCGAGGCGTACGCCGGCCGCGACGCGCCGAGGAAGCGTGTGCTTCGAGTTGTCGCGGTGCAGGCCGCGGTGTTGAGCGCCGCCGTCCACCTGCTGTGGGCGTGGCCGCGGCTCGGCGACCCGGGCGACGCGCGGCCCTACGCGTTCCTGCTCGGCGGCGCGTTCGCCGTCGCCGTCGCGGTCGCGACGCTGCGCGCGCCCGAGTACCGGCGCCTGTACGCGCTGGGAGGCGGGACCCTCGCGGCGTTCCTCCTCGGCTACGTCGGCTGGCACGGCGCCGCGGCCGGGTCGGCGCTCGCGAGCGACCCGTTGGCGATCGTCGCGAAGGGGGCGGAACTCGTCGGGGTCGCCGCGTTCCTCGGGCTGTACCGGCTCGCACCGCCGACGAGCGCGGTGCTCGAACGACGGGACGGGTCGGTCGGCGGAGGCGACGACCCCGCCGAGAGCGACGATGTCGGCGAGGAGCGTGTCGACTCGTGACGGACGAGACGTACCTGACCGTCGCGGAGCCAGCGACGGCGACGTTCGAGGTCCGGGGATCGGAGTTCCTCGGGCACGTCGCCCCGGTCGACGCAGTCGACGAGGCCGAGGCGTTCGTCGAGCGCGTCCGCGAGGAGTACGGCGACGCGAGCCACAACGTGCCGGCGTACCGAGTCCCGGCCGGCGCGGCGTCCGAGCGGACGCCCGGGAGCGGCCCCATGCTCCGGGAGTACTCCTCCGACGACGGCGAGCCCTCCGGGTCGGCCGGGAAGCCGGCGCTCAACGTGCTCCAGCAGCGCGAGGTCCGCAACGTCGTCGCGGTGGTGACGCGGTACTACGGCGGGACGAACCTCGGCGTCGGCGGGCTCGCGCGCGCCTACTCGCGGGCGGTGAAGGAAGGAGTCGACGAGGCCGGGGTCGTCGAGGAGCGGCCGCACCGCCGGCTGGCCGTGGAGACCGCGTACGACGACTCGGGCACGGTTCGGGGCGTGATCGAGTCCGCGGGCGTGGAGTTCGACGCCGACTACGACGAGCGCGTGCGGTTCGAGCTCCGAGTTCCGGTGGCCGAGGTCGACGACCTGGTCGAGCGGCTCAACAGCGCGACGAGCGGCCGGGTCGAGATCGACCGGTAGGCCAGGGGGTCGGCCGCCGAGCGCGGTCCGAATGGCGAGCAGGCGACGGAGTCGAAACGGAGGGTCCCGCGGCGGTGCGTCGCGCTCCCGCCGAGTGCGCCGCGGGCGACGGTCACGTCACGGGCGGGGATGGCGGCGGTATCGAACTTCAACCGTCGGACCGATCCGACCGGGGGCAGCGACGGCTACGCGAACTTCCGCACGGTCATCTCCAGCGTGTCGAGGTCGAGGATGGGCGCGTATCCGGCGTCCGGATCGATGTTGACGGACTTCTGAAAGTCGGTCTGGGCCTGCCAGCAGCCGGAGTTGACCGCGAGGACGTTGTGGTACTTCCCCCAGCCCAGCTTGTGGACGTGGCCGGTGTGGAACACGTCCGGGACATCTTCGATGACGAGATAGTCGCGCTCCTCCGGCGCGACCCGGGTGTGCCCGCCGAACTGGGGCGCGACGTGGCGCTTCTTGAGGAGCTGGTACATCGCCTTGTGCGGCTCGTCGTAGCTCGCCTTCTCCTCCGGGAGCTCCGCGATCACCTCGTCGAGCGAGACGCCGTGGTACATCAGCACCTCGACGCCCTCGACCGAGACCGTAGCCGGGTTCGAGACGACCCGCGCGTCGTGGACGTTCAGGATGTCGCGGATCTCGTCGTTGAACCCGGGCTGCGGCTCGGCGAGCCGGACCGCGTCGTGGTTCCCCGGGATCATCACGACCTCGGTGTCCGCCGGCACCTCCTTGAGGTGCTCCGAGAACGCCTCGTACTGGTCGTAGATGTCGACGATCTCCAGCTCCTCGTCCTGATCGGGGTAGACGCCGACGCCCTCGACCATGTCGCCGGCGAGGAGGATGTACTCGACCGGGTCGGCCTCGGGCGTGTGGAGCCAGTCGGTGAAGCGGCTCCATGCGTCGGCCATGAACTCGTCGCTGCCGACGTGGACGTCGGAGATCAGCGCCGCTTGGACGTGGCGGTCGGCCCCGCCGGTCCGGTGGGTGCGGGGGACGTCCGGGAAGTGAAGCGAGTCGGCGAACAGGATTCCGGAGTCGTCGGCGAGCGTCCCCTCGACCGCGACGCACTCGTCCATCAGGATCTCGTCGACGACGTCGGCGAGCCCCTTGTCCTTCATCACCAGCGCGGGGAACGTCCCGGTGGTGTCCTCCAGCTCGACGAGCCAGTGGCCGGACTTGGTGGAGCGCACGTCGTTGACGAGCCCGATCATCGCGGCGTCGCTGCCGCCGGGCATGTCCGCGATCGCCTCCGCGGGCCGGTGGTTGACGCGACCGCGGAGGAGCTTCGAGAGGCGCTCGTAGCGGTCGCGGAACGTCCGGACGAAGTCGGCGTACTCGCCGGTCCCGGTGCTCCGCCCGGTCATGTCGTTCCCGACTTCCAGCTCGCGGCGCTCGGGGTCGCGAGCGCCGTCCCCCCCGGTCTCGTCGGCACCAGTCGACTCGCGAGCGCCGCCGGCGTCCGGCGCGGCGCGGTTCGGGGCTTCGTCCGTGGAGTCGGCGCGAACGGTTCCCACAGACCCCTCCGTTTCGACTGGAGATCGGTCGGCGTTGGCGGTCGTATCGAGGGATGCGTCCGTCTGAGTCCCGGAGTCGCCGTCGGGGTCCGGATCGGGATCGGGGGCGGTCGTAGTTTCGGAATCGGAATCGGTCGTGCTCTCGGGACCGACGGCGTCTGCCGAACCGATCGCCGCACGAACGTGGTCGGCGGTGATGCGGAGGGCGTCGTCGGGAGCGCGGTCGACGGCCGAGTCAAGGGCCGTCGCGGAGTCGGGCGCGCCCGCCAACAGGGTGACCGCTTCCCGCTCGGCGTTGTAGCCCCGTCTGGCGAGCTCCTCGACGATCCGGGCGTTCGACTCCAGCGGCACGACAGTCGAGAGGGGGGTGCGACTCAAAACGGTTCCGGAGGGGGCGCCCGGGCGTCGCGTCGACCGACGGCGGCGGTGACCCGGAAGCTTATCACCGAAACCCGACAACCCGGAGGTAATGGACGAAGGCGATCGGCCGGAGACGGACGGCGATCCGGCCGAGCGAAGCGGAGCGTCGGACGAGACCGGGGACGATCGGGACGAGACAGAGGGAGAGAGGAATGAGGGCGGCGACGGACGCGACGAGACCGAATGCGACGAGACCGAACGGGACGAGACCGAATTGGCCGACGCGGGCGACGGGATTAATGCGCGCGACGAGACCGATTCGGGCGATTTGACTGACACGGGGGACGTGACCGACACGGAGGATGTGACCGACACGGAGGGCCAAACCGATACGGACGACAGCGGCCGTTCGGCCGACCGCGGAGAGGAATCCGGGCTTTCGGTCGGCGGCGACGGTTCGAGCGATAAACTCGGACGCAGGCGTGATAGGTCTGATCCGGAGGAGACGAAGGGGTTCGTCCATCGGTTCCGCCACGACAAGGAGGGCCCACTGATGTGGGTCCGGGAGATGCTCACCAGCGTCGCCGTCGTGCTGGCTATCGGACTGATCCTGTTCGCGGTCAGCGGCGTGTGGCCGCCGATGGTCGCCGTCGAGTCCGGGAGCATGGAACCCAACATGCAGGTCGGCGACCTCGTCTTCGTGACGGAGCCCGGGCGGCTCGCGCCCGACGCCGCGGACAACGACGTCGGCGTGGTGACGTACGACGACGGGCGGGCCGCCGACTACCGGACGTTCGGGTCGTACGGGTCCGTGGTCATCTACCGGCCGCCGGGCCGGACCGCCTCGCCGATCATCCACCGGGCGATGTTTCACGTCGAGGAGGGCGAGAACTGGTACGACCGCGCCGACGAGGAGTACCACAGCGCGGCGGGATGCGCCGAGCTCCGCCACTGCCCGGCCCCCCACGACGGGTTCATCACGCTCGGCGACAACAACGGCGCGTACGACCAGGCGAACGGGCTCTCGCCCCCGGTCAGGGCCGAGTGGGTGACGGGCGTCGCGCGGGTTCGGGTCCCCTATCTCGGGTACGTGCGACTGGTCGCGAGCGGACAGGCCGAGCCGAGCGACGTGCTCGCGACGACCGCGGTCACTGGGTCCGGGATCGGGGGATCCGGTGCCGACGCCGAGCGGGGCGGTGCGAACGAGTTCGATGCGGTCGCCGAGCGGGAAGCTATCGAGGCGTTAGGAGTTCCGAGCGGAGGTTCAGTCGCGAGCGTATCAGTGTGATAGGGACCGTCAAGGCTCGACGTGAGCAGTCGGGATAGGCGAAGGCCGAAGTGACGCGAGTCAGTTGTCGAACCGGGCCTGGACGAACGGCTGGGCGTTTTCGATGTCGCCGAGCCGGGAGTCCGACAGGAGCACCGCTTCGGTCTCCTCGACCGGGACTGAGAGGCCCATCTCCTTCGTGCGGCCGTAGCGACCCTTCGACACGACGACCGCGTTGACGATCCCGAGCATGTCGAGCTCGCTGATGAGGTCGGTGACCCGGCGCTGGGTGAGGACGTCCGCGTCGATCTCCTCGCAGAGGCGCTTGTAGATGTTGAACACCTCGCCGGTGTTGATGTTGTGAACGCCGTTCTTCTCCAAGAGGATCACGGCGAAGAGGACGATCTTGCTCTGGGTCGGGAGCGTCCGGACGACTTCGACGACGCGGTCGAGCTCGATCTTGTCCTGCGCCTGCCGGACGTGTTTCTCGGCGACGATCTCGGCCTGCGAGCGCTCGGCGAGCTCGCCCGCGGTCCGGAGGAGGTCCAGCGCGCGGCGGGCGTCGCCGTGCTCCTGCGCGGCGAACGCGGCACAGAGCGGGATCACGTCGTCGGTGAGCGCCTCCTCTTTGAACGCGATGTCGGCGCGGTGCTGGAGGATGTCTCGGAGCTGGTTCGCGTCGTACGGCGGGAAGACGATCTCTTCCTCCCCGAGGCTGGACTTGACGCGGGGGTCGAGGAAGTCGGTGAACTTCAGATCGTTTGAGATCCCCATGATGGAGATCCGCGACCGGTCGAGCTCGGAGTTCATCCGCGAGAGGTTGTACAGGGTGTCGTCGCCGCTCTTCTCGACGAGCTTGTCGATCTCGTCGAGCATGATCACGACCACGCGCTCGTGGTAGTCGACCGCCTCGAAGAACGTCGAGTACACCCGGTCGGTCGGCCACCCGGTCATCGGGACCTCCTCCATCTCGTCCGCGTCGGCTTCGAGCTCGTCGATCCGCGCGTCGAGCTCGTCGAGCGTCGCGAACTCGGTCCCGGCGAGCGCTCCGTGGTCGTCGGCCGCCTCGGACCTGAGCTCTCGGTACTCTTCGAGGCGGTCCGCGATGACCTGCTGGTTCTTCTCGATGAAGGTGTTGGCGAGCTGGGCGAGGACGCGGTACTGCGTGTCCGTCACCTCGCAGTTGATGTACTCGACCTCGCAGGGGACGTCGTACTTCTGTGAGGTCGATTCGAGCTCCTGAGAGACGAACTTCGCCGACGCCGTCTTCCCGGTGCCCGTCTTCCCGTAGATGAGGATGTTCGACGGGGTCTCCCCGCGGAGCGCGGAGACGAGGATCGTCGCCATCCGGTTGATCTGATCGTTCCGGTGCGGGAGCTCGTGCGGGGTGTACGAGGGGCGGAGCACCTCCTTGTTCTCGAAGATCGGCTCGCCGGACAGGAGGTCGTCGAACAGGCCTTGGTTGTCGTCGCCGTCGTCGAGAACGACCCCGTCGAAGTCGACATCGGGGGAGGAGCGGTCGCGACCGGCGCTTCCGACGTCGACCTCGCCCTCGGCCGTAACCCCGATATCGGTGTCGACGTCGACGTCAGTGACGATGCCGGGATCGGCGTCCCCGTCGGTGTCAGGGTCTGTATCGACGCCGGGGTCAGTACTGGGGCCTGTATCGACGCCGGAGTCGGTGTCGGGACCGTGATCGTCCGGACTGTCGGAGGGTCGGGCCGATCCTTCGGTTACCCCGTCCGTCGAACTCGAAGCCGGATCGTCGAGGTCGTCATCTGCCGTGGCCGGTTCACCGGTTTCCCCGTCGCTGTCCTCCGATCTTCCCGCCTGCGGTGTATGCTCTCCTTCGTCCATATGTACCCCCCTGTTTCAGGTGGAAATACGCCACGCGGAAGCGAGGCGTGTCGCGTTCCGGCCTGAAACGTTGACATCCGACGCATTACGTGCTTCCGGATGTCCAGTTGATGCAGTCGAACCAGATGAAGAGGTGGTACTAAAGTGTTGCTCTCCGGACTCGAAACGACCGTCCAGTCGTGACAGCGTTGGACGAGACCCGCCGCGTGGAACGGTGCGACTCGCCCCCGACCCGACGAGACCGCCGTCGGCTCGACGAGGTGAACCGTGTGCGAGGGACCGAGGACGTCCCGAGAACCGCGACCGGATCGAGCTCTAGGAGGTGAGAACGGGGGGCGGCACGAACGGTATCAGCTTCCGTGAGCGGGTCTCGATACGCGGGATCGGATACAACGGTACACGATGATCGAAGACGTCGTCCGAACGAACACCCTGTGCACGGGAAGTGGAGGGGGCGGAGACGGTCGTATCGGGAGGAGATCGCTCGTACGGTTTCGAATAATCCATGAAGCTCTCCGACGAGTCGAGCGGGACTGAGTGGAACCGAACGGGATCGAACGAATCCCGGCCCGGTGGTTTCCGGGCTGTTCGATCGAGACGAGTTTGTCGATACCCCCACACCCCTTTGTTTCGTGTGGAACGGAGATTGGGTGGGTGGGGGTGGCTGGGGGTGCTATTAGTTATGGAAGAATTTATATAGTAAATAGTACAACAGTACCCTCGACAAACCACCCTTCTTTTTTGTTGTTGTATCTGGTTTGTATGTATTACTCGGAAAGTGAATTTAACGCGCGTCGGTTCCGACCGCCACCGCCGCAACACCTACCGACCCACACCACCGACCGTCTCCAGTCGAAACGAAGGGGTGGGGGAGGAGGACCCACGGTGGAAGGGGGAGAAGGACTCACGGTGGAACAGAATCTTTCCGACACAGACGGACCGTCGTTCCGGGGCCCGGATTCGATTCATTCCCTCCGGCCCGACCCGGTTCTCTCCAACTCGACACCTTCTTATCTAGCTCGACGCCTTCTTCTCCAGCATCCGAAACGAAACGAGTATCCTGCGGCTCGAATCCACACGCGCCCAATATCGGCCGATCGGAACGTCTGACGCAGTTCTTAAGTGAGAGGGGCGTGGATTCAAGCTTAATTCCCCGAACGAACGCCGGGCGCGGCCGGATCGGGCGGTGACGCGCGACGCGGCTCGTTCGGGCGAAACCAGGACTGGAGGTCAGGATGGGACTGCTCACGAATCTCAAAGACAGCATATCACGGGTCACGGACGGGCTGTTCGCGGCCGACGAACCCAAGCGGATCGGGATCTACGGACCGCCGAACGCCGGAAAGACGACCCTCGCAAATCGGATCGCACGCGACTGGACGGGTGACGCCGTCGGCCCCGAGAGCCACATCCCGCACGAGACTCGACGGGCTCGCCGCAAGGAGAACGTCGAGATCGAGCGGAACGGCCGGAAGGTCACGATCGACATCGTCGACACGCCCGGGGTGACGACGAAGGTCGACTACAAGGAGTTCCTCGACCACGACATGGAGAAGGACGACGCGGTGCGTCGCTCCCGCGAGGCGACCGAGGGCGTCGCGGAGGCGATGCACTGGCTCCGCGAGGACGTCGACGGCGTCATCTACGTCCTCGACTCCACCACCGACCCGTTCACCCAGGTGAACACGATGCTCATCGGGATCATCGAGTCGCAGGACCTCCCGGCGCTGATCCTCGCGAACAAGACGGACCTCCCCGGAGCGGACGTCCAGCAGATCGCCAACGCCTTCCCGCAACACGAGACGATCCCCCTCTCGGCGCTCGAAGGCGACAACATGGACGAAGTGTACACGAAGATCGCGGAGTACTTCGGCTGATGCCCGGACCGACTCCCAACGTCGACGGCGACGCCTCCTCCGACGGCCCCGAGGATGACGGCGTCCGGATCGACATGATAAGCGGCGCCCGGATGGAGGGGCTCACCGGGATGGAGAAGATCCGTCTCATCCTCGACGGTGTCCGCGACGGCAACATCGTGATCTTGGAGGAGGGCCTCTCTCCGGACGAGGAGTCGAAGCTGATCGAGGTGACGATGACCGAGATCAGCCCGGACGACTTCACCGGGATCGAGATCGAGACGTACCCGAAGGCCGAGACGAGCGACCAGAGCTTCCTCGACAAGCTGATGGGCCGGAACTCCGCACAGAAACTCACCGTCATCGGTCCGGCCAACCGGATCGAGACGCTGCACAAAGACGAGAACCTCATCAGCACGCTCGTCTCCCGCAAGTAAATGCCCCACCAGTGTACCACCTGCGGCCGGACGTTCCCCGACGGGTCGAAGGAGATGCTCTCGGGCTGTCCGGACTGCGGTGGGAACAAGTTCCAATTCAAGCCCGCGGGCGCGACGACGGACGAGCAGTCGGCCCCGAACGAGCAGTCACCCCCGGACGGGCAGTCGACCTCGAACGACCGAGCGGTATCCGACGACCGAGCGGTATCCGACGACCGACCGGCACCCGATGAGCGGCCGACGCCCGACGAGACGGAACGGCCACCCTCTCCCTCACCCGATCCCACCGACGTCGACCCCGCCGGGAACGCCGACACCTCTCCCGACGACAACGCCGACTCGACCGACCCGACCTCCGATTCGACCCCCTCTGGTAATCCCGACCCGACCTCCGCCGTCGACGAGGAGTCGACGGGAACCGAACGCGTTCGCGAACGCAGCGGAGAGGACGTCGCGCAGGCGAGCGCCCGATCCGACGTCGTCTCGTCCGACGAACTCGATCAGGCGAGCCAGCCCGTCGACTCCGGGTCCGGCGCGGACTCCACCGGATCCCCCGACCCCGAAGGCCCCCGTCCCGATATCGACGAACTCCGAGACGAACTCAACGAGCAGTTCGAGAGCATCCGGATCGTGAGCCCCGGAAAGTACGAGCTCAACCTGATGGAGCTGTACGACCGCCAGGAGTACATCATCTCGCTGCAGGAGGACGGCCGATACGTCATCGAAATGCCCGACGCGTGGGGCATTCAAGACGAGTAGCGTCGGCGGTATCTCTCTCCCCGTGCGACGCACCGATCGAATCGACTGTTCGAAGATTCGATCGCCTATCCGTCTGAATCGTCCGTCCGGCAAAACCGTCTGCCGGGTCGAACCGTCCGCCAGGCCGAACTACCACCATACTGAATCGTCTCCTCGGCCGAACAGTACGTTCGGGCGACCATTGTCGAAGTGGACACAGTTATGCGGCTTCCTCCGTTACGGGCGCTCATGTCTACCGATCACGCTTTCACTTCGCGATCTCGATCCGCCTCTTCACCGGCCCGACCCGACGACCGCGACCCGAACGTCCCCGGTGAGGTGTCCGTATGCGCGTAGTCGCCAAGTTCGGCGGGACGAGCCTCGGGAGCGGCGACCGCATCGAGCGCGCGGCGGACTCGGTCGCGAACGCGGTCGAGGCGGGCCACGAGATCGCGGTCGTCGCGAGCGCGATGGGATCGACCACCGACGAGCTCCTCGACGACATCACCTTCGAGACCGACGACGCCGACCGCGCCGAGATCGTCTCGATGGGCGAGCGAACCAGCGTCAGGATGCTCAAGGCGGCCCTCTCGGTGCGCGGCATCGAGGCCGTCTTCCTCGAACCGGGCCACCCCGACTGGCCGGTGATCACGAACGAGCTCGGCGAGGTCGACGTCGAGGAGACGAAGGAGCGGGCGCACGCCATCGCGGAGCGGCTCGACGGCGTCGTCCCGATCATCACCGGCTTCCTCGCGGAGGACCACGACGGCAACGTCACGACGCTCGGCCGCGGCGGGTCCGACACGACCGCGGTGATGCTCGGCAACTACATGGACGCCGACGAGGTCGTGATCGTCACCGACGTCGAGGGCGTCATGACCGGCGACCCCCGCGTCGTCGAGGGGGCCCGGAACGTCGGTCGGATCACCGTCGACGAGCTCCGGAACCTCTCGTTCCGCGGCGCCGAGGTCGTCGCGCCGTCGGCGCTCTCGTACAAGGACGAGGACCTCTCCGTCCGCGTCGTCCACTACCAACACGGCGACCTCCTCAGGGGCGGAACCCGGATCGAGGGCCAGTTCGAGAGCCTGATCGACATGCGCGAGGAGCCGCTCGCGTGTCTCACCATCGCCGGCCGCGCGATCCGGAACCGGTCCGGCATCCTCTCGCAGCTCGCGAACGCCCTCCGCGAGGAGGAGATCAACATCGACGCGGTCGCCTCCGGCATGGATTCGGTCACGTTCTACGTCGACGTCGACGTCGCGGAGACCGCCGAGGCCCTCCTCCACGAGGCCGTCGTCGACGACGAGGCGCTCTCGTCGGTGACGGTCGCCGACCCCATCGCCGTCATCCGGGTGACCGGCGGCGAACTCCCGAACCAGCCGGGCGTCATCCAGGACATCATCGCCCCGCTGTCCGACGCCGGGATCAACATCATCGACCTCATCACGAGCGCGACGTCGGTCGCGGTGTTCGTCGACTGGGAGGACCGAGAGGAGGGCCTCGAAATCGTCCAACAGCGGTTCGACTGACGACTCGCCTAGGCGGGACGACTCGCTTGGCCGGGACGATTCGCCTGAGTGGGACGACTCACCCCCGGCCGGATTCGCCCGTCTCCGATCCGCAGTCGTTTCACCCGTCCGTCCGCCCGTCTAACTCCTCGTACTCGATCCGATACCGGGTCGTCCGCCGCCCCTCGAATCGCGGCCCTCTCCCCGCCACGGCGAACCCCGAGGCCTCGATGACCTCGCTCGTCTCCTCGTCGTTCGGAACGACCACCTCGACGCACATCTCCTCTCGACGCGCGAACCGCCGCGGCTCCCGGAAGAGCCGTTCGATCGTCGAACCGCTCCCGTCGAAGTCGGTCACGTGAACGGTCCCGTCGCGAACGTCGAACGCGACGAATCCGAGCACCGTCTCCTCGCCGTCGCCGCTACCCCCACTGCCCTCACCGTCTCCGCCCTCCACTGCGACTCGAACCGACCGGTCGTGGATCATGTTCCTCACGACGTCCTCGGGCCGACCGATCAGCGTCGCCAGCGACTCGGCGTCGGACTCGAGTGCGTCACGGATCCGCATACCACGGTTACCGGACGGACCCGTATAAACCCGCTGGCGCTCGGCGCCCGCGGTCCGTCGGGATTTCGCCCCCTCCCGCCGACCTGCACTCTGATTCACCCGAATCGCGTCGTTCCCCGCCCGAATCGCGTCGTTCCCCGCCCGAATCGCGTCGTTCCTCATCCGAATCCCTCCGTTCGCCACCCGAACCACGCCCCGCTCGTCCGAAGTAATATGGTTTTAACCGACCGGCGGCCTCAGGCACCGACATGAGCAAATCCACAACGATCGTGCTCGGAACGATCGGCGTCTCGGCGGCCCTGTCCGTACTCATCATCCTCTCGTACGTGCTCGGCTGATGTTCTCGTCCCGGCCGCTCGACGACGACCTCGACGCGGTCCGCGAGGACCACGCGCCGGGATCGCCCGTCCTCGACGTCGACGCCGACTTCGAAACCCTCCCGCCGGCGTCCGCCGAGGACCTCGGACTGTTTGTCGACGGACTCTCGCCCGCCTCCTACCCGGCGGAGTGGCTCCCCGAGGAGGTCCCCGAACTGCTCCGGCGGTACGCCGGCCCGACCTTCACCGTCGGCCTCCCCGGCGACGGGACCGTCGTCCGGACGACCCAGACCGAGCCGCAGACCGTGCTCGTCAAGAAGCGAGCGGAGGGGACGCCGGACGACTTCCTCGCGTTCCTGATCGCCGACCGGCTGGTCCAGATCGGCGTCTCGCCGTCCCCCGGATCGCTCCCGGACGACGTGCCATGGAACGACGCACCCGAGGGGTCCGCCCCTCGGGACCGCCTCCCCGAAAGCTTCCTCCCGTTCTTCGGCGAGCGCTACCGCGACCTCGACGCCGCGATCCGCCGACCCGACCCCGACACCGGCGGCTCGACCACGGGGCACGGCCCGAGCGACGTCTTCCAGGTCGCCGCCGCGCTGTTCGACGCGTGGATGGGGCTGTACACCCGCGACGTCTTCCCGTCGTGGGAGGACCGCCACCCGCGGCTGTTCGACGCGTGGCTCGACGCCGGCGACCGCCTGGAGGGCCGCCTCGGCGACCTCGCCGGAGAGGTCGCCCGCGGCGAGACCGACTTCGCGAGCGCGACCGAGTACGCCTGCTCGGCCGTCCGCCACGGCCTCGACCTCCCCGCGCCGTTCGCCCCGCTCGACACGGCGGCCTACCGCGACCGCGGCGCTCCCTACGCGGTGAAGTGGGCGGAGAAGACGTTCGAATCGATGGCCGACGACGACGCCTGATCTGCTTCCGCTCTTATATTTCGAAGCTGACGTTCCCCTCGCCGTCGAGCTCGATGACGCCCTCGAACAGCTCTCGGAACCGGTCGAGCGTGGCGACCTCGTGGACCTCCTCGGAGAGGTGGAAGATACCGACCGCGTCGTGCTCGTCGAGGAGCGCGAGGATGTCCGCGGCCGCCTCGTACACCGCGTCGTCGTCGGCGTAGTACGCCATCTCGGTGAGCGAGTCGACGGACACCCGTCGCTTCCCCTCGTTCTCGGTGAGGAACCGCTCGACTCGGTCGACGACGCCGTCGAGGTCGTCGGGCGCCGAGACGTAGTACACGTCGTCGCTGGAGCGCCGCGAGTACCCGCGCTCGACGGAGAGCGTGTCGAGGATCGTCGCCTTCGTCTCGTCGACGTCGTAGTACTCAAGCTTCTGTTCGACCTCGCGCGCGGTCGTCCGCGTGGAGACGACGAGGAACGCGTCGGTGTCGGTCTTCAGGAAGTCCGTGTCGATGCGGTCCGTCTCGCCGATGCTCGGGTGAACGAGCAGCAGTCCCGTCCCCCCCGGGATCGTTTCCGGCCCGTTCTCGATGGCGAGCGAGTAGTCCATGGGATCGGAAACCCCCCGACCGACTTAACGATGCGGGCCACGTCGGCCGACCGGTTTTTGACGCTCCCTCGCGTCGAGGTGCACGATGGCCGGTCACGACACCGCGCGCGACGTCTACCGACAGGCGCTGCCGGTGATCCTCGTCAGCCTCGTCGCCGGCCTGTTCGCCGGCACGATCCTCGGCTCCGAGACGATGCGCGCCGGCATCTCGGAGGTCCCCGGCCTCCTCCTCCTGCTCCCGGCGTTCCTCGCGACCCGCGGCGGCGTCTACGGCTCGCTCGGCGCCCGGCTCTCGACCGGGCTCCACCAGGGGCTCATCGAGCCCCGGTTCCGGCTCGACCGGCGGCTCAGGAACGCGATCCTCGCCTCCTTCATCAACGGGATGAGCGTCTCCGTCTTCATCGCCGTGGTCACCTACCTCTGGCTGACGCTCCTCGGGACGGACGGGAACCTCCTCCAGCTGGTCGGGATCATGGTCGTCGCCGGGTTCCTCTCCGCGACGCTCATGATCTCGGTGCTGATCGCCGTCATCTTCGTCGGCTACCGCCGGGGACTCGACCCGGACAACGTGATCGGCCCCGTCGTGACGACGCTCGGCGACGTGTTCGGGGTCTTCTTCCTCCTCGTCGGGATCTACGTCGTGGGGGCCGTGCTGTGACCGGCTCCGATAACGCGGGAGACGGTCCCGCCTCTGATCCGGACGGTCGCTCGGCATCCGGCACGGGGGCGACGATGGCCGACGAGTGGTCGATCCGGCGGATCGTCCGGACGATGATCCCCCTCCTCGCCGCGCTGTCCGTGCTCCAGCTCGTCTCGGGGACTGTCCTGGAGACGTACGAGGCGGTGCTCGTCGACAATCCGGCGCTGCTCGTGTTGGTTCCGGTCCAGATCGGCACGGCCGGCAACCTCGCGTCGATCACCTGCTCGCGGCTCACCACGCAGCTCTACCTCGGGACGTACGAGCTCGATCCGTCGAACCCCGCGCTCAGGGCGAACGCCGGCGCCGTGCTCGCGCTGGCGGGCACCGTCTTCGGCGTCGTCGGCGTCGCCGCCTGGGCCATCGGCGTCGCGCTCGGCGGCACGCTCGGGCTCGGACGGGTGCTGCTCGTCTCGATCGTCTCCGGCATGCTCCTCGCCGTCCTCGTCGTCGTCGCCAGCGTCGCCGCCGTAGAGGCCTCCTACCGGATCGGGCTCAACCCCGACGACACGACCATCCCCGTCGTCACCAACGTCTGCGACATCGCCGGCGTGTTGATCCTCTTCGCCGTCGTCTCGGTCGTCGTGTGAGTTCGGGCGGCGCCGTCGCCGTCCGCGCTCAGAACACGCTGTCCGCGGTCGCGGCGCCGACGACGCTGAACACCGCGCCGACCGAGACCGCCTTGGCCGTCGTCGCCCAGAGCTCCGCTCCCGTCACGCCCTGCTCGATAAGGAAAGTGTCCGGGGCGTCGAACAGCACCGCGAGGACGGCCACGGAGCCGAACGCGACGACCATCAGCGACAGGAACCGAGCCGGGATCCCCGCGATCTCCTGCTCGACGTCGGGGTCGCGGTCGGTGTCGGCCCGGTAGAGCGCGGCGTACCCGATCAGCGCGACGATCCCCGCGGTCAGGGCCCCCTGAACCCAGTGCATGCCGGCGGCGAGCACCCACACCTCCTCGGTGACGACGAACGGCCCCGCGAGGAGGAACCCCCCGACCGCCTGCTGCGCGGAGTCCGCGATCCGGAACTTCGGTCGACGGAGGCTCCGCGGGCGTTTCATACTCCCGTGAGGGACAGCGGCCGATAAAACGGCGACGCTTTTCGGCCGCCCCCTCTCGACGCGCGTCACGGGTCCCCCGTGTCCGAACCCCTCCGAACCGGTTTTCACCCGTCCCCCCGTCGTGCCGCCATGAGCGTTCGCGAGGAGTTCGACGAGTGGGCGGCGTCGGGAAAGGACCGCGGGATGGAGGACAGACACTGGCACACCGCGAAACACGTGCTCGCGCGGATGCCGGTCGAGACGGGCGACGCCGTCCTCGACCTGGGCACCGGCTCCGGCTACGCGCTCCGCGCGCTCCGCGAGCGCGGGATCGGTCGCGGGTACGGGCTCGACGGCGCGCCCGAAATGGTCCGCAACGCCCGGAGCTACACCGACGACGGCGCGGTCGGCTTCCTCGTCGGCGACTTCGACGCGCTCCCCTTCGCCGACGACTCGCTCGACCACGTCTTCTCGATGGAGGCGTTCTACTACGCGAGCGACCCGGGGAACACCCTCCGGGAGATCCGCCGCGTCCTGAAGCCCGGCGGCACCTTCTTCTGCGCGGTGAACTACTTCGCGGAGAGCGAATCGACCCACGCGTGGCAGGAGAACATCGCGATCGAGATGACGCTGTGGAGTCGCGCGGAGTACCGCGAGGCGTTCCGCGACGCCGGGCTGTACGTCGCCGAACAGGACAACGTCCCCGACCGCGAGATCGAGATCCCGGACGCCTCGGCGTTCCCGACCGACGACTGGGACTCCCGCGAGGCGATGGTCGACCGCTACCGCACGTGGGGGACGCTGTTGACGGTCGGCGTCGCACCCTGACTCGTACGGTTATTCGTTATCCATCGGCGTGCCGTGGCGGCTGGTTCGAACCGTCCCGTTTCCGCCGCGGCGAACACGTCTAAAGCCCCGGTCGCTCGGCTATACGTTGTTGACATCGGCTCCGCGGCGACCACCGCCAAAGCCCCAGCCGCTCGTATGTAATCGATTAACTGCAGATCGGCGGTCAACGCCTCCAAAGCCCCAGCCGAGAGGCGGGCGTACGCTCGCTGCGGTCCTCAGTCGCTCGTTCCACTCGCTCCTTCCGGTCCTTACCTCGCCTACGCCCGCCTCTCGGCTGCCCCTTTGAGTCCCACCCCACACAGCAACCGCGGCCTCACCCCTCCCCAGCCTCGTCGCCGGCGCTGGGCGCCGGCTTCCAGAGGCGCTTCGCGCCTCGCTGCCGCGGCCGCCAAAGCCGGCCGCGGACTCCCTCGCACGCGCTCCTCGTGCCCGGCGGGCACTCGGAGGCGCGCGCCGGCCGCCGTCTGTTTGTAAGTATCTACGCTCACCCGCCGATCCCTTTTAAGCGTGCGAACCGTTCGCACGGCTGATACCAGATGGAGCTCCGCTGTGAGGGCTGTGCCGGCTGCTGCGTCGACTGGCGCGCGTTCGCGCCGGACGCCGCCGGCTCCGACCGCGCCGGCGACCGCCCCCCGCTCGACGACGTATACGGGCTGGCCCCGCTCACCCGCGACGAGGTCGCCGCCTTCCTCGACGACGGGCTCGGCGACGCCCTCGTCCCGCGGCTGTTCGAGCCCGCCGAGCGCGACCCGACCGTCTCGATCGACGGCGTCGAGGTGGCCGCCGCCGGCGACCGCCCCGTCTTCGTGGTCGGGCTCCGGAAACCCCCGAAGCCGGTCGCGCCGATCGGGACCGACAAGCCCCGCTGGCTCGACGCCTGCGTCTTCCTCGACCCGACGACGCTCCAGTGCCGGATCCACGACGAGGACCTGTATCCCCGGACCTGCGCGACGTACCCCGGACACAACCTCGAACTCGACGCCGAGACCGAGTGCGAGCGCGTCGAGGCCGCGGGCGGCGGCGACCGCCTCCTCGACGCCGAGCCCCCGAGCGACCTCCCCCCGCCGGCGTTCGGCCCGCAGGCGCTCGGAACCACGGTCTTCGCCTACCCCGATCCGGACGACCTCGACGGCGTGGTCGACCGGATCCGGACCGACTCGCTCACCGCCGACGACCGCGCCCGGTTCGTCGGGGCCGCCGTCGGCTCGCGACCCGGGTCGCTGTCGGTCGACCGCGACCGGATGGCCGAGGCCCGGGCTCACGTCCGCGACGCCGACTCGTGGGCGGGCCGCGCGGTCCGCGAGTGGACGGCCCGGGCCGGGAGCGATGGCGCCGCCGTCGACCTCGACCCCGAGTCCCGCGACCGGCTCGTCAGCGAACTGGAGGACGACGCCGGCGCCCCGGGCACTCCCGGCTGGGAACGGTAGCGGTCCGTTCGTCGCGTCCCCCGGCGCTCTGCCCGGTCGCGCACGCACGCGCGCGTGAGGCTTACCCGTCTGCGGTCCCTCCGATCGGGTATGGCCGAACGGAACCCCGTCGACGATCAGTCTCCCGAGTACGCGCGCGAGGACGTCTCCGTCCTCGTCGTCGGCGCCGGCGCCGCGGGGGCGCGCACCGCCATCGAACTGGCCGAACGCGGGATCGACGACGTGCTCGTCCTCGGGAAGCGCGGCCACGGGGACGCGCACACCACGTGGGCGCGCGGCGGCATCAACGGGGCGCTGGGCACCCACGACCCCAAGGACTCGCCGGCGATCCACGCCGCCGACACCCTTAACGAGGGCCACTTCGTCAACGACCCGGCGAAGGTCGAGACCGTGACCGAGCAGATGCCGGAGCGCCTCCGCGAGCTCGACGAGTGGGGAATGGCGTACTCCCGTACCGACGACGGCGAGATCGACCAGCGCTTCTTCGGCGCGCAGTCGTTCCGCCGGACGGCCTTCGCCGGCGACCACACCGGCGAGTCGCTGCTGAACACCCTCGTCGACCGGGCGCAGGAGCTGTCGGTCCCGTACCGCGAGAACGTGATGATCACGAAGCTCGTCTCCGACGGCGACGCGGTCCACGGCGCCGTCGGCTTCGACATGGACGACGGCGAGTTCGTCCTGTTCAACGCGGGCACCGTCGTCCTCGCCGCCGGCGGCCACGCGGCGATCTACGACCGCCACACCTCCAGAGACGACGAGAACAACGGCGACGGGGCGGCGCTGGCGTACGACGCCGGCGCCTCGCTGCTGGACATGGAGTTCATGCAGTTCCACCCGACCGGGATGGCCGTCGACGAGAGCGACCCCGAGTGGGCGCCGTGGAGCGGCCGCCTCGTCACCGAGGCGGTCCGGGGCGAGGGCGGCCGTCTGTTCAACGCCGACGGCGAGCGATTCATGGAGCGCTACTCCCCCGATCAGATGGAGCTTGACGCCCGCGACGTCGTCGCCAGGGCGATAGCGCGGGAGGTCGCCGAGGGTCGCGGCACCGAGAACGGCGGCGTCTACCTCGACATCTCCCACCGCGACGCCGACTTCATCCGCGAGCGGCTCCCCCGGATGTACGAGCGGTTCGCCGACCTCGGCGTCGACATGGCCGAGGAGGCCGTCGAGGTGGCGCCGACCTCCCACTACGGGATGGGCGGCGTCGCCGTCGACGATCACGGCGAGACCGACGTTGACGGCCTGTTCGCCATCGGCGAGACGATGGCCGGCGTCCACGGCGCGAACCGCCTCGGCGGGAACTCGCTGGCCGAGACCGTCGCGTACGGGGTCGTCGCCGGCGAGCGGATCGCCGACCGCGTCGGCGGCCCGGGCGAGGTACCCGACGACCTCCGAGAGGGCCTCGTAGAGCCCCACCTCCGCGACCTGCACGCGTTGGCGGGTCACGACGGCGAGCACGAGGCCGCGGCGGTGCTCGCCGACCTCCGGGAGCTGATGTGGGACCACGCCGGGATCCTCCGCGACGAGGCGTCGCTCCGCGAGGGCCTCGACCGCCTCGACGCCGTCCGCGATCGCGCCGCCGACATGCGCGTCGGCCCGGTCACGAGCGAGTCGTTCGAACTCGCCGTCGACGTCGGGTTCTCCCTCGTCGCCGCCGAGGCGGTGCTCCGCGGCGCGCTCGAACGCGATGAGTCCCGGGGCGCCCACTACCGCACCGACTACCCCGACACCGACCCGGACTGGCGCCGGAACGTCTACTTCGACGCGGCCGACGTCGGCGGGATGACACTTCGGACGGAGCCGGTCGGCGAGCCGAGCGACGCCGTGCAGGCCGCGCTCGACGAGGGCCACGAACTGGACTACCACCAGTTGGAGTGACGCCGGCGCGGTTCCGAGAACGACGCCCCCGCCGGTAACCCGGTTTATCCGTCCCGATCCGGTTCACCCGCCCCGCTTCCGATACCAGACGCGCTGTCCGACCGCCGACTCGTCGTCGTCGATCGGCAGCCGCTCCACGACCAGGTCCCTGACGGCGACCGTCACGACGAGTTCGATCGGCGAGTCGTCTCCTCCCGTCGCCCCGCCCCCCTCGCCCTCTCCCCCCGACCCGACCGGACGAACCGTGAGGACCGCGTGGCCGTCGCGCTCCCCGATCGACTCGATCACCCCGACCGACCATCGGTCGACGCGGTGCGACGGCTCTCGGGCGTGGACCCGGTCGTGGTTCACCCGGTCCCTCCCGGCCGCCAGACCCCCTGCCGTCGGTCGAGCCACGCGACGACGACCACGTGCGGGAGCGTCATGGCCGCGATGGCGACGAGCGACACGGCGAGCAGGTCGCCCGGGGCGGCGACCCCGGCGGGGACCGAGAGCCCGACCGCGGCGACCACGAGGAACCCGCCGAGCGTGAGGGGGGCGGCGTCGCGCCCGAACCGCGCGAGGGCGCCGTGGAGGTCGCCGTCGCCGACCGCGGCCGCCGCCCGGTCGTCGACGAGGATCAGCCGGCCGACGTGGCGGAGGCCGTGCCAGAGCGCGAAGTACACCCCGATAGCGAACACGGGCGCGGCGAGCAGGAACCACGCCCACAGCGCCCCGACCTCCCCGGCGTCGCGGAGCCAGTCCCGGCGCGAGGCGCCCGCCCGAACGCGTCGGTAGCCCAGCCCGACCGACACCGCCGTCGCGGCCGTCATGAACGCGCCGACGGCCAGTCGCGTCTCCGGGACGAAGACGGGGTCGACCGCGGCGGCCGCCGCGGCCGCGTCGACGACGAACAGCCCGACGATCCACTCGGCGACCAGCCGGTACTCCTCCGGATGCGCGACGAGCGGGACGCCCATCGGGAGCCCCCCGCGGACGACGAGGCTCAGCCAGCGCTCGGCCGCGGTCGGGAGGTGATCGACGTCGGCGACGGTGAGTGCCGCGACGTCGCCCTGCCCCCAGTGGAGCCACGTGAGGGCGATGAACCCGACGAACGCCGCGACCGGCGCGAGGAAGAACGCCGCGACGACCGCCCCCCCGAGGATCGCGTAGGCGACGGAGACGACCGCGACCGACCGCCGGAGCGAGACGTCCGTCGCCGCCCGCAGGGGGACGAGGTGGTCGACCGCGCCGTGGGCCATCCCGACGACCAGCGTCCCCAGCGCGAACGTCGCGACGCCCACCTCCACCGGAAACAGGGGGGTGACGGCGGCGAGCGGCAGCAGCCCCGCGAGCGCCAGCGCGGGATAGAACGCGAACCACCGGTCGACCGCCGACCGGGCGGGGTCGTCGCCCTCGTCCGCCGTCGCTCGACGCCGGGTCGCCGAGCGCGTCGCGGTCTCAGTCATCGACCGGTTCGGCCGGCTCCGGGTCCGGTTCGAGCGCGTCGGCCGCGGTCTCGGTCGGCCGCCCCCGGCGGTCGTTCCAGTCGAGGACCCACTCGAACAGCACGAGCCCGTTCACGGTCATCACGCCGGCCGAGGCGAAGAAGAGCATCTCCTCGATCGGGAGCCCGAGGACGGCGATCCCGGTCGTGAACTCGGTCGAGAGCCGCCACGTCCCCATCGCGATCGCGATCCGGTCGGCGACCCAGAAGTACGCCGCGGGGATCAGCGTCGCCGCGAGCCACATCCGCGGCGTCCGGACCAGGTAGCCGCCGCCGACCGCCCACTGGAGCGCGAAGACGGGGCCGACCCACGCGATCAGCCCGCCGAGGTAGAGGTACGAGGGGTCGAGCGTCACGAGCCAGAGCCCGCCGGCGATCATCGCGACCCCGGCGACGACGCCGGCGATCCGGGGACCACGGTCGAAGTCGCCCTCGCGGAACGTCGGGTCGAACCCGATCAGGTGGAGCGCGAACGCGGTGACGACGGTCTGGATGGTGAAGAAGAGGTACTCGCCGAGCGGGATCGACAGCGCCCGGACGAGCACCGCCCCGTCGGCGTACGACCACGCCCCCCGCCGGATCATGTAGCTGATCCACGGCGTCGTGTAGAGGTACGCGATGGCGACGAGGATCGCGATCCCGGCCGTCGCGCGCCGCCGGCGAACGACGTCGTACCGCGGCGCGAGGTACCACAGCGCCGCGACCACGGGGAGGCTGAAGACGAGGTGGAACTGGAGGTACGTCAGCGTCGGAAGCATCTACTCACCCCGGCGACGGCGATCATGGCTCCATGTTCGCTTTCCCTCTTATTAAGGCCCCGTCCAAACAGTGTGACCGCGTCCGACGATCGTCGAGCTCCCGCTCGGCGGTCATCGAGGCGACGACTCGACCGACAGCACGCCGTGTCCCTCCAGCACCTTCCCGAGCCGGAACATCGAGGCGACGACGGCGTCGCAGGCGGGACGCACCGCGTCCTTCGGCACGAACCCGACCGCGAGCCCGGCGACCTCCAGCATCGGGAGGTCGTTCGCGCCGTCGCCGACCGCGACCGTCTCGCTCATCGGGACGCCGAGGTCACCCGCGAGCTCCGCCAGCGCGTCGTCTTTCGTCCCCTCGATGAGCGGTCCCTCGGCCTCCCCGGTGAGCTTCCCGCCGGCCGTCGGGAGGCGGTTGGCGACGATCGTGTCGGCCTCCGCCCCCGCCTTCGCCAGCGCGCGCTCGACGCCGCGCTCGAACCCGCCCGTGAGCACGGCGACGTAGTGGCCCTCGGCCCGGAGGCGCTCGATCAGCTCTCCGGCCCCCGGCCGGAGCGTCACCGCGTCGAACGCGGCGTCGACGTCGTCCTCGCCGAGTCCCCCGAGCAGCTCCGCCCGCTGATAGAGGCTCTCGGCGTAGCTGAGCTCGTCGTTCATCGCCCGCTCCGTGATCTCGGCCACCGCGTCGGCGACCCCCGCGCGCTCGGCGAGCAGGACCGTCATCTCGGAGTCGGACAGCGTGCCGTCGAAGTCGAACGCGATCAGGCTCATGGGCCCCGTTCGGCGCGGCGGGGTTTTGAAGCACCTGATCGCGCAACGGACGCCGCGGGCCGGTGAGACTTTGACGCCCGCCGCCGTCGCCCACGTATGGACCGAACCGACGCGGACCGCGCCGACGTCGACGTCGACGACCTCCTGAAGGTGATCCTGGGGCTCGCTATCGTGTGGCTTCTCCTGGAGGTCATCGGAGCGGTACTGGACCTGACGTTCGCGCTGATCGACGCGCTCCCGACCCTGATCGTCGTCGTCATCGTCGTGTTAATCGCCTTACGGCTCACCGACCGGATCTGAGGCGTGTTCAGCCTGAACGTCCCGCTCCCGCCTGCGATAGGCGATTTCGCGGCCGATCTCCACCCGAAACTCTCGGGGTTCGACCGCGTGCGCGACCGGCACACCCTCGTCTGCAAGCGTCTCGGGGTCGAGGCCGTCCCGGACCGCGTCGACGGCAACGGGTCGAGTTCCGGGCGCGACGGCGGCGCGCCGAGCCCGCCCAAGCCCGACGCGCTCGCGGCCCTCCGCGAGGACCTCCGCCCCCTGCTGTCGGGGACCGGCCCGTTCGACGCCGCCGCGACCGAGGTCGACGTCTTCGACGCGCCCGCGTCCGGGTCGCGGCCGGTGGTGTACCTCGCCGTCGAGAGCGACGCCCTCGTCCGGCTCCATCACCGGCTCTGTGCGGCTTACGATGCGATCGAGGGGATCGAGGGCGACGACTTCGTCCCGCACGTCACCCTGGCGCGCGGCGGGAACCCCGACCCGGGCGTCGTGGCCGACCTCGTGAACCGGGAGTTCGAGCCGATCCGGTGGCGCGTTCACGCGATGGAGGTGTACGACCCCGAGTTCCGCGAGGTCGCCGCGACGATCGAGTTGTAAATAGCTCCGAACGGATCGGCGGTGAACAACTCCAAAGCCCCAGCCACGAGGCGGGCGCACGCTCGCTGCGCTCCTCACTCGGTCGCTCACTTCGTTCGCTCCCTCGTTGCGGTGCTTGTGTCGCCTGCGCCCGCCTCGTGGCTGCCCCTTTGAGTCCCACCCGACCGCACAGCAACCGCGCCTCACGCCTCCCCAGCCTCGCGGTTCGCGCTCTTCGAGCGCTCACCGCGTCCCTCGCACGCGCTCCTCGCGGCCTACCGGCCGCTCGGAGGCGCGCGCCACCGCTATCAATTTATACATAGCACGTCGCCTACGGCGCTCACTCCTAGTCGCCGTCTTCAGTAGCCGCACCGTCGCGCTCGCCCGGCTCGTCGACCGCGTGGTGCGGCCCGACGGGGCCGTGCGTCGGGCAGACGCCGGCGATGGGGGTCGCGTTGAGACAGCAGGCGCGCTGTTCGCTCGCGATGACGCCCCGCGAGAGGGGCTCGCCGCAGCGCCGGCAGTACGACGCGGTCGCGTCGTCGGTTATCCCTACCGCTCGCGGACGCGCATCGGCACCGGGTGGTCGGGGTGCATCGTCAGCGAGCCGCGCAGCGAGAGCTCCGGCCCCTCGTACTCTAGGTCGTACCGCGAGCAGACCTCCGCGAGGATCAGCTTGGCCTCCAGCAGCGAGAACGCCTTCCCGATGCAGTGGCGGGGGCCGCCGCCGAACGGGAAGAAGGCGAACCGCGGGCGCCCGCTCCGGCGCTCGGGGGCCCACCGGTTCGGGTCGAACGCCTCGGGGTCGTCGTACCAGCGCGGCGACCGGTGGACCACCCACTGCGACAGCATGAGCGCGGCGCCCTCCGGGATCCGGTACCCCCCGACCTTCACGTCGAGCTTCGGCTCGCGGAACAGGGTGTAGACGGGGGGATACAGTCGCATCGACTCGTTGAGCACGCGCTCGGTGAACTCCATGTCGCGGGCGTCGGCGGCGGTCGGGGCGCCGTCGGCGGTCGCCGCCTCGGCCTCCGCCGCCACGCGCTCGCGGGCCTCGGGGTGGTTCGAGAGCAGGTAGAAGGTGTAGGTGAGCGCGAGCGCGGTCGTGTCGTGGCCGGCGAGCAGCATCGTCACCAGCTCGTCGCGGAGGTTCTCGTCGGTCTGCTCGCCGCGGTCGCGGGCGCGCAGCAGGACCGAGAGCAGGTCCATCGGGAGGTCGCCGTCGGCGTCGCCGGCGGGGCCCCGCACCGCGACGCCCTCGGGGCCGGCCGGGTCGGCGGCGGGGTCGCGCTCGGTGCCGCGGCGGCGCTCGACGATCCCGTCGATCACCGATTCGAGGGTGTCGACGGCGGCGTCGAACCGGCGGTTCTCGCGGGTCGGGACCCAGTTCGGGATCAGGAAGCGGCGCGGGTCGGGCTCGAACCGCGCCCCGAGCGGCTCCAGCTCCTCCTGGACCGTCTTCACCTCCTCGTCGGTGATGTCGGCGCCGAACATCGCCGAGACGATGATCTTGACGGTGAGGCGGGCGACCTCCAGCTGGACGTCGACGACGTCGCCGTCGCTCCAGTCCGCGAGCTGCGACTCGGTGTGGTCGACCATCGTCCCCGCGAGCGCCCCGATCCGCCGGTTGTGGAAGGAGGGGTTCGCGAGCTTCCGCTGGCGCTGCCACGTCTCCCCCTCGCTCATGAGGAGGCCGTTCCCGAGCAGGGTGTCCATGGCGTCGTCGCCGAACTGCGGCTTCCGGTAGCGGTCGGCGTCGGCGACCAGGACGCGCTCGACGTCGGCGGGGTTCGTCAGGAGGTAGGTCTCGCGCGGCCCGAGGTCGAAGCGGACGACGTCGCCGTAGCTGTCGGCGCAGGCGCGCATGAACGAGAACGGGTCGTCGGCGTACTGGCGACCGTTGCCGAAGACGGGGTCGCCGATGGGTCCGGGCGGCGTGACGGACATACGAGAGACAGGGTCCGGGCGAGGTTAAACGTTCGGCGGCGGGAGGGAAACGCCGGGAGTCGGACCGCTCGATCGGGCGACCACGGGCCGTCTACTGCCGGGCGTCCAACCGCTCGACGCGGGTGATCAGCTCGTCGACGGCGGCCTCCTGGTCGTCAGTCGCCTCGACGATGCGGTCGGTCGCGTCCTCTGTGCGGTCGGAGCGCTCCCGGACCGCCTCCAGCGATGACGTGAGCTCCTCGACGGTTGCGGCCTGGTCGTCCGTGGTCCGGGCGACCTCGGCGACCCCCGCGGCCGCCTCGTCGACCGCGTCGGCGATCTCCTCCAGCGAGTCGAGCACCGTCTCGATCTCGGTCCCGGCGTCCTCGATGCGGTCGTGCGAGCGCTCGACGGCGGTGCTCGTCTCGTCGGACTGCGCCTGGAGCTCCGCGAGGCTCTCCGTGATCTCCTCGGTGTAACCGCGGGTCTCGTCGGCGAGCTTCTTCACCTCCTCGGCGACGACCGCGAAGCCGTCCCCGCCCTCCCCGGCGCGGGCGGCCTCGATGTTGGCGTTCAGCGCGAGCAGGTTCGTCTGCTCGGCGACGTCGGAGATGACCTCGATGACCTCCTCGATGTCGTCCATGCGCTCCGAGAGCGCGCCCACGCTCTCGACGAGCTCGTCGCCGATCTCGACCACGTCCTCGGTCGCCTCCCGGGCGTCCTCGCTGGCGTCGAGTCCCTCGTCGGCGGCCTCGCTGGCGGCGACCGCGGCCGAGTCGACCTGGTCGGCGGTGGCGGCGACCTCCTCCATGCCGGCCGAGAACGACTGCATCTCGGAGACGCTCTCCTCTAACAGCTCGTTCTGCTCGTCGACGTTCTCGGCGATGTCGGCGGCGGCCCCGCTCGCCTCCTGGACGGTCTCGTCGATCTGGCGCGCCTGCTCGTGGACGCTCTCGGAGAGGTCCTGGAGGTTCTCGGCCATCCCGTTGACGACGCCGATGACGGCCAGCAGCTCCTCGTCGAGGATCTCGCACTCCTCGTGGCAGACGGCGCGGGCGTCGAGGTCGCCCTCCCCGATCTCCTCGGCCGTCTCGCGGATCTCCGAGACCAGCCGCTTCGTCGCGTCGCGCTCGTTGACGTTCTCGGTGCGGTCGATGACGACCTCGGTGACGCCGACGAGCTCGTCGCCGTCGTACAGCGGGGTCGCCGTGAACTCGATGTGCTTCTCGTCGCCGTGGCGGTCCACCATGGTGCTGGTGTCGCGGTAGCGGTCCTCCGCCGAGCCGCAGCGCTCGACCCCGTACACCTCGTCCGCGGTCTCGGGCGCGTCGAGCACCTTGTCGGCGAGGGTGTCGGCCCGGCGGCCGTCGGGGTAGAACAGCTCCGAGACGTGGCCGTGCCCGACGGCGTCCTCGCGCTCGGCGCCCGTGAGCGAGGCGATCGACTCGTTCCACTCGGCGACGTTGCCGTCGGCGTCGAGGATGAACGTCGGCACGCTCGTCGCGTCGAACACCTGCTCGAAGCCGGCGGCCGCGAGCGTCCCGGCGCGGTCGACGCCCTCCTCCTCGGTGATCTCGTACTCCTCGCCGTCGTCCCGCTCTCGCCCCCCGCTGGGCGCTCCGCCGGCGTCGGGGCCGTCGACGACGACGCCCCCGTCCGGGACCGACCGCGAGTTCCGATCCCGTCCGAACACGCTCCGGAGCAGTCCGCGAAGTCCCGTCATAACTACGTGGGATTCCCCCAAGCCTCCGGATAAACCGTTCCCTCCGTTACTCACGTCTGATAATCGCCCGGTCGGAGGGAGAGGAAAGGCGGGCGACCGAACACGTCGTCGCGCCCCCGCGGCGGCTCGCCTCCTCCGGCCCCCGCCCGCAGCGTTCAAACGCGTCGGGCGGCTACTCGGATTCGATGGACGCCGACGCCGTGCGCGAGCGGGCCGCGGACCTCCCGACCGAGCCCGGCGTCTACCAGTTCCAGGCGGGAGAGACGACGCTGTACGTCGGCAAGGCGGTCGACCTCCGGGACCGGGTGCGGTCGTACACCGACCCGCGCTCGGGGCGCATCCGGGGCATGGTCGCCCGCGCCGACCGGATCGAGTTCGCGGTCACGGACACCGAGACGCAGGCCCTGCTGTTGGAGGCGAACCTGATCAAGCGGCTCCGGCCGCGGTTCAACGTCCGGCTGAAGGACGACAAGTCGTACCCGCTGATCGCCGTGACCGACCACCCGGTCCCGCGCATCGAGGTCACCCGCGACCCGGAGGAGGGCGCGGTCGCGTACGGCCCCTTCACCGACAAGGGCCGGGTCGACGCCGTGGTGAAGGCGATCCGCGACGAGTACCGGCTCCGCGGCTGCTCGGACCACAAGTACGCGAACCGCGACCGCCCCTGCCTCGACTACGAGATGGGGATCTGCTCGGCCCCCTGCACCGGGGAGATATCTCCCGAGGAGTACGCCGAGGACGTGGCTGCAGTCCACCGGTTCCTGGAGGGCGAGACGGGCGTCCTCGCCGACCCGCTGCGCCGGCGGATGGAGGCCGCCGCCGAGGACGCGGAGTTCGAGCGCGCCGCCAACCTCCGGGACCGCCTCGAAGCGGTCGAGGCGTTCCACGGCGAGGGCGGCGAGGCCGTCAGCGACCGCTCCGACGACCGCACCGTCGACGTGCTCGCGGCCGCCGTCGAGGGCGACACCGCCCGCGTCGCCCGGCTCCACAGCGAACGCGGCCAGCTGGTCGACCGGAGCCGCCACCGGCTGGACGCGGCCGCGGTGGGGGACGGCGAGGCGGCGGACCCGACCGAGGGCGCCCCCGCCGACCCCGACGCCAACACCCCCGCCGCGGTGCTCTCCGCGTTCCTCACGCAGTACTACGCCGAGCGCGAGTTCCCGGACGCGGTCCTCCTGGCCGAGCGCCCCGCCGACCCCGACGTGGTCGACTGGCTGGAGGCCGAGGGGGTCGCGGTCCGGGTCCCCGGCGCGGGCCGCGAGGCGAAGCTCGTCGAGCTCGCGCTCAAGAACGCCCGCAAGCGCGGCGGCCGCGACGACCCGGTCGGCGCGCTCGGCGAGCGCCTCGGGATCGACCGTCCGGCCCGGATCGAGGGGTTCGACGTGAGCCACGCGCAGGGGACCGCGGTGGTCGGCTCCGACGTCTGCTTCGTCGACGGGAGCGCCGAGACGGCCGACTACCGCCGGAAGAAGCTCACCGATCGCAACGACGACTACGCCAACATGCGCGAGCTGGTCCGGTGGCGCGCCGAGCGCGCGGTCGAGGGGCGGGACGACCGCCCCGACCCCAACCTCCTCCTGATCGACGGGGGCGAGGGGCAGCTCGGCGCCGCCCGCGACGCCCTCGCGGAGACCGGCTGGGACGTGCCCGTCGTCGCCCTGGCGAAGGCCGAGGAGCTGGTCGTCACCCCGACCGGCACCCGGCGGTGGGACGACGACGCCCCCGAGCTCCACCTGCTCCAGCGCGTGCGCGACGAGGCGCACCGCTTCGCGGTCTCGTACCACCAGACCGTCCGCGACGAGGTGGCGACCGTCCTCGACGACGTGCCCGGCGTCGGGCCGGAGACGCGTCGGCGGCTGCTCCGGCGGTTCGGCTCGGTCGAGAACGTCCGCGACGCCTCCCGCGCGGACCTCACCGACGTCGACGGCGTCGGCGACGCGACGGCCGAGACGATCCGGGAGCGATTGTAAGTGAATCCGCGGTGGCGCGTGCCTCCGAGTGGCCGCCGAAGGCGGCCGCGAGGAGCACGCGCGAGGGAGTCGCCCGGCCGGAGCGAAGCGGAGGCCGGGCGACGAGGCTGGGGAGGTGTGAGGCGCGGTTGCGGTGCTGTGCGGGGCGGGACTCAAAGGGGCAGCCGTGAGGCCGGTGGAGGCGACGTAAGCACCGCAGGGAGCGAACAGAGTGAGCGACCGAGGAGCGCAGCGAGCGTCCGGCAGCCTCACGGCTGGGGCTTTGGAGGTGTTCCCCGTAGTTCTGTTATCAGCCACGTATCGCCGAGCGACTGGGGCTTTGGAGGTATCCGTCGCGCCGATGGAGGTTTATAAACCAGCGAGCGATTCCGCGCCAGACACTTATAAACGAACTCGATCAAAGACTCGCACGTAATGCGCGCGTTCTTCGCCGTCGACCTCCCGGACGCGCTGGCCGACCCGCTCGCGGCGGTCCAAGACGACCTCGACGACGCCGAAGGGCTGCGGGTCACCGACCCGACGCAGGCGCACGTGACGCTGAAGTTCCTCGGCGAGGTCGACTCCGAGAGCGACCCCGACGACGACCGCCCCGCCCTCAACGACGTGATCGCGGCCGGCGAGCGCGCGGTCGAGTCGGCCTCGGTCGAGGGCGCTTCCGTCGCGCCCTTCGACTGCGAGGTCGCGGGGCTCGGCGTCTTCCCCGACCTCGACTACGTCTCCGTCGTCTGGGCGGGGGTCGACGAGGGGACCGCGGCGCTGACCGCGCTCCACGAGGCGCTCGAACGGGAGACGACCGCGATCGGCGTCGACCCGGAGGAGCACGCGTTCACCCCGCACGTCACACTCGCGCGGATGGACGACGCCCGCGGGAAGGGGCTGGTTCAGCGCGTCGTCCGCGGTCGCGACCCGCGGTTCGGGCGGTTCACGGTCGACGACGTGCGGCTCGTGGAGTCGACGCTGACGCCAGACGGTCCGGAGTACGAGACGATCGAGACGTTCTCGTTGGACTGAGTTTTTTTACTAACAACCCGTTCTGGCGCGGAGCGCACCGCCACTGTCCGGGTCACTCTCTTATAAATTGACTCTGATTGATCGACGGCGAACACCTCCAAAGCCCCAGCCGGGGGGACTCGATGCGCTCGCTGTGCTCCTCGGTCGCTCACTTCGTTCGCTCCCTGCGGTGCTTGCGTCGCGCGTCTTCGTCCTCCCGGCTGCCCCTTTGAGTCCCGCCCCCCACAGCCCCGCGCCTCACGCCTCCCCAGCCTCGCGGTTCGCGCTCTCCGAGCGCTCACCGCGTCCCTCGCGCGTGCTCCTCGCGGCCTCCGCTTTCGCTCCGGCCGCTCGGAGGCACGCGCCACCGCGACCGCCCCGCAAATCGTCAGTCGTCGTTACTCGCGTCGTCGCCCGTCGGCTCCACGATTTCGCCCTCACCCGCGTACTCGACGCGAACCCGGGTGACCCGCGTCGCGGTCGCGTCCGTGACCGCGAGCGTGACGTCGTCGAGTTCGACGCGGTCGCCCTCCTCGGGGACGCGCCCGAGCCGCTGGGTGATCAGCCCCGCGACCGTCTCGGCGCCGTCGCTCGGCAGCGCGAGGCCGAGCGTCTCGTTGAGGTGCGCGACCGTGGTCCAGCCGTGGACCACCGCGGCGTCGGGGCCGAGCACGTCGACGTGGTCGTGCTCCCACCGCCCGACCAGCTCGCCGACGACCTCCTCGATCACGTCCTCCAGGGTGACGAGCCCGACGACCGCGCCGAACTCGTCGACGACGACCGCCAGCCGGAGGCCGTCGGCGCGCATCGTCGCGAACAGCTCGTCGAGCGGCTGCGTCTCCGGGACGAACGTCGGCTCGCGCAGCACACTCGCGAGGTCCTCGCCGGCCTCGTCCGCGCGGATCGCGTCGCGCACGTCGACGGTCCCGACCACGTCGTCGCGGTTCTCGCCGTAGACGGGCATCCGGGTGACGCCCTCGCTCGCGGCCGTCGAGAGGACGTCCGCGGGGGTCGCGGTGTCCGGGATCGCCACCATGTCGGTGCGCGGGACCATCACCGACGAGACGCGGGTCGACCCGAGGTCGAGGACGCCGCGGATCATCGCGCTCTCGTCGGCGTCGAGCGCCCCCGCGGCCTCCCCGGAGAGCACGAGCGTCGCGATCTCCTCCCGCGTGAGGTACGACTCGATGTCGGATTCGCCGCCCGTGAACCGGTTGACGATCCCCGAGAGCGCCTCGAAGACGTACAGCACGGGCCGGATGATCCGCTGGACGGCCGCGACCGGCCGCGAGACGCGCAGCGCGTGCTTCTCGGCGTTCGCCACCGCGTACGACTTCGGCGCGATCTCGCCGAAGACGATGATGAACACGGAGGTGATCGCGGTCGAGGCCGTGGCCGCCTGGCCGCCGGAGAAGCCGAACCGCACGAACACCGCGGTCGCGACCGAGGCGGCCGCGATGTTGGCGACGTTGTTGCTCACGAGGGCCGTGACGAGGAAGCGGTGCGAGTCCTCCCGCAGCGCCGAGAGCGCCCGCGCGCCCGGCACGTCGGCGGCGAGCAGCGAGTCGATCCGGTGCGTCGGCACGGAGAAGACGGCCAGCTCCGAGCTGGAGAAGAAGGCGCTGATCCCCGTCAACACGAGGATGGCGGCCACCCCGGCGAACGCGATCGTGATGTCCATGCGTCTCCCTGCGTCCGGATATCAAAGGGAGTACCGGAGCGGCGGCGTCGGACGGACGCGTCCGCCGGTCGCGAGTCGCCGTCGACCGCGATCCGGGTGACCACGAACGAGCCGCTTCCACCGGAAATGAAGGGGTGAAATACGCACGGACGCGGATCGCCGCGGACGGCAAAACGGCGCGATGAGGAAAGCGTTAACCTCGCGCCGCCGGTGGATCCGGACATGAAGGTACTCGTGACCGACCCCATCGCGGACCCGGGGTTGGACCGACTCCGAGACGCCGGCCACGAGGTCGAAACGGACTACGAGGTCGAGGGGGAGGCCCTCCTCGACGCCGTGAGCGACGCGAACGCGCTCATCGTCCGCTCCGGGACCGAGGTCACCGAGGCCGTCTTCGAGGCCGCCCCCGACCTCGTCATCGTCGGCCGCGCCGGCATCGGCGTCGACAACATCGACATCGAGGCCGCCACCGACCACGGCGTCATCGTCGCCAACGCGCCCGAGGGGAACGTCCGGGCCGCCGCCGAGCACACCGTCGCGATGACGTTCGCCGTCGCGCGCTCGATCCCGCAGGCGCACGGCCGCCTCCTCGGCGGCGAGTGGGCCAAGGGCGAGTTCCTCGGCACCGAGGTGAACAACAAGACGCTCACCATCGTCGGGCTCGGCCGCGTCGGCCAGGAGGTCGCCAAGCGGCTCGACTCGCTCGGGATGGACCTCGTCGTCTACGACCCGTACATCTCCGAGGAGCGCGCCGACCGGCTCGGCGCCGAGCTCGTGGAGGACCTCCACGAGGCGCTCGCCCGTGGCGACTTCGCGACGGTGCACACCCCGCTCCTCCCCGAGACCGAGGGAATGATCGGGGAAGACGAGCTGGCGCAGCTGGAGGGCGGCTACCTCATCAACTGCGCGCGCGGCGGCATCGTCGACGAGGACGCGCTCGCGGCGGCGGTCGACGACGGCGTCCTCGCGGGCGCCGCGCTCGACTCCTTCGCCGAGGAGCCGCTCCCGGGGGACTCGCCGCTGCTCGACGTCGAGGAGATCGTCTTGACCCCGCACCTCGGCGCCTCGACAGAGGCCGCACAGGAGAACGTCGCCGTCGACACCGCGGAGGCCGTGCTCGCGGCGTTCAACGACGAACCGGTGCTCACCGCGCTCAACGCCCCCTCCGTCGACGAGACCGCGTTCCCGCGGATCAAGCCGTACATCGCCGTCGCGGAGACCGCCGGGAAGGTCGCCGCGCAGCTGCTCGACGGCCGCATCACCGAGGTGGAGGCGACCTACGAGGGCGACATCGCCGAGGAGGACGTCGACCTCGTCACCGCGAGCGCGCTGAAGGGCGTCTTCGAGCCGCTGGAGTGGCAGGTGAACTCGGTGAACGCGCCGCGGCTCGCCGAGGAGCGCGGCATCGACGTCACCGAGTCGAAGACCCGCCAGACGGAGGACTTCCAGAGCCTCGTGCGCGTCGCCGTCCGCAACGGCGACGACGCCATCGCGGTCGAGGGGACCCTGTTCGCCGGCGAGGACCCGCGGATCGTCCGGATCGACGGGTTCCGCGTCGACGCGGTCCCGTACGGCCACATGCTGGTCGCGCGCAACACCGACGAGCCGGGCGTCATCGGGCTCATCGGCACCGTCCTCGGCGACCACGACGTCAACATCGCCGGGATGTACAACGCCCGCGAGACGCAGGGCGGCGAGGCGCTCACCGTCTACAACCTCGATCAGGACGTGCCCGACGAGGCCATCGAGGCGCTGCTCGACGACGACCGGATCGTCGAGGTCACGGAGATCACGCTGGACGAGGCGGACGAGCGGAAGGCGGAGTAATCAGTAGTCGACGACCGGGACGAACGAGTCGAAGTCCTCGATGTTCCGGGTCGCGACAGTCATTCCTTCGGCCTCGGCGACCCCGGCGATAAGCAGATCCGCGGTGGCCGCGTCGACGGCTCGCCTCGTGTGTTCGTCGGAGCGGTACAGTTCCGCCTCGAACTCGCTCGCCGCCAAGGCGTGTTCGCTCGTGATCGCAACTATCTCGAGCCAGTCGAACGCCGCCGAGAGTTCCGCCGGATCGAACGCGTCGTTCAGCCGCCACCCGACTGCGACCTCCTTGTAGTTCATCGCCGTCGTCGCGAACTCATCGTTTTCGTGCGCTTCGAGGAATCGCCGAACGTCGTCAGCTCCGTTAAGATAATCGATGAGAAATGTGGTGTCGAGCAGGTACCGGGTCACGCCGATCCTCCGTTTCCGGTCCTCGTGCGGTCGTCACCCGTTCGGTCGTCGCCGCCGTCGACTCCGTCGGCATCGGCGTCCTCGCCGAACCGATCGATCGCTTCGGCCTGCCTCTCGACACCCGACTCGTTGAGCCGCTCCCGACTCGCCCCGGCGGCCTCGCGGAGTGCGTCGGCGTCGGCCGTCGACAGCGACCCGAACCCCTCTCGCCAGTCACCCTCGCTCTCGTCGATCAGCCGATCGATGAGGTCGGTGAAGCTCTCGTCGTCACGCTTCCGGGCACGGAGCCGGTCGTACACCTCCTCTCGAACGCCGATTGTCTTGGTCCCCATCTCATATTTGTGTATGTGTTTGTGTATATAAATACTGGGCAAGCGGTCTGCGTCGACTCCCGGCTTCAGCCGTGCAGGTGGTCGAGCACCGCGTCCACGTCGTTCGGGACGGGCTCGGGGTCGCCGCCGGCCTCGTAGGCGGCCTCGGGGTCCTTCAGGAGATGGCCGGTCGTCAGGCAGACGACGCGCTCGTCGTCGTCGACGACGCCCGAGCGCCGGAGCTTCTTGAGGCCGGCGAGGCTCGCCGCGGAGGCGGGCTCGACGCCGACGCCCTCGGCGGCGAGGTGGCGCTGCGCGGCGGTGATCATCGAGTCGCTGACGGCGACGGCGGTGCCACCGGTGTTGCGGATCCCCGGGAGCGCCTTCGGCGCGTTGACCGGGTTGCCGATGCGGATGGCCGTCGCGCGCGTCTCGACCTCTTCCCACCGGCGGATCTCGTCGTTCCCCTCCTCGACCGCCTCGACCATCGGCGCGGCGCCCTCCGCCTGGACCCCGGTGAGCTTGGGGACCTCGTCGACGTCGAGCGCGCCGGCCTGGACGAGCTCGCGGAACCCCTTGTACAGCGCCGAGGTGTTGCCCGCGTTGCCGACGGGGAGGACGATCCGGTCCGGGAACGCCCCGTAGTCGGCGTAGAACTCCTCCAGGATCTCGAAGCCGATCGTCTTCTGTCCCTCCAGGCGGAACGGGTTCAGGGAGTTGAGCAGGTACGCCTCGCCCCGGGCGGCCAGCTCCTGGACGATGTCGAGGCAGGCGTCGAAGTTGCCGTCGACCTCCAGGATGCGGGCGCCGTGGAGGCTCGCCTGCGCGACCTTCCCCGCGGCGACCTTCCCCTGCGGGAGGAGCACGAGCGTCTGCATGTCGCCCCGGCCGCCGTAGGCGGCGAGCGCGGCGGAGGTGTTCCCGGTGGAGGCGCACGCGAGCGCGCCGACGCCGAGCTCCTTCGCGACCCGGACGCCGACGGTCATCCCGCGGTCCTTGAAGGATCCGGTGGGGTTCATCCCCTCGTGTTTGACCCGGAGCGCGTCGACCCCCACCGCCTCCTCGATCCGCGGGACGCGGTGGAGCGGGGTGTCGCCCTCGGGGAGCGTGACGCCGAGGTCGAACGGGAGCGCCTCGCGGTAGCGCCAGACGCCGCGGTCGGGGCCGTCGGAGGACGCCCCGGACCCGAACTCGTCGAACGTCGGCGGGTCGGCGTAGCGCACCTCCAGCAGCCCGTCGCACGCGTCGCAGGTGTACCGGACGTCGTCGAAGGGGGCGAACGTCTCGTCGCACTCGATGCAGGCGAGCCACGTCCCGTCGGCGGCGCAGCCGGGCGCCGCCGGGGCCGGGGCGTCGATGGCGAGGTCCATTACGTCGTGGTCCGTGCCGCCGCGGCTTAAGACGGGCGGTCGGGACGGACGTTGCCGTGCGCCCGACCCGAGGCGAACCGGTTCGGGGCGCGGCCGGCGAGCCGAGGGGCCGCGGCTCCGAGCCTCAGTCGACGATGATCTCGGAGCTCCCGTCGGACTCGTCGGTGCCGGACCCGAGCCGGTCCTGGTAGCGCCGGATCCAGTCGGCGAAGCAGTCGGGGCAGAGCCGCTGGGTGTCGATGTTCGCCCGGTCGACGCTCAGCCGGACGGTCCGCGAGAGCGCGTCCGTCGTCGGCTCGCCGCAGTCGTCGCACGGCTCGGTCGTCGGCGCGTTGCTCATACCGATCGGTCGCGGGGACGGCTCTTAAAAGTACGTCGGCGGTCGTCGCCCCCCTCGTCCCGCCGGCCTCACACCGTCCGGAAGGCGCGGTCGCCGGCGTCGCCGAGGCCGGGGACGATGAACCCGTCGTCGTCGAGGCGGTCGTCGATGGCGACCGTCAGGAGGTCGGCCTCGGGCACCTGCTCGCTCACGCGGACGAGCCCGTCGGGCGCGGAGACCGCGGAGAGGACGAACAGGTCCTCGAAGCCGTCGGCCTCGTCGAGGACGTGACCGAGCACCGCGCACATCGTCGAGCCGGTCGCGAGCATCGGGTCGGCGACGATGACGGTGTCGTCGGGACCGATCTCGGGCAGCTTCACGTAGTCGATGGTGATCGGGAACTCGCCGTCGGTCATCCCGGCCTCCTCGTCGCGGCCGGCGGAGATGACGCCCTGCTTCGCCCGCGGGAACGCCTTCAGGAGCCCCTCCACGAACGGGGTCGCGGCCCGGAGGACGTTGATGATCACCACGTCGTCGAGCCCCCTCACGCGCTCGCCGGTCGTCTCCTCTAAGGGGGTCTCGACCGGGACGTACTCCGTCTCCATCGCCCCGTCGATGATCTCGTAGCCGCAGATGCGGCCGAGCTTCACGAGCCCCTTCCGGAAGGCGACCTGCTCGGTCTCGACGTCCCGGAGCCGCGAGAGGGTGTCCTTCGCCAGCGCGTGCGTGATGAGGTGCGCGTCGTCCCGGTCTTCGATCGTCATTACCGGGAGAGGGACCGCGTTCGGCTTAAAACGTGGCGACCCTCGTCCGCCGGCGCGTTCGCGGCTGTCGACCCGTTCGCGGTCGTCGCCTCGGCGCCCGGTCCGGCGCGCTCCGGTCGGCTCACCGCAGCACCGCGGCGTACGTCACCCCGAAGATGATCAGCGTGAGCGTCGCGACGTTCACCGCGTTCAGCGCGGTCACCCCGAGCCGGTCGAGCCCCCAGACGACGGTCCAGCCGAACCACGCGGACAGGACCGCGTTCAACAGGAGGATCAGCCGCGGGTCCCCCTTCGAGTCCTCGACGCCCTCGCGGATCCCCTTCGGCTCCTCGCTCATACGAATCCACGCGGGAGACCGGCACTTAGCTCTTTGTCCGTGGGGCTCGTAGGGACCCCATGCGCGTCGAGGTCCACGTTCACAACCGCCACGGCGACAGGGTGGACCCGGTCCCGTTCCTCGTCACCGTCGGGATCGCGTTCACCTTCGCGCTGTCGTACGGCCCGATCTACGGCCTCTCGTACGGGCTCACGCTCCCGACGTCGCTGGCGCTGTCGACGCTGGCGTTCGCGGTCGCGACCGCGGTCGCCTACCAGCAGCTCGTCCGCTGCGCCCCGCCGCTCGACGCCGGCCCGCTCCCGCCGGGGCCGCGCGTCGAGCGCCTGCTGTACGCCGGGATGGGCCTCGGCGTCCTGATCGTCGCGCTCACCGTGCCGCTGCTGTGATCCGGTCTCGCCCGCCGTCTCCGACGACCTCGACGGCCGATCGCGCCTGTGCGTCTGGCTCACACAGCACCGGGGGAATAAGATGGCCGAACTCCTATGAACGTTCATGGGGATCTTCGACACGGTGACGGACGTGATGGAGGGATCGACGCAGCGAGCGCCCGGAAACGCCGGCGACGACGGCTCGGAGGGGTCGTACTGGTGCGACGACTGCGGCGTGCGCGTCCGGGACGTCGACGTCGACGACGAGGGGCTCGACCTCGACGCCGACGGCGCGCCGATCTGTCCCGACTGCGGCGAGTCGATGCGGTTCGAGCGCGCGAGCGGCACCGGCTGCGCCTGCTGAGACCGGCTTCCGCGCCCCGGCGTCCGACCGGCTCTTCTACGGCTCCCGGAGCGCCAGCTCCTCGCCCTGTTCGGTCGGGAACGGGAGCTCTCCCCCGCCGATCGCGTCGCCATCCGCCCCGACGCCCGCCCACTCCTCGTCGGTGACGAGCGCGTCGTCGAGGCGCTCGCGGATCGCCGCCTCGTCGATCCCGGTGCCGATGACGACGTACTCGGTCAGCCGGTCGCCGTGCTCGTCGTCCCAGTCGAGGTTCGGGCGGTTCGAGCGCAGCATGTCGCGCTCGACCTCGGGGAGGCTCGCGATCCAGGGCCCGAGCGCCTCGACGCGCACCGACGCGCCGGCCTGCCCGACCTGCTGGCGCTGGTCGGTGCCCGCGACCCACAGCGTCCCCTTCGAGCGGACGACCTCGGGGGGGAGGTCGCGCAGGACGGCGGCGATCCGGTCCGGGTGGAACGGTCGCCGCCGGCGGTAGGTGAAGGAGGTGACGCCGTACACCTCGTCCGGGTGCCGGTGGGCGTGTTCCCCGTGCTCCCCGCCGTCGCCCCCTCCCTCTCCGTCGGCGTCGCCCGCGTGACCGTGCCCCTCGTGGTCCTCCGCCAGTGCGCGTTTCCACCCTGGCAGGTCGCCGAGCGCACCCGCGTCGAACAGCCCGACGTCAAGGACGGCGTCGGGGTCGACCGCGGAGAACTCCGTGACGACCGTCTCCGCGTCGGGCTGGAGCGCGCCCACGAGCCCGATCGCCTCGTCCATCTCCGCGTCGGTACAGAGGTCCGCCTTGTTACACACCACCAAGTTCGACACCTCGACCTGCTCGACGAGGAGGTCAGAGAGCGGCCGGGCCGCCTCGTCGTCGTCCGGGTCGACTCGCCGTTCGGGGGTCTCGTCGCCGGCGAAGGCGTCGAGGAACCGCCGCGTGTCGATCACGGTCACCAGCGCGTCGACCCGGTAGCGGGCCGCCGCGCGCGACTTGGTGGTGAACAGCCGCGCGACCGGCGCGGGCTCGGAGATGCCCGACGACTCGACGACCAGGTTGTCGAAGGAGCGCTCGTTCGCGAGCCGCACCACGGCGGTCTCCAGGTCGTCCTGGAGCTCGCAGCAGATACAGCCGTTGGACAGCTCCGTGACGCCCTCCACGTCGACCTCGGACTCCTCGGCGATCAGCTCGGCGTCGACGTTGACGTCGCCCATGTCGTTGACCAGCACCGCGATGTCGCGCTCGCCGGCGTTCCGCAGGAGGTGGTTCAACAGCGTCGTCTTCCCCGCCCCGAGGCTCCCCGAGAGCACGGTCACCGGAATCCGATCGTCGTCCATGACGTTCGATGCGCGTGCCGGCCCCTTCAACGTCGCGGCGGCGGAACCGTCTCCCGTCGCTCGCCCTCCGTCGCCCGTCCCCCGTCGCCCGCCCTCAGCCGCCTCTCCTCGTTGCCGCCACCGCCCGTATCGGGCGCGCTCGCCGCCCGTGTCGCCGGTCGTCGCGTCTCCGCTTCGTCGGAAGCCGACACGTTGATACGTCGCGCCCGCGCACCGCCGACCATGCTCCCGTACGTGTCGGTGGTGGGAATCGTGGCGATCACGATGACCGTCCTGATGGTCGTCTCGATGCTGTACCTCGTCTGGGGCGCCCTCGACGGCGACGCGCACACGCCGAGCCCCGACGCGGACGAGCAGCCGGAGCTCGGCGACGGCGACGAGACCGCCGACGCGGACGAACCGCAGGGCGAGCTGACCGCCGACGGCAACTCGGCCTGACCGCCGACGGCAACTCGGCCTGACCGCCGACGGCAACTCGGCCTGACCGCCGACGCTAACTCGGCCCGACCGCGGGCCGAGGTCTCGATCCGGTCCGACCGTCGAACTCTCCGTGCTCGACCCGGAATTACCCCGAACGCTCCGCGCTCGGCTCCCGACCGCCGCCGAGCCTCGGACGCCCGACCGCGACAGCTTTTAACACGCCCCGACCGTCACGACCGATAATGACAGTCGCAGACCGGATCGAAACGTTCCGAGCCGCGCTCGAGGAGTGGCTCCGCGGCCTGTATCACGGCATGTTCACGCACCCGGCCTACGAGAAGATCGAGAAGGAGGCTGAGGACGTGGAAGACGAGTTCATGCTGGCGTGCTTCCCGGACGCGTTCGGTATCCCCTCGCCGGTCTCGTACTACACCGCCGAGCTGCTCCCCTACCTCGAAGACGAGTTCGAGGCGTGGGAGCGACGGCTGTGGGACCGCGAGAGCCTCATGGAACGAAAGGGCCAGCAGTACCACTTCTGATGGAGCAGTTCGTCTTCTTCGGCGGGAAGGGCGGGGTCGGGAAGACCACCGTCTCCTGCGCGTACGCCTACCGCTGCGCGAACGCCGGGCTGCGGACGCTCGTCGTCTCGACCGACCCCGCGCACTCGGTGTCGGACGTGTTCGACCAGCGGTTCGGCGACGACCCCGAGCCGGTCGACGGCGTCGAGGGGCTCGACGCGTTGGAGCTCGACCCCGAAGACGAGATGCAGCGCCACCTCCAGGAGATCCGCGAGGGGCTCTCGGAACAGGTGTCGGCGGCGATGGTCTCTGAGATCAACCGGCAGCTGGAGATGTCGCACGGCACGCCGGGCGCGTACGAGTCCGCCCTCTTCGACGCGTTCGTCGACGTGATGCGCGAGGAGAGCGACCCGTACGACCGGGTCGTCTTCGACACCGCGCCGACCGGGTCGACGCTGCGGCTGCTCGGGCTCCCCGAGTTCCTCGGCGACTGGATCGACCGGCTCCTCTACAAGCGCAAGCAGTCGATCGACCTGTTCGAGAAGGCCGCGATCGGCGACATGGAGCCGCGGCGTCTGATGGACGGCGACCCCGTGTTAGAGCGCCTCCAGCGCCGCAAGGAGTTCTTCGAGTTCGCGGGCGACACGATGCGGAACGACGCCGCCTTCTTCCTCGTGTTGAACCCCGACCAGCTGTCCGTCAACGAGACGGGCCGGGCGATCGAGGGGTTCACCGAGCGGGACCTGCGGGTCCGCGGGCTCGTGGCGAACAAGCTCACCCCGTCGCCCGAGGAGCACGAGGAGGGCCGCGGGGCCGCCTACCTCCGCGACAAGGTCGCGACCGAGCGCGAGCGGCTCGATCAGGTCCGCGAGGAGTTCGACCCGCCGCTGGTCGCCGAGATCGAATCCCGAACGCGAGAGGTCCGGGGCGACGTGCTCTCGGAGGTCGCGGCCGCGCTCGACGTCGAGACGGGGCAGCCCGTGAGCGCGCGCGAGTAGGCCGAAAGCGCGCGAACGGTCCGGGCGAGCGCGCGCGAGTAAGAACAACCGATTGGGACGCGAAATCAAGTTTCAAATCGGAGAAAGTAATTCCCGTACGGCTCTCAGTCGGACGATTCGCTCGGTACCGCCGCGTAACTATCACGGTCGAAGCCAATATTTAATACGCTCTTTCCGAACCGAATTCACGAGGCAGGGGAACTCATGACAAACGTAATATGGATAATGGTCGCTGTCCTCGGAACGTTCACCGTCGGCTATATGGGGTACTCGCGGTACCTCTCGCGGTTCGTCGAACTCGATGACGAGCGCGAGACGCCGGCGCACAAGTACGAGGACGGACAGGAGTACGTACCGTCGAAGAAGCCGGTACTACTGGGGCATCACTTCTCGAGTATCGCGGGCGGCGCGCCGATCGTCGGCCCGATCACCGCGGGCGCCATCTGGGGATGGGTCCCGGCGATGCTGTGGATCGCGATCGGGAACCCGCTGATGGGCGCGGTCCACGACTTCATCTCGCTGTCGAGCTCGATCCGCCACGAGGGGCGCTCGATCGGGTACATCGTGGGCCAGTACGTCGGGGAGCGAGGGAAGAACCTGCTGCTGTGGTTCGCGTTCCTCACCATCATCCTCGTCGTCGCGGTGTTCGCGCTGGTCGTCGGGATCGTGTTCAACGCGTTCCCGCAGGTGACGACCGCGAGCTTCGTGTACGTGCTGCTCGCGCTCGCGTTCGGGGTGTACCTCTACCAGCTCAACGGGCCGTTCGTCCCGGGGACGATCCTGTTCGTCGCCGGCGTCTTCGCCGGCGTCTGGGTCGGCATCCAGTACCCGTTCGCGCTGTTCGAGCTCGCCGAGGGGAGCCACCCCGCGGGGACGTTCGTGCTGTTCAGCGGGAGCACGGGGAGCTGGGTCCCCGGCGCGGCGGCGCTCGGCGGTAACGCCGCCGGCTGGGTCCCGATCGTGATGCTGTACGCCGGCATCGCGAGCGCGCTCCCGGTGTGGGTGCTCCTCCAGCCCCGCGACTACCTCTCGTCGTTCCTGCTGTACAGCGGGGTCGGCGGGGGCGTGCTGGCGATCATCGTCGGGACCGTCTTCGCCACGTCGAGCCAGCCGCTCGTCATCGACTCCTCGATCGGCGTCTTCGAGGGGTTCTGGGGGATCGAGGCCGCGGGGCTGTTCCCGCTGTTCCCGTTACTCTTCATCACCATCGCCTGCGGGACGATCAGCGGGTTCCACTCGCTCGTCTCCTCGGGCACTACCTCGAAGCAGCTCAACAAGGAGAGCGACGCCCGCCTGATCGGCTACGGCGGGATGCTCGGCGAGGGGCTGCTCGGCGCCCTCGCGCTGTCGACGCTCGCGGTCGCCGGCTTCGCCGGTGACGCCGCGGCCGGCGGCATCGGCGGCGCGCTGCCGAACTTCGCGACCGGCGGCGGGATCATCCTCACCAGCTTCGGGATCCCGGAGGCGATCGGGAGCGTCTTCATGGCGCTCGTCCTGGTGAGCTTCCTGCTCACCTCCACCGACACCGCGGTCCGCCTGGGTCGGTACATGATGGAGGAGATCGTTGGCATGGACGACGGGATGACCGTCTCCGGGCTCTCCGGCGGCATCGGCGCGGCCGCTCGCGGACGGTACACGAACCCGGTCATCCAGATCGGCATCGCGTACGTCCTCGTCATCTCCGGCCAGTGGCAGACGCTCTGGGGGCTGTTCGGCGGCGCGAACCAGCTGCTCGCGGCGCTCGCGCTGCTGACGGCGACCGTGTGGCTCGCCAACTGGGACGAGTCCAAGCAGCTCGTCTCCACCGGCGTCCCGATGGCGATCATGGTGACGATCACCGTCCTGGGGCTGACGTGGGTCGCGCTGTACAACAACCTCTACGTCAACCTCATCCAGGGCGGCGCCGGGACGCTCGGCGCCCAGCTGTCGTCCGCGGCGCAGATGGTGCTCGGCATCGCGCTGATCTACATCGCGCTGTCGCTCGTCCGGATCGGCGTCGGGAACCTCCGGTCCGTGCGGAGCGGCGAGGCGCCCGCGGCCGAACCGAGCGACGACTGACGGCGGCGCCGCTTCGCGGCACCGTTTCGCTTTTCGAACCCGTTTTCGCGTCCGACTAGCGCCAGAACCGCTTCGCGAACTTGGAGAAGATCCCGTCGTCCGGCTTCTCGACCGGCTCCCACAGCCGAAGCGCCTCGGCGCTGCTCGCGGCCTCGCTGGCGACGAGCCGCTCCTCGTCGGGCGCGACGACGACGAGGTTCACCTCGTAGTGGCCGTAGTAGCCGAACTTCAGCAGCGTCCGGTCCCGGAACCCGTCGACGAACTCGGCGACCGACTCCGGGATCCGATCGGCGACGAGCACGACCGTGACGTCGGTGCCGTAGTGCTGCTCGTTCCCCTCCACCCGCTCGTCGGCGACGTCGTGAGCGAACGCCACGAGCCGCTCTAACTCGCCGACCGTCGGGTTCCCGACGCGCCGGGCGAAGAGGTACTCCATCACGTCGTGGTCCGCGTAGCTCAGGGCGGGATGGAGGAACTGCTTCTGGTTGCGCATCCGCATCTCCGCGGTCAGGTCGAACCGCTCCCCGTCGACGACGACGTCGGCGTCGAGGTCGTAGCTGTACATCAGCCGGTCGGAGACCCGGTCGAGGTACTCGTCGTCGTAGTCCGGGACCGCCTCGCGGATCTCGGCCGGCAGCTCCTCGGGGTCGCGGCGGTCGTCGCCGCCGGCCGCGTCACTCATCGTCGGGATCGTACGCGACCGCGTCGTCGTCTGCGGGCGGCGCGCCGACCGCCAGTACGGTCACGGGGCCGTCGGCGTCGGCCGCGTTGTACGCGCGCTGCGGGCTCTCGGGGTCGACGACGAACAGGTCGTCCGCGGGCACCTCGTACGTCCCCTCCGGCGTCTCCACCGAGAGCGTCCCGTCGAGGACGTAGAACGCCTCCTGCTGGGTCTCGTGGTAGTGGTACGCGAGCGGGAGCTGCTCGCCCGGCTCGGCGCGGAACCGGTTGATCGCGGCGGCGTCGAGCCCGCCCGGCTCGGAGAGCTTCCGGCACTCGCAGGGGCGGTCGGGCTTCGGCTCCACCGAGTCCGTGTCGACGACGCGGTATCCCATGGGAACCAATTCCACGGAGCGATTGAAAAGGTCGTCGGGCCGAGTCGGGTCGGCGTCGCCCGGTTCCGCGGTCGACGTCGCCCGGTTCCGCGGCCGGCGCTGTCCGGTTCCGCGGCCGGCGCCGCAGCCCGAGAAAACGCCGTAGCGACGCCAGCGGTGGGTTTTAACTTCGTCGAACACGATCGTTCGGTAGAGAAACTTATGTCCGACGACGAGATCCAAGCGGAGGCGTGCGGACGGTGCTCGATGTCGACCGTCGTGGGCGCGGTGAACGGCGACAAGGACCCGGAGGAGCGGGCCGATCACGACCCGTTCGCGGAGGAGCGCATCGAGGTCGACGAGTCGTCGTTCCGCCGGGTCTCGCCGGGCGGATTCCTCAGCGACCTCAAGGACCGCGTCGACGAGCTCGGGCGTCGGCTCTCGTACGGGAAGTGAACTCCCCCGCACTCCCCCTCACCTGACGCTCGCGCTCGGTCGGAGAGACTTATACGCGTTCGTTCCCTACCGGGTGCCACGCGATGGAAGAGAGCATCTCCGGCTTCAAGATGCGCGGGGACTGGGGAGACGTCGTCGAACACGGCGAGCGGATCGCCTTAGCGCTCCGGGAGACGGGCGCCGACGGCGACGCGTTCTACGAGTTCGACGACTGGCGCCCGAAGTCTCACGAACGCATCGACGAGGACGTGTCGGCGAAGACCGCCGAGCAGGCGTCCGTCGGCGAGGGCGAGGGCGAACAGGCCGGTAAGACGCCGGGCGACGACCTCCAGACGGCCGGCGAGAAGCTCACCGAGTCCTACGAGAAGGTCGAGGAGAACGACACCGAGAGCGCGATGGAGAGCTGGGGCGAGTCGATCGGCCACGTCGCCCGCGCGGCCGACTCGGCGAGCCGCAAGGCGCTCCGGAAGGTCGAGGACACGGTGTACCGGAAGGTGATGACCCAGATGGCGCCGTACTACTTCGACAACGAGCTCGTCAGCGCCAACATCCAGGAGGTCGGCCGCGGCGAGGACGGGGAGACGTTCGAGTTCGAGGTGAACGTCAACGACGACGAGCTGAAGGCCGAGGTGAGCGAGATCCTCGACGAGTACGAGTCCGAGATCGACCGCTGGCACGTCGAGACCGAGAAGCGCACGGACGACGTCGCCGCCGCCGAGGGGGTCGAGCCCCCGGAGACGGAGGGCGGCCCGGACTCGACGATGACGTGACCCGCGAGCGCGGTACGGACGGTTTTAACCCGACGACTCGCGAAGGGAGCCCATGAGCGAGGTACTCCGGATCGAGGCCGGCGAGCTGTCGGCCGACGAGATCATCGACGCCCTCAACGACGGCCGGCGGATCCTCGTCGACGTCGAGCTCGCCGGCGGCCGCCACGAGGTCGTGCTCCGCTACGACGGCGAGACGTACCACTGCGACACCCCGACGAACCTCCACCGGCACGCTGAGGAGTCGGAGATGCGCGGCTGTATCGACCGGATGGGGTACGCCGACCCCGACGGCTGACCGCCCGGGGTGCGCCGACCCCGACGGCCGACCGCCCGGGGTGCGCCGACCCCGACGGCCGACCGCCCGCCGAGCGCGCCCACGCGTCACATCCGCCGGGCCCCCACCGCCGCCGATGACGACTTTTAACCCGACCGCAGTCGAACGGCGCCCATGAGCGACCCCGAGATCGAGGACCTCGTCGGCGACGTCTCCCCCTCGTTCGAGCACGTGCTCTCCTGCGTGTTCGGCGTCCGGGACCACGAGAGCCGCACGTACCTGACGCTGCTCGATCACCCGGGAAGCACCGTCGCCGAGCTCGCCGAGACGCTCGACCGGGACCGGTCGAACGTGAACCGCTCGCTGTCGACGCTGCGCGACAAGGGGCTCGTCGAGCGCCGCCGTCGGCTGCTTGACTCCGGCGGGTACGTCTACCAGTACACCGCGATCCCGGTCCCGGAGGCCAAAGAGCGGCTCCACGACGCGCTCGACGAGTGGGTCGAGGGCGTCCACGAGGCGATCGACGCGTTCGACCCCGACGACCGGGAGTAGGACTACCCGTCGTCCCCGTTGTCGAACGCCAGCGTGACGCCGTCGCCGTCGACGGTCGCGCCCGCGGCGCAGACGGGATGCTCGAAGTCGGCGTCGAGGACCTCGCTCGCGGCCTCTCCCGCGTCCGGCGCGCCGGTCGCGGCCGCCGCGAGCGGGTACGGCTCGGGACTATCGGTCTCGTAAGTGGCGACGATCGTCGGCTCGTCGACGGTCTCCACGAGCAGCGCGTCGCGGCGGACGACGCCGACCGTCGCCGTCTCGCTCCCGACGACGCCGGCGATCCGCGGCGTGTCGTAGTCGTCCTTCTCGAAGTCGAGCGCGAGCAGCGGGGTCGCCAGCGCGTCGCGCGCCGGGTAGCCGAGCTCCAGCTTCTCCGCGATCGGGTCGACGTGGGAGCCGTTGCCGACGACCGCGAGCGGCTCCTCCGTCGGCGTCCGGACCGCTCGCGCGCAGTTGTACGAGACGTACGGGTTGTCCGTCTCGGGGGCGTCCGGCGTCGGGCCCACGGTGAGGGTCTCGCCGCGGTCGAGCACGCGGCGGTTCGGGAACGAGCGCGAGGAGACGCGGTAGGCCCCGATTCCGGGGGCGACGACGACGAATCGTCCGACGTACATACGTCTTCGTGGCTATTCGGTCGGGTAAAACGCATCGATATGCGCACGTTCGTCGATCGCTTCGCGGCCGCGGTCGGGCGGTCGCGTTCCGTCACCGCCTGCGAACGAGTGACAGAGGGCCGGCGACGCGCAACGCTTACAAACACGCACAGGCTATCGGCGGTTGCGCACAGTCCATTGGGGTAGTGGCCAATCCTGAAGCCTTCTGGGGGCTTCGACCCTGGTTCGAATCCAGGATGGACTATTCCCGCGGTCCGCCGCTTCTCGCCCCGACTGCGACGCCCCGTTCCGTCTCGCCGAGAAGGACCGTTTCGAGTGGACCGACTCGCTACTCCGGTTCGACTCGATCGTTCCCTTCGTTTGGAGCCGCATCCTCTCCGAGTACCTCGGTTTCCAGTAGAAACGAAGGGGTGATCGGCCGTGCCAGATCACTTCTCGACGTCGAGCAGCGCGACGCGCTCGCGGACGACGTCGGCCAGGTCGCCGGCCGTCGCCGCGAGCTCGCGGTCGGTAACGTCGTAGAACTCCCGCACCCGGTCCGCGTCGAAGTCGGTGACGGCGTCGGCGCCGACGGTCGTCAGCCCCTCGATCGCGCGCTCGGCCGCGTCGAGGTCCGCGGCGGGCCGGTCCGCGCCGGGCACGTCGCCGAAGTCTGCGGCGAGGACGACCGCGCGCTGGTCCCCCTCGGCGACGCCGAGCGTCAGCGCCCGATCGATCTGCCGCCGGCCGGCCGCGTACAGCAGGACCTCGACGCCCGGGTCGCGCGCGACGGCCTCGCCGCGGGCGATCGCTCGCGCGGCGAGACGGGTCGCGGCGTCGAGGTGGGCGTCGGAGACGACGAGACCGGCGTCGAACGCTTGGACGACCGCGCCGGTGTCGGCGGCGATCTCGTCGAGCCGGGCGAGGAACCCGTCGAGGTCGTCGATGGCGACCGTCCCGCGGACGAGGCGGTGCGGCGGCGTCGGCGGGTCCGGTGGGCCGTCGCCGTCGGCCTCGCCCCCGCCGCCCTCGGAGCGACCGTCGTCGCTCACTCGAAGTCACCCAGGCTCGCCTGTCCGTCGCCGCTCTCGTCGCTCGCGGACCCGGCGGTCGCCGCCGCCGAGGCCGACTTGTCCGGCCGCACGTCGTCCATCGACGGGTCCTCGCGGCCGGCGTGTTCGAGGATGCGCTCGGCGGTGCGCTCGCGGCCGCGGAGCGCGCCGAGCACGACCGCCTTGTCGGCCTCGCGGAGGTCGGCGCGCGTCTCGATCCCGGCCTCGAACAGCCGCCGGGCGCGCTTCCGGCCGACGTTGCGGACGCCGGCCAGGTCGAGCAGCTCCTCGCGGACGCCGTACTCGATCCGCTTCCGCGCCTCGCGGACCGCGACGACGACGTCGCCGTCGACGCCCTCCACGTCGCGCGCGAGCGTCTCGGCCGCGCGCAGCAGCCACTCGGCGGTGTCGACCTTCCCGCGGATGTCGCCCGGACCGACGCCGTACCGCTCCGTGATCCGGTCCTCGTCGACCTCGTTCGCCCAGTCCTCCAGGAGCCGGGCCGTCTTCAGCGACGCGAGCCAGTCCTCGAAGCGCACGTCCTCGTACTCGGAGGGCACGTCGCCGAGGAACTCGGACTCGCGCTCGTAGCAGAGCTCGGTGTACGTCTCGCGGTCCCCCGACTTCAGGTAGAGCTCGTACATGTCGGGGGTGCGGCTGACGAGGTGGTAGAGGCCGAGCGGGGTGACTTCGGGGGACTCCGTCACCTCTCCGCCTTCCGTCCCGCTCACCTCGCCGTCCTCGCCGCCCTCGCCGCCCGCTCCGGCCCGCGTGTACGTCCCGAACCCGGGCTCGTCGGCGTCTCCGTCGCCGTCGGCCGTCATGACGAACTCCCCCTCGCCCTCGCCTCCCGCGCCGGCGACCTCGGCGCTCCCGGCCGCCCCGACCGACCGGAGCCCGTCGAGCATCTCCGCGGCGCTCATCGGGTCGAGGTAGAGCCGCGAGACGGTGTGGCCGATGCCGGTCGCGGTCAGGCCCTCGGTCCCCCCGTCGCGGTCGACGAAGTCGTTGACGGCGAGGTAGTCGAGGACGGTGTCGGTGACGGCCGCGAGCCGGCCCTCGTCGTCGGTCTGCGTGGCGTAGAGGGTGTTGTCGAGGAACGAGAGGAGCCCGTCGCGGGTGGAGGCGAAGCCGGAGGCGATGGTGGCGAGCACGTGGGTCCGGAGCGCGGGCTCGGCGGCGAGCTTCGACCGGACCGGCTCGGGGTCGGCCCAGAGGTACCGCTCGAACAGCTCCTCCTTCGTGTCCGCGTCGTTCGCGAGCAGCACGGCCTCGCCGTACGGGTCGAGCCCGGGTCGCCCAGCGCGCCCGCACATCTGGTGGACCTCCAGCACGTCGAGGGGTTTCATCCCGCCGAACTCCCCGTCGTAGCGGCGCCAGTCGCGCACGATCACCCGGCGGGCGGGGGTGTTGACCCCGGCGGCGAGGGTGGGCGTCGCGGAGATGCACTTGATGAGGCGGTCGCGGAACGCGTCCTCCACGAGCGACCGGTGTTCGCTCGCGAGGCCGGCGTGGTGGAACGCCGACCCCCGTTCGACCGCGTCGGCGAGGTCCTCGGAGGTGTCGGTGTCGGAGACGCCGCGGATCTCCTCGGCGAGCTCGCGGAGGCGGTCGCGCTCGTTGTCGGTGAGCCGCGACCCGGTGACCTCGGCCAGCTTCCGGGCCGACGACTCGGCGTTGCGCCGGGAGTTGACGAAGACGAGCGAGGAGCCGCCCTGCCCGTCCTCCTCCGTGTCGAGGGCGTCCGCGACGAGCCGGGCGGTCTGGTCCTCGCCGCGCTCGACGGGCACCTCGCGCTTGCTCCCGTCGGCGAAGTCGATCGCGTTGCCGAAGTGGACGCCCATCCGGAGGTCGATCGGGCGCCAGTCGGACTCGACGAGGCCGGCGTCGAGCCACTCGGCGATGACGTCGGCGTTGCCGACGGTCGCCGAGAGCGCGACCGTCTGGAGCCCGGGGTTCACCTTGCGGAGCTTCGCGAGGGTCACCTCCAGGGTGGGGCCGCGGTTCGGGTCGTCGACGAGGTGGACCTCGTCGCTCACGACGCAGGTGAGGTCGTCGATCCACGGGGCGCCGTTGCGGATCAGCGAGTCGACCTTCTCCGAGGTGGCGACGATGATGTCGCGCGTCGCCAGCCACTCGCCGTCCGACTCGTAGTTGCCGGTGGAGACGCCGACCGTGACGCCGTGGTCCTCCCAGCGCTCGAACTCGGTCTTCTTCTCGCTGGCGAGCGCGCGCAGCGGGACGATATAGAGGGCCTTCCCCCCGCGCTCGACCGCGGACAGCATGGCGAGCTCGGCGATCAGCGTCTTCCCGGAGGCCGTCGGCACCGCGGCGACGAGGCTCTCGCCGTCGACGACGCCGGCCTCGACCGCGGCCGCTTGGGGCGGATACAGCTCGGCGACGCCCTCCGCTTCGAGCGCCTCGCCGACGCCCGCGGGGAGCCCGGAGAGCGAACTCGGTTGCATTGGTGGAGGGTGGGTCCCGACCCGATTTAAACCGTCGGAACGGGGCGGAGGGCGGCCGGGCCACCCCCGTCCCCGCCGCGGTCGGCCTAGAGCTCGCCCTTCGTGCTCGGCGTGTCGCTGCGGCGCTCGTCGAGCCGCGTCGCGTCGTCGAGCGCCCGCGCGAGCGCCTTGAACAGCGCCTCGACCTCGTGGTGGGCGTTGTCTCCCGTCTCCACTGCGGCGTGGAGCGTCAGGCCGGCGTTGTGCGCTAACGACAGCGCGAAGTGGTCGGCCATGACGCTCGTGAACTCTCCGACCGACTCCTGAGAGAATTCGCCCGAGAACTCGTAGTACGGCCGGCCCGCGACGTCGACGACGACGCTCGCGACCGCCTCGTCGAGGGGGACGCGCCGGTCGGCGTACCGCCGGATGCCGCGCTTCTCGCCGAGCGCCTCGTCGAACGCCTCGCCGAGGCAGATCGCCACGTCCTCGACCGTGTGGTGGTCGTCGACGTCGAGGTCGCCGTCGCACCTGACGGTGAGGTCGAAGAGCCCGTGTTTGGCGAACGACGCCAGCATGTGGTCGTAGAAGCCGATCCCGGTGTCGACCTCGCTGTCGCCGTCGCCGTCGACCGCGAGCGTGAGCTCGATCGTCGTCTCGCTCGTCTCGCGGGTGACCGCGGCCGTCCGGTCGTGCTCGCTCATACCGGCCTGTCACGGCCGATTCGTAAGTCGGTTGCGGGTGCGGTGACCTCCGAATCGGAGCGGAGCGAGCGTCACCTGGAAGGAGGCGATCGTCTGTGAGAGCCGGTCGCGGTCGGCGCGCGCCTGTGAGCGCCCGGAGGGCGCGAAACAGCGCGTGCGAGGGAGTCGGACCGGCGCGGCCGCGCCGGTCCGACGAGGCTGGGGAGGTGTGAGGCGCGGTGCTGTGCGGGGCGGGTGGGTCTCAAAGGGGCAGCCGGGAGGATGGCACAGGCGACGCAAGCACCACAGGGAGCGAGCACAGCGAGCGACCGAGGAGCACAGCGAGCGTGTGCCATCCTCCCGGCTGGGGCTTTGGAGGTGTTCTCTGCCGATCCGTAGTCATCCCCGTATCGCCGAGCGACGGGGACTTCGACACCATTCACCCTCGACTCGTCGTCAGCAATTTATAAGCGAGCGGTCGGCGCTTCGCCGACCCCTCCCGTCGATCGCCCGCGTTTTTACCACACGCGCTCGAACAACGCGTATGACCCGAATCGTCGCCGTCTCCGGCAGCCGGAGCGCGGACAGCACCACGCGGGCCGCGCTGGATGTCGCACTCGACGCCGCGGCCGACGCCGGCGCCGAGACCGGGATGATCGACCTCGGCGCGGTCGACCTCCCGCTGTACCACCCCGACGAGGACGCGCAGGGCGACAGCGAGGCGCTGACGCGGCGCGTCCGCGAGGCCGACGGCGTGATCGCCGGCACCCCCGTCTACCGGGGGTCCTACTCCTCGACGTTCAAGAACTTCCACGACTTCTGCGGGTCGAGCGAGTACGAGAACACCGCCGTGGGCCTGCTCGCGACCGCCGGCGGCGGGTCGTACGGCGGGACGCTCGAACACCTCCGGTCGACGTTCCGGAACGTCCACGCGTGGACGGTCCCCCACGAGGTCGGGATCCGGGGCGCGTCGGGCGTCGTCGACGAGGGCGGGATCGCGGACGACGACCTCCGAGAGCGCACGGAGCGGCTCGGCCGGGTCGTCGCGGAGCACGCGGAGCGGCTGCGGCGGTAGCCCGGCGCTCCCGCCCTACCCCGCCCCGGCGTCGACCCGCCGCCCTTTTGACCGCCTCGCGCCTACGGCGCCCATGACCGAACCGGGTGACGACGACCGTGTCCGCTAACCGGAAGGGGGACCGCCGCGAGCGCGAGCTGGTGAACGCCCTCGACGAGGCGGGGTTCGCCGTGATGCGCGCGCCGGCCAGCGGCGCCGCGACGGAGCGGGAGCTCCCGGACGTCCTCGCCGGCGACGGGGAGGCGTTCTACGCGATCGAGGCGAAGTCGAGCGCCGGCGACCCGATCTACCTCACCGGCGAGGAGGTGGAGGCGCTGACCTTCTTCGCGCGGAACTTCGGCGCGAAGGCGCGGATCGCGGTGCGGTTCGACCGCGAGGACTGGTACTTCTTCCACCCGGGCGACCTCTACACCACCGACGCCGGGTCGTATCGGGTGAAGAAGGAGACGGCGCTCGCCGAGGGGACCGACTTCCCCGAGTTCGTCGGCGAGACGGAGAAGGTGACGCTCGACGAGGTCGGCGGCGACGGCGGCGACGGGGTCGACCCCGAGCTCCAAGAGCGCCGCGAGATCCTGGAGGCGGTCCGGGACGGCCACATGCCGGTCGCGGACGCGCTCGACGTGCTGTGAGCGTCGAGGGCGGCGGGCCGCCGGCTCGGCTCGCGGGGGCGTCGCGGTCCCCAGACCCTCTCGCTTATCCCTCGCGACGCCGAACGCCAACGCGAATGAGCGAGGAGTTCGTCCTGCTGGAGCCCGACGAGCAGCCCGGCGACGAGTGGGAACAGCTGGACGTCTCCGACACGGAGGCCGACCGGATCGCCCGCCGGCAGGACCGCGAGTTCGACGAGTTCCGCAAGCGGATCAAAGACACCGAGCAGTTCAAGCTGCAGGAGTCGGTGTTCGACGACGCGACGCTGGCGGCGGTGTACAAGCTCGTGCAGGACGGTTACGTCGACGCCTTCGGCGGCCCGGTGTCGACGGGGAAGGAGGCGAGCGTCTTCGAGGCGCTCGGCGGGCAGGCGGGCGAGCGGCCGGAGCCCGGCTCCGCGGCCGCGAGAGGGGGTCCGGAAGGCGTCACGCCCGAGCGCGAGGTCGCCGTGAAGGTGTACCGGATCAACTCCTCGAACTTCCGGCAGATGCGCGACTACCTGGAGGGCGACCCGCGGTTCGAGGGGATCGCGAGCGACAAGAAGGCGGTCGTGCTGGCGTGGACCCGCAAGGAGTTCGCGAACCTCGAACGCGCGCGGAAGGCGGGCGTCCGGGTCCCCGAGCCGATTGCGGTCCAGCGCAACGTCCTCGTGATGGAGCTGGTCGGCCACGCCGAGGACCGCGCCCGGCGCCTGAACGAGGTCGACGTGGAGAACCCCGAGACCGCCTACGAGGTCGTCCGGGAGTACATGCGCCGGCTCTACCGCGCCGGCCTGATCCACGGCGACCTCTCGGAGTACAACATGATCGTCCACGACGGCGAGCTGGTGATCATCGACCTCGGACAGGCCGTGACGGTCCACCACCCGAACGCCGGCGAGTTCCTCGACCGCGACTGCGAGAACGTGGCGGCCTTCTTCACCCGCGAGGGGATCGACGTCGACCCCGACGACCTCCGCGCGTACGTGACGGAGCCGGAGCCCGACCCGAGCGGGGAGCCCGATTCGAACGCGAATGACGAGTCGATCGACGCGGCCGACGAGTAGACCGCGGCGAGACCGCCCTCAGCGGGCCGAAGAACCACGTTACGCGACCGCACGCCCGGCGCGACCGGAACACGTTTAAAAGGCTTCGCCGGGTATTCCGACGCATGCAACACGTGACGGTTCCGCAGGACCGCATCGGCGTCGTCATCGGCGCCGGCGGCGAGACGATGCGAGAGATCGAAGAGCGGGCGAACGTGCGGCTGGACGTCGACTCGGAGTCGGGCAGCGTCGCCATCGAGGAGCGCGACGACCCCGTGGCCGCGATGGTCGCGCCGGACGTGATCAAGGCGATCGGGCGGGGGTTCACGCCGGAGACGGCGCTGTCGATCCTCGATCACGACCTCCGGACGCTCGACCTGATCGACCTCTCGGAGCACACCCGCAACGACAACGACCTCCAGCGCAAGAAAGGCCGGATCATCGGCGAGAACGGTCGGACGAGGGAGCTACTGGAGGAGCTGTCCGGCGCGAACGTCGTCGTCTACGGGTCGACCGTGGGCGCTGTCGGCCAGCCCGAGGAGCTGGAAGTGGTTCGCCGGGCAGTCGGGATGCTGCTCGACGGCGCCCCGCACGGCGCGGTGTACTCGTACTTAGAGCGGATGTCGAACGAGCTCGACGACGACGTGAGCTTCAACGCGCCGCAGTAGTCGAATCGCTCGTCGGTGTCGCGGTCGGCGTCGCTGTCTGTTTGTACGCGTCCGGTGACAGATCCACGAAGAACACCGCCAAAGTCCCAGTCGCGAGGCGGCCTCACAGGCACGCGCCGCCACAGTCAGTATATACGTAGTCACGTCCCGCCGCCCGATCTGTCGTTCTATATAAACACCCGTGATAACGAGACACATACCGCTCGAATATCCCCCACCGTGCCGCGGTTTCGCACGCGTCGAACGAAGGGTTTATATAGAATCACAAACAATCAAAGGTTGATTATGTCTCAGCGACAGCGGATGGGCAATCAGCCCATGATCGTACTTTCCGAGGAGTCGCAGCGCACCTCCGGAAAGGACGCCCAGAACATGAACATCACGGCCGGGAAGGCTGTCGCGGAGTCCGTCCGCACCACGCTCGGTCCGAAAGGGATGGACAAGATGCTCGTCGACTCCGGCGGGTCCGTCGTCGTCACGAACGACGGCGTCACCATCCTGAAGGAGATGGACATCGACCATCCGGCGGCCAACATGATCGTCGAGGTGGCCGAGACGCAGGAGGACGAGGTCGGCGACGGTACCACGAGCGCGGTCGTGGTCGCCGGTGAGCTCCTCGACCAGGCCGAGGAGCTCCTCGACCAGGACATCCACGCGACCACCCTCGCGCAGGGGTACCGCCAGGCCGCCGAGGAGGCCAAGGCGATCCTCGAAGACGAGGCCATCGACGTCTCCGAGGACGACTACGACACGCTCGTCGAGATCGCCCAGACGGCGATGACGGGCAAGGGCGCCGAGAACGCGAAGGACCTCCTCGCCGAGCTCGTCGTCGACGCCGTCCTCGCGGTCAAGGACGACGACGGCATCGACACGGAGAACGTCTCCGTCGAGAAGGTCGTCGGCAGCTCGATCGACCAATCCGAGCTCGTCGAGGGCGTCATCGTCGACAAGGAGCGCGTCGACGAGAACATGCCCTTCGCGGTCGAGGACGCCGACGTGGCGCTGTTCGACGGCGCCATCGAGGTCAAGGAGACCGAGATCGACGCCGAGGTCAACGTCACGGACCCCGACCAGCTCCAGCAGTTCCTCGACCAGGAGGAAGCGCAGCTCCGCGAGATGGTCGACCACCTCACCGACATCGGCGCCGACGTCGTCTTCGTCGGTGACGGCATCGACGACATGGCGCAGCACTACCTCGCGCAGGAGGGCATCCTCGCCGTCCGCCGCGCGAAGTCCGGCGACCTGAATCGCCTCGCTCGCGCGACCGGCGGCCGCGTCGTCTCCAACCTCGAAGACATCGAGTCGGACGACCTCGGCTTCGCCGGCTCCGTCGCCCAGAAGGACATCGGCGGCGACGAGCGCATCTTCGTCGAGGACGTCGAGGAGGCGAAGTCCGTCACCCTCATCCTCCGCGGCGGCACCGAGCACGTCGTCGACGAGGTCGAGCGCGCCATCGAGGACTCGCTCGGCGTCGTCCGCACGACGCTGCTCGACGGGCAGGTCCTGCCCGGCGGCGGCGCGCCCGAGGCCGAGCTCGCGCTGCAGCTCCGCGACTTCGCCGACTCCGTCGGCGGCCGCGAGCAGCTCGCCGTCGAGGCGTTCGCCGACGCGCTGGAAGTCGTCCCGCGCACCCTCGCCGAGAACGCGGGTCTCGACCCCATCGACTCGCTGGTCGACCTCCGCTCCCGGCACGACGCCGGCGAGTTCGGCGCCGGTCTCGACGCCTACACGGGCGACGTGATCGACATGGAGGCCGAGGGCGTCGTGGAGCCGCTCCGCGTCAAGACCCAGGCCATCGAGTCCGCCACCGAGGCGGCCGTCATGATCCTCCGCATCGACGACGTCATCGCGGCCGGCGACCTCAAGGGCGGCGGCACCGACGACGGCGGCGACGAGGGCGGCCCCGGCGGCGCGCCCGGCGGCATGGGCGGCGGCATGGGCGGCATGGGCGGTATGGGCGGTGCGATGTGAAGTTCGGCGAGAACTCACACAGCCCCCTGACTCCGACCTGACGCCGAACCGCACCGCCTCCCGACCGACCGTCGCGCGCCCCTTACGGGCCTCGACGACACGCGCTTTTTATCGACGACCGCTCGCGGAGCCGACGGCTCGTCGCTCGCGACGCCGTTCCACTCGATCTGCCGACACGACGATAACACCGACGTAACCACCCGACACGAGGGTTCGCGAGCCGTTAAGTGCCGGCCGCCCCTCCGATCGACCACGAGACGCGGGCGCCGCGATCGCGTGCGACGCGGCCCGTCCCGTCCGATTTGATTCATCATGCCACAGCAGAAAGCGGACTACGCGGACGACGCCGAGATCGACGACGCGCTCGACCAGCTTCCCGACGACGAGACCGTCGACTCGGCGGTCGCGGGGCTCGAAGCCAGCGGCTTCGAGGTCGTGGTCGTCGACTCGGCCGCGGAGGCGCTGGAGGCCGTCGAAGCACAGATTCCCGCGGGCGCGTCCGTGATGAACGGCCACTCGACGACCCTCGAAGAGATCGGCTTCGACGACCTCCTGAGCGAGGGCGACCACGAGTGGGAGAGCCTCGCCGACGAGATCTGGAGCATCGACGACGACGCCGAGCGACAGGCCGCGCGCCGGCAGTCACAGACCGCGGACTACTTCCTCGGCGGGATCAACGCGATCGCGGAGACGGGCGAGCTCGTCGCCGCCGACCTCTCCGGCAGCCGCGTCGGGGCGTACCCGTTCGCCGCCGGCAACGTGGTCATCGTCAGCGGCGTGAACAAGATCGTCCCCACGCTCGACGACGCCCTCGACCGGCTGGAGTCGGTCGCGTACCCGCTGGAGAACGAGCGCGCGCAGGAGGCGTACGGCGTCGAATCGTCGATCGCGAAACAGCTCATCTACCGGCAGGAGACCGAGGAGGGCCGGACGACGGTCGTCCTCGTGCGGGAGCGGCTCGGATACTGAGTTCGGTTTCGGCGACACGTCACGCGCTTTTTCCCTCGATTTCGACGACTTGGAGCGGTCGCGTCGCTCTCGGTGTTTTTCGCGGCGAGGAGTACGGGCGCGACGGGATTCGAACCACTGTCACTCCGCTTCGCTCCGTTCTCTGATTCGAATCCCTCCCTCAGCACAGCACCGCCGCTCGCGATGTTGCTCGCGGCGGTACAGCGGGCCGGGAGGGATTCGAACCCCCGACCGTCCGGTTAAAAGCCGGACGCTCTCCCTAACTGAGCTACCGGCCCAGGCACGGATCGGTAGGGCCAGACCACGGATAAACGTTTAGAAACCGCCCGCGACGAGGTTCCAGTCCGGCGGATCCGAAACGGTTTCCCGGCCCTCTACGTCCCCGCGAGCATGGACTTCGACATGCGGGCGTTCGCCGCCGACCTCTGTCGGTTCGCCTCCACCGCCGGCGAGGAGGCGGCCGCGGCCGACTTCGTCGAGGAGACGCTCGACGACCTCGGCTTCGAGACGTACGCGTGGGGCGCCGACGCCGACCTCCTCGCGGACCACCCCTCCTTCCCGGACGACCTCGACGAGACGGACGTGGCTGGGCGCCGGAGCGTCGGCGGCGTGCTCGAACTCGGCGGGGCGGACGCGGCGGGGACGGGACGCGGCGACCCAGACGGCGACGGGACTCCCGCGGTCGTGCTGAACGGGCACATCGACGTGGTCCCGGCCGAGCCCGCGGAGTGGTCGAGCGACCCCTTCGAGCCGGTGTGGGGGGAGGCCAGCGAGGGGATCGACGGCAACGCCGACGGCGACGCCCTCACCGCCCGCGGCGCGGCGGACATGAAGTCGGGGGTCGCGGCGTGCGTGGGCGCCGCGCTCGACGTGCGAGCGGCGGCCGAGGGCGGGGGACTCGACCTCGCGCCGGGCGGGCTCCGGGTCGTCGTCGAGGCGGTCGCGGGCGAGGAGGACGGCGGGTACGGCGCGGCGACCGCCGCGCTCGCGAACCCGTACCCCTTCGAGCGCGACGCGGCGATCGTGGCGGAGCCGACCGAGCTGCGCCCCGTGGTCGCCACCGAGGGGTCGCTCATGGCGCGGCTGGAGCTGACCGGGCGGAGCGCGCACGCCGCCACGCGCTGGCGCGGCGAGGACGTCCTCCCGCGGTTCGAGGCGATCCGGGGGGCGTTCGCCGAGCTGGAGACCGAGCGCGGCGAGTCGGTGACGCATCCCCTGTACGGGGAGTTCCCGGTGCCGTGGCCGGTGGTCTGCGGGACGGTCGAGGCCGGGTCGTGGGCGTCGACGGTGCCGGCGGCGCTGACCGCCGAGTTCCGGATCGGAGTCGCGCCCGGGGAGACGGTCGACGAGGTGGAGGCGGCGTTCCGCGAGCGGCTCGACGAGGTCGCCGCCGAGGACCCGTGGCTGCGCGAGCGCCCGCCGACGTTCGAGCGGTTCTCGGTGCAGTTCGAACCCGCGGAGGTCGCGGTCGACGAGCCGATCGTCGAGGCCGCGCGGGCGGGGCTCGTCGACGCCGGCCTCCCGAACCCGGAGCCGACGGGGGCGACGTACGGCGCCGACTCCAGGCACTACGTCGCGGCGGGGATCCCGACCGTCCTGTTGGGGCCGGGGACCGTCACGGAGGCGCACTACCCGGACGAGACGATCGCGTGGGACGAGGTCGAGAAGGGGCGGGCGGCGATCGCGGCCGCGGTCGGTCGGTTCGCCGCGCGCTACTCGGGCGCGTCGGCGAAGTAGCCGTCGAGCGCCTCGGCGACGAGCGCGCCGGGCTCGACGTTCCGGTTCGAGGCGCGGCGCCGGAGCTCCACGTAGGTGTCGAGGGGGAGGCGGACGCCGAGCGCCCCGAGCTCGGCGCCCACGTCGCGGACGGCGGCCTCGACGTCGGCGCCGTCGTTGACCGCGGAGGCGATGGAGCGCACTTCGCGGACCGTGAGGTCGCCGTCGATGGTCGCCCACGCGAGGAGGTAGCGGTCGGTGCCGCCGAGGCGCGCGACGTGTTTCGCCGCGCTCGGCGCGATGCGCCCCCCGGCGACCTGTCGGCGGATCGCCTGCGGGAGGTCGTGGACGCGGGCCCACTTGCGGATGAACGCCACGGAGACGTCGTCGCCCGCGCGTTCGGCGGCCGCCTTGTACGAGCCGACGCCGCGGACCAGGGCCGCGCACGCGGCCGCCCCGCGCAGCATCAGGACGTTGTCCTCGTCGCCGACGTCGCCGGCCGCGAAGCGGGCCACCGTCTCGGCCGCCTTGGCCACGCTCTCGGGGTCGTCGGGGTCGAAGCCGACCGCCTCCGCGGCCCGCTCGCCCGTCACCTCGGGGTCGGCCCGGACGACGGGCTCGCCGACGGGAGAGCGGCGGTCAGCGCGGGAGTCCTCGTTCATACGCTCATCTTCGGGTGTACGCATATAAGCGACCGGCACCGGGGCAGGATTCGCTCACGACCGGGACGAGCCCGGACGGACCGCGAGACCGCCGATGACGGCCCGAAGAGAGCGACAGCCGCCCGACGGCAACGATGTGGTTTATACGTGTGCCGTGAGGCGGCGTCACGGTTACTTATCATCGAATTGCGGTGGCGCGTGCCTCCGAGGCCGCCTCGCGGCCGAGGAGCACGCGCGAGGGAGCCGGTGAGCGCTCGCAGAGCGCGAACCGCGAGGCTGGGGAGGCGTGAGGCTGCGGTGCGGTTGCGGGCGGGTGGGACTCAAAGGGGCAGCCGCGAGGACGAAGGCGGCCGCAGTAAGCACCGCAGCGAGCATCGCGAGCGAGGAGCGCAGCAAGGCCTCCGAGTCGTCGCGGCTGGGGCTTTGAAGATGTTCACCGTCTATCTGTAGTTAGATGTTTATAAGCGAGCGGCTGGGCCTTTGGAGATGTTCACCGCGCTAGCAACTGCGTATAAGCGATCAATGCGACTCATAACGACGGAAGGTGCGTATAAACCACATCCGTCCAGTCGGCGACGCAACCCTTACGCGTCGTGACCGTCAAACTGGGCCGTATGACCGACGAACGCGACGGCGACCGCCACGAGTTCTCCGCGGGGCAGGGCGTCGACGCCGACTACGAGGAGTTCACCCTCGACCCCGAGGAGCTCGACGCCGACCCGAACACGGTCGACCCCGTCGACTCCCGCGTGCTGACCGACATCCTCGACAAGCGCAACGTCGAGAGCGACGCCATCGACGTGGAGCGACTCATCGACGTCGGGCTCTCGTATATGGGGATCAACCGCTTCGAGGAGGCGACCGAGACGTTCGAGCGCGCCGCCCACTTCGCCGAGGAGGACTCGCTGGAGGCCCAGGAGGCCTGGGTGAACAAGGGCGCGGCTCACGCCGAGTTAGAGGAGTACGACGAGGCCATCGGCGCCTACGAGGAGGCGCTGCGGATCGACGACGACTCGGAGCACGCCGCGACCGCCGAGACCAACCTCGCGTACGCGCTCTGGGAGTTCGGCCGCACCGAGCAGGCGCTCGAACACGCCGAGCGCGCCGTCGAGACCGACCCGCGCTTCGCCGAGGCGTGGTACAACCGGGGGTTCCTGCTGGTCGAGCGCGGGCTCGCCGAGGACGCCGTCACCTGCTTCGACAACGCGATTCGGCTCGGTTACCGGAGCGCGGGCGTCCTCGAAGAGAAGGCGCGCGCCCTCGAAGAGGCCGGCGAGCACGAGCAGGCCGAGGAGGTCGCCGACCGCGCCGACGAGATCCGGCGCGAGGCGGAAGAGCAGATGGTCGAGGAACAGACCGGGCAGGCGCCCGGGCCGGGCGGTGGGGGCGGTCGCGGGCGAGGCGGCGGTCGGGGCGGCGCCGGCGGTCCGGGGGGACAGGCGGGCGGCCGCGGCGGCCGGGGCGGGCAGCCGGGCGAGCGCGACGAGGCGGCCGAGCCCCCGGAGCGAGAGCTCCAGGGCGAGGGGCCAGAGGGCTTCTAGATGGGCGATCCGGCCGCCGCGATGCTCCTCCGCGAGCGCGAGACCGCGGAGGGGACGCTCGTCTCCGTCTGCGACGCGGACTGCCTCGGCGAGACGTACGAGGACGGCGCCGTGACGCTCGACGTCACCGAGGAGTTCTACGGCGGCGACGAGGCCGTCGAGGCCAGCGCCGAGGAGGTCGTCGCCGGGCTCGGCCGCGCGCAGGTCGCGAACATCGTCGGCGTCGAGGCCGTCCGCGTCGCGGTCGAGGCCGGCCTCGTCGACGAGGAGACGGTGCTCGACGTCGGCGGAACCCGACACGCACAACTGCTCTGGCTGTGAGCGGGACCGTATGAAGCGACTCGGACGGGCGGAGCTCGCGGAGCGACTGGGCCCGCGGCCGCCGTCGGACGCGTTCTGGAACCGCGCGATCGAGGCCGAGCGCGCCGTCATCGGCGTCGCGCCGGACGTCGTCGAGGAGGGGACGGAGGGCGACCGCGAGAACCCGGAGCGGGCGCGTCGAAACCGCCGGCGGCGCGGCATTCCCGGCCCGGACGGGCCGCTCTCGACGGGCGACATCGTCGACGTCGGCGACCACTCGTTCGTCGTCGTCGCGGTCGAGGAGACGGAGGCCGGCGGACGCCGGTACCGGATCGAACTGGTCGAGCCGCGGTCGGACGACTGACGGGGTAACGGAGACCGACCGCGCTACAGGTCCGCGACGTCCTCGATGGCGTCGGTGAGCTCCTTCACGCTCTCGACGGTGTGCTCGCCCATGTGACCGATCCGGAACGTCTCCTCGCCGAGGTCGCCGTAGCCGTTCGAGAAGGCCATGTCGTACTCCTCGCTCACGTCCTCGATCGCCCCGGCGACGTCGATCCCCCGGGTGTTCTCGATGCAGGCGACCGTCTGCGACTCGTACCCCTCTTCGGGGAACATCGCGAAGTGCTCGTCCGCCCAGTCGTGGACGTACGTCATCATCTCGCGGTGGCGCTCGTCGCGGGCGCGGTGGCCCTCGTCGAGCATGCGCTTCATCTGCTTGCGGTACGCCAACATGATCGGGATCGCGGGCGTCGAGTGCGTCTGGCCCTTGCGGTCGTAGTAGTCGATGGCGCGGCGGAAGCCGCCGTACCACGAGGAGTCGCCCTTCTCGACCTCGCGGTCGTAGGCGTCGTCGCTGACGACGCAGACCGCGAGCCCCGGCGGCATCGCGAACGCCTTCTGCGTGGACGCGAAGATCACGTCGATGCCGTGTCCCTCGATGTCGACGTAGTCGCCGCCGAGCGACGAGACGGCGTCGACGGCGAAGTAGGTGTCCGGGTACTCCGCGATCACGTCGCCCATCTCCTCGATCGGGTTCCGGACGCCGGTCGACGACTCGTTCATCACGCCCGCGACCATGTCGTACTCCGCGTCGGCGGCCTCGATGGCGTCGCGGACGTCCTCGGGCTTGACCGCCTCGCCCCACTCGTACTCCAGCCGGTCGACGTCCTTCCCGAGGCGCTCGGCGACGTTGGCGTAGCGCTCGCTGAACGCCCCGCAGGTCGGCACCAGGACGCGGTCGTCGACGAGGTTCAGCGTCGACGCCTCCCAGAACTCCGTCCCGGACGCGGTGAGGATGATCACGTCGTTGTCGGTGCCGAGGAATTCCTTCGTGTCCTCGACGATGGTGGTGTAGAGGTCGGTCATCCGGTCCATCCGGTGGCCGAACGTCGACTCCGTCATCGCCTCGATCACGTCCTCGCGGACCTCCGTCGGGCCGGGGATGTACAGCGTCTTGTCCTGGTAGTCGTCTCGGTATTCGCGTTTCTTCGTCACGGGATCCACCTGATGGATCGTATCGGGTCGCGAGACGGTATGGTCCTTGTGATACGCTCGACCGGGGGCGCGAGGCGGACAGACGGACGGACGAACGCACGCGCGTCCCGGAGCGCGACCTCGGGCGCCGGAGACGGCGTCGTTGCCCGGATCAGCCGGGTTTATACCGGACGAGGAGAGAAGTAGCGTATGACAGACGCCCGGCGAGTCACAACCGCCCGAGGTGGACCGGCGTGAGCGGCGACGAGGAGCTCGCGAAGGACCTCGGGCCGCTGGCGGCGCTCACGATCGGGATCGGGACGATGATCGGCGCGGGGATCTTCGTCCTCCCCGGGACCGCGGTCGCGCGGGCGGGCCCGCTCGCGGCGTTCACGTTCGTCCTCGGCGGCGTCATCGCCCTGTTCACGGCGCTGTCGGCCTCCGAACTCGGGACGGCGATGCCGAAGTCAGGCGGCGCGTACTTCTACGTCAACCGGGCGCTCGGGCCCATGTTCGGCTCCGTCGCCGGCTGGGCGAACTGGCTCGGCCTCGCCTTCGCGTCGGCGTTCTACATGTACGGCTTCGGCGAGTACGTCAACGCCCTCGTCGGGCTCGGACCGGTCGGGCTCGGCCCGGTGACGCTGGAGGCCGCGCAGGTGATCGGGCTCGCCGGCGCGCTCCTGTTCATCGCGGTCAACTACTTCGGCGCGAAGGAGACCGGCGGGCTCCAGATCGTCATCGTCATGTCGCTTCTGGGGATCCTCGCCGTCTTCACCGTCGTCGGTCTGTTGAACGCCGAGATGTCGTCGCTGCGACCCCTCGCGCCGCCGGGGACGACGAGTCAGGTGCTCCCGGTGACGGGGATCATCTTCGTCTCGTACCTCGGCTTCGTCCAGATCACCTCGGTCGCAGAGGAGATCAAGAACCCCGGGCGGAACCTCCCGCTCGCGGTCCTCGGCTCGGTCGTGATCGTCACGGTCGTCTACGCGCTGTTCCTCCTCGTGCTGCTCGCGGCGGTGCCGAACGAGTTGGTCGCGAACAACGAGACCGCCGTGGTCGACGCCGCCCGCCTGCTGTTCGGCAACTACGAGGTGTTCGGCTTCTCGCTCGGGGCCGTCGGCGCCGGCATGCTGCTGATCGGCGGGCTGCTCGCGACCGCCTCCTCCGCGAACGCGTCGATCCTCTCGTCGTCGCGGATCAACTTCGCGATGGGCCGCGAGAAGATCGTCACCCCGAAGCTCAACGAGATCCACGAGCGCTTCGGCACCCCGTACAAGTCGATCGCGCTCACCGGCGCGCTCATCCTCGTCTTCCTCGTCGCCGGCGGCGTCGAGTCGCTGTCGACGATGGGCTCCGTGCTCCACCTCATCGTCTACGGCCTGCTCAACCTCGCGCTCATCGTCATGCGCGAGTCTGAGGTCGAGGGGTACGACCCCGACTTCGAGGTCCCCTTCTACCCGGTCGTGCCGATAATCGGGACGGTGTCGTCGTTCGCGCTGATCGGCTACATCGAACCCCGGATCATCGCGATCTCCGGGGGGCTCGTCGCCTTCGCACTGCTCTGGTACCTCCTGTACGCCCGCGGGAAGGTGGAGTCGCGGGGCGTGTTGGGCGCGTGGATCCTCGACCGCTCCGACGAGCTGCCGAAGGCCGCGGTGTCGGCCGCGACCTCGGTCCAGCCGAGCGGCGACGACTACCGCGTGATGGTGCCGCTCGCGAACCCCGCGACCGAGGAGCACCTGATCACGCTCGCGTCCGCCATCGCCAAGCAGCGGAACGGGACGGTCGTCGCGGTCAACATCGCGAACGTCCCCGACCAGACGTCGCTGGAGGCGGCGCGCGACCGCGGCGCTCACGAGGCGGCCCACGGCCTGCTGGACCAGGCGCGCGAGGACGCCGAGACGTTCGGCGTCGACGTGGAGACGCACGTCGTCCTCTCGCACCGCGTGTTCGAGGAGGTGTTCGACGCCGCGCGCACCTACGGCGCCGACATCACGGTGATGGGCTGGGGCGAGGACTCCCACGGGGCGCCGGGGCGCGCCGAGTCCGCCGTCGACGAGCTCGCGCACTCGCTCCCCTCGGACTTCCTCGTCTTCCGCGACCGCGGCTTCGACGCCTCGCGCATCCTCGTCCCGACCGCCGGCGGCCCGGCCTCGGACCTCTCCGGCGCGGTCGCGCGGATGCTCCAGGCCGAGTTCGACGGCGACGTCACCCTGCTGCACGTCGCCGACGACGAGGCGGCGGGCCGGCGGTTCCTCATGGGATGGGCCGCCGAGCACGACCTCGCCGACGCGACGCTGCGGATCGAGAGTGGCGACGTCGAGACGGCGATCGACCGCGCCGCCCGCGACGCCACGATGCTGATCATCGGCGCGACCCAGCAGGGGCTGCTCTCGCGGCTGGTCAGCGGATCGCTCGTGTTGGACGTGCTCAACGAGGTGGAGTGCTCCGTGCTGCTCGCCGAGCCGAAGAGCGACCGCGGGCTCCTCGACCGGCTGTTCGGGAGCGGCGCGCGGGCGACCGACATCACCGAGGCCGCGGAGACGCCCGCGGACACCGGCGTCGAACCCGACCCGTCGACGCCGGGGACCGACGACGACGGCGGCGCGGCGAAGTGAGGCCCGAGCCGGCGGGTAGACGCGTAGACTCGGCCGGCGGGAATCAGGTATCAGCGAACACGGAGGCGATGCGCTCCGTTTCCACTGAGATAGGCAGTGGCGCGTGCCTGCGAGCGCCCGGAGGGCGCGAGGAGCACGCGCGAGGTCGCCGGCGCTACGCGCCGGCTGCCAGAGGGACCTCCGGTCCCTCGCTGGACGCGGTGAGCGCTCGGAGAGCGCGAACCGCGAGGCTGGGGAGGCGTGAGGCTGCGGTCGCGGTCGGGTGGGACTCAAAGGTGCAGTCGCCGGCGGCTTCGCCGCCGGCTGCCAGAGGCGCGAAGCGCCTCGCGGCTGGGGCTGTAGAGGTTCACCGCCGATCCGCAGACACGTATTTATAAGCGAGCGGCTGGGGTTTCCGAGGCGCTTCGCGTGACAGCTACGGTATAAACGATCGATTGTCCGAACGCGCCGATCCGGCGGGTTATTTCCAGTGCCAGAAGTCGTTCCCGTCCGCCTCGACGGGGTCGGTGCGCTCGCGGAGGTCGACGACGTCCGCCTCGGTCGGTTCGTGGTCGTCGGGGAGCGCCTCCATGCACTCGAAACAGAGGAAGAACTCGGCGCCGTCGGTCAGTTCCAGGGTCATCCCCTGCGTCGACTCGAACGCGAAGTTCCACAGGTCGCCGATCCCGCCGGCGATCCTGACGGACCGCTCGCAGACGAAACAGGACTCCGAGGCCATACGAAGGCTAGCGACTCCGAGCGCTAATGCGTGTCGGCGGAAACGTGATCGCTAGCATATCGACGGTGATAACCTCCAAAGCCCCAGCCGCGAGGGCTCCTGCGCCTCGCTGCGCGCTTCGGTCGCTCGCGGTGCTCGCTCCCTGCAGTGCTTACGTCGGCGGAGTTCGCCCTCGCGGCTGCCCCTTTGAGTTCCACCGCCCGCACAGCACCGCAGCCTCACACCTCCCCAGCCTCGCGGTTCGCGCTCTCCGAGCGCTCACCGCGTCCCTCGCGCGCGCTCCTCGTGGCCGCCTTCGGCGACCACTCGGAGGCACGCGCCGACCGCGTCGTTCAGTTATCAATAACCGCTCGTCACGTCCCGTCGACGCTGATAACGTGCGCGTCCTCGGGGTCGAAGCCGACGACGATCTCCCCGGAGAGGGGGTCACGCGTCCGGACCACGAGGTCGCGCCCGCCCCAGTCGAGGGTCACCCGCGTCGTCTCGCCGAGGAACTCCGCGCTCGCGACGGTCGCCCGGATCCGACTCTCGCCGCCGTCGATCCGGAGGTACTCCGGGCGGACGCAGAAGGTGAGGCGGTCGCCGACGGCGACGTCGGTTTCGTCTTCCCCGCCGACCGCGACGCGGAGCGTCTCGCCGCCGGCGTCGACGGCGGCGGTGCGGGCGGTCTCGTCGCCCGTCGCGTCTCTCACCTCGACGTCGGCCACCCGCCCCGCGAAGACGTTGTTGTCGCCGACGAACTCGGCCACGAACCGGGTGGCGGGCTCCCGGTAGACGGTCCGCGGAGGCGCGACCTGCTCGGGCGTCCCGCCGCGCATCACCGCGACGCGATCGGAGATCGCCAGCGCCTCTTCCTGGTCGTGGGTGACGTAGACGGTCGTGATCCCCAGTTCGGACTGGATCGTCCGGACCTGCACGCGGAGCCGTTCGCGGAGCCGCGCGTCGAGCGCGCTCATCGGCTCGTCGAGGAGGAGGAGGTCGGGACCGGGCGCGAGCGCGCGGGCCATCGCGACGCGCTGCCGCTGGCCGCCGGAGAGGCTCTCGGGCTCGCGGTCGGCGGCGTCGGGGAGGTCGACCAGTTCGAGCAGCTCCGCGACGCGCTCGTCGCGGGTGACCCCCTCGGGCGGGTCGGCGAAGTTGAGCCCGTAGCCGACGTTCTCGCCCACGGTCATGTGCGGGAACAGCGCGTAGTTCTGGAAGACGACGCCCACGTCGCGGTCCTCGGGCGGCACGCCCGCGACCGACTCGCCGCCGAACCGGACGGCGCCGGAAGAGGGATCCTCGAACCCCGCGATCAGCCGGAGCGTCGTCGTCTTTCCGCAGCCCGAGGGGCCGACGAGCGTGAAGAACTCGCCCTCGCGCACCCGGAGGCTCACGTCGTCGACGGCGGCGGTGTCCCCGTAGCGCTTGGTGACGCCGTCGAGCTCGACGGCGGGCGGGGCGTCGGAGCCGGGCGACTCGCGGCCGCCGCCGGCGGGACGCCGCGGATCAGAGCCCACGCGTCTCACCCCCGAGCCGGTCGATGACGACGAAGCTGAGCCCGGTGACGACGAGGAGGACGACGCCCATCGCGGTCGCCGGTCCGAGTCGCCGCCCGATGAACCGTTCGATCGCGACCGGCATCGTGTACGCGTCGGCGCCGGTCGCGAGCACCACCGTCGCGGTGAACTCGCCGATCGAGATGGCGAACGCGAACGCCGCGCCCGCGACGACGCCCGGCCACACGAGGGGGAGCTCCACGTCGCGGATCACCCGCGCCCGCGACGCGCCGAGCGCCCGCGCCGACTCGATCAGCGACCGGTCGAGCCCCTCCAGCCCGGGCGCGACCGTCCGGACGACGAACGGGTAGCCCGCGACCGCGTGCGCGACGACGATCGCGACGGCGCCGGTCGCGGCGACCCGCCAGCCCGCGATCTCGACGCCGAAGACCAGCCCGCGGAGAAGCCCGAGGCCGACGACGATCCCGGAGACGGCGAGCGGCGCCATCGCGGCCGCGTCGACCAGCTTCCGCCCGCGGTACCGCCGGGTCGTCAGCACCGCGACGACGACCCCCATCGGGAGGGCCAGGAGGGTCGCGGCGCTCGCGAACGTCAGCGAGTTCCGGACCGCGGGCCACGGCCGCACCTGGAACGCCGCGCCCGTCCGCTGGCGCTCCACGAGGAAGCGGTAGTGCTCCAGCGTCAGCGCGCCGTCGCCGCCCGTGACGCTGGCGAGGACCATCGAGGCGATCGGCGCGAGGAAGAGGACCGCCACGGCGACGGCGTAGGCGGCGAGGCCGACGCGCGGGAGGACCTCCCGGGGGGTCGGAGCCGCGGGCCGGAGGGACTTCCGCGGGAGCGGCCGAGCGCCGCGGGCGCTGACCGTGTTGCGCGCCTCGTAGCGCAGGTACGCGAGCAGTACCCCCAGCGAGATCGCGAGCTCGACGATCGCCAGCGCGGCCGCCTCGGCGTAGTTCAGATCGCGGACGAGCCGGTAGACGAACACCTCGACCGTCGCCAATTCGAACCCGCCGAGCGCGAGCACGATGGGGAAGGTGCCGAAGGTGAAGACGAACGTCAGGGCCGCGCCCGTCAGGACGGCGGGGGACACCTGCGGCGCGACCACGTCGAAGAACGCCCGGATCGGCCCCGCGCCGAGGCTCCGGGCGGTCTCGACCGCGCGCGCGTCGACCGACTCCCACGCCGCCGTCGTCACCCGGGCGACGAGCGGCGCGTTGTAGAAGGCGTGGGCGATCACGACCGCCTCCAGCGTGAACAGCAGCTCGACGGGCGGGAGCCCGAGCGCCGAGAGGACGGCGTTCAGGGTCCCGTTCGCGCCGAAGGTGGCGACGAAGCCGACCGCGATCATGATCGACGGGAGGACGAACGGGACGATCGTCAGCGACCGCAGCGTCCGCCGGCCGCGGAACTCGAAGCGCGCGAGGAGGTAGGCCGCCGGGAGCCCCAGCGCGACGCTGGCGACCATCGACAGCCCGGCCTGGTACGCCGTGAAGCCGACGATCCCGAGCCGCCGGTCCGGCGAGAGCAGGGCGCGCGCGACCGCGAGCGGCGACTCGCCCGCGAACAGCCGGGCGAGCTCCCCGAAGTAGAAGGGGTCGCGCAGCAGCGCGGCGAACACCGAGAGCGTGGCCGCGCCGTCGACGACGACCGCCTCGATCAGGACCGTGCCGACCGGGTAGTAGAAGGCGACGACGAGCGTGAGGCTCGTGACGACCGCGAGCGCGGTCAGCAGGTTCCCTTCGAGCCGGTCGCGGAGCGAGCGCGCGCGGCGGCTCGGGTCGGGGTCGCCGCGGCGGTCCGTCACGCGGTCGCCCTCAGTTCCCGGCGTACTGCCGCTCCCAGGCGTCGATCCACTCACTGACCGAGCCTCGGAGCTCGTCGTACGTGAACGTCACCGGTTCGGCCGGCTCCTTCGCGAGCTCGGCGTAGTCGTCGGGGAGCGTCGCGGTGTCGGTCGCGGGGAAGGCGACGTTGCGCTGGGCGATCTCTCCCTGCACTGCCGGCTCCAGCATGAACGACATGAACTCGCGGGCGAGCTCGGGCTCGTCGGCCTCGGCGAAGACGGCCATCCCCTCCGGGTTCGCGTACGCCTGGTCGTTCAGGAAGCGGATCTGGTGTTCCTCCAGGTTCGCGCCCTCCATGTCCGCGAACACCTGGTCCGTCGAGTAGGAGACGACCATCGGCGCCTCGCCGTTGCTCCAGGCGGTGTACGCCTCGTCCCAGTCCCCGAGCACCCGCACGTCGTTCGCCTGGAGGTCCGCCCAGTAGTCGAGGTAGTCGTAGTCGGGGTCGCCGTCGCCGCCCTCGACCGCCTCCTCGCCGCCGTCCCCGTAACCGCCTCCGCCGTCCCCGTCGCTCGCGACGCCGCCGTCGCCGAACCGGTGGATCGTGTGGAGCAGGAACGAGCGTCCGGTCGTCGATCCGCCCGGGTTCTGCGCGATGAGCGCCCCCGCGTGCTCGTCTGCGAGCAGCCCCTCGAACGTCTCCGGCGCCTCGGTCGCCGTGCCGTCGTAGACGAGGCTCACGTAGCCGGTGTCGAAGGGGACCGCCCGGTCGAACGGGTCGAACAGGAGCCCGTCGCGGACGTCGTCGAACCCTCCCACCTCGCCCCGCTCGGCGAACAGGTCGCCGTCGAGCCGGTCGTCGACGCGCACGAGGTCCTCGGTCGTCAGCCCGACGTAGAGGTCGGCGTCGACGGAGACGCCGGAAGCGGCGCGCTCGACGTAGTAGTTCAGCTCGTTGTCGGGCGTCGCCCACTCAAGCTCGGCGTCGACGCGCGACTCGAACTCCGCTTTGAGCCACTCGCCCGGGCTCACCGAGGGCGCGTCGATGAAGCTGGTGTACGTCGCGACCGTCAGCGTGGGCGTCTCTCCGTCGTCTCCGCCGTCCGAGCCGTCGGACTCGTTCGAGCCGTCGGAGCCGTCCCCGGCGCCGCCGTCCCCGCCGTCGCCGGTTCGCTCCGCGCTACAGCCGGCGAGCGCGACGGCGCCCGCCGCGCCGCCGAGCGCGAGGAACCGGCGGCGGGTCGAGCGGTCGGCGCCCCGCCGCGCTCGCCGGTCGCCCGGGTCCGCGTCGACGGCCGCGTCCGTGTCGTCTGGCATTACCGAGTAGTTACACCCGGTGGTTAAAAGCGATCCGTGTCGGTGACGACGCGGGGACGGCGACGGCGGCGATGGAATTCGGCGGTATCGTTCTCGATAGCCGCGGCAACACCCACTTACGGGGGCGACTCGTCCGGCGAGGTATGAACGACTCGTCGACCGGAGACGCGACCGGCACCGGACGTCGTCGACTCCTCGCCGCGGGCGCGAGCGCCGCGGCCGTCGGCCTTGCCGGCTGTCTCGGGGCCCGCGACGGTCCGGTGCCGGAACCGACCGTGACGAGCGACCGGATCGACGACGGCTGGCGGCTCCTCGACGAGTCGGAGAGCACGGTCTTCGAGCGGGCGTACGGGCCGGTGACGGTGCGCGCGCTCGAACACACGCTGATCTACGAGGACGCCTCCGTCGCCGAGGCCCTCGCCGAGGCGCTCGACGCGAGCGGCTCGCCGGTCGTCTTCTTCGCGACCCGTCTCGACCTCCGGCCCGCGATCGACGGGCTGCCGGGCGGGGTCGGCCGCGACCGGGTGATGTCGGCGGTCGAGACGGCCGCGGTCGACGCGTTCCGCGCGCGGCTCCGGAACGCCGGGATCGAAGACCTCCGGGAGGTCGACGAGGGGGTCACGACGGTGACGGGCGGCCACACCGCGACCGCGTGGCGCTTCGAGGGCGAGTTCGCGCTCGACGGCGAGGTCGCCCTCCCCGACGGCTCGACGACCGCGGTGGACGAGGCGACGGGCGTCAGGGCGCGGCTCGCCGTCTGGCACGACGGCACCGACGCCCTCGTGGCCGGCGGAGCGTTCCCGTCCGAGGCGATCACGGCCGTCATCGGCGACGCTCTCCCCGGCTCGATCGACGGCGAGACCGTCGTCGAATCGACGGCCGGCGCGGCGGCGGCGGACGCGCTGGCGACCGACCCGGCCGCGTTTGACGAGGAGGTCTCGGCGCTGATCGTCTCGGTGACGTAGCGCTCCTCGGAACCGACCCGTTTAATCCGCGCCCGCGACTCTCGGCGCGTATGAGCGGCTTCCCCGAGTTCGAGGTGATCCCGGCGGTCGACGTCCAGGACGGCGAGGTCGTCCAGCTCGTCGGCGGCGAGCGCGGGACGGGCAAGCGGTACGGCGACCCGGTCGCGGCCGCCGAGCGCTGGATCGAGGCGGGCGCGGAGACGCTCCACCTCGTCGACCTCGACGGCGCCTTCGAGGGCGAGCGCGTCAACGCCGACGCGATCGAGGCGGTGGTCGAGGCGGTCGGCGGGGACGGCGTCGGCCTCCAGCTCGGCGGCGGCATCCGCACCGCCGAAGGCGCGCGCGACCTCCTCGACCTGGGACTCGACCGCGTCATCCTGGGCACCGCGGCGGTCGAGACGCCCGAGATCGTCGCCGAGATCGATGAGACGCACCCCGAGAGCGTCGTCGTCAGCCTCGACGCGAAGGGCGGCGAGGTCGTCGTCAGCGGGTGGACCGAGGGGACCGGGTTGGACCCCGCCGAGGCGGCGGTCCGGTACGAGGAACTGGGCGCGGGGGCCATCCTGTTCACGAACGTCGACGTCGAGGGGCAACTGGCGGGGATCGACCGCGAGGCGGTCGCGAGCGTCGCGGACGCCGTCGATATCCCCGTGGTCGCCTCCGGCGGCGTGGCGACCGTCGACGACGTGGTCGCGCTGAGAGAGGCCGGCGCGGCCGCGGTCGTCGTGGGGACCGCGCTGTACGAGGGCGCGTTCACGCTGCGAGAGGCCCAAGAAGCGGCGGACGAGCGGTAGGTCTCGGCGCGGGCGTCGGCGGTGTTCGGCTATAGATCGCCGGTGCGGTGAATACCGCCAAAGCCCCAGCCGCTCGGCGATACATGATCGACAGTGGACCGCCGGTGAACACCACCAAAGCCCCAGCCGCTCGGCGATACATGATCGACAGTGGACCGCCGGTGAACACCACCAAAGCCCCAGCCGCGAGGACTCGGTGCGGTCGCTGCGGTCCTCAGTCGCTCGCGGTGCTCGCTCCTTGCGGTCCTTACGTCCCGCGCCTTCGTCCTCGCGGCTGCCCCTTTGAGTCCCACCCCCGCGACCGTACCGCACCTCAAACCTCCCCAGCCTCGCCGCTCACGCCCTGTCGGGCGTTCGCGGCGTCCCTCGCGCGTGCTGCTCGCGCCGATCGCACGAATATCACCTTCCCGTGGCCGACTCGCCGCCGCAAGGTTCGCGAACGGCACCGGGCATTATTGTCCCGGCCGCCGACGTGGGCCACATGGAGCAGATTTCCTTCGGCACGGACGGCTGGCGGGCGACGCTCGATACCTTCACCGACGAGCGCGTGCGGATCGTGGGACAGGCGGTCGCCGACCACCTCGACGCGGCGGGCCGCGACGAGCCGGTCGCGGTCGGCTACGACGCCCGCGAGACGTCGGAGGGGTTCGCCGAGAGCCTCGCCGAGGTGCTCGCCGGCAACGGCTTCGACGTCATCCTCCCCGAGCGCGACGCGCCGACGCCCGTGATCGCGTACGCCATCGTCGACCGCGGGCTCGCCGGCGCCTGCATGGTCACGGCCTCGCACAACCCGCCCGAGTACAACGGCGTGAAGTTCATCCCGCACGACGGCGCGCCCGCGCTCCCCGACGTCACCGAGGACATCGTGGACCGGCTCGCCGAGCCCGACCTCCTCCCCGAGGCCGAGCGCGGCGACGTCTCGCGGGTCGACCTCGTGAGCGCCCACGCCGACGCGGCCCGTGACCTCGTCGGCGCCGACCTCGACGGGCTCACGGTCGCGTACGACGCGATGCACGGGAGCGGGCGCGGCGTCACCGACGCCCTCCTCGAATCCGCGGGGGCCGAGGTCGTCCGCCTGCGCTGCGAGCGCGACGTGACGTTCGGCGGCGACTCCCCGGAGCCGTCGGCCGAGCACCTCGAAGAACTGGCAGAGCGCGTCACCGACCCCGAGAGCGACGTCGACCTCGGGATCGCCAACGACGGCGACGCCGACCGGATCGCGGTCGTCACGCCCGAGCGCGGCGTGCTCGACGCGAACCTCTTCTACGCCGCCTGCTACGACCGCCTGCTGGAGGGCGACTCCGGGCCCGCGGTCCGGACCGTCTCGACGACGTTCCTCGTCGACCGCATCGCCGAGGCGCACGGCGAGGCGGTGTACGAGACCCCGGTCGGGTTCAAGTGGGTCGCCGAGGCGATGGGCGAGCACGACGCGCTGTTCGGCGGCGAGGAGTCCGGCGGGTTCACCCTCCGCGGCCACGTCAGGGAGAAGGACGGCGTGTTGATGTCGCTGCTCGCCGCGGGCACCCACGCCGCGGAGCCGTTCGACGAGCGCGTGGACCGCCTGCTCGACGAGCACGGCCGCATCGCGGCCGGGAAGGTGTCGCTCGACTGCCCCGACGACCGGAAAGAAGGCGTCCTCGACGAGCTCGAAGACCACATCCCCGAGTCGGTGAACGGCTCCCCCGTCGCGAAGGTCGTCACGCTCGACGGGTTCAAGCTCCTCTTGGAGAACGGCTCGTGGCTGCTCGTGCGCCCCTCCGGAACCGAGCCGAAGCTGCGGGTGTACGCCGAGGCCGACTCCGAGGCGGCGGTCGACGACCTGCTCGCCGAGGGTCGCGAGACCGTCGAGCCGCTGATCTGATCGCCGACGTCCGCGGCGGTCGACGGCGACGCCCCGTGCGACGCTCGCGGTCGTCGTCGGCCGCCTCATCCGGTCGGTTTGAGCGTTTCCGTGCCGGTCGGATCGGGTGCCTTTTTAGGTGATACCGCCCTAGCCGAACGTATATGTTCAAGGCCATCGTGGGCGCGTCGACGTTTCAGGACGCGCTCGATTCGGTGAGCGTGCTGGTCGACGAGTGTAAGATCCGCCTGAACGAGGAGGAGCTCTCGATCCGCGCCGTCGACCCCGCCAACGTGGGCATGGTCGACCTGACCCTCGAAGCCGCCGCGTTCGAGTCGTACGAGGCCGACGGCGGCGTCATCGGCGTCAACCTCGCCCGCCTGGAGGACATCGCCGGGATGGCCAACTCCGGCGACCTGATCCACCTCGAACTCGACGAGGAGACCCGCAAGCTCCACATCGAGATCGACGGCCTCTCGTACACCCTCGCGCTCATCGACCCCGACTCCATCCGCCAGGAGCCGGACATCCCGGACCTCGACCTGGCCGCCGAGATCGTCGTCGAGGGCGCCCAGATCGACCGCGGGATCAAGGCCGCCGACATGGTCTCCGACCACATCCGCCTGCGCGTCGACGAGGCCGACGAGGCGTTCTTCATCGAGGCCGAGGGCGACACCGACGACGTCGACCTCGAGCTCACCCGCGAGGACCTCATCGCACTCACCGCCGGCCCCGCCGACTCGCTGTTCAGCCTCGACTACCTGAAGGACATGAACAAGGCGATCCCCGGCGACGCCGAGGTCACCATCGAGCTCGGCGAGGAGTTCCCGGTCAAGCTCCACTACGGGTTCGCGGAGGGGCTCGGACACGCAACGTATATGCTAGCCCCCCGCATTCAGAGCGACTAAATTGCCTAGGGAGACGTGCCCAGAATGCGGCAAATCGTTCAAGCGGGTCGGTAGTCACTGGGCACGCGGAAGCTGTACTTACCCTGAAATCCCCACATACCTTCGCGAGATGCTTATTGGCTGTTTCGTGGGTGATGGATCCGTCCCAAAGACGAACGACGGGTCTCACGGTCTGTTTCGTCTCCCGATGGTTAACAAGCAATTTTTGGAGTGGTTCGACCACGAAATGGGGATATTGAGTACTGGTGTCGTCCTAAAAAAGACGGCAGCGGAACTAGCACGTAATAACCGTGAATCGGGGTTCAGTCCGAACGCCAAGGCCGAGAACTACCATGATATGTACACCGTCATATCGCGATCTCACCCGTTCATGCGGTCTCTTCGTCGATGGTACCGGTCCGGCGAGAAGCGGTTCCCAGAGAATCTATCGCTAACGCCACGGATCGCGAAGATGTGGTACGTCTGTGACGGATATCTTGATGTTCAAAAGTACGGCGAGCCTAGATCCGCGATACGGATACGACACCGAGACGATCGTCAGGATTTTCTTTTAAATCTATTCGAGGAGGTTGGTCTCTCACCGACGTACAGCCGCGAAACGATCCGCTTCGGCGTCGAAGAGACCCGTTCTTTCCTCAACTGGATAGGCAATCCGCCGCCCGGTTTCGAGTACAAGTGGGTACTTGACTCGCGAGAGCGCTACGATCGCCTGAAGGCACAGGCGTACGGCGAGGCGCGTGCCTTCTAATCAGTCCACGACCGGAATCGACACCGTCACCTTCGTCCCTCGCGGCTCCCGATGGGCGTAGTCGACGTCGGCGCCGACCGCCGCCGCGCCCCACGCGACGACCCACAGCCCGAGCCCGGAGCCGTGTTCGAGCGCCGTCTCGCGCCCGGACTCGACGGTCTCGATCTCGTGGTCGGGGATCCCGGGGCCGTCGTCGCCGACGGTGAGGACGAATCGATCGGGCCCCTCGTCGCCCTCGCCTCCGCCCTCTCGTTCGAGCGTCACCCGGACCCACCGCCCGCCGTCGTCGCGCTCGACGCCCTCGCCGTCGTGGTGAACCAGGGCGTTCTCGACGGTGTTGTCCACGACCGCGCGGAGCGCGTCCGCCCTGACGCGGGTGACCCAGTCCCGAGCGGTCCCGCCGTCCGCCGCCTCCGCGTCCCGCTCGACCTCCAGTTCGACGGTCGCGTCGGGCTCGCGGTCGCGCGCGTCGGCGACGGCGTTCTCGACGAGCTCGTCGACGGCGACCGCGTCCGCCTCGCCGTCGGTGAGGAGCGCCTCCACGGTGCCCGCCTTCTCGCCGAGCGCGGCCAGCGCGCCCGCCCGTCGCTCGATCGCGTCGGCCATCCGGGCCAACTCCGGGTCCTCCAGGCGGTCGGCGAGGAGCTCGCCGTAGCCGTGGACGACGCCGGCGTCGTTCCGCAGGTTGTGCCGGAGCACGCGGTTCAACACCTCCAGCTGCTGGCGGCGGCGCTCCCGCTCCGTCACGTCGGAGAGGACCACCGTGTAGCCGACGCGGGTCCCGCTGGGGTCGGTCAGCGGCGAGGTCGACACCGCGTACGTGCGCCGTCCCGCGCCGGACCCGGCGTCGACCGCGACCGTCTCGCGGGCGCCGGCGTCGGCTCCTCCCGTCCTCCCGCCCTGTTCCGCCTCGTCGCTCCCGTCCGTCTCGCTGTCGCCGCTCGCGCCGTCCCCCTCGTTCACGCCGATCGGGAGATCGAGGAACGCGTCGAGCGGGCGGTCGCGGGCGGTCTCGGCGTCGACGCCGAGCAGCGCCTCGGCCGCGGGGTTGAGCCGGACGACCCGCCCGTCGAGCGCGAGCGCGACGATGGGGTCGGCGAGGTCGTCGATGGCGGTGCGCTCCGCGGCGCGGCTGGTCGTCGGATTGCGGTCGAACATCTCCGCGCGGTTGAACGCGTAGGCGTCCATGAGCACGTGCGGGACGAACAGCAGGGGGGCGAGCTGGAGCTGCGGGACCGGTCCGAGCTCCAGCGCCCACGCGACCAGGGCGAACCCCGGCGGCAGCGAGCTCAGCGCGACCGCGGCGCTCTCCCGGCGGTACAGCGGGCCGTAGCTGAGCAGGGTGTCGACGAGGAGGAAGACGGCGCTGGCGACGAGCACGGTCTCGACGGCGACGACGAGGTACGCCCAGGGGCCGAACGCGTACGAGACGGTCGCGACGCCGAACGCGGGGTCGCTCTCGAAGCCGGTCCAGAACGCCCCGTGGAGCGGGTTCGTGGCGAGCAGCGCGGTCGAGAGGAGCCCGAAGCCGACGACCGCCGCGAACAGGCGGCTCCGGACCACGTCGCTCCGGCCGGTGTACTCCAGCGCGAAGCCGAGGAAGGCGATCCCGGTCCATATCACGCCGAGCCACATCCCCGCCTCCAGCGCGGCCCGGAGCGTCGGGTCCGCGACGAGCAGCCCGACCCCGTACGAACAGCACCACGTCGCCTGCGCGGCGAACACGCCGAGGAACCAGTCGACGCCGGGGCGCCCCCGATGCTCGCGGATCGCCCACGCGAGCCCGAGCGCCCCCGCCCCGCCGGCGAGCGAGCCGACGGCGGGCCACGCGGGGACGGGGTCGAGGACCATGCGTGGGTACGACGGCGACGCCGGGGGTAAAACTGTCGCGCGCCGGCGGTCGGGCCCCCTCGGCCCCGACCCGGTCACCCGGTCCGCCGTCCGAACGCCGCGGCGACGGGGACGAGGAGGAGCGCGCCGACGAGGAACGGGGACGCGACGGCGACCGTGTAGAGGACGGCCATCAGGGGCGGCCCCACGGTCCGACCGAGGCTCGACGCGCCCTGGGTCACTCCGAAGGCGGCCCCCTGTTCCGCGTCGCCGGCCGACGCGGAGACGAGCGTCGCCAGCGAGACGTTCACGAGGGCGTTCCCGAGCGAGAGCGCCGCGAGCGCGAGGAGCAGCGCCGCGAGCGGGAGCGTGAGCCACCCCGGGCCGCCGAGAGCGACGTCCCCGGCAACCCGATCGACGAGGCCGGTCGCGGGGATCGCGACGAGCGCGACGCCGAGCACGACCGACCCGGCCGCGACGAGCGTCCGCGACGGGACGACCCGCGAGAGCCGCCCGACGAGGACGCCCTGATTCACCGCGCCGAGGACGCCGACGTAGGTGAGCAGGAGCGCCGCGGCCGTCGCGTCGTAGCCGAACGCGTCCGCGACGAACGGGATGAACATCACCTGCACGCCCGCGAACGCGACGGCGACGACGAAGTACGCGACCGTCAGCGGCCGGAGCGTCACCGACGCGAGGGCGTCGCGGAACTGCCCGATCGCGGTCGTGCGGCGGGCGGTCTCGCTCGCGGGGCGGGTCCGCTTCGGCTCTTCGAGGAAGGCGAACCCGACGCCGACCGCGAGGAGGCTCATCCCCGCCGCCGCGAAGCTCGGCAGCGAGTACGCCGTCGCCGGGACGAACGCGGGCAGGAGGGCGTCGGCGCGGGCGACCACCGGATCGGCGGCGAGCAGCCCGCCGATCGCCGGGCCGAAGACGAAGCCGAGCGCGAACGACGCGCCGACGAGCCCGAGGGCGCCCGCCCGCCGGTCCCGGGGCGTGATGTCCGCGACGTACGCCTGCGCGGCGGCGATGTTCCCGCCCATCGCCCCGGCGAGCGTCCGGGAGGCGAACAGCGTCGCCAGCGCCGCGACGGGGCCGAAGCGCGCCCCCGCCGCCCCGGCGTAGCCGAACGTCACCCACGCGACGCCGGCGGTCGCGAGCGACGCGAGCAGGACGGGTCGGCGCCCGATCCGGTCCGAGAGCCGACCGAGCGTGGGCGCGGCGAGGAACTGCGCGAGCGAGTACGACGCCGCGAGCAGCCCGATGAAGGCGTCGCTGACGCCGAACGACCGGACGTAGAAGGGGAGGATCGGGATCACGATCCCGAAGCCGACGAGGTCGATGAACACGACGCCGATCACGACTGCGAGCGCGCGCCGGGGGTTGGCGACGGCGGGGGGTCGCTGCCCCTCGTCGCCGTCGGGGTCGGGGTCGGCGACGAGCGTACCGACCTCGTTCCCGCTCGCCGCCGCGCCGGCCTCCGGGTGTGTCACGGTTGCGAGACGCCGCGCGGAAACTTAAGCGGGCGGCCGCGGTACGTCGCCGCGGCCGGCGGCGACTCAGAGTTATAAATGCCGCTCGATGACGCGCTTCGCGGCCTGGCCCTTCTCCTTCCAGCCGTACCCCTCGTCGTACACGTGGCGCTTGGCGTCGACGAGCTCCTCGGGCGTCGACTCCTCGAAGCCGCCGCGGTCCCACGCGCCGGACTCGCGGAGCCACTCGACGACGTTCTCGCGGGTCTCGGGCCACGAGAGCCCGACCATCTCGTACCACGCGACCATCGCGAAGACGGCGTTGTCGTGACAGCCGGGGACGGAGCCGTGCTCGTAGACGGTGCGCATGGGGTCGCGGGTCGGCTCCGAGACGAGCTCCTTGAACTCCGCGGCGGTGAGCAGCCGGAGGCGATCGCCCTCCTCGACGACGCGCTGTTCGCGCTCCAAGGCGTCGAGCGCGGCCTTGTGGAGCCCGCCCCACTCGCCGTGGACCGCCTCGCGGAGCGTGGACTCGGCCATCCCGTCGGGCTCGGCGGTGAGGACGGTCAGCAGGTCCGTGTACGCCTTCTCGATGGTCGGCCAGCTCACGCCCTCGAAGTCGCAGTCGGCGTCGTGGAGGCTGTTGGTCGTCCGACAGCCGGGGCACGGGTAGCGGAACGTCGGCACTGGGTGGGAGTGGGTCGCGCCCCGAGTTAGGGTTTTCGCGACGGCCGCCCGGCGCGGATCGCCGGCCGAGTCCGGAGACGCCCGGAATCGGCACGGTCAATCATGCCGTTCCGAAACGTTTACTCGCCGGCCGGCCGCGGTTTCAGACGGTATGACAAAAGTCAGCGTCATCGGTGCGGCGGGGACCGTCGGGGCGGCGGCGGGGTACAACCTCGCGCTGCGCGACGTGGTCGACGAGCTCGTCTTCGTCGACATTCCGGACCAGCGCGAGACGACGATCGGCCAGGCGGCCGACACGAACCACGGGATCGCCTACGACTCGAACACGACCGTCCGGCAGGGCGAGTACGAGGACACCGCCGGCTCGGACGTCGTCGTGGTCACGGCCGGCATCCCGCGGAAGGAGGGGCAGACCCGGATCGACCTCGCCGGCGACAACGCGCCCATCATGGAGGACATCGGCTCGTCGCTGGCCGAGCACAACGACGACTTCGTCACCGTCACCACCTCGAACCCTGTAGATCTCCTCAACCGCCACCTGTACGAGGCGGGCGACCGCGACCGCCACAAGGTGGTCGGTTTCGGCGGCCGGCTCGACTCCGCGCGCTTCCGCTACGTCCTCTCCGAGCGCTTCGACGCGCCCGTGAAGAACGTCGAGGCGACGATCCTCGGCGAGCACGGCGACGCGCAGGCGCCCGTCTTCTCGAAGGTGCGCGTGAACGGCCGCGACCCCGGCTTCGACGCCGACGAGAGAGAGGAGATCCTCGCGGACCTCCAGGAGTCGGCGATGGACGTGATCAGCCGCAAGGGCGCCACGCAGTGGGGGCCCGCCACCGGCGTCGCGCACACCGTCGAGGCGATCCTGAACGACACCGGCGAGGTGCTCCCCTGCTCGGTCGTGCTCGACGGCGAGTACGGCTACGAGGACACCGCGCTCGGCGTGCCCGCGAAGCTCGGGTCCGACGGCGTCGAGGAGGTCGTCGAGTGGGACCTCGACGAGTACGAGGCCGACCTGCTCGACGAGGCCGCCGAGAAGCTCTCCGAGCAGTACGAGAAGATCGCCTGAGGCGCGCCGGACGCGGCGGTCGAAGTTACACTCCCGATTTCGTTTTTAACGGCCGTGTTGAATCGCTGTAAGGCGTTGGAATTCACTGTTTGACGAGGCGTTTGATGTTA
>NZ_JBHTBL010000009.1:0-7918 GCF_042665015.1 Halorubrum rutilum | reverse complement strand
AACATCAAACGCCTCGTCAAACAGTGAATTCCAACGCCTTACAGCGATTCAACACGGCCCAATTAATCGAACGGCAGAAGAACTCATCAAGGGTGTTCGAGGGCGAATTTTTATCTTACCAAGTTAACCACGCAAAGGCGGTGTTTTCTGATCTGTTGGTTACCTTTTTCTGCGTCCGCAGGGAGCATTCTGACCTTCGTCGAACATTAGCTCGTCATATTAGAGTCCAGGATATTATCGTTCAGACTATTATAGTTTTGCCTCTAAAACTCGAAACACGTATGTATCTCCCACCACGACTGGGTGTATGGACCAGTTCGTCAATCGGCTCGATGAACTCGATCGGTTGCAGGCCCTCTACGAGAGTGAGGCTGCAGAGCTCGCCATTATCTATGGGCGCCGTCAAATCGGCAAGAGCGAACTTGTCCGCCAATCGATTGCCGACCGCGACAATGCTGTGTACTATCAGGCAGTCCAGGGAACAGCGACGACACAGCTCAGGCGATTCGTCGAAGCAGCAGCGACGACCTATCCAGACATCACGGCCGTCAAAGAGGAATGGGAACCGCTCTTGACGTACCTCACCGACAGAGACGCTATCATCGTCATCGACGAATTCCCGTACCTCATCGAATCGAACGAGGGACTTCCGTCGGTCATTCAACACCTGTGGGATACGGCTGTCGACGAGAGTCAGGCAACGCTCGTACTCACAGGCTCTGCAATCGGTATGATTCATACGCACGTCCTCGATGTCGGTGCGCCACTCTACGGCCGGGTATCCCAGACACCGAATGGCCGCCTCGAACTCACCCAGCTGCCGTTTCGCTCCATCCAGGAGTTCGTGCCGACGTACGATCCCGAAGAACGGGTGTTCGTCCATGGCGTCTTCGGCGGCACACCCCGATATCTCAGCCCACTCGATTCATCACAGAACCTCGGAGAGAACATCACACGGCTGCTGTGCGACCCGGATGGCCCACTCCACGACGAGCCCGAAACCGTCCTCCAGATGGAACTCAACGAGGTGAACACGTATTTTTCTGTTCTAGAGTCGATGGCCAGCGGGAACCGCAGTCGGAATGAAATCGCTCAGGGAGCCGGCATCGAGAGCACCAACACGTCGTACTACTTCGACCGGCTGGAAACGCTCCAGATCATCGAGAAACACCATCCAGCACTCGCCGACCCGGCACGCAGCAAGCGGACGCGATACCAGATTCGGGACCCCGTGTTCCGGTTTTACTTCCGGTATCTCTACGGCCGCGGGGGACAGTACGAACTCTACGGCGAGAACGCCTACGCGGATCTTATCGAACCGGAATTGCCCGACTTCGTCAGCGAAACGTTCGAATCGCTCTGTCACCAGGCGGTGCCGGCGCTCTATGCAGACTATCAGCTCACGCAGGTGCCACGCCAGTGGTGGTACAAGGGCCGAGAGGTAGATGTCGTCGCCCCAACTGACGAGTCAACGCTGATCGTTGGCGAAGCGAAGTTCACCAGTACACCCCTCGGCTATGATGTGCTTTCGAATCTCGAAGATGACGTGGAGCACATCGACTGGACACCCAAGGGAGGTGATGAGCCGACCTATGAATTCGCCCTGTTCAGTCGTTCTGGCTTCAAACGCTCCGTTGAGGAAGCTGCAGACGAACGTGATGACCTCCGTCTCTTCGATCTCTCCGATATTGTTGCCATCCTCGAGGGTGACTGATTCGAATCTTGAATCGAAAGGGCATATCATTTAGGCCGCTCTCGAGATAGCGTTCGCAGACGATTTGTTGGAGGATGAAGTCCAATTAAACGTCGAGCCGTTCGTTGATCGCGCCCAAGAGAACGGTCTCGGTATCGACGAACAGGAGGTGTGGGATGTGATCGACGAGCGGGCAGATGAGGACGAAGAGCCGGCAACGTACAGTTGGGTCCATCTCAACAAGTTCCGCAAATTCGAACGCCACGATCGATGCTTCCCGTGGACAACTGAGGACGAGCTTCGAACTGAGGTTGACGAACTCCCGGCCCCGACGCCACGTCCGGAATGGGAAGAGCGTGAGGACCAGTAAATTATCCAGTCCTACTCGCTTGGCGGTACAGCGGTAGCGATGCGAAAGCCCCCCTAAGGGTGTCTGGACACTGAAATACGAAATCGGTAGAAGCTGTAAGTTAACCCACAGCTAACCGGTTCCGGAGTGCTTAATCCGAAACGATGAGTAGCCCTCAGCATGACGCCCACGCCATCTGATGCCGACGACCCGCTATCCTGGGCGCGCGAGCACACCCCCATCCTCCGGTCGTTCCAGGATGAGTACGGCGAGACACGACCGCTCGAGGATTACACCGTGGCGTTCGCCTCCCACCTCGAACCGAAGTCCGGCGTCGCCATCGAGACGCTCCGGGCCGCCGGCGCGGAGGTCCTCTTCACGCCGAGTGAACCACAGAGTACTCACGGGCCGGTCGTCAAGGAACTCGACGCTCGCGACGGCATCACTGCCTTCGCGTGGGAGGGGATGACCGACGAGGAGTTCGACGCGGCCCAGCACGACCTGCTCGAACGCGAACCCGACTTCATCCTTGATGACGGCTGTGAGCTCATCGCCAAGGTCCACGCCGACCACCGCGACGTGGCCGCCGACGTGATCGGCGGTGGCGAGCAGACCACCGCCGGCATCACCCGTCTTGAGGCGATGGAGGACGAAGGCGTCCTCGAGTTCCCGGTCTACGGTGTCAACGACACCCCGATGAAGCATTTCTTCGACAACGTCCACGGGACGGGCGAGTCTTCGCTCACGAATATCGCCATCACGACCAACGCCATCATCTCGGGCAAAGACGTCGTGGTCTGTGGCTACGGCTACTGTGGCCGCGGCATCGCCCGGAAGGCCCGTGGAATGGGTGCCCAGACAATCGTCACCGAGGTCGACCCACGGAAGGCACTCCAGGCCCACATGGACGGCCACCGCGTTATGTCGATGGCCGAGGCAACCGAGGTAGGCGACTTGTTCATCACCGCGACGGGTAACCGTGAGGTGATGCGGAAAGAGCACTTCGAGGCTATGCAAGACGGCGCGACGCTGGCGAACTCCGGGCACTTCGACGTGGAGATCGCCCTCGACGACCTCGAAGCGATGGCCGAGGAGGTAACCACGCCGAAGGAGGGCGTCACGCAGTATCAGATGTCCGACGGCCGCCGACTGAACCTGCTGGCGGAGGGTCGGCTGGTCAACCTCACCGGCCCGTACAGCCAGGGGCACCCGGCAGAGGTCATCGACACCACCCATGCCATGATGTTCATCGCGGCCCACGACATGCTCGCGGGCGACGGCGATGCCCTGACGCCGGGACTGTACAACATCCCGGACCGGCTGGACCGCGCAGTCGCTGAGCGGAAGTTGGAGACGCTCGGCGTCAGCATCGACGAGATGACCGAGAGCCAGCGGGCGTACGGGAAAGAGTGGGAGCATCCGGACAGCAGTTTCTGACCGGCACGCCTTCAGACGGTCCCCTTGCCCAACACGTACCGCGCGAGGACCGAGCCGACGAGCATGAGGCTACCGACACCGACTGCGACCCAGTCGCTTCCGGCCAGCGACTGCCGACCGTAGAAGGTGCGCTCCGCCTGGGTGTCGAACCCGCGTGCCTCAAGCGCCATCGCCTGTGTTTGGACGTTCCGGATAGCGGTCATGAACACGGGAATGAGCAGTGGGATGTAGTTGCGGATGCGCTGGAGTGGCGACCCGGAGCTGAGGTCGTGGCCGCGTGCCTCCTGCGCTTGCCGGACCGTCCCGGTCGCACCGAGCAGGGTCGGGAACAACCGTAGAGCCGTCCCGACGGCGAAACAGAAGGCGAATGGGACACCCAAACTGCGGAGGCCGGCGACCAGCTCCTCGTTGGAGGTGACTGTCACGAACAGCAGACCGGTGACGATGAACGAGGCGAACCGCGTGCTCCGCCCGAGCGCGACGAGAAACTCGTTGCGGGTCAACTCAACCACAGGTGTTGAGAGCCAGATGGGCCCACCCGCAGGCGTGAACAGCGGCCAGACGACGAGGCCGACTACGAAGACGGCAACAACGATGAACCGCACGCGTCGGAAGTTGCTCCACCCACCGAGCGCGACGAGCGTCCCAAAGGCCACAACCAGTGGGATACCGACGAACGCGGGATGATCGAAGACGAGCGCGACGGCGAACAGCCCCGCCGCGAGGGCGATTTTGGCCCGCGGCGCGAGGCGGTGGAACACGGAGTCGCCGTGGACGTATAGCGAGGATGCAGCGCTCACGCCGATCCACCTCCCGGACCGGTCGTCGTCATCGGTTCGTCGGCGAGCCCCGCAACCAGTTCGTCAACCGACAGCGCCGGGAGGGCGTCAGTCTGGCCCGCATCGGCGGCCAGCCGGTTCGAGAGTGCCACCGGCTGAGGTGGCCGAAGATCCCACTCGGCCAGGGCATCCTCGTCGGCGAACAGTTCGCGGGTCGGTTCATCCGCAACCTTCCGACCGTCGCTCATCACAACGGTCCGGGGCGCATATGTCGCCACCGTCGACATGCTGTGGGTGACCATGACGACGGTGACGCCGTCCTCGCGGTTGAGGTCGGCCACAAGGTCCATGAACGTCGCCTGCTGTTCGGCGTCCAGCCCCGTCGTCGGCTCGTCGAAAATGATGGCGTCCGGGTCGGTGGCCAACACCGAGGCCAGCGCGACCCGCTGGCGCTGGCCCTTCGAGAGGGTGAACGGATCCGCGTCCTCTAGCCCATCGAGTTCGACCGTCTCGATGGCCCCAGCAACGCGGCGGTCAAGTTCGTCGCCCGTCAACTCGAAGTTCTCGGGGCCGAAGGCGACCTCTTCCTCGACTGTCGCGGCGAATATCTGGTGATCCGGGTTCTGGAAGACGTAGCCGACACTGCGGCCAACCTCGGACATGTCTAGCTCGCGGATGTCTCGCCCATTCCAGCGGGCTACCCCCTCGTCCGGGTCAAGCAGGCCATTGAGGTGCTTAGCGAGAGTGGTCTTACCGCTCCCGTTGTGGCCGACAATGGCGACGGCCTCTCCCTCTTTGACCGTGAGATCCACGCCGTCGACGGCCCGGACCGTCTCGCCATCAGCGTCGTACTCGTGGGCAACCTCCTCCAGTTCAAACAGCGGACGTCCGAGATCGGTGGCGGTGCCCGCAGGCACACCTGGATTGCGACCGCCACGCTTGCCGGGCGGCGTCCAGGTCAGGTCTGCCCTATTGACGGTCTCAACAGCCCCGTCAACGGCTAGCGGCAGGTCTTCCCCCTCGAAGCCGAGGCGGTCGAACGCCGCGACCAGCGGTGGAACGGCGACCCGGGACTCCCGGAGCGCCTCGACGTTTCGGAACACTTCCTCGGCCGGCCCGGCGTGGGCTGCCCGGCCGCCTTTGAGGAGGACCACGTGGTCGGCGAGGAGAGCCTCTTCGATCTTGTGTGTGACGAGGACGATGCTGTCGGGACCCTCCCAGTCGCCAACTGAGGTATCCGCCGTCGCCGCCTCGGCCAGCCGGCCCACAACCGAGAGTACGTCGCGGCTTCCGGCCGGATCGAGGTCGCTCGTCGGCTCATCCAGTATGAGCAGGTCCGGGTACATGGCGAGGACGCCAGCGAACACAAGCCGCTGTTTTTGTCCCCCGGAGAGCGAGTCCGGTTCCCGTGTGCGACCGAGGTCACCGAGCCCAGCGACCGACAGCGAGTCGTCGATTCGCCGGCCGATGTTCTCAGGCGGCACCGCGAGGTTCTCTGGCCCGAACGCGACTTCCGTCTCAACGCTCGTGCCGAACAGCTGTGACTCGTAGTCCTGGATGACCATCCCCACATCGCGGGCCATCTCGCTGACGCGGCTGGTGGTCGGATCGCGGTCGAGAACCCGGACGTCTCCGTCGAACGCACCATCAATGAAGTCGGGAATGATGCCGTTAAACGTGCGGAGCAGGGTCGACTTACCGCCGCCGCTCGCGCCCATGACGACCGTGAACGACTCGTCGGGCACCTCGAGATCCACCCCACGCAGGACGAACCCCTCGCGGGCGTCAGGGTCGGCATGGTCGTCGCCGACGGCGTCAGTGTCGTCCTGTCTGTCATACGAGAAGACGACCTCTCTGAGACGGGCGACGAGGCCGTCGTCAGACTGGGGGGAGTCCATTCAAGATAGAGTTGATGGGCTGGTGATTTCGGCGTTTCGACTCGACTATCTGATGTCGGCACCCTTCAGCTGAGCTGGCAGTCCCTGGTTGCCGATGACGACGAAGACGACGAGCAACAGGAGGCCGACGCCGCCTAGCGCCATCTGCATGGTCGACTGCGGCGAGAAGACATAGATGCCCAGCGCCAGCCATGTCAGCGAAACCACAAGGATGCCCAAAGCCGCGACGACCGGCTGTGAGAAGCTCGTTTCCTCCAAGTCTTCCTCGCGCATCACGTCGGGATACAGCAGTCCCATATCCTTGATGCGCGGATACGTCAGGTACAGTAGCGGGGGGCCGAGCACCGCAGCGGCGAGGCTGTTGTTGATCATGATCGTCGGCCCGAGGACGGTGAAGGGCACCAGGCCGAGCAGGTCGACGCCCCAAGCGATGATAACTGCACACGCCGCCGAGGCGGCGACGGCAGTGACGACGTATTCGATGACCTGCTGGACTGAGCGCATATTCGGCTCCTCGCCGCTGGAGAGCGGACCCAGGTTGCCCCACAGCTTGTAGCCCACGAGGCCGAAGAAGAAGTTCCCGAGGAAGCCAAAGACACTCCCCGGTCCCAGCGTGCCACCGAAGACATCGCCGATGAGGTTCCCGATGGCCGCACCCCAGGCCGCCGCCGGGCCGAACATAATACCGAAAATAACCGGGAACACGTTCGCCGGCCGGATGCTCGTGATGCCCGGGATGACCGTGAATAGTTTGAACGGGAGCAGGACTGCTGCGTATATCGCCGCAACTACCGCAACGAGCAGTATCATCCGCGTGTCACGCCACATCGCGAACAGTTCACGCATATCGATAGAATCCTTATCAGGTATATATAAAACTGACTCCATTCACCACGACAGACGGGCTGAGCCTCGCACTGTTCGTTAGCCGGGTGTGCCGGTGCCGCTTCCGACGGATGTCCCCGAGGGCTGGCGATTGGTTGGGGGTAACATGTCGTCATCGCTGAGCTCCTCCCAATCGAAGGCGGGGACAAGGATGTCGAATTTGGGGGAGACGACGACGGGCTCAATAGCAGTAGTCGTTTGGTGGTCGAGGTCGATTCGATGTGGCTCGGCGACGTAGAGCTCCGGTGGCGCCGCGAGTCCAAGTCTCTGTGGTGGCTCATACGTGAGCTCGGTGCCAGCCGCAAGATAGAGCTCGTGCCGACCGTAATCGATGACAACCACACGCTCCTCGCCGTCGGCTCGTCGCACCGCCGCGACCAACGTCTCACCCGACCACGGCCCGACCGCGTCAAGATCCGCCGCGCGGGTGACGTGAATGTTGTGCCGCGAGCGGGGATCAAGGATGTCGTCGCTTTTCCTGAGCCGTCTCAGATGGCTACCTACCCGGCTCATATCCCCATGTATTGGTGTCGATTCGCATATATTCTCTCCCCGTGTGTTGGGCCGGAATGCGTAAGATGGAGAAACAGCGATCCAACTTAACCAACATACAGAGCTAGTTACTATCATATGTTGGTTAACAACAGGCGTTCTGTTTCCTATAAACAACAAGGAGAATACCTGCGCCTTTAGGCGCGGGATGAATCCGACACTCCGACTGACAACCCCACGACGACACTCCAACCGGATATTCAACGTCCTGTCGCCGATTTTAATACTCAAAAACTCATAATGGCTTATGAACACAGTACGATGATGGAGACGACCCGCACCTACGTCGCCCGAATCACGAACCACCAACAGGTTCGTGGCGACC